>CANJBL010000003.1 GCA_947472795.1 Fidelibacterota bacterium | reverse complement strand
CCGGCGAATGTCCTTGAGCACCCGCTCAGCAGGCGCCTTCGTGGTCATGGGTTTTGATCTCATCTTCGTTCCTCCGTCACTGCGATGAGACCAAAACCCTCCTTAACTCACCACCCCAATTCGGTCCCATAGGCGCTGACGCCGTACAGACAACGGCGGAACCTGGAGAACCGTCTTCGAGACAGTCCAAGTTCCGCCGCAGTGAACGTGCACGTTCAAAAACAGATGGAGGCGCGAGCCTTAGCTCTTGGCGCTCCAGGAATCACAATGGCCTGTCGCGCTGGCAGGACCCGTGAAGATCATGCAATTGCCGCAGCCGTCGCCCTTGGCTTCGAAAAAGCCGCAGGTGCCGCAAGACTGCTTCGGGTCGGCGGCCTTCTCGACGTACTTCAGCGAATCGCGGATGCTCTTCGCGCCGCTGTCCATGTGCGCGAGATCGACGCACACCTTGCCGGCGTCGGCTGCCTGGGCCGCCGTGGCACCCGCCAGCAAAAGACCGCCCAGCGGAAGCTGGATGCTCCGCTCGAGGAGTTTGCGCCGTGAAAGATTTCCGTTGCTCATATGCCGCTGTCCTTCCCTTGAACTGCCCCGTCTCGACCCTAGGCCGAGATCGGATGCTGTTTCAGCTACTATCCGTTTAGATTGCGCTCCAAATAAGTCCGATCATGGGTTCTTTTGTGGCTTGCCCATTGACGCCTCTTGGATCGCCCCCGCGTCGAGGAAGGGTTAAGTGTACCGGCTCAGAAAACGAGCAACAACAAAGAATTAGCAGGAGTCCGATCCTGCAACTTCTGCATCATGGAAGCGTCAAAAAGTAAAAACCCCACCCCGCCAAACCGCGCGGCGCGCGCAGGCCCGGGGCGAGGTGCAACAATCCCTTGAAGAAGCAGAAAATACTATGTAGGCCAGGGACTTAAGAGCGACTTAACTGCCGTGCCGACGCCGGGTTGATGATGCCGCCATACCAGATCGCAAAACTTCTTCCTGCCGCCGGCCGCCCGGCGGTGGCCATCTTGCTTGGCACCTACAACGGCGCGCCTTTCCTGGCCGAGCAGCTCAACTCCTTCGCCGCGCAGACCTACAGCGATTGGAAACTGTGGGTCTCCGACGACGGCTCCAGCGACGGCACTCTGAATCTTCTGCATGAATATCAAAAAGCGTGGGGCGAGGATCGCCTTGCCGTACTGGCAGGGCCGAGGCGCGGCTTTGTCGCCAACTTCATGTCGCTCGCGCGCAACACCGATATTAAAGCAGCCGCTTACGCCTTCTCGGACCAGGACGACATTTGGGAAACCGACAAGCTGGAACGCGCTATGGCATGGCTTGAAGGTGTTCCAACGAATGTTCCCGCGCTTTATATGACGCGCACGCGCTTGATCGATGACGAGGGCAAGGACGTGGGGTTCGCGCCGCTGTTCACGGCCAAGGAGCCAACATTCCGCAATGCCATGGTGCAGAACATCGGCGGCGGCAACACCATGACCTACAACGAAGCCGCCGGCCGCCTGCTGAAAGACGCACCCGATGTGCCCGTCGTCAGCCATGACTGGTGGGCTTATATCCTTGTGACCGGCTTCGGCGGACGCGCCTTCTACGATATCTATCCCAGCGTCAGGTATCGTCAGCATGGCGGCAATATCGTGGGCAGCAATGCAGGGTTCTTTGCGCGCCTGTGGCGTGCGGCGCTGGTCTTCGGTGGACGCTTCAAGCACTGGAGCGCGCTGAACACCACTGCGGTGGCCCAGGTCCGCGACCGATTGACCCCCGCCAACCGGCGAATCTTTGACGATTTCTGCGCCGCCCGCGAGGGCTGGCTGCCGCAACGCCTTTGGGCTTTACGACGCTCCGGGGTGCATCGCCAAGGTTTTATCGATAATATCGGCCTTTACGTCGCGGCCCTCTTCCACAGGCTTTAAATAATGACAGTGATGGTAACCGGAGGTGCCGGATTTATCGGCGCCAATTTCGTGATTGATTGGCTGGCCGCCGGCGGCGAGCCCGTGGTCAACTTCGACAAGTTGACCTATGCCGGCAATCTGGAAAACCTGGCGGCGCTGAAAGGCAACCCCGCGCACATCTTCGTGCAAGGCGACATCGGCGACTACGCCGAGGCGCTGAAGCTGTTCACCACGCACCGCCCGCGCGCGGTGCTGAACTTCGCCGCAGAGTCCCACGTGGATCGCTCCATCCACAGCCCCGGCGAATTCATCCAGACCAATATCGTCGGCACCTATCATCTGCTGGAAGCCGTGCGCGCCTATATGGCGACGATGAGTGCGGCAGAGAAAACCGCGTTCCGCTTCCTGCATGTCTCCACCGATGAAGTGTATGGCTCCTTGAGCTTTGACGCGCCGGCTTTCACCGAGAACCATACTTATGAGCCCAACAGTCCCTACTCCGCTTCAAAGGCGGCATCGGACCATCTTGTGCGCGCCTATCACCACACGTACGGCGTGCCGGTGCTGACAACGAACTGCTCCAACAACTACGGGCCCTATCAGTTTCCCGAGAAGCTGATCCCGCTGATGATCCACAACGCGCTGAACGGAAAACCTCTGCCTATCTATGGCGATGGATTGAATGTGCGCGACTGGCTTTATGTGGGCGACCATTGCACCGCCATCCGCGCGGTGCTGGCGGGCGGCGCACTGGGCGAGACCTACAACATCGGCGGCTGGAACGAGATGTCCAACATCGACGTGGTCCACACGCTGTGTGACATCCTCGACCGCGAGGCCCCACGCAAAGACGGGGCCTCCTACCGCACGCAGATCACCTTTGTGCCTGATCGTCCCGGGCACGATCGTCGCTACGCCATCGACGCCACCAAGATCGATCACGCGCTGGGCTGGAAACCGGAGGAGACCTTCGAGACCGGCATTCGCCGCACCGTGCGCTGGTACCTCGATAATGAAACATGGATCGGCAACGTGACCAGCGGCGCTTACCGCGACTGGGTCGCGGCGCAATACCGGTAGGTGTAATGACGGTCAACATCCTCCTCTTCGGTGCGCGAGGCCAGGTCGGCTGGGAACTACAGCGGGCACTCGCGTCCTTGGGAACGGTGCGCGCGCTGGCCCGTAGCGATGCTGATCTCACCGACCCTGATCGCGTGCGCGAACAGGTTCGGAACGCCAAAGCCAACGTGATCGTGAATGCCGCCGCCTACACCGCCGTCGACAAGGCGGAGGCGGAGCCGGATCTTGCTACACGCATCAATGCAACTGCTGTCGGAGTCATGGCCGAGGAAGCCAAGCGCGCAGATGCGCTGCTTGTGCATTACTCGACCGATTACATTTTCGACGGACTTAAATCCGGCGCCTACGTCGAGACTGACGCGCCCAGCCCCCTCAGTGCCTATGGCCGCAGCAAACTGGCGGGCGAAGAAGCCGTTAGCGCGGCCGGCGGACGTCACCTGATCCTGCGTACCAGTTGGGTCTATGCGCCGCGCGGCAAGAACTTCCCCAGCACCATCCTCAACCTGGCACGCACGCGCGATGAGCTGAAGATCGTGGCAGATCAGACCGGCGCACCCACCAGCGCCGAACTCATTGCTGATGTGACAGCCCAGGTCCTCGCGCGCCTACAGCGCGCAGATGGACCCACCGGCACCTTTCATCTGACGTCCTCCGGCGAGACCACTTGGCACGCCTATGCCGTGAAGCTTCTGCGGCTGGCCGCAGCCAAGGGCTATGCCCTGAAAGCCACGCCGGACCGCCTTATTCCAGTCACCACCGCCGACTATCCGACGCCCGCCAAGCGCATTGCCAATTCCAGGCTGGCGACGGATAAGTTACGTGACGCCTTTGACCTTACTTTGCCGGCCTGGGACGCTGCCCTGGACCGGTTCCTTGAAGAGCTTCCGCACGAAGGCCCCGCAAAATGAGCACTCCCCGCAAAGGCATCATCCTCGCTGGAGGCGCCGGCACACGTTTGCATCCAGCGACCTTGGTCGTGTCCAAGCAACTGCTGCCGATCTTCGACAAGCCGATGATCTATTATCCGTTGTCGATCCTGATGCTGGCGGGCATCCGCGAGATTCTCATCATCTCCACGCCGCTCGATACGCCGCGCTTTCAGCAATTGTTCGGCACAGGCGAACAATGGGGTTTGAAGTTCACCTACGCCGTGCAGCCTTCACCCGACGGGCTCGCACAAGCATTCGTCATCGGCGAAAAATTCCTGGATGGTGGGCCGGCAGCCCTGGTGCTGGGCGACAACATCTTCTACGGCCATGATCTGCATAAATTGCTCGCGTCCGCCGATGAGAAGACAAATGGCGCCACGGTGTTCGCCTACCATGTGCATGATCCGGAGCGATACGGTGTCGTGGAGTTCAACAAGGCCGGCAAAGCCGTGAGCCTGGAAGAGAAACCCACGCAACCCAAGTCTAATTATGCCGTGACTGGTCTGTATTTCTATGACGGTCAGGTGGTCGATTACGCCAAGGCCCTCAAACCATCGCCGCGCGGCGAGCTTGAAATCACGGACCTCAACCGCATCTATCTTGAGAAGGGTGATATGTCCGTCCAGATCATGGGACGCGGCTATGCCTGGCTCGACACGGGCACGCACGAGTCCATGCTGGATGCGAGCCAGTTCATCGCCACGCTGGAGCGCCGCCAGGGCGTGAAAGTGGCCTGCCCGGAAGAGATCGCCTTCCGCCAGAAGTGGATCGACGCCGCACAGCTGGAAAAACTGGCGCAGCCTTTGATCAAGAACGACTACGGACGCTACCTCAAAAACCTTCTCACCGAGCAACTATTCTGATGAAAGTTTCGGGCTATCCCATTCCCGGTCTTATGCTGCTGGAGCCCAAGGTCTTCGGCGACGCGCGCGGCTTTTTCTTTGAGAGCTATAATCAGCGCGCCTTCCAGGAGGCGACGGGTCTCTCGCCCAACTTTGTGCAAGACAATCACTCGCGCTCCGTGAAGGGCGTGCTGCGCGGCTTGCACTACCAGATCAAACAGACGCAGGGCAAACTGGTGCGCGTGACCCAGGGCGAGATTTTCGACGTCGCCGTCGATGTGCGCAAATCGTCGCCCACCTTCGGCCAGTGGGCCGGTGAAATCCTGTCGGCGGAGAACAAGAAAGAGCTTTGGCTTCCAGAGGGCTTCGCCCACGGCTTCCTGGTGCTCTCGGAGACCGCCGAGGTTTTGTACAAAGCCACGGACTATTGGGCGCCAGAACACGAACGCTGCATCATGTGGAACGATCCTGCGTTGGGAATTCGCTGGCCTCTGGACGGCGCACCGACATTGTCCGGTAAGGATCAGCTTGGCAACCTGTTGGCCGACGCGGAGACCTTTTCTTGATGAGGCAGCCGCCGCTTTCACCGCGCGAGATTGCCGCTAGCCTGTGGCGCAACCGCGCGCTTGTGGGCATGCTGGCGAAACGCGAGGCGCTCGGGCGGTACCGCGGCTCGGTCCTGGGGATCATCTGGTCCTTCTTCAATCCCTTGCTGATGTTGACGGTTTATACTTTCGTTTTCAGCGGCGTGTTCCGCACACGCTGGAGCGGATCGGAATCCACCGCCGAATACGCGCTGGTGCTGTTCGCGGGACTTCTGGTGTTCACGCTGTTCGCCGAATGCATGAACCGCGCGCCGACGTTGATCCTGGCCAACGTGAACTACGTCAAGAAGGTGGCCTTCCCGCTGGAGATCCTGCCGTGGGTGGTCTTCGCTTCGGCGCTTTTTCACTTGGCGGTGAGCCTGTGCGTGTGGCTGGCGTTCTATGTGTACTTGTTCGGAGCACCCCCGCTCACGGCCCTTCTGCTGCCCGTGATGCTGCTGCCTTTGGCACTGTTCATCATGGGCCTGTCGTGGTTGCTGACGGCGCTGGGCGTGTATTTGCGCGACGTGGCGCAGGTGGTTGGCATTGTGACCTCGGCGCTCATTTTCCTCTCGCCGATTTTCTATCCGCTGACGGCGCTGCCGGAAAACCTGCGCCGGTATCTCTTTCTCAATCCGCTGACCACGGCGGTGGAACAGGTGCGTAGCGTGCTCATCTGGGGCCAGATGCCGGACTGGCGCGTCTATGCGCTGTTCTTGGTGTGCGGGCTGATTGTTGCGGCCGTTGGGTTTGCGTTCTTCCAGAAGGCACGCAGGGGGTTCGCGGATGTCCTCTGACCCCGTCATCAGCGTCCGCAATATCTCGAAGTGCTATCAGATCTACGAGCGGCCCCATCACCGCTTGATGCAAAGCATATTCCGCCGCAAGGAATATTTCCGCGCGTTCTGGGCCTTGCGCGATGTGTCCTTCGACGTGGGCCGCGGCGAAGTGCTGGGCATCATCGGGCGCAACGGCGCCGGCAAATCGACACTGTTGCAGGCCATCTGCGGCACAGCGACGCCCACCTCGGGCACCATCGAGGTGAAAGGCCGCGTGGCGGCGTTGCTGGAACTGGGTGCCGGCTTTAATCCTGACTTCACCGGACGTGAGAACGCTTTCCTCAATGCCGCCATCCTTGGCATGTCGCAAGATGAGATTGCGGACCGCTTCGACGACATCGTCGCCTTTGCCGAATTGGAGAAGTTCATCGATGAGCCGGTGAAGACCTATTCCAGCGGCATGTACATGCGCCTGGCCTTCGCCGTCGCCATCCATGTAAGCCCCGACATCCTGATCATCGACGAGGCCTTGAGCGTCGGCGACCTCGCCTTCCGCAACAAATGCCTGGAACGCATCCAGGCCATGATGGCCCGCGGCGTGACCATCCTGTTCGTCACCCACGATATCAGCACGTTGCAGCTGCTGTGTTCACGTGTGCTGTGGCTGGACGGGGGCCAGGTCCGTGCGATCGGTGAGTCCATCCGCGTCTCGCAGGACTATTACGCCGACATGTTGGGCCATAAGGGCGAAGCCACGCCCTTCGCCCCACTGCCCATCCAGCAGGAAACCGGCAAAGCTGTCTTCACTGACGTGCGCATTCTGGGCGGGACCAAGGGCGAATTCGCGCCGGGCGAAACGCTGGAGATCGCCTTCGCCATCGAAGCAAAGCAGGACCTGGGGCCCGTTGTGTTCAATGTCAGCATTTACCGTTCCGACGGCGATTGGGTCATCGGGCAAACCAGCCGCGACGACGGCAAATATTGGCCGGCCCCCAAAGCCGGGGAAACGCGGAAAGGCTCGGTGCGCCTCGCGCCCTTGAGCCTGGCCCCCGGCGAATACCGCGTTGCCGTAGGGGCCTGTTCCGCCGATTATACCTTATGTTATGCCCTCACCGACTTGACGTTGGGATTCGCCGTGCGCGCGCCCTACCCCACGTGGGGCAAGTTCATTCATCCCATCCAGTGGATTGGTTATGACGGCTGACGCGCTGAAAACGGCTCACATCTGCCCGGTCTGCGGCGACGCCACGCATCTTGAGCTGCTGTGCAAGGTGGACGGCTTGGACATCTTCACCTGCGCGACGTGCTCGGGCGAGCATGTGTGGCCCATGCCCGATGCGCACGCTTTGAAGGCCTACTACGACCGCCCCGAATGGTTCGAGGGCGGCGAAAAAGGCGGCTACGCCAATTATGACGCTCAGACTGGCTGGTCCGTGGACATGTTGGGCACCGTGCTGGCGCCCTTTGCGGGGCGCAAGGGCTTGTCCATCCTCGATGTGGGCTGCGGTTACGGCACGCATCTGTCCGCCGCCGCCAAGGCGGGCTGGAAATGCTTCGGCGTGGAGCCATCAGCGCATGCGCGCAAAGTGGCGCAAGAACGCCTTGGCGGTGACGCTTTCATCGTCGAGACGGTGGGCGATCTGATCCCGCACGAGTTCGACGTGGTGTTGATGCTCGACGTCATTGAGCATCTGCCCTCGCCTTACCCGACGCTGTACCAGCTGTTCTCCATCGGTGCGATCACGGCAAAGACCCTGTTGGTCATCACTACACCCAATGCCGGCTCGCGCGCGGCCCAGGATGATCCGGCGGGCTGGCCCTACCGGCACCCTCAATCACATTTGGTGTATTATAATTCCGAAGCCTTGACGCTGCTCTTGCGTCGGCTGCACTTCACTTTTGTCGACATGGTCGGACTTGAAGCCGGCGGCACGACGCGCGACATTAACGCCGCCCAGGGCCTTCTGGTGACCGCCAAAGATAGCGACTTCACCGAATTCATGCGCGAGCGCTACGTGCCCGGCACGTGGTCGAAGTTGGCCGAATACGAACACCTGCCGCGTTACGCCCTGGCCAAGACGCTAACGGCCGGCAAAACCGTGCTCGATTTCGGCTGCGGCACCGGTTACGGCGCCGCGCTGATGGCCGACACGGCGGCCCACGTAACTGGCCTCGATATCGACGGGGCGGCTGTGGAGTGGGCCACGAGCAATCATCGCAAACCGAACCTCACCTTCCGCCGCCAGGACGATCTTGGCGCGTCGCTGCCCGCCAAGTCATTCGACCTCGTTACATGTTTCGAGATGATCGAACATGTGGACTTCAAGATGCAGCAGGATACGGTGGCCAATATCGCCCGGTTGCTGAAGGATGACGGGCTCTTCATCATCTCGACGCCCAATCCGGCGGTGACGGCGCTTTACGGCGCCAACCCCTATCATATTCGCGAGATGAACGAGGACGAGTTGCGCGAGCTTCTGGCGCCGCACTTTCCACATATAAAGATATTGCGGCAATTCGTACGCGTGGGCATTGCCATCGACCAGAATGAGACTGTCGATAAACTGATACCGGGCGTGGTTGGCGCCCCTTCGGAACAGGCCGCCAAGCCGCTGGCGTTCCTGGCCGTCTGCTCGCGCAAAGCGGTTCCGGACATCGCCGACCGGATCTTGTTTGATGAGGAAGCAGATTACATTTCGCAGTATATGGCGAAAGAAGAGACGCTGAACAAAGTGCGGCTTGAAGCTTACCTCCAGGGCGAGATGACGCAGAGCCTTAAGGGCCAGCTGAACCGCACGATCGGTGAACGTGACGCAGCCCAAGAAGACGTGCGCGCCACAACGCAGGTTTTAGATACGCGCAACCGCGAACTCATGGCCTTGGAAGAGCGCCGCCAGCAAGAGAAAGCCACCGCTGACGCTGCTTATGCGGCGAAGCAGGGCGAGCTTGATACCTTGCACCGTGTGCGCCAGGACGAGCACAACAGCCCGCGTTTCCTCGCCCGCACGCTGTGGCAGGCCACGCGGGCGCGCCTGCGCCAGAAGCTCTCCGGCCGCAACCAATGACCGACGCTCTACCGATCGGCGGCAGCGCTCCAGCGCGCCCATATTTCTGCTCGCTGGTGATCCCCACCAAGAATGGCGGTGCGTTGTTCAAGCGTGTCGTCGCGGGTTTGCAGCAGCAGGCGCGCTGGAATGAAGTGGAGTTCATCATCGTCGACTCCCAGTCGGACGACGATACGGTGGAAACCGCGCGCTTGGCGGGGGCCAAGTGCTTCACCATCCCGGCCAGCGAATTCAACCATGGCGCCACACGCGACTTCGCCATTGCCCGGACAACGACGGACCGCGTGGTGCTTCTGGTGCAAGATGCCGTGCCCAACGATCCTTATATGATCGAATCCCTGATAGCCGCCCTGAATGAAGACGGCGTTGCCGGGGCCTACGCGCGCCAGATCCCGCAGCCCGACGCCGACATCATCACCAAGCGCAACCTCAACATTCATCTCACGGGCCGCATGGAGCGCGACATCAGCGTCATCAGGGACGGCGCTGTCTATGCCGCCCTGCCGCCCGTGGAGAAATACACGCTGTGCAACTTCGACAATGTGTGTTCGGCCATCCGCAAGGACGTGTGGGAGCAGGAGCGCTTCGGACGCATCAGCTTCGGCGAGGACATCGACTGGTCCGAGCGCGTGCTGAAGCGCGGGTACAAGATCGTCTATGAACCCAAAGCCGCCGTCGTCCATTCTCACGACCGGCCTTTAAGCTACGAGTACAAGCGCAGCTATGTCTGCCATCGCAAGCTGTTCACGCAGTTCGGCGTGCAGATCACCCCGACGCTCGGTTCGGCCTTGAATGGATGGTATCATCTGACCAAGGCCGACCTGCGCTATATCGCGGGGTGCGACGCCGGCTTTTGGACAAAGGTGGGGCTTTTGCTGAACACCCCCATTTTCAACTTGCTGCGCATGCTGGCGCAATACCGCGCCGTGCGCGATGTGAAGGCCGGAACCGTCAAGGCCGTGCGGGGCGTATGAAGATCCTGCTCACAGTCCATCAGTTCTACCCGAATTTCTTTTCCGGGACTGAAGTGCTGACCTACAGCGTTGGCAAGGAACTCACGCGCCTGGGGCATAGGGTTGCGGTGCTGACGGGTTTTCCTGCCAGCAAACATCTCGCTGACAATGAGCGCTTCGACGAATACGACCTGGAAGGCATGCAGGTTTTCCGCTTCCACCATTCCCACGTGCCCATGGGCGACCAGGACGTGGTGACGGAACTGGAATACGACAACCAGCTTACCGCGCAGTACTTCGCCAGGATTGTCGCGGACTTCAAACCCGACGTCATCCATTTCTTCCACTTGAGCCGGCTTGGCGGTGCGCTGATCGACGTGGCTGTGAAAGCCGGTATCCCCGCCTACTACACACCGACGGATTTCTGGTCCGTCTGCCCGACGTCGCAGTTGCTGCTGCACGGCGGCAAAGTGTGCCCGGGCCCGACGCTTCATGGTGGGAATTGCGTGAAACACGTAGCCGAGCTGACGCGCGATTGGAAGTTCACACGCCTGGTGCCCAATGCCGTCGCTGATACCTTGGTGAAATGGACAGCGGACGGCGTGCTGCCGCCCTACCCCATGCACCGCGAAGTGGCGGCCATGTCGCACCGTAAGGATTTTCTTGTCGCGCGCGTGAACTGCCTTTCCGGCATCATCTCGCCCACGCAGTTGATGACACGCGTATTGACCGGCAATGGAGTGGATCAACGCCTCATCCTCAATTCCACCTATGGCATCGACACGGGCGGCTATGGCGGCGAAGCGCTCGACGTGCAGCGGGGCGAGCCCTTGGTCATCGGCTTCATCGGCACCATGGCCACACACAAGGGCTGCCACGTGCTGATCGAAGCCTTCAAGCGTCTGCCGCCGGGGGCAGCACGCCTGAAGCTTTACGGCAACCCCTCCGACTTTCCGCCCTACTACGCCGAGCTGCAAAAGCGCGCGGCCGGTGTGGCGGGCATCGAGTTTCTGGGCACCTTTCCTAATACAGAGATCGGCAAGGTGATCGAGGCACTGCATGTGCTGGTGGTGCCGTCGCTGTGGTACGAGAACGCACCGCTCGTTGTGTACTCTTCGTTGGCGGCCCATCGCCCAGTGATTGCCTCAGACTTTCCCGGCCTTTCGGAGAATATCAAGGACGGCGTGAACGGGCTCATCTTCCCGGCCGGTGATGTTGAGGCGCTTGCAACAGCGCTGGGCCGTCTCATTGCGGAGCCCGCTTTGCTCAACACCTTGAGCGCCAATTGCCGTCCGCCGAAATCCTCGGCGGCCTATGTGCAGGAATTACTGGAGCTTTATGAGCACGTGGGGCCGGCCCCTGGCTTCGGGCACGAACGCGCGAACCTGCGCGCCATACCGCCCTTGGACCTCAATGACAAACGCGGCTCGGTGTCAGGCTGGGCGGTGGTGGGCCTCGCAGCGCCGGTGCGCGTGGCCTTGTGCCGTGATGGCAAGACCCTCGGTGAAACGACGCGCCTCCTGCCGCGCTCCGACGTGCGCGACGGCCTGAAGCGCGGCGGGGCCAACGTCAAAGCCAACGCCTTTGGATTTGTGGTCAAACTGGATCACGGAGCGGACCGCAATGGCGTCGATTTGGTCTGTGAAGGTGCGGGTGGACGGACCATATCCGTGCCTCTGCGCACCCTTGCCAGCGGGACCTCGGTGCAGACCGCACCGGGAGACTTCATAGCCATCGACAGCGAGCGGCTGATGTGGCAATCCGGGGTTTCCAGCTCTCCTCCGTGAGGCCTATGTGAGCACTCCGGCCAACAAACCGCGCTGTCTCGTCCTCGGTGGCAAAGGCTTCCTTGGCTCGCACCTCGTCGATGGCCTGCTGCGCCAGGGATACAGCGTGCGGGTGTTCGACCGTGCCAATATCGCGCCTCTCAACGATCCAGCAACGGCACAGCGCGTCGAATGGGTCGATGGCGATTTCACCAGCGAAGCCGATGTAGCCGCGGCGCTGACCGGATGCGACGTGGTGTTTCACCTCGTCTCCACCACGCTGCCGCAATCCTCCAACGCCGATCCGGTGTTCGATATCGAGACCAATGTGGCCGGCACGGCACGCATGCTGAACCACGCGGTGCGTCACAAGGTGAAGAAGGTTGTCTTCATCTCCTCGGGCGGCACGGTCTATGGCATCCCGCGCCAAGTTCCCGTCGATGAAGATCATCCCACCAACCCCATCTGCTCTTATGGCATCACGAAGCTTGCCATCGAGAAATACCTTCACCTGTACCGCACGCTGCATGGATTGGATTATACCGTGCTGCGTCTCTCCAATCCCTTCGGTGAGCGCCAACGCATTCAGGCGAGCCAAGGCGCGGTGGCGGTGTTCATGGGCAAGGTGTTGCGCGGCGAGAAGATAGAGATTTGGGGCGATGGCTCGGTGGTGCGCGACTATGTCTATGTGGGCGACGTTGTGGATGCCATGATCAAGGCCATTGGTCCTACGGGCGACGAGCGCGTGTTTAATATCGGCTCGGGTGCCGGCGTCAGCCTCAACACCATCCTCGACACCATCGAAGCCGTCACAGGCCGAAAAGCCGAGCGCACGTATACGGCAGCGCGCAGTTTCGACGTTCCCGTGAGCGTGCTGTCTATCGCACGCGCGAAAGAAGCGTTGGGCTGGACACCGGCAACCTCTTTCAAGGATGGACTGCAACGCTTGACGGTCTGGATGCAGACGCATCTCGCATCCGGGCGCTCATGACGTTCCGCCGGCCCGCCGCGCCGCTGCTCCTGACCGCTTTGTGGCTGGTCATCGTAGCCTTCGGATTTGCCCTCGCCGTGCGCGGCGCCACGGAACCACCGGTGTGGGATGCGCTTTCTTATGTGCAGAAAGCCTATGCTTTCTGGGAAAGCCTTGCCGCCCACAAGCTGGTCAATCCTTTCAACCTGCCCATGACCGTGCGCCCGCCGGGCACGATCCTGATGGCTTATCCCTTTGGATGGTCAGCGGATTTCCGCTGGTTCTATTTCCGCTCCTGCGTCATTCCGCTTGTGCTTTTCCTGAGCGCTGTGGGCATCGCCGCCACGGCGCGGCCCTTGAGCGCGCGCGGCGCCTGGGTTGCGGGCGCGCTGGCGCTCGTGCTCGGCGGCATGCCGACGCTGTACCAGTTCCAGAGAAATGACGTCGTGTCCTCCACGGTCTATTGGGGGCTGGTCGACAACTTCCTCGCCGGCGTTTGCGCGCTGGCCGCCGCCGCGCTGATCCGCAGCGTGACGCAGCGCTCCTGGCTCTGGGCCTTGGCGGCTGCTGCTTTCGGCGCCTTCACGCTCTGGGTGAAACCAGCGGGCCTTCTGCTCATGGCACTGGTGGGCGCTGTGTGGGTCATCGCAACACTGCATAATCTCGGATGGAAGCTGACCGCCGCGCGCAACGATGTGGCCTTGCGCCGATATCTGTCGGTGAGTCTTGGCGGCGCCATCGTGCTCTTTGCCGGGACGGCGTATATCGCCTTTAGATCGGAATATTTCTCGGCGGAGAACATTCTTTTCGGTCAGCGTGTCATCGCCTTCATGCAGAACGAATATAACGCTCCGTTTGACGGAGCCATCCTGTTCGATTTGGTTCGCATGAGTATGGGGTTCGTGATGCCGGCCACCATTCTGCTTGGCCTCGTCACGGCTTTACGGTCACCGAACGAGCGCGGCTTTGGACTAAGTGTTCTCGCGTGCCTTGTGGGCGGCATCTGGTTCTGGATCTTCAAGACCGAAGCCAGCCAGATCAGATATTTCCTGCCCTTCGCGGTGATGGCCTACGTGCTGTTGGTACCGGCACTCGTGCGGTGGGCCGAGGGTTTGCCGCGAAAGGCTTTCATCGGCATACTCGGCCTCGCGGTTTTACCCACAGCCATCGTCACCGTTTTTCTGCTCGTGCAGCACATTCCAGACGGTGTACAGCGCCTCGCGGGCGTCAATCTGCACATCAGCGATTTCCGCGCGGAAACCGAGCAGGCCAATGCGCTTCTGCGGGATTTGAAGCGCAATGGACGTGACACGGCGATAGCCTATCTCACCAATACGACGCCGGCCCTACGCAACATCCAGGCTGTGTGGGACTATGCCACCGTCACGCGGGGCGACCTGCCGCATGTGGCGGCTCTTGTTCCCATGGATTGGCTGCGCTCCACGACGTTGCACGCCGAGGATATGCTGCACTCCGATTTCCTTGTGGCGGAGGCCATTCCGGACCTGGCGAAACGCGAACAGATTCTGGCGCAGCACGATGTGTCAGACTTCGCGGACCTGTCTCAGCTTTTCAACGCCTGGCTGCCCACCCTGGATGAAAGCAACGGCGTGCGCCTGGTGTCGGAGACACGCGTGCGTTTGATGCAGGTTGTCGATCCCCTGCGTTTTGAGGCCGCGCTGACCAAATTCGAAGGCGCATACGATCTGCCGACCGCCTATCGGTTGGCGAACCGGCAGCGCTGGTGGTCACCTGAAGAGCTTGCTGCGCGCGAACCCGCGAACTGGCTTGATGCCGTATACCATGCAACCGGCGTTGAAGCCGCACAGCAACTGGTTCGTGCGGCGGAGGTGACGCAAGACGTCGGTGGCATGCAAGCGTCGTTCTGGATCGAGAGCCAGCCAGGGGACTCAGGACCTTGGTTCCTGTTCGCTCACCTGATCGACGATAAGGGCACCATCATCGCCAACAACCAGATCAAGCTATTGTCCGCTGTAAGCCCCGTCGAAGGAAAATCGATCCGGCTTTATACACTCGCTTACAGTTCGCGGCCGACAGGTGCGGTGAAGATTGCTTTCGGATTTTTCCGGCCCGCAGGCAAAGACTTGGCCTTCCTGACCGCCGATAGCGGGACGCGCGATTGGGAGAACCGGCGGCTTATCCTGCCGTTGCCGCCTTCTCAATAACGATCAGCATGCGAAAGCCCATGAAGCGGCCCAGCACGGGCGCGAGCACGTTCTCCAGCGCCAGCACGGGCCCCACGAGCGCATGCGGAATCAGCGACCACGGCTGAAAACCGCCGGACAGCGGATAGGCAAAGAGGCTCAGCCACCGACAGCGCCTCATGCGAAAATGCGGGAATGCGGCCAACAGACGCTGGCGGTCGCGCGTGACCAGTTGCGTGGGGATCGCCTGGTTCGCGGCAAAGGCATCGCGCGATGGATCGGGCAGACCGTCGGTCAGCGTATCCGCCGCCATATCGACCGGTTCAGGGTGCATCAGTTTATAAAAAGGCCGGCTCACGGGTGTGATGGCGGGCTCAACCATGATGATGCGCCCGCCGGGACGCAAAATCCGCGTGGCTTCGGTGAGGAAGCGGCGCGGGAACTCGATGTGATGCAACACATCGAACATCACAATGTTGTCGAAGCTTGCTGGTGTGAAGGGCAGCGCCTGCGCATCGGCCACAAGGTCGAGCCAGGGCGCCGTCAAAATATCCGTCGTCACGACGTCAGGGGCGAATTCCTTGAAGATGCCGGCGCCGCCGCCGATCTCGAGCGTGGTCCCTGGCGTTAACTCCGCCGCCATGCGGCGATAGAGATCGAGATAAATGTCGCGCAACACCGGCTTACGCTGCCACTGGCGGCCGTGCTCGGCGATGCGGCCATCGACGGCCATCAGAAGGCTTTCAATTTGCGCCAGGCAAAAAGCACCATGCGCAGCAGCAGCCAACCATGGGTGAAGCGCGAGATTTGCGTCTCGCCGTAGGAGCGGCCGGCATAGCGGATGGGCACTTCGACAATCTTCAGGTTGAGCTTCACGGCACCGAAGATCAGGTCGAAATCGCCAAAGGGGTCGAAGTCGCCGAAGTAGGACCGGTTGGCCACGATGCGGTGATAATCGCGGCGCCAGAGAACTTTAGTGCCGCACAAGGTGTCCGTGAAACGCTGGTTCAAAAGATAGGAGAACGTCACGCCGAAGCCGTGATTGGCGATGTTGTTGAGGAAGCGCATGGCATCGGCGTCCATGGGATAGACCAGCCGCGTGCCGTTGATGAACTCACCGCGGCCAAGGGCGAGTGCGTCGTAGAACTTCGGCAGGCTTTCCGGCGGCACGGTGAGGTCGGCGTCGAGGATCATGACGATATCTCCGCGCGCGGCGGCAAAGCCCTTGCGCATGGCATCGCCTTTGCCCTTGCCCTCCTGGCGGAAGACTTTGATATCGCGGTCAGGATAAGCAGCTTTGACGCGTTCGCATTCCTCGTAAGTACCATCCTTGCTGTGGCCTTCGACAAAGATGATCTCGATATCGGGGGCAAAAGCCGGCGTGCGTTTGACCGCGTTCTCGATATTGCCGCGCTCGTTGCGGCAGGGAACGATGACACTGGCGGAAGGCATGCGCGCCGGTTTGGCGCGCACCGGTACAGGCCGCGCCACGACATAGTTGCGCAAGCAGAGCCGGCGGATACCCGGCAACGGCGCGATGAAAAGATTGATGACGGTGCCCAGACCCAACAGGCGACGCGGCACGAGCTGACGCCATTCCCGGCGCACGATCTCGTAGTCGGCGAGCGTCAGCAGGTTGGCGATATCGGCCGTGGGCAGATTGTTCTGCGGCACCTGGGGCATCTTGTAACCGACCCATTCCGCCAGCGAGAGCAAAGGATCCCAGAGGTGAGAATAGTAAGCCACCACAAGCCGCGTTTCGGAGGACGTGTGCCGATGCAGCCGGGCGAAGAGCGCTTCGCAATCCTCCATGAGACCGATGGTGTCCGAGATCACGATGTAATCGAAAGGACCTTTAAGGATATCGAGCGCTGCCGGGTCTTCGGCGTTGGCCACATGGAACTCAAGGTCAGGATGACTCGCGCGCGCGACACGGATCATCTCGGCGCTGAAATCGACACCCACGCCATACGAAGGCTTGAGCGCCGCCAGGAGTTGGCCATCGCCGCAGCCGATCTCGAGCACGCGGCAGCCTGCCGGAATCAGGAACCGCATGTAAGCGCGGTCGTTATCGTAGAAGTAGCGGTTGCGCTTCAGCCAACGGCTACGCTGAGGCGCCAACGTGTCGAACAGCGCCCGGATATTCTGCTGGCGCGCGGTGAGGTCCGCAATCGCGGTGACAGTATTCATCGCAAAGCCAACCATGTGACGCTGCCGGGCAGCACAGAGATCACAACCCCAATCCCAAGAAACACCGATATCAGAAGGGCGTCGCCCGATTGAACGCTAAAGAAGGCAAGACCGCTGACCATCACGCCTTCACGCACACCCCAGCCATTGAGGGAAATGGGAATGGCCGCCGCCAGGATCGCCAAGGGCACCACCGCGAAAGCAGCCTTGGGTTCTATCTCGACACCCAGGCCCGCGCCGATGAGCAACACCGTCGCGACAGTTGAAAGATGGATCAGCAGCGAAAGGACAACAGCGACAAAGCCGCCGCGCGACACCAGACCGGAGCGCAGGCGCCCGGCAAGATCCCACAGCCGCGCCATCCAGGCCTTGCGCGCGAGCCACGCCGGTAGGTTACGGAAGATGAACAAGCCCGCCGTCGCGGCCAGCACGGCGCCGGCAGCAGCTACGGCGATCCATGTGAGGCTTTCCGCCTCGCCGGTGGCCACGGCCGAGAGGATGGGCAAACCGCACACAATGAGGATGACGGATGCCAGCAGCGCCGCGAGACGGTCGAGCACGATGGTGACGACGACGTCCTCCCACGGTACGCCACCGCGCCCGGCCATGACACCGCGCACAACATCGCCGCCGATAGTGGCCGGCAAAACCTGACCGAAGAACATGCCGGCAAAAGTAAGTTGCACGGCTTGCGTGAGCGAGAGCTGCGCGCCGGCCTGGCGTACCAGTACACGCCAGCGCAAACCCGCGATAGCCACCGTCACGGTGAGAAGAACCAGCGCCAGCGCCAGCGGCGTCACGGACGCACCGGCAAGACGCTGGCCCATGGCCGGCCAATCGAGCTTGCGCGCGAGGAAAAACAGAAGTGCCGCGGAAACCAGGACCTTCGCGATGAGGCCCGCCCGTGCCTTGTTCGCAGGTCCGGCGCCGCCCGCGAGGTCGCGCGGCGCAGGGGATGCATTGGTCATTGAAAGTGCTCTCGGGAAAGTGCTCTGGGGCGTTCCGGTTTGGTCGACTTTAGAAGGGTTTGACCTTACCGATAAATGCAATGGCTGCAATAAGAACATAGAGAATGCCCATGGCCGTCAGCGCATGGTTGATGGATGCGCTGATGGTCTCTTCACGCTCGGGCGTGGAGCCCTCCTGTCCCACTTCGAAAAAGGGCGCATAGAAAGGCCGGAAGGCAATATCGACAGCGATGGAGGCCCAGAACACGAGCCCGAAAAGAAACAGCTTCGCCGCGAACCAGGGGTCGTCGATGGGCGCGCCCGTGGCCAACGAGTTGAGGCCGTAGGTGACAAACCCCAGACCCGCGAAAGCCTCGAAGACCAGTTCGATAATGCGGACGTTGGCGGCGATGGGTTTGCCCGGATTGCGCACAGCGAGGTAGATCAGAGTGAGCCACACAGCGCATATGGCCCAGCTAAAAGCGCGCAGGCCCGGCGTCAGCGGATAGACATTGATAACACCGGTCAGCTCCACACCCGTGGGCAGGATCAGGGCAAAGCACACACGCGGCACCACGTGCGCCATGCCGGCGATGCGGATGAGGGTTTTACGGGTCTCGAAACTGCGGGCCGGATTCTTGACGTAGGCCGTGGCGATGAAGACACCCAAGTCGGTGCCCAGCCAGAACACGAACAGAAGGATATGGATGTAGCCCCAGATCAGCGCGGTATCCATGCCACTTCCCTCTCGTGCGAAGGTTCAGCTTAGCCTACACAAGCGGTGGGAAACACATATTTCAGATATGTCTAGAGCAAGCAGCATTAAGTTGGCTGCTTGCTCTAGCTTATTGTTTGGTCGCGTCGTTATGCCGAAAACCGGTTCCCACTTTTCGGCACCACGCTCTATGCGCCACGCTTGAAGCGCGGCGCGATCAATGTCCACGCAATGACGAGGAGGAAGGCTATGGTCGCGTCGTTGCGAAGCGTGATGAACCCGTATTCGAAACGGTGCAGCCAGACACAGAGATCGACAAGCGCCGCGGTAGCATCACCTCGCCCGCTGCTCACCAGCCGGAAAAAGCCGACTTTGCCGGCGAGATCGAAGACCAGGACATAGAACGGCACCAGCACGAAACCACCACGCGTGAGGAAGGCGAACAGGCGCGTCGGCGCTCGGTCGAACAGCCACGTCCATAGAAGCGCGAAAACCCAGGCCGTCGCGAGGACGGAGAGTGCGTCAAAGACCGCGAAGGGAAGATAGACCCAGCGCGCATCCGCAATGGGGAAGGCACCAAGCTGCACGCCAATGCTGAAAGGCGATAAGCCTGGCTGCGCATCGAAGGGCAAGAATCCTGTGGCGTTTCGGTACATGGGGATCAGCGCGAAACGGATCACCAAGGTACAGGCGCCGATCACCAGCAACGCCGCCATAAAACCGCGCACGGTGGCGTGGGCACGCAGGAATGTTTGCAGCTTCTGCATGGGCTCAGCCGTTCAGGACCGGAAAGCTGCTCCGCAGCCCTTCGACGATATTATTGATGGCAAGGGCAGCGAGAATGATGCCCAGCACACGCGTCAAGACGTTGACGCCCGTGAGACCCAGAAGCTTCATGATCGGCTCGGCCAGCAGGAAGCACGCGACCGTAAGCAGCAACACGCCGATCATAATCGCCGCCGTAAGAATTTGGGCCGTGGGATCGCCGACGTTCTGGGCTTGCAGGAGAATTGTCGACGTCAACGCTCCTGGGCCAGCGATGAGCGGAATGGCCAATGGAAAGACAGCGATGTCGCCGTGACGGTGCGCGGCGTCCTCCTCCTCTTTCGGTGTAGGCGCGCGGATACCACCTTCCTTAGCCACCACCATGTCCACCGCCAGCAGGAAGAGCAGCGCGCCGCCGGCGATGCGGAAGGCCGGCAACGAAATGCCGAGATAATGCAACAACGGCTGCCCGGCAAAAGTGAACACCAGCAGGATAACGCCGGCGATGATGATGCTTCTATAAGCAATGGCGCGCCGAAGCTTGGGCGCGAACCCCGCCGTCAATGCCATGAAAAAAGGCACAACACCGATAGGATCGATGGTGATGAGGAAGTTCACGAACGCCGTGATTGCTTTTTCAACCATCTGAAGAGCTTAGCGGATTGCTGGTGTGGCGGGAATGCGGCAGATCTGCCCTTTTCGTGCCCTATGCCGGCCACATGCGCGGATTACATTGCGGCTCAGACGCAGGAGCTGTCATGAAAAGAGCGGACGACACATCGATTTTTGGTCTTGAGCGGGACGAGGTCAGCGTTACCGGGGCCGTGCTTTTTGTGCTGGGCCTTGGCGTGACTTTGATATGCAGCACGATCGGCATCCAGTGGGTTTCCCAGCAAATGGCGGCGGCGGATGGCTTCAAATCCGACCTCGTCGCACTGGTTCTGGGCTTGGGCCTGGTTCTGGTTGGACCTGTACTTCTCCTCGCCTTGGCGACGCTTTTCCCATCCGGTGGGTGGCGCGCGCTGCGCCGGGGCATGAGCGCGTTGTTCAAGCCGCGCTAGCGGCGCCACCGGGATAAGCCATTGCGGACTGGTTTTCCTTGCTTGCATGAAATGGGAGAGGCACACTCTGCGTCCCCCACATCCGGCAAGGGAAGGTCTGGATGAAAAGCTCTTTGCTTACGGGAATTCGCGCTCTCGTTTTCGCTGTGGCCACATTTGTGCTGTTCGCGGTGAGCGGCATCAAGGTGCGTTCCTCCGGCGACGTGGCGCTTTTCATTCTGGGACTTGTCGCGCTGTGGATCATCGCCGAGCGGGTATTCTTGAACCTGAAGCAGAAACAGAAGAAGCGCAAACCGCCCACGACGTAGCGCATAGCGCTCGCGTATCCTGGGTTCGCGTATCCTGGGCTCGCGCACCCCGTGCCCGATGCGCTAGTCTGACACCATGAAATCCTCGCACACACAAAAATGGTTGATCGGCTTGCTGATGGCAGGCTTGGTCTATGGCGCCTTCTGGCTGGTAACGGCACACACGGTACGCGCGCGCGCCGAGCAGTGGGCGAAAGATCAGGAAGCACGTGGGCTCATCATCACCGCCGGTGAACCAGCCCTCGCTGGCTTCCCGACACGTATAGCCGTTACCTTCCCGAACCTGCGCCTGCGCGCACAAGGATGGTCGTGGGAAGCGGAAGATGTGACTGTGGCCGTGACACCTCTGTCGTTGACTCATCCCATCGTGGACGTGAGCGGGCGTCACACCGCCACCGGCTTTACGGAAAATCCCCTGACGCTGAGCGTGAAGCACGGCGACGTTACATGGAACGGTGAAGACCTCGCGCTGCATCTGGCCAACCTGGATGCGGATATCGGATCGTCACCTTTCGGCGCGGATACCGTCACGGCGACGTTCACGCCCATCGCCGCCGCGGCCACATCGCCAGCACCCACGCTGCGCGCCCAAATCGCCGTCACGAACCTCGCCCTCGCCGATGCCCCAGCGCCGCTGGCGCATACCATTCCTAAGCTTGATCTCACCGCCGAATTGGATGGAACACTCGCGCGAGGCACACTGACGCATGTTCTTGAATCCTGGCGTGATGCGGGCGGCGACGTGGAGTTGCGCGCCATTGCCGTAGACTGGCCGCCCTTGTCGCTGAACGGCAGCGGTACGCTCGCGTTGGACAAAGCATTGCAGCCCATGGGCGCTTTCACCGCCAAGTGCCGCGGCTTTCTGGAAACACTCGATGCGCTGGTAAAATCGGGGCACGTTCAAGAGAACGAAGCCGCCGTGGTGCGCGGGCTTCTCGTGCTGATGGCCAAAACATCCACACCAGATGCGGCGCCGGAAATAGACCTGTCAGTGACCGTGCAAGATCGCAAAGTCACGGCAGGACCAGTGACGTTCATGGAATTGCCCACCATCGATTGGCGGAAGGACTTTCTGGTTCCTTAGAGCGCCTTGGCTTCGTATTTAGCGATGATCCACGGTTCACCGGCGGCGGAGATGTACCACTCGCGCATGGACGGATGCGCGAGAACGGCATCGCAATAGGCCTGGCTGACGGGATCAAGCTTTACGCCATAGGTCTTGAAGCGCGTGACGACCGGCGCATACATGGCATCGGCGTTGCTGAAGGCGCCGAACAGATATGGCCCGCCCTTACCATGGGCCGCGCGGGCTTCTTGCCACATGGCGGTGATGCGCGCGATGTCCACATCGACCAGCGGCCCGTGGCCGACACCCGGCAGAGACTTGCGGACGTTCATGGTCATGTTGGTGCGCAGGTTGGCAAAACCCGAATGCATCTCGGCGGAGATGGAGCGCGCGAGCGCACGGGCCTTCTTGTCGGCGGGCCACCAAGACTTATCCGGAAAGGTCTCCGCCAAGTATTCGAGGATGGCGAGAGAGTCCCACACGACGGTATCGCCGTGCTGGAGTGCGGGCACCTTGCCCGTGGGCGAGAATGCTTTGATCTTCTCCGACGTGTCCGGTTGATCGAGGCAGATCACCGTCTCGCGAAAAGGCACGTTCTGCGCTTTCAGCGCGATCCACGGCCGCAAGGACCAGGATGAATAGGCTTTGTTGGCGATGATAAGATGCAGATCGGCGGTCATAGTCGGTTCCTAGGCTTGTTTGGCCTCGATGATGCCGCGCCGGATGGCGCGCGTGCGTGTGAACATTTTTTCCAACGCCGCGCCGTCACCCCTACGGATATGCTTTTGCATGCCTGCCAGGTCTTCGGTGAAGCGCTGAAGGATCTCGAGCACCGCCTCGCGATTGGCAAGGAAGATGTCGCGCCACATGACAGGGTCCGAGGCCGCCACGCGCGTGAAATCGCGGAAGCCCGACGCAGAATACTTGATTACTTCCTGCTTGAGGTCTTCAGCCAGGTCCGTCGCCGTGCCGACCACTGTGAAAGCACAGAGATGCGGCAGGTGCGAGGTGATCGCCAGCACGCGGTCGTGGTGCGCGGGCGTCATGGTGTCGACGTTTGCGCCCATGCGCTTCCACAGCGTGGAAACCTTCGCGAGCACTTTCGCGGGCGTGCGCGGCAAGGGCGTCAACACGGCCCAACGTCCGTCAAACAAGTCGGCAAGCCCGGCTTCAGGGCCCGAGTGTTCAGTGCCCGCCAAAGGGTGACCGGGCACGAAATAAACGCCCTTGGGAATGTGCGGCGTGATGGCCGCAATGACGACTTGTTTCACCGAGCCCACGTCCGTGACGATCGTGCCCGGCTTCAAATGCGGCGCGATGGCCTTGGCGATAGCGGCATTCGTGCCAACCGGGGTGGCGATGACGACAAGATCGGCACCTTTCACGGCCTTCGCGTAATCGGCGGTCACTTCATCGACGATCTTCAGTTTCAGCGCGGCCTTGCGGTGCTTTGCGCTGCGATCACAAGCAATAATGGACTCGACCACACCCGCACGGCGCATGGCCAACGCCATCGAAGAGCCGATGTGGCCAATGCCGATGAAGGCGACGCGGTCGAACATGACCGCCTTCTGTGCCTTGGTTTTCGCCTTAGGCATGACGCCCCTCCATGAAAGCCGTCAGGGCGTCGAGAACCACATTCATGTCTTCTTCGCTGCCGATGGTGATCCGCAAATGGTTGGTGAGGCCGTAAGGTCCTAACGCACGCACAATGAGGCCCTGCGATTGCAGGAACTTGTCCGCATCGGCGGCTGTACGCCCGGGTGTGGTGGGAAATTCCGGCAGCACAAAATTCGCCCAGGCGTCGCCGACGTTAAGGCCCATCCCGCGCAGCCTTTGCAGCGCAATGGCTTTCCATTTCAGATTGTGCGCTTTCGCTTTGGCCACGTGGGCCTGGTCGCGCACGGCAGCCACGCCAGCCAGCTGTGCGGATTTTGTGAGATTGAACGGCGCGCGCAAACGCTCCATGGCTTCGATGATGGCTTGCGGGCCGTAAGCCCAGCCGAGACGTACCGCGGCGAGACCATAGATTTTAGAGAACGTGCGCGTCGCCACCGTATTCGGCGTCGTGCGCGCAAGTCCCAGGCCGCCATCGTAAGCAGGGTCGTCGACAAATTCAGCGTAAGCGCCGTCGAGCACCAGAATGATGTCCTCGCGCAAGCCTTCGCGCAGGCGCGCGATTTCCGCCGGCTTGAGGTACGTGCCTGTCGGATTGTTGGGATTGGCGAGAAACACGAGGCGCGTCTGAGGGGTCACCACCGCGAGAATGGCATCCACATCGGCGGTGAGAGTCTTCTCAGGCGCGGCCACAGGCGTCGCGCCCACGCTGCGCGCATAGATCGGGAAAATCGAAAAGCCGTATTGCGTGTGGATGACCTCGTCGCCGGGGCCGGCGTAAGCGCGGCACAGGAGCGCGAACATCTCATCGGACCCGCAGCCGCAGATCACGCGCTGGGTTTCCAGGCCATGCACCTCGGCGATGGCCGCGCGCAACTCGGAAGAATCCCCCGGAGGGTAACGGTGCAAGGTGGCCGCCGCCGCGTCATAGGCCGCTACGGCCGCGGGGCTTGGACCCAAGGCCGCTTCATTTGAGGACAGCTTTATGATGCGACTGACACCCTTGATCTGGGACTTGCCGGCCTCATAAAGCGGTATGTTCAATAGCCCGGGGCGGGGTTGCGGTAGCGCCATGTCGCGCCCTATCTATCTGCTGAAAGCCCGATGGCGGCGGGAAGCCGTCAAGGGGCCCGAGTCATAGTGGCCCGGGCCGTCAAAATCAAAGAAAACATTGACATAGTGGCGCCGTGGAGGTGTTTTGGCGGGGTTTGCAGCGCCTTGCTCCATGGCTTTCGCCTCGGCAATGCCCTTGCACCAGAAGGACCTGACCCCGCGCCATGGCGCTCGTGACCGCCCCCCCACCGGCCCCCAAGCCGGCCACAGAAGACCTTAAACTGACGCTGGACCGGCCCCTGGTCCTGCAGTCGGGCGTGACCTTGTCGCCCGTGACACTCGCCTATCAGACCTATGGCGCGCTTAACGCCGACCGGTCCA
Source organism: Fidelibacterota bacterium (assembly GCA_947472795.1). Lineage (GTDB taxonomy): Bacteria > Pseudomonadota > Alphaproteobacteria > Rhodospirillales > Rhodospirillaceae > SHVO01. The sequence goes on along the minus strand of CANJBL010000003.1, from coordinate 223,156 downwards.
ATTGCGTGCTCATGTGCCATGCCCTGACCATGGACCAATATGTGGCGAGCCAGCACCCGGTCACCGGCAAGCCCGGTTGGTGGAGCGACATCGTCGGACCCGGCAAGGTCATCGATACCAACCGGTTTTTTGTCGTCTGTGCCAATGTGCTCGGCGGCTGCATGGGCTCGACCGGGCCAAAGGAGATCAATCCTGCGACCGGCAAAGCGTGGGGGCTCACATTCCCGGTCATCACCATTCGCGACATGGTGCAAGCCCAAGCCAAGCTCTTGGATCATTTGGGTATCGAGCAGATCTTCTGCGTCATCGGCGGCTCCATGGGAGCGATGCAGGTGATGGAGTGGGCGCATCGGTATCCCGGCCGGGTTTTCTCGGCTGTACCCGTCGCTGGCTCCTATCGCCATTCGGCGCAGAACATCGCGTTCCACGAAGTGGGGCGCCAGGCCATCATGGCGGATCCCGATTGGTGCCACGGCAATTATCTCGAAGAAAACAAGGTGCCAAAGCGCGGCCTCGCGGTCGCGCGCATGGCAGCGCACATCACCTATCTGTCGGAACCGGCCCTTCACAATAAATTCGGCCGGCGCTTGCAGGACCGCGAAGCGCCGACCTATGGCTTCGATGCCGACTTCCAGGTGGAGAGCTATCTGCGACACCAAGGTCACACCTTCGTCGATCGCTTTGATGCCAACTCCTACCTCTACATCACGCGCGCCATGGACTACTTCGACCTGGCGCAAGAGAATGGTGGCGTGTTGTCGAATGCCTTCAAGGGTACGCCGGTGCGCTTCTGCGTGATCTCGTTCTCCTCCGACTGGCTGTTCCCGACGGAAGAAAGCCGCGCCATTGTGCGCGCGGTCAATGCCGTAGCCGGCAATGTGAGCTTCGTGGAGGTGGCCTCCGATAAAGGTCACGATGCTTTCCTGCTGGACGAGCCCGAGTTTCATCAGACGTTGCAGGGCTTCATTGACGGCGCCGCCGGCGCACGCGGATTGCCCAAGCGCGCGCACGTGACTGCGCCATGAACGCTGTATCTGGACAAACGCCGTCGACGGCCATTCCAAAGATCCGCGTCGATCTACAGCAGGTCGCCGATCTCGTGCCCGCGGGTGCCCGCGTGCTGGACGTCGGTTGCGGCGATGGCACGCTGCTAGCCTATCTCACGCGCTTCAAACAGGTGGATGGACGCGGCCTGGAACTCTCCATGGCCAAAGTGCGCGCGGCCGTAAGCCAAGGCTTGCCGGTAATCCAGGGCAATCTGGAAACCGACCTGAAGGATTATCCTTCCGGCGCTTTTGACTATGTGATCCTGAGCCAAACACTACAGGCCACGCACAGTCCGCGTGCCGTCATGGAAGAACTGTTGCGCATCGGCAAGCGTGCCATCGTCTCGTTCCCGAACTTTGGTCATTGGCGCGTGCGTTTGTCGGTGATGTTCGGCGGCCGGATGCCGATGACATCAACATTATCCGATGCGTGGTTCGACACACCCAACATCCATCTCTGCACCATTCAGGATTTCATCGCCCTGTGCCGCCTCATGCGCGTGCAGATCGAAGCGGGCTATGCCCTGGATGAACAGGGCCGACGCCTGGGCTTTACCGCCACGGGCAAGCGCGCCAATCTGCTCAGCGACCAGGCTCTTTTTGTCCTGATGCGTCCTTAAGACTTTCCCGGCGGTTCGTCGCTGGCTTTGCCCCGTTGCCCGCAGGGTTGACGATGGCTTTTGCACGCTCGGCCAGGGCAGGTTTACCGGCGAAGGGTGCCGCGTAAATCTGCTTCTCCGCTTCGACAATGACGGCGCCGGCGAAGGTCGGGAACCAGCGCGCACCGAGGCGCTCAAGAGTGGGCGCCCAACCGGCAAAAAACCACCACCACACCGGCGGCACGAAGAGCGCGGTCCCTGATTGCAGCGGCACGAAGAGGTTATCGCGCAGGAGGCGCGTGATTTGACCCATGGAATAAGGGCGCCCTTGTGCGAAGGGCGTACTTTCAGCCCGAGCCCACAGGCCACGCCGATTGGTGACAACCACAAGCAACCGCCCCCCATCGGCCAATACACGCCAGCACTCACGCAGGAACGGCCGCACCTGGGCGCTGCCCTCGAGGCAGTGCACCAGAATGAGCCGGTCAATGGAGCGGTCTGGCAACGGGAGGGCATGTTCTTCGGCGAGAACGGCCAGGTTGGGAGCTCCGTCGGGCCAATGCATAACCCCCTGCCCGGCTGGCATCAGCGCCAGGACGCGTTCGGCCTCCCCATGGCTTGCTGCCATGCGTGGCCTCACGCATCTTTTTTCGTCTCTCGAAGCCCCCAAGAAAGCCGCAAGAAAAACGGTAACCCCAGAAGGCGCCAACATAGCAGACGCGGCAGCCCGTTTACTACACTCAATGGCGGCGGTGCGCGCGCCTTTCGGGCTTAACGTGAGGAAAATGTAACAATGCTTTGAAGCACATCTTCAGGCACCGCCAGACTTATCCACAGAGCCATGACAACCATAGGTGCAAAGGCGAACCCACCCTCGCCTTTCCTCCAACGCCACAAGGCGCCCCACAGACTGCCGAGGATGCCGGCGAGCAGCATAAAAACCAGAAATCCCTGAACAGAGAGCGCCAAACCCGCCAGCGCCAGTAGTTTCGCGTCACCCATACCTAAGCCGGGCCGATGGAAGCCTTTGCGCACCAGCGCATCGAGAGCCTGTAGCGCAGCGAAGGCCAATACCGCCGTGAGAGAGCCGGTGACAACATCGCCGTCGCCGGTCCCTCGCCACAGCAGCGCGAGTGCGGTGAGAACAAACAACAATGCGTTTGGCAGACGTTTGTGCTCAAGGTCCGTGACAGCCAGCGCCACCATGATGGGGCTCATCGCCAGCAGAACGAGCAAGTGGTTCATGTCCGGAACAAGCATGCCGGCAGCCACGAAAAGCCCCATCGTCATAAGTTCGATGGCGGGATAGCGCGCTGAAATTTTGGCGCGGCAATAGCGGCATTTCCCGCCATGCACGACCCACGACGCAACCGGAATAAGATCCGCAGGCCCAAGTTCATGACCGCAGGCCGCGCATTTCGACCTGCCGCGCGCGATGCTTTGGTGCTTTGGAAGGCGATAGGAAAGCGCGGTGGTAAAACTGCCGAAGACAAGGCCGAAGACGGCAAGCACCGGAATCAGCGGGGTGTTTGGCCCCATGGCTTAGGGCGTTGCGCCTGCGGAGGCGGAACGGTCCGCCGGCATCGGAACCGATGCATCCGCAGCCGGGGTCGAAACAGGAGCACGCAAGTGTACGAGCATGTTCCTGGTCCACTGCTGTGCCGCCGGATGCAGCAACACAAGGACAAAGACAGCCGCCGCGGCCAACCCAATCACCGCTGTGGCAGCGTGGCGCACCCAGCGCCGCTGCAACCCGACGGGCTTGGCAAGCTGCGGTGAATCATCGATGGCGCCTTCAGCGTGTTTTTCGCCAACCTGAATGGCGCCTTCGCCGTAAGCCACCAAAAGCGCCTTGTCGGCAAGAATATTGATGACACGCGGCACGAAGCTGGCGCTTTGCGCCAGCAGTTCCATGGCGCCTTCGGTGAAGATGGGAAAGTCGATGCCATCGACACGGCTCATCTTCACGCGGTGCTGCATATAGTGAACCGCCTCACCGACAGTGAGAGGACCAGTGTTGAACGAGAAGCCGATGCGCTGATTGATCTGACGCAGGTCGGAGCGCTGCAGTAATTCGTCGAGTTCGGATTGGCCGAACATGACGATCTGCAAAAGTTTGTTGCGCTCGGTTTCAAGGTTCGACAGCAAGCGCACAGCTTCAAGGCCCGCGGGGCCCAGGGCCTGCGCTTCATCGACAATCAGCACGGCGTTGCGGCCCAGCGCATGTTGCTCCAGCAAGAATGTATTCAGCGCTTGCAGCATTTGCGCGCGCGATCCGGCTTCCAGGCCGAATTCGGCGCACACCAAACCAACCAGGCTTTCGGGATCCACTTGCGGCGCGTTGAGATAGGCAACGGCGTCGTTGGAGGCGACCAATTTGCGCAACAAAAGACGGCACAGCATGGTCTTGCCGGTGCCCACATCCCCGACGACTTTCAAGATCCCGGTGTTGCGTGCAATGCCGAATTGAATCGACTGGATGATCTCCACATGTTTGTCGATGGGGAAATACTGGTTGGTATTGGGCGTCAGAGTGAACGGATGTTCCTTGAGCCCAAAATGCGCGAGATACGGCATGACTTGACGCCCTTGTCAGCGCACGCGGAGGTAACGCACTCGCCGTTCGATGTCGTTGGCTGAAAGTTCGGGCGCCCCGCGGCCGCCGGAAAGCGAGGCCAAGACCGTTTCATAAACCGAAACCGCTTGATCGCTTTCCCCCAAATGGTCGAGCACCAGCGCGAGGTTGTATTGATACATGATGGATTCCGGTGACAACGCCACAGCGCGGCGCAAATAGTCGAGCGCCGGCGGCATCGATCCCATTTTTGCGTACGTCAGCCCGATCTGGGCCTTCACCGGACTGAAGCCCGGATACGCTTTCTCCAGGTCGAGAAGTTTGTTCAACGCTTCGGCCGGAGCACTTTCGCCCAGAATGACCGTGATGTTGCTCAAAGCTTCGCGGTTGTCGGGCTCGGCCTTGAGAACTTTCTCGTAAGCAGCGTGCGCTTCTTCATTGCGGTGCATTTTCTGCAAGGCCGCCGCGCGGCCGAGCTGCGCGAGAATGCTGGTGGGTTCATCCTTCAGCGCGCGGTCGTAAAAACCCAACGCCGTGTCATAGGAGCCGTGCACAAGGGCGTCGTAACCAGCGCCGACGTTGTTTTGTGCGTTCTGCGATACTTCGCGCACCTGAACAGCGCGCCCCACCCCGGCCAATTGAAACTCCGCACGTTGCACGGCGATCGGCGGGCTGAGCATGCGGGCAGGCGAGTCTGCAGGCAGATCAGAGACGTCTTGCAGCGCCGGCTTGGCAACGGGGGCTTTCGGAGCTGGAGGCGCAGCCGGGGCCTGCGCGACTTGCGTAGCGGGGGCCTGCGCTACTTGCGTGGCGGGGGCAGGCGAAGACGGCGCGGCGGATGATGGTGCTTGCGCTTCCGGCGCAGCGGGTACCGGAGATGCAGCTGGCGCCGCCGCGACTTGCTGCGGCTCTGCCGCTGGTGGCGGGGCTGACGCAACGGCTGCTGGTGGTGTGGCAGATGCCGGTTGCGCCGGCGCTGCAGCAACGGTCGCAGGCGCGCCGGGCGAAGGTTGCAGGACGGGAATGGATTCTGTGGTTCCGGGAACGGCAGGCGTTGCTGTGGCCGGCTTCGGTGCGGTTCCTACGAGAGCCGTGTCGGAACCTGCGAGGAAGAATGCGCCAACGACGGCGACAGCGAGCACACCGCTTGCGGCAAGCCCGGCGACACGCCAGTTGATGCCGCGCCCACCGGCGCGCTTGATGGTACCGGAGCCTGCAAGGCGTCCGGCATCAAAGCCACCAGCCGGTGTTTGACGCTGTTCGTTTTCTCTCTCGGCCTTTTGCAGGGCCTTGAAGAGCACACTCATCGCTTAATCGTCCCACCAGGCCGAGTCCTTCGCCGGAGCTCTTCAATCGAACTCCGCTCGGCGTCCCCAAAGCCCTTTTTGTCCAATAGGTTGGATACCTATCCGACCCCTAAGAGCGGACGTTCAACCTATACAGAAACCGGTATGGTGGCAAGGCAAACGGCGGGCCTTAACTGCTGGTTGCGCCCTTCGCGCGATGGGCGTTTAAGGCGAGAAAATATACAAAACCGGCGTCGGAAGAATGTGCCCCAAGAACCGCCTTGTCGTCCCTGCGAGGCGTTGGCGTGCCCGAAGGGAGTCGAACCCCTGACCTTCGCCTTCGGAGGGCGACGCTCTATCCAGCTGAGCTACGGGCACGCAATATTTGCAGGCGCGGCGCAATTTAGAACATTGCCCGCCACGGAGCAAACGGCGCGATGGTACGTCTAATCACAGGGCGGACAGGGGCCTTGGGTCGCGTTAAGGCGCGGCAGGGCATCCACATCGGCGCGCGACGGTAAGGGCGCCGCTGGGTCGCCGAGAAAGCTCGCGATATCCTCGAGCACCGTCGGCGCTTGTTTGTCGCGCATAAGCATATGCCAGCCGTTGGGATAGTAGGCCGGCCGCACAGCTTGCGGATCTTTCGTAGTCAGAGCCTCCAATGCTTCGCGTGTGGGTTTGCGCGGAATGATCTGGTCGTGGTGGCCATAAAGATAAAGCACCGGCGCGGTAATTCTGGGCGACGCTGCCAACGCCTGATCCATCAGGTTGCTGAGCCCATAGACCGAATCGATGCGTGTCTGCTTGATGAAGAGCGGATCGCGCCCGTTGTCGCGGAGCATGTCGATATTGTCGCTGGCCATGCGCCCAAGGCTGTCACCCGTCGGCTTCCAGGCCGGCATAAGATGTGCGGCAAACCATAAGGTCGGACGGTAGAATACCGGCATGGTCGAGCGCGCCCACACAGCCGGAGCGGAGAGGACCGCGCCGTTGAGGGGCGGCGGGTTTGACTGCGCCAGCGCCGTCATCACGACGGCACCTCCCATGCTTTCGCCCAGGCCGTAGAGCGGCACCTGTGGATACATGGCTTTCAGCACGCGCGCAAAATCGCCGAAGTCGGTGACCATCGTGTCGCCGCCAGGCCAGAGACCAAAATGGGGCGACCTGCCGAACCCGCGCTGATCGTAGGCGAAAACCGCGAAACCACGCCCGGCGAGATATGGCCCTACACCCGGAGCACCCGGAACCTTGTCGAAGGCTTTGCTGTAGTCGTTGAAACCATGCACGGCGAGAATGATCGCCCGTGGTTCTTGGCCTTCCGGCAGCCAGCGGCGCACGGCGAGGGAGAGTCCGTCGGCCGTGACGAAGCTCGTGTCTGTCAGATGGGGCGTGGTGCTCGACGTGCCTGGCGGCGCGATGCTGGGCGCACAGGCTGCGAGAAGACAACCGACGGCAAAAACCAAAAGCGCACGCCGCATTTTATGCTCATCCACGTTGCTATTGCGCCGCTTGTGCCGGACTTGCGGTTGCGGGGCTTGCGGTGAGTTGCAGGAAAATATCCTCAAGCTCCACTTCTTCCGTGCGCATATCAGCGACGGCAAGGTTGGCGGCGTGCACGGCATCGAGGATGGCGTGCATGGCGTTGTCGCTGGGGCGGTAGTTGACGTGCAGCTCTTGTGGGCTTTGCAGGGTCGCATGGAAGCGCGCGAGCGCTTCAGGAACCGCCGTGAGCGGTTGCGCCAGCGTGAAGATCACAGCTTTATTGTCGATGCGGCGTAAGAGCGCCCGCGTGGTGTCGCATGCCACCAGCTGCCCGTGATTGATGATGGCGATGCGGTCGCAAAGCTCTTCAGCTTCTTCCAGATAGTGTGTGGTCAAAAGGATCGTGGTGCCGCGCGCATTCAATTCCTTCATGTGCCGCCACAAATGCTGGCGCAATTCCACATCCACGCCCGCCGTCGGCTCGTCCAGCACCACGACAGGTGGCGTATGCACAAGAGCCTTGGCGATCAGCAGGCGGCGGCGCATGCCGCCCGACAGTGCCCGCGCGTAAGCATTGGCCTTATCCGCAAGCCCCACCACCTCGAGAATTTCCTTGGTGCGGCGCTCGGCCTTGGGAACACCGTACAAGCCCGCCTGCACTTCCAGAAGTTCAGCCGGCGTGAAGAACGGGTCCAGGTTCAGTTCCTGCGGCACCACACCGATGGCGCAGCGCGCCTGACGTTCCTGGGTGTCGATGTCATAGTCCCAGATCTTCACTGTGCCGGAGGTCTTACGCACCAGCCCGGCGATGATGTTGATCATGGTGGATTTGCCCGCGCCGTTTGGACCGAGGAGACCGAAGAAGGACCCGCGCGGAATCTCCAGGGAGAAATTGCTGAGGGCCTGCTTGGCCGGGCGTTTGCCGCCGCCTGCATAGAGTTTATTGACGTCGCGGATTTCCACCGCGAGGTCAGGCAATTTGGGCGCGAGGGGTGTTTGGGACATTGGATTCTGAGCCATGGGCTTTGGGTAACACCCCCTGAAATCGCCGGTCAATGACAGAACGGTACCCTGCCCTTATCGCCCGAGGATCGGCCTTGAAATCCGCCACCGGCCTTGAAATCTTAGGCTCCGGGACGCATAAACAGGGTTAATAACACGCCCCTAAAAACCAGCGCGGCATCAGGCGGGACACCAACACCATGAGCGAGCCTTCAGAGACGATTAAAACCGACTCCACCACCGTCAATTGTGACGGCGGCGGCGGCGCTCTGGGCCATCCCCGGGTCTATCTCCAGATCAAACCCGAAGTGGGCGAGATCGAATGCCCCTATTGCAGCCGCCATTATGTCCTGAGCCAGACCGCCAAAACCCACACTGGTCATTGATGATCCGCATTTGGCGCGGTCGCGCGCGGCAACTCTAATGGCCGGCACAGCAACCACGCCGAAGCGCGTCTACCTGATCGACGGATCGGGTTACATCTTCCGCGCCTTCCACGCACTGCCGCCTATGACACGGCCCGACGGCACACCCGTCAATGCCGTCTATGGCTTTTGCAACATGCTGATGAAGCTGTTGGACGATCTGCGTGATCATTCTGTCGAGGAATTGATCGCCGTGGTGTTCGACGCCAAGCGCAAGACATTCCGCAACGAAATTTACAAAGAGTATAAGGCGCACCGCCCACCGCCGCCGGAAGAACTGATCCCGCAGTTCGCCCTGATCCACGATGCCACGCGCGCCTTCAACGTGCCGTGCATCCAGATGGAGGGTTTCGAGGCCGACGATATCATCGCCACCTACGCCAAGCACGCGGTCACGGCCGGTGTGGATGTGGTGGTGATCTCCGCCGACAAAGACCTGATGCAGCTGATCCGTCCCGGGGTCGCCATGCGCGATCCCATGAAGAACCGCGACATCGGTCCCGATCAGGTGATGGAGAAGTTCGGCGTACCGCCCGACAAAGTCATCGAGGTCCAGGCGCTGGCCGGCGACGCTACCGACAACGTGCCGGGTGTGCCGGGCATCGGCATCAAAACCGCCGCCGAACTCATCAACCTTTACGGCGACCTTGAAGCGCTGCTGGCGAAAGCCGGTGAGATCAAACAACCCAAACGCCGCGAAAATCTGATTGCGCATGCCGAGCTTGCGCGCGTCTCTAAACTGCTGGTGACGCTGAAGGATGACGTGCCGGTGGAAACCACGTTGGCGGAGTTGAAGTGGCAGGAACCTGACCCTGACACCCTGCTCAACTTCATCGCGGCGCAAGGCTTCAAAAGCCTTATGACCAAGGTGACCACGCGGCTCGGTGGAACTGCGCGCACGTTAGAGTCCATCCCACTCGCCGGAGAGACGGCGAGCAACCAAGCCACACCTGCGAAACCCGTACCGCAAGCTCAGCCTGTCGGCGCGGGGGTTTACGAAACCGTTCAAACCGTCGCAGCACTTGAACGCTGGGTGAAGGAAGCCTTCGCCAATGGCTGGGTGGCCGTCGATACCGAGACCGACGGACTCGATCCCATGCGCGCGAAAATGGTCGGCGTGTCGTTGTCGATTGTCCCGGGCGCGGCTTGCTACATCCCGTTGCGCCATGTTGGAACAGCCGTACAGGGCACGCTTGATCTTGGCGGGGAGGCAGGCGACAGAGAAGCGCCGCCGCAAATTCCAGTGGCCGACGCCATCCGCATTCTCAAGCCGCTGCTGGAAGACCGCAACGTGCTCAAGATCGGCCACAACATCAAATTCGACATGCACGTGTTCGCGCGCGAAGGCATTGCAGTTGCGCCCGTCGATGACACCATCGTGGTCTCCTACAATCTTGAGGGCGGCGCCCATGGTCACGGCATGGACGAGCTGGCCGAGCTGCATCTCGGCTACCACACCATCAAGTTCTCCGACGTCTGCGGCACGGGAAAGAACCAGATCACCTTCGACCGTGTGGCGCTCGACAAGGCCACGGCCTACGCTGCCGAGGACGCCGATGTCACGCGCCGCTTACATATGCTGCTGAAGCCGCGCCTGCGTGAGGAGCATCTGCTGTCCATCTATGAGTCCATGGACCGGCCCTTGATCCACGTCCTGAAGGACATGGAAGCCAAAGGTATCCTGGTCGATAAAAAAGTCCTCGCGGGCCTCAGCCACGACTTTGCGACGCGCATGGCCATCTTCGAAACCGAGATTCACAAGCTGGCCGGCGAGCCCTTCAATGTGAACTCGCCCAAACAGCTGGGCGAGATCCTGTTCGAACGCATGAGCCTTGCGGGCGGCAAGAAAGGCAAGACCGGCGCCTATGCCACGGGCGCTGAAGTGCTGGAGGAACTGGCCGAGCAAGGGCACGACCTGCCGGCGCGCGTGCTCGATTATCGCCAGCTGGCGAAACTGAAGAGCACCTACACCGACTCTTTGATGGAAGAGATCAATCCGAACACAGGGCGCGTGCACACCAGCTTCGCGCAGACCATCGCCTCTACGGGCCGCCTCTCCTCCATTGATCCCAACTTGCAGAACATCCCCATCCGCACCGAGGATGGCCGCAAGATCCGCACGGCCTTCACCGCGCCCGCCGGGCGCAAGCTGGTGTCCGCCGACTACAGCCAGATCGAGCTGCGCCTTGTGGCGCATGTGGCCGACGTCAAAGGCTTGAAGCGTGCCTTCAAGAACGGCGAAGACATTCATGCCGCCACGGCCTCGGAAATGTTCGACGTGCCCATCGCCGGCATGGACCCCATGATCCGCCGGCGCGCCAAAGCCATCAACTTCGGCATCATCTACGGCATCTCGGGTTTTGGCCTCGCCCGCCAACTGGGCATCGCGCGCGGCGAAGCGCAGGATTACATCAACGCCTATTTCGCCAAGTTCCCTGAGATCCGCGACTACATGGAAGAGACCAAAAGTCAGGCGCGCAAACAGGGCTACGTCAGCACGCTCTTCGGCCGGCGGGTCTACATTCCCGGCATCGGCGACAAGAACCCCAACATGCGCGGCTTCGCCGAGCGCGCGGCCATCAATGCACCCATCCAGGGCGGGGCCGCCGATATCATCAAGCGGGCCATGATCCGTCTGCCGCAAGCCTTGAAGGATGCGAACCTTGCGGCGGACATGCTGCTGCAGGTTCATGATGAATTGGTCTTTGAAGTTCCTGATGCCGAGGTGACAAAGACCAAAGCCGTTGTGAAGACCGTCATGGAAGCCGCTGCGCACCTGGATGTGCCGCTGACGGTGGATGTTGGCGTAGGCCCCAACTGGGCCGAAGCACATTAGTTCCCCGTAACGTTGCCTGGCGTAACTTGACTCGCCCAGTTTTGGGCCGGATGCTGATGTTCCGGGATAATCATCAGATACATCGTCATGCGGAGCACCCCGATGACCCGCGCCTTGTCCGCCCTTCTCGCCGTGATCGCTGCCGTAGTGCTGCCCGGTCCTGCGCACGCGCAGACCGCAACGACGCCTTCTAACGTCACGATGGAGGTGGACCCAACACTGCCGACACACACTGTCTATCGACCGACGGCGATGGAAAAGCTCGGCAGGCGCAAACTTCCGATCATCGCGTTCGGGAACGGCAGCTGTTTTGACAACGGCGCCGGCTATTCCAATTTGCTTACGGGCGTGGCGGAGCACGGATACCTTGTGATCGCGCTGGGACCCATCGGGGGTTCGGGCAGACAGTTGCCGCGCGGCGTGCGCGCAACCGAGCCGGCACAACTGATCGAAGCCATCGATTGGGCGGTAAAAGAGAACGACCGCGCCGACAGTAAATTCCATGCGCGCCTGGATACCAAGGCTATTGCGGTCATGGGCCACTCCTGCGGCGCTTTGCAAGCCCTCGAAGTGGCCGGCGATCCGCGCATCAAGACGGAAGTGATCCTGAATGGCGGCGTGTTCGCCGATCTCAGCGCGCGCCCCGGCTGGACCGTCACCAAGGCGCACCTTGCGCATCTCCATGAAACGCTGCTCTATCTTGCCGGCGGGCCCGATGATATCGCCCACGAGACGGCTAACGACGATTTTGGCTATATCGATGGCGTTCCGCTTTTCAAGGGTGAGACGGACGTGGGCCACATGGCCACCTATGAGGAACCCAATGGCGGTCTCTTCGGCAAGGTCGTCGGCGCATGGCTGGATTGGCAACTGAAGAATGACCAGAAAGCCAAGCTTATGTTCACCGGCGAGAACTGCGGCCTGTGCACAGACAAGGCCTGGACCGTCGCGCGCAAGAACATGCGCTAACGCTACCGCCGCTTTATTCCTGATCACTGCCGCGGGCTTTGCCTCCTTCGGAAATGCTGCCGATCTCGGATGCTTTGCTTCCACGGCGGACACAGCACGTCAGATCAGCGCCTGCACGCACCTTTTGGATGATGCAGCGTTGCCAGCGGCCACGCGCGCGTTAGCCCTCACCACACGCGGTGCCGCTCATGAACGCGCGGGCGAGAAAAATAGCGCGCTGGCCGATTACGACGCTGCCCTGCTTCTCGCGCCATCGGATGCGGCATCCCTTCTGGCGCGCGGCAAGTTGCGCGAAACCCTCGGGAATCTTATAGGAGCGGAAGCCGACTATGGCGCGGTCCTTGCCGCTCACGCAGGCGATGCCGAAACTTATGCCCGGCGCGGGGCCTTGCGCCTGAAACGCGGCGCTGATGCCGACGGCCTGGCGGACCTGGCACAAGCGCGGCGTCTGAACCCACGCGATGCTGCGTCCCTGACCTTACGCGGCACTTATTACCTCGACCACGGCGCACCCACCGAAGCAGTGGTTGAACTTGAACAAGCGGCTGCGCTTACCCCAAGTGACGCCGAAGTGCAGCGCCTCTTGGGCGCGGCGCGCCTCAAAGCCGGCGAGACTGCCCGCGCCATCTCCTCCTACGCCACGGCGCTCGCCGCTAATCCTAAAGACGCGTCCGCCCTGCGTGGACGCGCCACCGCCTACGCCCGCGCCGGCAATCACGCCGCCGCCACGGCGGACTTCGCTGCGGTTCTTGCCATTGATCCGAAAGATGCCGCTGCGCTGGAGGGACGCGGCGTGGCCGCCTTGCAGAGCGGAGCCTTCGCAGCAGCCGTCGCCGACTTCACCACTCTTGCGGCTTTAAAGCCTGGCGATCCTGCGCCGCTGTTCTTCAGGGCCAACGCCAAGCTTCAAAGTGGAGACGCCGCCGGGGCCATCGTCGACTATTCGGCTTTCCTGAAAAATCGTCCCGATGATCTCGAGGGGCGCATGGGCCGGGCGCTGGCACTCCAGAACACCGGCGCCTACGGCGCCGCTGAAGAAGACCTGACCGCCATCCTGCAGAAAATGCCAACGGCCGCGCAGCCCTTGGCCGCGCGCGGCTATCTGCGCGTGATGCAAGCGAACTATGACGCCGCAACCGCGGACCTTACCGCCGCGCAAGCTCTGCCCGGCGCGCCGCTGGAACTGGCCCTGTGGCGATTTATCGCCGAAAGCCGCGCGGGCCGGACCGCAGCCTCCGCCCTCGCCGACAGCGCACAACGCACCCCGCCGTCCACGTGGCCCGCGCCTGTCATGCACTACTTTTTAGGCACACTTTCCGGCGATTCCCTGCTCGCAGCCGCTGCCCGGGAACCCCAATACGCCCCTGGGCGTTTATGTGAGGCTTACTACTACCTGGGCGAGGCAGCCTTGATGGCACAGGACCACAAGGAGGCCCTGACGCTCTTTGAGGCAGCCCTTGCCACAGGCATGACACGCTATACCGAGTACGCCGGCGCAAAGGCCGAAATGGCGCGCCTTATGGGAAAAACGACCAAGTCGCACTGAAAGTGGCAGATTGAAAACCCTGAAGACGACATACCTTTGCGATATTTTTGCCATAATGCGGCAGTGAGATAAGGCGTCGGCTGAACTAGGACCTGAAAGGGACCAAATCGTGACAAACCGTATCGCTCTCGTAGATGATGACCGCAACATCCTGACCTCCGTGTCGATGGTGCTCGAAGCGGAAGGTTTCAAGGTCACAACATATCGCGATGGTGCCGAAGCCCTGCGTGGGCTTCAGGCGGACCCGCCTGATCTTGCTGTGCTCGATATCAAGATGCCGCGCATGGACGGTATGGAATTGCTGCAGCGCCTACGTGAGAAGTCCAACATGCCGGTCATCTTTCTCACGTCGAAGGACGACGAAGTCGACGAGTTGCTCGGCCTGCGCATGGGTGCCGACGACTACATCAAGAAGCCCTTCTCTCAGCGCCTGTTGATCGAGCGCGTGCGCTCCATCTTCCGCCGCCTCGAAGCCCAGAAGGCGCAAGGGGCGGGTGGCGGCGCTTCCGCCGCGTCGCTGGCCCGCGGCGAACTGGTGCTCGACCCCGCCCAACATCTTTGCCTGTGGAAGACCCTGCAGGTGAACCTGACCGTCACCGAATTTCTGATCATCCAGGCTCTGGCCCAGCGCCCGGGCCACGTCAAAAGCCGCGACCAGCTTATTGATGCGGCCTACGGCGAGCACATCTACGTCGATGACCGCACCATCGACAGCCATATCAAGCGGTTGCGCAAGAAATTCCGCGAGGTCGATAAGGATTTCTCCAATATCGAAACCTTGTACGGCGTAGGCTACAAATATAACGAAAGCAACGTTGCCGCCGCCTGAGCCTCAGGCCGCGGCGGGTGGTGAAGGGCCTCCGCGGTGAGTGGTAAGGACGTCAAGCTCGACGACTTTCGCATGAAGTCTGCCGCGCCCGCTGCCAGCGCCGGGGATGGACTTGATGAGTCCAACCGGCGCATGCGGCTGTTCTCGCCGCTGACCTTGCGCTTCCTTGCTGTCAATCTCGCTGCCCCTGTGCTGCTGGCCTTGGGGCTGCTGTTCCTCGACGAATACCAGGACACGCTCATCGCCACCGAGTTGGATGCCTTGCGCACCCAAGGCGAGTTGATCGCCGCGGCTATTGGAGAGGGTGCCGTGGTTGTCGCCACGCCACCCAAAGGCAAGAACCGCAATACGCAGGACTCCGACGATATGGACTTCGGATCCACCGCCTCGCGGCGCGTGATCGATCCCGATGCCGCGCGCCAGCTCCTGCGTAACCTCTCCAACCTCGCCCACATCCGCTCGCAGCTCTTCGACAGAGGCGGCGCCATGGTCGCCGATACGCGGCTGCTGCAAGGGCCGGGCGGCGAAGTCCAAGTGCTCGACCTGCCGCCGGTCGATGAAGGCCCCGTCATGCGCACCTTGCGCAAAGTGTATGAGGCCAGCATCGGGCGATACGCTTACGACCGCAGCTTCGATGCCTATGTCGAGCAGCCCAAGCCCAAGGCGGCGGACTATGTGGAAGCCAGCGAAGCCTTAGAGAAGGGCAACGCCAAGAGCATGGTGCGCCTGCGCAGCGACCATCAGAAAATCCTTTCCGTCGCCGTGCCGGTGCAGTTCTACAAGCAAAACGTCGGCGCCATCCTGGTGTCGCGCGATGGCAGTAATATGGATAAGCGCCTGTTCGCCGTGCGCGGTTCCATCCTCGGCATGTTCGCCTGGGTGCTGGCGCTGACGGTACTGACCTCCATCTACCTCGCCAACACCATTGCCCGGCCCGTGCGCCGGCTGGCGGCCGCCGCCATGCAGGTGCGCCGCGCCAAGAACCGGCGTTACCCCATCCCCGATCTCACGCGCCGCAACGACGAGATCGGCGAGCTATCGGCAGCCTTACGCGATATGACAGATTCCTTGTGGAAGCGCATGGACGCCATCGAGCACTTCGCCGCCGATGTAGCGCACGAGATCAAGAACCCGCTCACCAGCTTGCGCAGCGCCGTGGAGACCGTGGCGCGCGTGAAGGACCCCGAGCAGCAGAAGAAGCTGATGTCCATCATCATGGAGGACGTCGCGCGCCTGGATCGCCTGATTTCGGAAATCTCGGATGCGTCGCGTTTGGATGCCGAACTTTCCCGCGCCGAGATGGAGCCCGTGGATGTGGGCCGGCTTGTGCATGCGCTGGCGGAAGTGCAAAACGCCAACGACAATCCCGATGCACCCAAGGTCGAACTGAAAGAAGACACCCCGGCGGGCAAGAAGCCGGGCGAGGCCGATCTGACGGTGCCGGGACTAGAGACGCGTCTGGGCCAGGTCTTCCGCAACCTCATCAGCAACGCCGTCTCTTTCAGCCCACCCAGCGGAACCATCACCATCCGTACCGTCCGCGAGCGGCGGCACGTGAAGATCATGGTCGAGGATCAGGGCCCCGGCATTCCCGCCGGCAAGGAAGAGGACATCTTCAACCGCTTCTATACCGAACGGCCCGAGGGCGAGGCCTTCGGCAAACATTCGGGCTTGGGCCTTTCGATCTCAAAACAGATCGTGGAAGCGCACCGCGGCATGATCACCGCTGAAACCATGAAAGACGACAGCGGCAGTGCCAAGGGCGCCCGCTTCACGGTTCGCCTGCCGGCCACCTAATCACGCTAGCAATAGATTATACAGGGGCTAGATATTCGCCAAACGCATGCAGCGCACTAATTGCGGCCTCGAATCCCAGTGCATATATCTGTTCGACATGGGCGGCAGAAACAACGTTAAGTATTGGGCTCATTACTCCGTGCTTCGCGGGGTCACATATCAATACTAAGGCGTGAACAAACTTTTTCTTCGTCAACTCTGCCTGAATAGTTTCTTGAAGGGCGAAATTGAAGGGGAATGTCCCGTATCTCAGGTGATCCCGTACCATTGTGGATGGAGCCGTAACATCAGCCCAAGTTTTTTCTGGGCTATCAGGTACCTTCGCGGCTCCAACTCTTGTTTTCGGATTTTCAAACGCGATTTTGTGCTCGATGAGACGTTCACATTCAAAAGCTCGACACGCAAGAAATGTATATTGGAGCCAGCGAACCGCGCCCAAGCTATCATGTCGATCGTGCTGATAAATTCTAAGTGCATCATCATTAACAGCACGCGCAAAGTTCAATAGGAGTGCGCTGGACACATCTACCGTTCCCGGCGGTTCTGATTCTCGGGACAACGCCTTCAGTCTGACCTCGAAGCCCGCACTAACTTCCTGGTAGCGACGGTGCGCATCTAGAAATATTGCGGATAGCTCGGCGAAAATTGGCTCTGCGGCTATGTGACATTCTGCGCAGGCGTTGATGTGGTCTATGAGCCAGTGTCGAGCACCAGGTCGCAGCAGAGCTTCTCGTACTCTTTCACACGGGGGTGGGGGAATGGCCACAACACAAAGGCTCCTGGAGCCAAGACTAATGGATAAGTAACTCGAAACGTCATTATCGCCAACTGCTAGCCAGACTTACTGGTAGATTGATAAATCCGTCGAGTGAACCCGCGCCCCCATCCGTCATCCGTATTCCAAGTCACATTAGCTCCATTTTCTTGGCATTCTTGACGGTCGGATTTAATGATAGGCTGCACGCAAATCCTTTCCGTCATTCCTTTTTATCCCCCTATCCTTTCATGACAACGTCCGAACTTCAGCGCCGGCGCTGGCTGGCCTTCTTTATCCTGTGCTGCGGCGAGCTGATGATCGTGCTCGATTCCACCGTGGTGAACGTGGCGCTGCCATCCATTCGCGCCAGCCTCGGCTTCTCGGAAGCCTCGCTGGTGTGGGTCGTGAACGCCTACATGCTGACCTACGGCGGGTTCCTGCTTCTGGGCGGGCGCCTGGGTGATCTTTATGGGCGGCGCTGGTTGTTCGCGGGCGGCATCGGCGTTTTCACTGTGGCTTCTTTTGCCTGCGGCCTTGCCGGCACGCAAACCTCTCTGATCGTCGCGCGTGCCATCCAGGGCCTCGGCGGCGCGGTGGTGTCGGCGGTTGCGCTTGCCCTCATCATGGATCTTTTTCCCGAACCGGATGTGCGCGTGCGCGCCATGGGGTATTTCGGGTTCCTGATGGCAGCGGGCGGCAGTGTCGGCGTGCTGTTGGGCGGGCTCATCACCGATGCTTTCAATTGGCATTGGATTTTCCTCATCAACATCCCCGTCGGCGCGCTGGTGCTGGCTTTCACCGTGAAACTTCTGCCGCGTGACGAGCCGGCCTCGGGAACGCAGAAGCTCGATGTGGCGGGCGCGGTAACGGTCACGACCGCGCTGCTGCTCGCCATCTACGCCATTGTCGGCGCCAACGAAGCGGGATGGACGTCGACGCAAACCCTTGGGCTGCTGTCGATCGCTGGACTTTTGATGGCGGCTTTCCTTGTCATCGAAGCGCGTGTCACAGCACCCTTGGTGCCGCTCGGTCTGTTCAAGCTGCGTAATGTCTCCACGGCCAATGTGGCAGCGGTGCTGTGGGCAGCGGCCATGTTTGCGTGGTTCTTCCTCTCGGCGCTCTACATGCAACTGGTGCTGGGCTATGGGCCCATGCAGGTGGGCCTCGCTTTCCTGCCCGCCAACATCATCATGGGTGCCTTCTCCTATAAACTTTCGGCGCAGATGGTGAACCGCTTTGGCATTCGCCTACCGCTGGCGCTGGGCTTGCTCTTCGCCGCGACCGGTCTTGCGTTGTTTGCCATCGCACCCGTCGACGGTGTCTTCACACTGCATGTGCTGCCGGCCATGACGCTGCTCGGCATCGGCGCGGGCATGGCCTTCAACCCCATCCTGCTCGCGGCGATGAGCGACGTTGAACAGAGTGAATCGGGCCTTGCTTCCGGCGTGGTCAACACGGCCTTCATGATGGGTGGGGCCCTGGGCCTCGCGATCCTGGTCAGCCTTGCCGCCGGCCGCACGGCAGAGACGATACAGGACGGCGACCCGCGCACAGCGCTCAACGCAGGCTATCAGTTCGCCTTCGTCATCGGCGCCGTGTGCGCCCTGGTGGCCGCGGTTCTGAGTGCAGCCTTGATTCGCCCCGGCCCGCACGGCGCCACGGAAGCGCACTAGATTGGTCGCATTTTTAGCGGGAAAACCGGAACCCACTTTTCCCTAAAATGCTCCAACTTCAAATCCTCCCAACTTTAAATCGGTGCTGCAAAACCGTAAGATCGGGCCATGACCTTGCTGCATGCGACAGTCGTGACCATCGGCGAAGCCGGCGTGGCCCTGCGCGGGCCCTCCGGCGCCGGCAAGACCGACCTTGCTTTGCGGTTGATCGATGCCGGGGCTAGCCTCGTGGCCGACGACTATTGCGAAGTCGTGGCCGAGGCGGGGCACGTACGCGCCACCCCGCCCGCGGCCATCGCGGGAAAGGTTGAGGTGCGCGGGTACGGCATCGTGGATATGCCCTTTCGCGCCAGCGCGCGTATAAAATTGGTGGTAGATTTGCTGCCCCAAAGTGAAATCGAGCGCATGCCCGAAAATTCCACCACCGTCATCGAAGGCATAACCCTGCCCTGTTTGGCCCTTGATCCTTTCACGGCCTCCGCCGATGCCAAAGTACGTGTTGTGCTGAAGGCCCTGCCATGAACGAGCAGACCCACCAGGTTGTCATCGTCACGGGCCTGTCGGGTGCGGGCAAAAGCTCTGCCTTGCGCGCGCTTGAAGATGCGGGCTTCGAGACCGTCGACAATCTGCCCGTGGCGCTGTTGCAGGCCGTGGTCACCGCCCGTGAAGCGCCCCTGGCTGTAGGCATCGATGCCCGCACGCGTGATTTTGATGCCGCGCGCCTTCTCGACGTCATCGCGCGTCTGCAGGCCGCCAAGGTTCCGGTCAGCATTGTTTTCCTGGACGCCGACAGCGAGATTCTGGGCCAGCGTTATACCGAGACACGCCGCCCGCACCCGCTCGCCGATGATTTGCCCGTGACTGTGGGCATCGAAACCGAGCGGCGTTTGCTAGCACCTTTGCGTGGACAGGCAGAGTTTGTCATCGACACGTCGCGACTGGCGGCGGCTGACCTGAAGCGCATCGTCGCGGGGCAATATGGCGTAGCCTCGCAGCGGCAGTTGCGCATTTTCCTGATGTCGTTCGGCTATCGCAACGGACTGCCGCGCGATGCCGACCTTGTGTTCGACGTGCGCTTTCTCAAGAACCCGCACTATGTGCAGGACTTGCGGCCGCAATCGGGCATGGACAGCGAGGTCGCGGACTATATTTCAGGGGATGCTGCTCTGACCCCATTCCTCGAACGCCTGATGCAGCTGCTCGATCCTTTGCTGCCGCTCTATGAAGCCGAAGGCAAAAGCTATCTGACCATCGCGGTGGGGTGTACCGGCGGACAGCATCGCTCGGTCTATGTGGTCGAACGCTTGAAGGCTTGGCTCGCACGCAAAAAGATTCCCTTCAGTGTTCGTCATCGCGACGTGTCCCCTCAGCCTGCACCGTGAGCACCCTTCATGAGTAACGATCCCTTCGCAGCCGTCAGCCTGGCTCCCATCGGTGTCGTGCGCAGCCCGCGCAAAGAGCCTATCGACGATTTCTGGGGCGATGTGATTTCTGAAATCCATCTCGATGCCAGCCGCTTCGGGCCTGAGGCCCTGTTCGGGCTCAAGGACTTCTCGCATGTGGAGATCGTGTTCCTGATGAACCGCGTCGATCCCGACAAGATCGAGACAGGCGCGCGTCATCCGCGCGAGCGCAAGGACTGGCCGCTGGTGGGCATCTTCGCCCAGCGCGGCAAAAGCCGCCCCAACCGCGTCGGCATTTCCAGCGCGCGTGTGGTGGCAGTAGAGGGCACGGTCTTGAAGGTGCGGGCTTTGGATGCCATCGACGGCACGCCCGTGCTCGATATCAAGCCGCACATCGCCGAATTCGCCCCACAAGGACCGATCCGACAGCCGGACTGGTCGCGGGAACTCATGCGTGACTACTACAAGACCTCGCAAGATGAGAACTAACTATCTGAAATATAGTGTATTTTTCATTATTTTAGGGGCGTTTCCCACCCCATAAAAGCCTTAGGTGCGGTGTACTATGGGAGTCGCATAACCCAGCTCGATTGGATAAGCTGCGCCCCGCCCTGGCCCAATCGGCGTCTTTTGCTAAGCGCTTCGGCAGCTTGCCCATATTTCAGGACGATTTTCTTTTTATGTCGCAATCAAGACCGTTGATCGGACTCGTGCTTGTCACCCATGGCCGGCTGGCGTTGGAACTCGTGGCAGCTATGGAACATGTCGTTGGTCCGCAAACTCAAGTGGCCACCGTCTGCATCGGCCCTGAAGACAACATGGAACAGCGCCGCGCCGATATAGTGCAGGCCGTGGATAAAGTGAACGCAGGTACCGGCGTCGTCGTGCTGACCGACATGTTCGGCGGCACGCCCTCGAATCTCGCCATCTCCATCATGGAAACCGCGCCGGTGGAAGTGATTGCCGGCGTCAATTTGCCGATGCTCATCAAACTGGCTTCAGTACGCAGCACCGAGACATTGCAGCACGCTGCGGTGCAAGCCCAGGATGCGGGCCGCAAGTACATCAATGTGGCGTCAGCTCTGCTGGCGCAAGAAAAGCAGAAAACCAAAATAGTTAAATAAGCGGGCGCTCCAATCATGAACAAATCCATGATGGACAATCATGGATGCCTATTGTTCGATTGGCCTCTTGTTGTTTGGTCGCGTCGTTATGCCGAAAACCGGTTCCCACTTTTCGATACGACGCTCCAACCGCGCGCGCCGACACAACACACCGGGGACCCCGACGGATGAGCGAAGACCTTTACCGCACGGCCGAGATCCGCAACACCAAAGGCCTGCACGCGCGCGCCGCCGCTAAATTCTGCAAAACGGCCGGCCAATTCGAAGCCGACATCCGCGTGAAGCGCGGCGAGAACGAAGTTTCCGGCAGGTCCATCATGGGCCTGATGATGCTGGCCGCTTCCATCGGCACCATGATCGAAATCCGCACACAGGGTCCCGATGCCGAGCAGGCCATGAACGCCCTATGCACTTTGGTCGCCAACAAATTCGATGAAGAGTAAAACGCCGACGTCAACGCCCGCGCGCGAGAAGGTCCTCGAAGGCCTTCCGGTCGGCGCGGGTGTGGCCATCGGCGTGGTCTATCGCCATGACTCCCGCGCGGTCGTGCAAGTGCGCGAGCGCCGCATTTCGGCGACGAAAGTTCGCAGCGAGCAGCACCGCGTCCTGGAAGCCGCCGCCGAGGCGGCCGGACGCATCGAAGCCCTCCAGAACAAAGCCAAACGCATGCCGGGCGCTGCCGGCGAAGAGTTGGGCTACATCCTTGAAGCCTACCATCAGATGCTTGGCGGCTCGCGCCTGGTGCGCGGCGTGCAGAAACGCATCGCCGAAGAGAAGATCAACGCCGAGGCTGCCGTCATGAAGGAAATCGGCCTCATGGCCGAGGCCTTCGCCTCCATGGAAGACCAGTATCTGGCCGCGCGCATGGCCGATATCCGCGAAGTGGGCCGGCGCTTGGTTGAGAGCCTCGGTAAAGCCGCAGGCGGAGATTTCAGTGACCTTCCGCCCAACGCCGTGATTGTCGCCGATGAGCTGTCGCCCGCCGACACCGCGTTGCTCGATCCGCGCCGCGCACTGGGTCTCGTCACCATGCTCGGCGGCGTCGAAAGCCATACGGCCATTGTCGCCCGCTCGCTCGGACTGCCGGCTGTCGTGGCGGCGCGCGATCTGTTGGACCATGCCGAGAACGGCGTACCAATCATTGTCGATGGGTCTACAGGCGTGGTGATCGTCCATCCCACCGCCAAGACGCTGAGTCGATATAAACGCCACCGCACAGACTTCACGCGGTCGCAACAATCCCTGAAGCGCTTAAAGAGCGTGCCCGCGGTCACGCGCGATGGCTTCCGCATCGGCCTTCAGGCCAACATCGAACTGCCCGCCGACGTCGATGCCGCCATCGCCGCCGGGGCCGAGGGTGTGGGCCTCTTCCGCAGCGAGTTCATGTTCATGAACCGCGACGATCTGCCCAGCGAAGAGGAGCAGTTCAGCGAAATCTCCAAAGTGGTCAAGCAGATGGGCGGGCGGCCCGTCACCGTGCGTACGCTGGACCTCGGCGCCGACAAGTTGGGCGCGGCTTTCAAGATGACGCCCGGCCCCAATCCCGCTTTGGGTTTGCGCGGCATTCGCTTTTCTCTAAGCCGGCGCAAACTGCTTTTGATGCAACTCTCGGCCATCCTGCGCGCAAGCGCATTCGGACCTGTGCGCATCCTGGTGCCCATGGTTTGCACGGTCGATGAAGTACGCCAGGTGCGGCGGATGGTGAACCGGCTGGTAGCGCAGTTGCGCCGCCGCGGCACGAAGATCGCCGACCCGATCCCGCCGCTCGGCATCATGATTGAAATTCCCGGCGCCGCCCTGGCCGCCGATGCACTGGCCGCTGAAGCCGACTTCTTCGCTATCGGCACCAACGACCTCACCCAATACACGCTTGCCATCGACCGCGCCGACGAGCAGGTGGCCTACCTCTACAACCCGCTGCATCCGGCGGTTTTGCGCCTGATCCAGTTTTCGGCTGAAGCCGCCCTGGCGGCCCGCATCCCCGTATCCGTCTGCGGCGAAATGGCCGGGGACGACCGTATGACCCCGGTTCTTTTAGGGTTCGGCATCACCGACCTGTCCATGTCGGCCACCAGCCTGCCACGCGTTAAAAAACGTATTCTGGAGCTTAACCTTTCGGCCATCAGTGGGCGGGTCAGGCGTATCACCAGCGAGCCCGACGCCGCCCGCACACGGGCCCTTGTCGATGAATTGGGCAATGGGGATTAGGCTTTCGGACCTGGGCTTTCCCCACAGGGGCCGTTGCCGATAAAGGCTGCGGCTGCTATACGGCCCGCCATGCTTTTCAACCCGTTTTAACCCCGGTCGGGCCGCCCCGCCGCAGGATGGAGATACGCCGCGATGACGTCAGTTGACTATAAAGTGAAGGATATGGGCCTCGCCGGTTGGGGCCTTAAGGAAATCGCCATCGCCGAGACCGAGATGCCGGGCCTTATGGCGCTGCGCACCGAATTCGGCGCGAAGCAGCCTTTGAAGGGTGCGCGTATCGCCGGCTCTCTGCACATGACCATCCAGACCGCCGTGCTCATCGAGACGCTGAAGCATCTTGGCGCCGACATCCGCTGGGCGTCGTGCAACATCTTCTCGACGCAAGATCAAGCCGCTGCCGCCATTGCCGAGCGCGGCATTCCGGTGTTCGCGGTGAAAGGCGAGAGCCTGGAAGAGTACTGGGATTACACCCACAAGATCTTTGAGTGGGCCGACGGCGGCACACCCAACATGATTCTGGACGACGGCGGCGACGCCACGCTGCTCATCGTGCTGGGCACCGAAGCCGAAAAGAACCCCGCGCTGGTTTCAAAGCCGACCAACGAAGAAGAAACGGTCCTGTTCGCCGCCATTCAGAAGCGCAACAAGGAACAGCCGGGCTGGTACGCAAAGGTGCTCGCCAACATCAAGGGCGTGTCGGAAGAAACCACCACGGGCGTGCATCGCCTGTATCAGATGGCCAAGGAAGGCCGCCTGCACTTCCCGGCCATCAACGTCAACGACAGCGTCACCAAGTCGAAGTTCGACAACATCTACGGCTGTCGCGAGAGCCTGGTGGACGGCATCCGCCGTGGCACCGACGTAATGATGGCAGGTAAAGTGGCCATGGTTGCCGGTTTCGGTGACGTGGGCAAAGGCTCCGCCGCCTCACTGCGCCAGGCCGGTTGCCGCGTAATGGTCTCCGAGATCGACCCGATCAATGCGTTGCAGGCCGCCATGGAAGGCTATGAAGTTGTGACCATGGAAGATGCTGCGCCGCGCGCGGATATCTTCGTCACCGCCACGGGCAACCTTGACGTCATCACGGTCGAGCACTGCCGCAAGATGAAAGACCGCGCCATCGTCTGCAACATCGGCCACTTCGACACCGAGATTCAGACCGAAGGTTTGCGCAATTACAAATGGCACAACGTGAAGCCGCAGGTGGACGAGATCGAGTTCCCCGACGGCAAGCGCATCATCCTTCTGGCCGAAGGCCGCCTGGTGAACCTGGGCTGCGCCACGGGCCACCCCAGCTTCGTCATGAGCGCTTCCTTCTCTAACCAGGTCCTGGCGCAGATCGAGCTGTGGACCAACGGTGCCAAGTACCAGAAGCAAGTCTACGTGCTGCCCAAACACCTGGACGAGAAGGTGGCCGAGCTTCACCTGGCCAAGGTGGGCGCCAAGCTCACCAAGCTTTCGACACGTCAGGCGTCTTATATCGGCGTGCCCGTTGCCGGTCCCTACAAGCCGGAGACCTATCGCTACTAAGGGTTAAGCCTTCACCCGATGGTCTTTGCGGCCTCTCGTCCGAACAGGTAAGATTCGGGCCAGAGGCCGCAACTGTTTTGAGGGATTGGTGCTCACCGACATTTCCGAGCTGCTGACACCGCCCGTGATCACCGGATTGATCGGCGTCGTTCTGCTGGTGCCGCCCACGGTTTGGGCCCTTTGGCGCCAGCACAGGTACTGGCGCTTGGCCGAGCGCGACGCCCATGCGGCTGCTCACGCCCGCGACGCCCTGCAAGCCGCCCTGGAGACAGCGCCCGAGGGCTATTTCGCCTGGTTCCATTCCTCCACCCCGGATGGCGGCGAGGGTGTCCTACAATCCTTCCAAGAGACGGGCGTGTGTTCGCGCCGGTTGGCGGTGCTGCTGGATCTTTTCCGCGGCCTGGAAGCGAGCTTTGCGGAAATCACCGAGGGTTTTGACGCGGACTCCCGCGCACGCCTCACCGATGCCATCGACAATCTGCGCCACGCAGGCACCGGTTTCTCCATTGATCTCACGCACAGCGGCACGGGACGGCGCATCCAGGCCCGGGGCATGCGCGCCGTCGACAGCCTGGGCCGCGTGATGGCTGACGTCGTGTGGATGAGCGACGTCACCGAAGGTGTGGCTGCCATGGATACCTTGACGGAAGAAAGTGCTGCGCTGACTCGTGAGTGCAATCTCCTGCGTGCGGCCTTGAACGGCATCGCCGAGCCCGTCTGGCTGCGTGATGACGACCTGTCGCTGATCTACTGCAATGCCGCTTACGTCAAAGCGGTGGATGCTAAAAGTGCTGGCGACGTGGTGGCCCGTGGCCGCGAGATCGCACCGCGCGTGGCCGTGCGCGAAGCCCGTGCGCTGGCCGCCGCCGCCCGCGCCGCCGCCGAGACACGCCGGGCACCCTTTCACATGGTGATCGATGGCAGCCGCCGCCTGATGGAAGTTACAGAGTCACCCGTTGAAGCCGCACTCCCGAAAAACAGCGAAGGCGATACCACCAAACCCCTTTTCTCCGACGGCAGTGGCCGGCTGACGGCGGGTGTGGCTTACGACATCACGCGTCAGGAGGAATTGGAGACACGGCTGAAGCGCGAAGCGGCAGCTCACGCCGACGTGCTGGAACGCCTGACCAATGCCATCGCCATCTTCGGACCGGATACACGCCTCGTGTTCTTCAACACCGCCTTCGCCAAGTTGTGGCGTCTGGAGCCGTCGTGGCTGCTGGATGCACCCGCTTACGGCAGTCTGCTCGATACCTTGCGAGGTGAGCGCAAACTGCCCGAAGTGGCCGACTTCCCGGCCTATAAGGAAAAGGAACTGGCGCGCTTCAATTCGCTCATAGAACCGCTGGAGGATGTGCTGCATCTGCCGGATGGCGGCACGCTGCGCCGCGTCATCGCGCCGCATCCTATGGGCGGGTTGCTCACTACTTACGAAGACGTCACCGACAAGCTCGCGTTGGAGCGCTCCTACAACACCCTCATCGCCGTCCAGCGCGAGACCATCGACAATCTGCAGGAAGCTGTGGCCGTGTTCGGCTCCGACGGGCAGCTGCGCCTTGCCAATCCGGCCTTTGCCGCGTTGTGGGAACTGAGCCTGGAAGCCTTACGCGAAGGCCCGGCCATGAGCGCCGTCATCGATGCCTTCCGTGACTTCTTTGACGATGCCACCATCTGGTCGCGGCACCGCGCCGTGATGCTGGCGGCCCTTGCCGGCGACCGCGAACGCACATCACAGCAGGGCCGTGTCGTGCGCAGCGATGGCTCGGTGCTGGAGTTCATCTCGGTGCCGCTGCCCGATGGCGGCATTTTATTCTGCTACAATGACGTCTCGGCGCCGGAACGCGTGGCCCAAGCCCTGCGTGGCCGCGCCGAAGCGCTTTCCGTCACCGACAAATTACGCACAGAGTTTATCACCAATGTGGCCTCGGAGTTGGAAGGCCCTGTATCGGCCATTGCGGCGCTTGCGGCCCGGCTGGATGGTAAGGCTGCGACGACGAAGACAGCAGCCGCGCCGGCGGGTGCCATGCGCGACATCCTGGGTTCGGCGGCCGCACTAAAAACACTCATCGAAGATATTCGCGATCTCTCCGGCGTTGAAGCGGGTCAGCAAACGCTGCATCTTGATTCCTTCGACATTCGCAGTGTGGTGGACCGCGTGGTCTCCATGACGCGCGAAGCCGTGAAGCGCCGCGGCGTCATCCTGACCGTGCATTGCCCGCCTGAGGTCGGCTGGATGGTGGGCGATGCGGCGCGCATCAAGCAGACGCTCTATCACATTGTCAGCGGCGCCTTGAAAAACGTCACCGGCACGCAGATCGCACTGGCGGTGGAACGTAATGGAAATGACGAGGTGACCTTCACCGAACGTCATGCGGTATCCGAAATCGCATCGCCGGGTCTCGGCATATATCTCGCGCAGCGCATGGTGGAACTCCACGGCGGCACGTTGGACATGCATGGTGAGGATATGGACAGCGTCATTACCTGCCGTCTACCAGCGGGTGGCGTGCGCGCGAACACTGTGGCGGCCGGCCGTTGAAGATCGCGCTTCCGACAGAACAAAACACCCTTGCCCTGGGCGCTGCTTTGGCAGGCCACGCACGGCACGGCGACGTCTTCGCGCTTGTGGGACCTTTGGGGGCTGGCAAGACCACCTTGGCGCGGGGGTTCATCCAGAAACGCGCCGGGGTCGATGAAGAAGTCGTCAGCCCCACCTTCACCCTCGTCCAGACTTATGACACGACGGCGCTGTCCATCTGGCATTTCGATCTTTACCGGCTGAAGACCGCCGATGAAGTTCTGGAACTGGGGCTGGAAGAGGCTTTGGCGACGGGCGTGAGTCTGATTGAATGGCCCGAACGCCTTGGTAACTTACTGCCGAAGAACCGTCTTGATGTGACCCTATCGCTTGCCGGCGGCGCGCGCGAAGCCGTCCTTGCGGCGCACGGCACCTGGGGGCCTCGCCTTATTGAGTTGGAGCGTGATGTCCGCAACCCGTGAGTCCCTGATCGTCGCCTTTCTCGAACGCCACAGCTGGCATACCGCCAAGCGCTGGCGCCTGGCGGGCGATGCCTCTTTCCGCAAGTACGACCGTCTGGAGAATGCACAAGGACGGCGCGTGGTGCTCATGGATGCGCCACCGCCGCAGGAAGATGTACGCCCCTTTGTGCGCATCGCCCGGCATTTGCATGGGCTCGGTTTTTCCGTACCTGAAATCCTGGCCGAGGATGCAGAAGCGGGTTTGCTGCTGCTGGAAGACCTGGGCGATGATACTTACACGCGGCTTCTCGCACGCGGCCACGATGAACGGGAGCTCTACGCACTGGCGATCGATGCGCTGATCGCCCTTCATCGCCGCTCCGATGCCGTACCTGCCGGTGTGCAGGCCTATGGCCACGCGCGCTTGCTCGAAGAAGTGAACCGGCTGCATGTGTGGTACTTGCCTTTGATCGGCGCGGCGCCGTTATCGGCAGATGCGCTGCAAAGCTTCGAGGCGACCTGGAAGCGCATTCTTCCGTTCGCCTGGAGGACGCCGACATCGCTGGTGCTCTTCGACTTCCATGTAGACAATCTGCTGCTGGTGCCGGATCGCGAGGGCGTCAAAGCGTGCGGCATCCTTGATTTCCAGGACGCCGTCGCCGGACCCGTCACCTACGACCTCATGTCACTTCTGGAGGACGCACGCCGCGATATCGATGCATCACTCGTCGCTGATATGAAAGCGCGCTACCGTGCTGCTTTCCCCACCATCAGCGCCGAAGATTTCGCGCTATCCTGGGCGGTCATGGCGGCCCAGCGTCACGTGCGCGTCATCGGTACCTTCGCGCGCCTGAAAGTGCGCGACAGCAAACCGCACTACCTCGTGCACATGCCGCGCCTATGGCGCTACATGGACCTGTGCCTGGCGCACCCGGCGTTGGCGGATCTCAAAGCCTGGTTCGATACACACGTTCCTCAAGCATTGCGGGCTGTGACAGCATGATGCCCCAAACAGGCATGCTTCTGGCTGCCGGCTTGGGCACGCGCATGCGCCCCATCACCGACCATACGCCCAAGCCGTTGGTGAAGGTCGGCGGTAAAGCTCTCATTGACTGGACGCTCGATCAGCTGGCCGCGGCAAACGTTCCGCGCGCCGTGGTCAATGTGCACCATCTCGCGCCGTTGTTGGTGGCACACCTCAAAAACCGCAAGGCACCCGCCGTCAGTATTTCCGACGAAACCGAGAAGCTTCTCGACACCGGCGGCGGCGTGGTGAAGGCCTTGCCGCTTCTGGGATTGGCGCCGTTCTTTGTTTTCAATTGCGACGCCATCATCCAGGACGGAGCCGCGCCGGCGCTGGCGCGGCTCGCGGCTGCATGGGACCCTACGAGCCTCGATGTGCTCATGCTGGTGCATCCGCGTGAATGCGCGCACGGCTTCGACGGTCCTGGCGATTTCTTTGCGGAGAATGATGGCACTCTTCGCCGTCGCGGCACCGCACCCTCGGCGCCATTCGTCTATACCGGCGCCACCATCCTGCACCCGCGCGTTCTCGCGGATGAAACGCCTATACCCTTCTCCATGAATAAGATTTGGGACCGCGCCATAGCAGCGGGCCGCATGAAAGCGGTCGTCCATGACGGTGCGTGGTATCACGTGGGCACGCCCGAGGCTGTTGGCGCGACCGATGCGCTTCTCGCAGCATCATGAGCGATATGGAGACCTGGCGTCAGTATGCTGCGCGCCGCCACGGTGTGCGCAAACCTGCTGTCTTCTCTATTTCGCCGGATCAACCTTTCGTTGACACATTGGCGCGCGGCATTCTTGAAGATACGGGCGGCGATCCTCTCGCACTGTCGGCTCTGACCGTACTCCTGCCGACGCGCCGCGCCTGCCGCGCACTCCGCGAAGCTTTCCTGCGCTTGAATGATGGTCAGCCATTGCTTCTTCCGCGCCTGATGCCGCTCAGCGACATGGCCGAGGACGACGCTCTTTTCTCAAGTTATATCGCAAGTGAGAGCCACGCCGACATCCCGCCGCCGATCTCACCCTTGCGCCGCCAGTTGATGCTGGCACGCCTGATCCAATCTCTTCCGTCGGAACTCGGTGAGCCACACCCGGAGCGCGCCATCCGCCTGGCGCAGGAATTGGCCAAGCTGCTCGACCAAGTCCAGACCGAACAGCTTTCCTTCGACGGCCTCGCCCGGCTTGTCCCCGAGGACTACGCCACCCACTGGCAGAAGACATTGGAGTTTCTCGGCATCCTCACGCAGCTCTGGCCCGATATCATCGCTGCCGAAGGTGCGCTTGATCCGGCCGAACACCGCAACCGCGTCTTTGCCGCGCAAGCCGCCGCCTGGGCCGCCGGAGCAAGCACGGGGCCCGTCATCGCCGCTGGTTCGACCGGCAGTATTCCCGCCACAGCTCAAGTCCTGGCCACGGTCGCGCGCATGAAGGATGGCTGCGTCGTGCTTCCGGGGCTCGATACATATTTGAACGAAGACGATTGGGCTGTGCTCGACGAAACTCACCCGCAATTCGGCATCAAGCAGCTTCTCGGTGTTTTGACGGTGGGGCGTGACGACGTCACCCCTTGGCCTGGCACGTCGGTCACTGCCGATGCGCGTGCCCGTTTCATCAGCGAGGCCTTGCGGCCCGCCTCCACCACGCACCGCTGGCAAACCATCTCCGCCCTTCCGCCGGAGGCCGTTACCGGCATCACACGCATTGACTGCCCCTCCCCGCGCGAAGAAGCCGAGGCCGTCGCGCTGCTCATGCGCGAAGCCTTGGAGAACCCTGAGCGCACATGCGCGCTGGTCACACCCGACCGCACGCTGGCCGAGCGCGTGGCCATGGAACTGGCGCGTTGGCAGATCGACGTGGATGATTCCGGCGGAATGCCCTTGGCGCAAACGCCCGTAGGCACATTCTTACGCCTTATCGCCGATGCGACCGCATCCGGCTTTGCCCCTGTGCCGCTTCTGGCACTTTGCAAACATCCTTTGGCGGCGGCAGGTCAGGATACAGCGCGCTTTCGCGGCGCCACGCGTGACGCCGAGCGCGATATGCTGCGGGGCCCTCGCCCGCCCGCGGGCCTCGACGGACTGGCAAGCGTTGCCACGACGTCCACGGCCGTGTGGCTCGATGCGCTGAAAGCCTGCATCACGCCGTTCGCAGCACTCATGAGCGCAACGCAGGCGCCGCTGTCGGCGCTGCTCAGCGCGCACATGGAAGCGGCCGAAGCTTTTGCCGCCACCCATGACATCGCTGGCCCCTTACGTCTGTGGACGGGCGACGACGGTGAAGCTGCCATGGCCTTCGTTGCCGAACTGGCGCTCTGGGCCGATACCCTGCCGCCCATCTCGCCGTCCGCCTACGCCGGTATTTTCGAGGCCCTGCTGGAAGGGCGGGTTGTGCGCCCGCGCTACGGCCGTCATCCCCGATTGCATATCCTGGGGCCCTTGGAAGCGCGCCTGCAACGTTTCGACGTGCTGATCCTGAGCGGGCTTAACGAAGGGACTTGGCCGGCCGCAATCCCGGCCGATCCGTGGATGAGCAGACCCATGCGCAAGGCCTTCGGCCTGCCTGCGCCGGAGCGCCGCACCGGACAGGCGGCGCACGACATCACACAAGCGCTTGCCGCGCCGCGCGTCATCCTCACGCGTTCCGCCAAGGTAGAGGGCACACCCACGGTGCCCTCACGCTGGCTCATGCGCCTGGAGCGCGTGCTGGAAGCGGCGGGGCTCGCGCATGCTTTTGATGCGACAGCGGGCGATTGGCTCGCCTGGGCACGCGAGCTCACCAAACCCACAGCACCTGCCCGCAACCTGCCGCCCGCACCGCGCCCGCCCGTACCCGCCCGCCCGCGCGAACTTTCAGTGACGCAGATTGAAACCTG
Source organism: Fidelibacterota bacterium (assembly GCA_947472795.1). Taxonomy (GTDB): domain Bacteria; phylum Pseudomonadota; class Alphaproteobacteria; order Rhodospirillales; family Rhodospirillaceae; genus SHVO01. Next base: position 191,192 of record CANJBL010000003.1, on the reverse strand, counting down.
GATGCGCGATCCTTACGGCATCTATGCCCGCCACATCCTCGGGCTTAAGGCGCTCGCACCTCTGGATCAGGATCCCGGTGCGGCCGACTACGGCACACTCATCCACGAAGCCTTGCGCGCTTTCGTCAGCAAGCATCCGAGCGGGGCGCTGCCCGCCGGCGCGCTGGCCAACCTGCTTGACGCGGGCCGCACCGTCTTCAGCACCCACACGGCCCGGCCCGGCGTGATGGCTTTCTGGTGGCCGCGCTTTGAACGCATCGCGGCATGGTTCATCGGCGTGGAGACAAAGCGACGCGCGAACCTCGCGCGCGCTTTCGTCGAAATTCCCGGCAGAATGACAATCGCGAGCGCGGGCGGGCCCTTCACCGTGACGGCCCGCGCCGACCGGATCGATCAAATGAAGGACGGCGGTTGGGCCGTCATCGATTACAAGACCGGCACGCCGCCCACGGAATCAGAAGTGAAGGCGGCCTTCGCGCCGCAGCTGCCCCTGGAGGCTGCCATCCTTGGCGCCGGCGGCTTTAAGGATATTCCAGCGGGCACGGCAAACGAATTGGCCTTCTGGCACTTGCACGGGCGTGAGTCCGGTGGCGATGAGAGGCATGTGCATGCCGACGCCGCGACACTTGCCGCCGAGGCGCGCGAAGGATTGACGAAGCTTGTCGCCAAATTCGATGACCCCGCGACAGCCTACGAGGCACGTCCCAATCCCGAATACGCGCCGAAGTACAGCGACTACGAGCATCTGGCGCGCGTAAAGGAATGGTCCGCCGGGAGCGACGAAGGATGAGCGCCGTCAACGCTGTCAGCATCGCGACACGCGACCAGAACGCCGCCATTCGTCCGGAGGTGAACGTATGGGTCACAGCCTCCGCCGGCTCCGGCAAGACCAAGGTGCTGACGGAGCGGGTCCTGGCATTGCTGCTCTCGGGCACGTCCCCGCAACGCATTCTCTGTCTGACATTCACCAAAGCCGCGGCAGCGGAAATGAGCAACCGCATCTCCGAACGCCTCGCGCGTTGGGTGACGGCGGACGAGGACGCTCTGTTGGCCGAGATCACACCGCTGGTACCCGAGCAGACAGCCACGGCTGAAACCGCGCGCCAGGCTCTGGAACGCGCGCGTCGGCTTTTCGCGGAAGCGCTGGATGCCCCGGGTGGCTTGCAGATCTCGACGCTGCACGCCTTCTGCCAATCGCTCCTGCGACGCTTTCCCATCGAGGCGCGCGTCTCACCACACTTCAAGTTGATGGACGAGCGCGATACCGCGGAAGCATTGGATCAAGCGCTTGAGTCCATGGTTGCCGAAGCGCGCGGCGGCGGCGATGCCGAGCTTGCGGCAGCACTTGCAGTCCTTACCGCTCGCGTCCACGAAAGTAACTTCGCCGATCTTATGAGCGCGCTTGTGGCGGGTCGCGGCAAGCTCAAACGGGCACTTGCTGCCTATGACGGCCTGGCGAGGACCATCACCGCGATGCGCGCCGCGCTGGGCTTGAAGCCGGGTGAAACAGAAGCGGACATCATCGGCGGGGCATGTGCTGATGATAACTTCAATTGTGAAGCGCTTCGTGCAGCGGCAGGCGCTCTCGCGCGCGGATCGAACACGGACCAGACGCGCGGCAAAGGCATCGCGGCCTGGCTGGAAACCGTAACAGTTCGCAGTGAAACTTTTGAAGTGTACGCGGCTCATTTCATTACGAACGACGGCACCGTGAGGAAGTCCCTCGCCACGAAAGCCATCGCAACTCAAATTGATGTTCTTGAGTCTTTGCAGGCCGAGGGGGATCGCCTCGTCCAGACTCTGGGCCGCTTGAAAGCCGCGCGTGTGGCAGAAGGCACCGAAGCCCTCATGCGTCTGGGCGCTTATGTGCTCGACACCTACGAAGAGACCAAAATCCAGGCCGGGCTCCTTGACTACGATGACCTGATCCAAATCACCCGCCACCTTCTCGAACAGGCCGGCGTCGCCGATTGGGTGCTCTACAAACTCGATGGCGGCATCGACCATATCCTCATCGATGAAGCCCAAGACACGAACCCGGATCAATGGGCCATTGTCGATCCCATTGCCGTGGAGTTCTTTGCCGGGGAAGGCCGCCACGAGGACCGCTCCCTCACCCAGCGCACAGTCTTTGCCGTCGGTGACCGCAAACAGTCCATCTACAGCTTTCAGGGCGCCGCACCCCGCGAATTCGACCGTATGCATGATGTGATGCGGAGCCGCGCCGAGAGCATCGGACGCGCATGGCGCGATGTGCCCATGAACGTCTCCTTCCGGTCGGCGCCGGCGATTCTTCAAGCCGTGAATGCCGTCTTCCGCGACGGCGCGCTCGCGCGGGCCGGCGTCGCATCCTCCGGCGAGGATATAACCCACCTGCCCGCACGCGAGGGGCAGGCGGGCGTGGTGGAAATCTGGCCGCTGGTTGTGCACGAGGCGAGTGACGCACCGGAAAGCTGGAAGCCGCCTGTGGAGCGCCACAGCGGCGAGTCCCCGCAGTCGCGTCTCGCGGCACAAGTCGCGGCGCGCATTCAAGCCATGGTGAGCGGCGAAATGCTGGAGTCCAAGGCACGCCCCATCCAGCCCGGCGATATCATGGTGCTCGTACGCCGGCGGACGGGCTTCGTCGAAGAACTCGTGCGCCACCTGAAGAAGCTCGACGTCGCCGTGGCCGGTGTCGACCGCATGGTGCTTACCGAACAGCTGGCTGTCATGGACCTTGTGGCCCTCGGCCAATTCTTGCTTCTGCCGGAAGACGACTTGACGCTGGCAACTGTGTTGAAAGGTCCACTCGTCGGCCTGTCGGAAGAGGACCTTTTCACGCTTGCCTATGACCGTGGCGCGCGCCGTCTCTGGGAGCGGGTGACCGACCATGCCGGCAGCACAAATGTTTTCGGCAAGGCCTACGACCTCCTCGCAAACCTGCTCAATCGCACGGACTATTTAACCCCAGCGGCTTTGTATGGGCATATTCTCGTCGCGCTTGATGGCCGGCGCAAATTGCTGCGCCGCCTCGGCACCGACGCGGATGATCCTATCGACGAGTTCATGACTCTTGCATTGACCTTCGAGCGCACTCACGCGCCGACGCTGCAAGGGTTCCTGCACTGGTTGACGGCAGGGGCCATCGAGGTAAAGCGCGATCTGGATCAGGGCGGCAACGCCGTGCGCGTCATTACCGTGCATGGCGCCAAGGGGCTTGAAGCACCCATTGTGTTCCTGCCCGATACGGCGCAAGTACCCACGATGCGGGATACATTGTTGTGGTCCGAGGGCAGCCCGCCGCTTCTTTTCTGGGCCGCGAAAGCCGACGCGCTCGATCCCGTCACAGCTGGCTTGCGCGAAGACGCCAAGACCGCGCAGAACCGCGAATATCACCGCCTGCTTTATGTCGCCATGACGCGCGCGCGTGATCGTCTCTATGTCTGCGGCTGGCAGACCCGGCGTCCCCGTCAGATGGAAGAGACCTGGTACAATCTCATCCGCGAAGGCCTGGAGACTCTGCCGCAAACGCAAAACGTCGCGGACTTGGGTATCTTACGTCTGGTCTCATCGCAAACAGCGGCACCAGAACCGGAAACGCGCGAGATCGCCGAGACCGCTGCCGCATCTCTGCCGGAGTGGGCCAAGCGCAACGCGCCGCCCGAGCCCGCGCCATCTCGCCCCCTGGCGCCGTCACGCGCCGCATTGAAAGAGTCCGCGGCCCAGTCGCCGCTGAAGGACAACGGCAAGCAGCGCTATCAGCGCGGGCTCATCATCCATCGGCTTTTGCAAAGCCTGCCTGATCTTTCCCCCGCCAGCCGTCGTGCTGCCGCCGAAAGCTTTGTCCGCAAACCGAGCTGGGGATTATCGTCGGAAGAGCAGGACACCGTCATCGCCGAGACTTTGGCCGTCCTCAACACGCCGGATTTCGCGGCTGTGTTCGCCCCCGGCAGCCGCGCCGAAGTCTCCGTCACGGGTCTTGTCGGCAAACACACCATTTCCGGCCAAGTGGACAGGCTCTCCGTTACCGATACGGAAGTTTGGATCATCGACTACAAGACCAACCGCCCGCCGCCACGCGACCCCGCGCTGGTGGACCCGGCCTACATCTTCCAGATGGCCACCTACCGCGCCATCCTGCGCATGATCTATCCGGATCGCACCGTGCGCTGCGTGCTCCTATGGACCAATGGGCCCTTTATGATGGAACTGGGCGATGCCCAGATGGATGCGATTTTGCGGGACATGATATAACCCTCCTCATGGATGACGCACGGCACGACAAAGGCAGCGCACCTGATTACCGCCTGGGCGCGGGCGGGATCATGCTGAGCAATGCCTGGTACTACGCGTTGCCGGCGCACGATCTGGCGCAGGGCGCCATGCGCCATTGCACGCTACTGGGCGAGCCGGTCCTGGTGGGCCGTGGCGCCGACGGCAAAGTGTTCGCCCTGCGCGACACCTGCCCGCATCGCGGCACGCTGCTCTCTAAGGGAAAGTTCGACGGGCGCGAAGTAGAATGCCCCTATCACGGCTGGCGCTTCGCCACCGATGGCCGCTGCACCGCCATTCCGTCGCAGACCGCCGATCAACGCCCGCAACCGAGCGACATCCGCGCCGTGACATTCCCCGTTGCGGAGCGCCAGGGCAACATCTGGGTCTTCATGGGCACGCAGGTCGGGGCATTGCCGCCTGTTCCGGAAGTACCCGCCATCGGTGATCGCTTCCAGTTTCATGTGGCGGTGGCCTTCGATTGCAATATCGATCTTGCCGTCATCGGTCTCATGGATCCGGCGCACGGCGCCTTCGTTCACCGCTCCGCGCTGTGGCGCAAGGAAGACAGCATCCACGAGAAAGCCAAAGCCTTCTCACCGCTGCCGGAAAAAGAAGGCCTGGGCTGGCGCATGGACCGCCACACAGCCTCGCGCAATTCGCGCGCCTATCGTCTGTTCCTGGGCGGGGCGCCGGAGACGGAGATTTCCTATCACCTGCCGTCGGTGCGCATCGAGCATGCGCGCACCCCGAAATATAACTACTGCGGCCTCACCGCCTGCACGCCCATCACACCCGAGCGCACCATGGTGCATCATGTGATGTATTGGGACGTACCGGGCGGGATGCTCCTGAAAGCCATTATGGAACCCCTGACCCGTCGCTTTTTGGATCAGGACCGGCGCGCCGTGCTGGATATGCAGGAAGGCCTCGCCTTCGACCCGCCCACGATGCTCGTCCAGGATGCCGACACCCAGACCCGCTGGTATTACCGCCTGAAGCGCGAAGCTCTGGCTGCGCAGGCCGAAAACCGCGCAGCCCGCAATCCCATCACGCCCGTGACGTTACGGTGGAGAAGCTAGTTCAAATCCCCGCGACTGGGCCGGTTTCGCCCTTTGGGAGACGAATTTTCCGCCAAATGTCTTTTTGGAGATGGCCGTTTCCGCGCGCTTGACGCACCCCCACCCCCTCCCTAGATTCAGGCTCATGCAGCCGCAAACGGCGGCAAAACCCTTATAAGGACCCCACATCATGAAACAGGTTTCCGACCAATCCTTTGAACAGGATGTGCTCAAGGCTGAAGGTCCCGTGTTGGTGGACTTCTGGGCGGAGTGGTGCGGCCCGTGTAAGCAGATCGCGCCCTCGCTGGAGAAGATCTCCCTGGAGCTAGGCGCCAAAGTCACCTTCACCAAGATCAACATCGACGACAATCCGCAGACCCCGACCCAGTACGGCGTGCGCGGTATCCCGACGCTCATGATCTTCAAGGACGGCCAAGTGGCCGCCACCAAGGTCGGCGCCCTGCCGGAAAGCAAACTGAAGGAATGGGTGCAGCAGTCGATTTAAGCGCCGAGGTCTTCGCTGAAACGATCAATGGCCCTCATCGCAAGATGGGGGCCATTTCGTTAGCGCGCTTATATTCGGTCAACTCGCGACGCGTAAATCGCGCATGAAACGGGTGGAAAACGCGGGATTGCTTTGCTCGACCAGTATTTCTGCCATGCGCGTGTGCTGCGCTGACTGAGAGGCGAAGGGCTGAAGTGTTTGCCGCCACGGCAGTAATTTTTTGGCTTCGATTTCGGCGTACAGGCCACGAAGCCGTATTTCAAGTTTGTAGCCAAGATTGAGGCTGAGAACTTCATCTTTGCGCACCAGTGCCGGACCTTCGGCGCCCCCGAGCAGTTCCAAAATTGTGAGGAGCACAGGCTTGATGTCGCCCAGCGACTGGCTTTGCGGATTTTGAAGGAGATCGTATTTGTGTTGGAGCGAGGACGTGTTGAATATCGCCGCCAATACGTCGAACGCCGAAGTGACATCTGCTGGCAGATTTCCACTCACAGCCGCCTCACGGAATGCAACTGTTTGCGGGTCAAATCCGCACGCCGTCAAATCACCAATGACGTCGAGATAATCGGGGCGAATGTTTCCACTTCCCCGCGCAGGCATAGCAACGATTTCGGAGTGAATTTGATTGGTGGGGCGCGCGAAGCGGACCATCGGCGTGATGGCCCGGATATCGAAATGCTGCAGACCAAAATCACTCAAACGCATCGCGCCATTCGTTCTGGGAACATTAAAGCGGTTTGCGAAGTGAAATATGCCATCCGGAGCCAAGTGGGTTTTAATCCACGCAATGTAGGCCGCAGCAGTGCCGCCCGGCATTTCGCCCATGCTGGCGCGGTTCCACACTAGGTCGAAGGGCCGCACATCCAGGGCGTCTGTGAAACTGGGCAGTGTAAAATTAAGTTGCGCGCCACACTTCAGGGTCTCTCTGTCTCGCGGGTCGACGAGATTGTGCGATCTGCCGAGCGCCGTCGGCAGGAAGATGGACGACATGTACAGATTTTCGGGCAGATCGATAATCGTATAGCTTTCGATATCGAGCAATTGGTGCAGAAGAAGCGCACCAGCGCCGAAGCCCGCGCCGATTTCACAAACACGCAACGGCCTTCCGGTCGGACCAAACTGTTTCACGGCCTGAACAACGCGCCACACCGGCGGGACATTGTGAAGAAATACGGAGCTGAACAAATTGCCCCGATAGGGCTCTACCGGCGGCGAGCCTACTAAGGGTTCTGCGATTTTTGCGATAACGTCGTCGGGAATGTCGTGTGCGTCAACAACAGTGGGAACCACCTGCTCCTCTAACACGGTTGTTTCATTGCGATCTTTTTGAGAACCGACGCCAATGACCGCCGCAGACGATGGGTGCCGGAAAAAGTTGAAGTTTTCAGCAGAGAGAAAATTTGACCGGCTTGCAAACATGTCCTTCCATAATGTGGACACGTTCCCGTACACCGTTTCGCCAGCCAACGCCGAGACGTCGAGGAATGCTCTTTGGCGCTGCGCCATAAGAGCGTTGATATCTCTGAAGTTCATAGATGCTGAGCCATTTGGCAGATTCCCGATCAGACCAAATTCACAGGAAGATACTGCAAATTGGTTAATACCAAGGCCCGTCAGCCAGCGGCGTCTTAGGCTTTTGCTTTCCGGGCACGCTGCCGGTAAAAGGAAGCTTACGATAGACCAAGCGGGTGCGGCACGATGACTCTCGACACCGGAGGCTATGTCACCGATACGGCCTATGTGGCCGAGTTCTACGGCGATCATGCGCCCACCCACATCAATCTTGTCGCCGCTGCCAACGGCTTCCGCCCGCGCGCGCTCGACGGCGCCTTCACCTGGTGCGACTACGGGTGTGGTAATGGCCTGACCGCCGCCGTGCTGGCGGCTGCTTATCCTTCCGCCAAATTCTACGGAGTCGATTTCCTACCCGCGCATATCCGCTCCGCCGAAACCCTGTCCGTCCGCATGGGGCTCGATAACGCCACTTTCCTGCGCAAGAGCTTCGCCGAAATGCGCGAGGGCGACGTGCCGCCGTTGGATTTCGCCGTCATGCACGGCGTCTTGAGCTGGATCAATGATTCCACCCGCGAGGCCGTCCTTGATGACGTCGCCAAACGCTTAAAGCCCGGCGGCCTGCTCATGACTGGTGTGAACGCCATGCCCGGGTGGGCGGCGAAGCTGCCCCTGCGCAACATGGTTTATTCGCTGACCAAGGATGGCGAGAACTCGCTGGAGCGCGCCCGCGTCGGCCTTGAATGGCTGAAGAAGCTGAAGAAAGCGCAGGTCAAATATTTCCGCGACCACCCATCCCTCGCCGAAGCCGTGGATGAGCTGGAGCGCGTCGATCCGCGTTATATGGCCCACGAATACTTCAATGAGAATCTGCGCGCCTTCTACTTCGCCGAACTGAAGGCCATGATGGAAGCACGGGGTTTACGCTTCGCCGGTTGCGCACGCATTTTCTTGAACACAGTTGACCTCGCCGTGCCGCGCGAATTGCAGGACGAATTCCGCGCCGTCAAATCCCGTGCCGAACTGGAAGCCAAGCGCGATTTCATCCGCAATGAGACCTTCCGTCGCGACATCTGGGTCAAAGGCGACTCCTTGAAGACCGAAGACGAATGGCTCGCGGTGAGCCAGGATATGATCGTCGGGACACTGGAGCCGCTCAGCGCCATCGATAAAACCGTGGCGTTTGGCGATATACAGCTGAGCTATGAAAGCGAGCCCTTCGCGAGCCTGCTGAAGGCGCTGGCCTCTGGCGCCCATAGCGTGCGCGCCATGGAGAAACTGCCGACGCTCGCCGGCCTTTCGCCATGGACCCGCGCGGAAGCCGCGCGCTTGCTCGCCGCCGGCGGTCAGGTGCACGCGTTCGCGCACGAGTCCAAACCAGTCAAAGTTCCCAAAAGTGCCAAGCTTTCCATGACGCCGGCCAATCGCGGCCTCATCAAGGAACTGGGCTTGGTGTTGCCGCGCCTCGCCTTGGCATCGCCTGTTGCGGGAACAGGCATGGAGATCAGCAATATCGATGCGATCCTGCTGCATGCACGCTGCGAGCGTGGACCGGGTGAAGCGGTGAAGGCCGCTGCCAAACTTTTCGGCAGTGAGTCGGGCGATATTGTTATCGGTGGCAAGACGCTGAAACCGAAGGACGTTGAAAAACTGCTCGCCGAACGCCTGGCGATCATCGAAAGCACACAGTTGGAAAAGCTCGCGGAGTTGGGCGTGATCACGGTGGAAGGTTAGCCATGGGCTCTGTGTTGTTCAGCCCGCTAGCACTTGGTCCCATCACCGTTCCTAACCGCATTGCCGTGGCGCCCATGTGCCAGTACAGCGCCGACGACGGCAGCGCCACCACATGGCATATCCAGCAATGGATGCAGTACGCCATGTCTGGGGCGGGACTTGTGGTTATCGAAGCCACGGGCGTTGAGCGGCGCGGGCGCATCACCCACGGCTGCCTCGGTCTTTACAGTGATGCCAACGAAGCCAGCATCGCAAGCGTTCTGGCCGCAGCGCGCCGTGTTGCCATTCCCGGCACACGCTTCGGCATTCAGGTCGCGCACGCGGGGCGCAAGGCCTCCACACAGCGGCCTTGGGAAGGCGGCGGACCGCTGCAAGTACACGAAGACCCCTGGCCGATTGTGGCACCTTCTCCGCTGCCCTTTGCGCCCGGCTATGCGGTACCGCAAGAATTGGACGAGGAAGGCATGACGCGCGTGCGTCTCGCTTTTGTCCGCGCAGCTCAACGCGCGGCGCGTCTGGGCTTCGATGTCGTGGAACTCCACTGTGCCCACGGCTATCTGCTGGATAGCTTCCTGTCGCCTATCGCCAATGTGCGCAAGGATGCCTACGGCGGCAGCCGTGAGAACCGCATGCGCTTTCCGCTCTCCGTCGCCAAGGCGGTGCGCGCCGCCCTGCCCGTCACCGTCGCACTGGGTGCACGCATCACCGGCACGGACTGGACCGAAACCGGCTGGTCGCCCGATGACGCTGCGGCTTTCGCGGCGGAATTGAAAGCGCTCGGTGCGGTTTATGCCTGCGTTTCTTCGGGCGGCATCGCGCCGGGAATCCCAATTCCATCCGGGCTTGGATATCAGGTACCGCCCGGCGCGCACGTACGTGCCAAAACCGGCATCGTCACCCGCAGCGCCGGCCACATCGTACAGCCGCAGCAAGCCGAAGACCTCATCGCCTCGGGCCAGGCCGACATGGTCGCGCTCGCACGCGCGCTCCTCGATAATCCGCGGTGGCCGTGGCATGCCGCCGATCACCTTGGGGCCAAGATCACCTATCCACCGCAGTTTGCGCGGGCGGCAGCGGATGTCTGGAAAGTGGCGCGCGTGGCACGCCCGCTTGATTTCCCGCAAAGCTGACACCCTTGAAGATCGCCGACATCTCGGAGTTCTACAGCGAGCGTGGCGGCGGAGTACGTACCTATGTGCAGCAGAAGCTGGCCGCCAGCGCGCGCCTGGGCCACGAAACGCTGATCATCGCCCCAGGCCCGGAGACCCGCGAAGACAAAGTCGTGGGCGGGCGCATCATCTGGGTGAAGGCACCCGTGCTGGCCGTGGACCCGCGCTATCACATCTTTGTCGGTCTGGAGGGCGTGCGCGCGGTTTTGGAACGCGAGAAGCCGGATATCGTCGAAGGCTCTTCACCCTGGCGCGGGGGCTGGGCGGCGGCACGCTGGCCCGGACCTTCGGTCAAAGCACTTTTCATGCACGCCGATCCCGTGGCGGTTTATCCGCAAACACTTCTCGGCAGCGTGATTGGCCGGGCGCGCGTGGACTGGCTGTTCGGCTGGTTCTGGTCCTACCTGCGACGGCTCAATGCGCCCTTCGATGCCACCATCGTCGCGGGCGAATGGCTCGCGCGGCGTTTTGAATCTTTTGGCCTGAAGAACCTGTTTGTCGTGCCCATGGGCGTTGACCGCGTGCTTTTCAATCCCGGGCGCAGAGATGACGCTGTGCGACGTCAGATGCTGGCCGCCTGTGGCCTCAACGACGGCGACCTCGTGCTCATCAGCGTAGGCCGCCACCATCCTGAGAAACGTTTATCGGTGGTGATGGATACGCTGGCCTTCGTCAATCAGCGCCTCGCGCCGGAGAAGAAGCGCGTGGGCCTGTACCTTGTGGGCGATGGCCTCACGCGTAAGGCCGTGGAAGCCAAGGCGGCCACCATTCCGCATGTCCATGTGGCGGGCCAAATCGGCGACCGCGCGCACCTTGCCGCCTGCCTGGCCAGCGCCGATGGGCTGCTGCACGCCTCCACCAGCGAGACCTATGGCATCGCCGTTGCCGAGGCGCTGTGCTGTGGCACGCCCATTGTCGTGCCCGATGCGGGTGGCGCCGGTGACTTCGCCGATCCTGACGCCGGCGAACTCTATCCGGCAGGCAATGCCGGTGCGGCTGGCCTTGCTGTCTTGCGTTTGCTCGCGCGCGACCCTCAAGCTCTCCGCAATGCTGCCGCCGCTTATGCGTCTACAAAGATTGGCCCGGCCGAGGCGCACTTCGATCGGCTCTTTGCGCTCTATGCGGAGCTCTTAGAGAAAAAACGGAGGAGTTAGTCGTCGTTTCTGCGACGAATGGGTCTGGCAGCGAAGCCGGTCCAATAGTTCAGCACCACGTCGATGGTGGTCTGACCGTCCGCGGCGAAAATCACTTCGGACGCCGGCGGTTTTTTGTAACCCAGGCGCGGGTTGTTGGGAAAGCCGTACCCATCGCTGAAGGCGTCCAACCGGCTGTTGGCATTGCGATCGTGCAAGATCGACATGGTGTACATGCCGGCTGCCGGCAAGGCCACGCAGACATCAACCGCATCGCCCGTCTTAGGCATGGGCAGATCGATGCGCTCGAAGACTTTGCCTTCTTCCTGCAGTTTGGCGCGCGGAGCGAGGAAGTCCTCCTCCGTTCCAGGATATAATTCCACCCGCAGAATCCCGCTGTGGTCCTTGAAACCGTGCACATGCACGAGCACCGACGGCCCCTTTGCATCCAGAGCGCAAGCCTCCGGATGCGGGCCCAGGACAATCGCCTCGCCGGCCATGGCGGGCGGCGCTAGAAGCAGAAGGCTCGCGATCATCGTCCAAGTTTTCATGCGGGCTGCACCTTGGGCTGCCGATGCTGAAGGAACGAGGTTAGCGCAAATATGCACGCGTGAGTCACTAAAGAGAGCGCTCCGGCGGCGACAAACATCGAGGCCACGTGCGCCTGCGGGGCTGCAATAGACGGCGCCAATGTAACACCCAGCCACATCATCACAATGTCCCGGTTGGGGATGAAAGGCAGCCGTGTCAAAAGCATTTGTGCCGTCAACAGCAACACCCATTGCGACCATGGCACGTCTGGCAGCGCGCTGCCCCACATCACCGTCTGCAGCAACAGCACCAGAACCATGCGCACGAAGTGTATCCCGCCAATGCGGTAACATTGTGCCCGGCTGACGCCGAGAATGCGGTGGCCGAAAAGCACGACGGCCAGCATGATGGTCACGGCCACACCCGCGGCAATTGAGACCCCGCGCAAAACGTCGGGATCGATGCCTTTCAGCAGGCTCGCATAACCGCCCAGCGCAAAGACCACCAGGAGCGCCAGTGTCACGGCGTTGGAAGCGATGCCGGAGAGCAGGTTTACGTCCTTGATAGCCGACAGCGTGCGTACGTCCGTACCTGGGATGTTCCTCTGAGCCCAGAGGAACAGGTAGGCTTCGCCGGAATAGTCGATGACAATTTCGTTGTAGATGCGCTTGCGCAAGAACGTCGGCAGCGCCGAAAGCCCGATGCCCCACAAACTGGAATAGATCAGCACTTCGGCCAGAGGGGCCAGCAGATAGATGACCGCGAAGGCGATGTAGAACGCAGGTTCGCGCGGCAGCGATGCCAGGATCTCGGGCCAGCCGATGTGGTACAGCTTGATCCCGAGAAAAACGATCGCCGCAAGGCCGAGAAGTTTTTGTGCAGCGTTCAACACGCTGCGGATGCGCGCGCTTCCGAGAAAGCGCGCCAAGGCGTTCGCCATGATAAAGCTCTACCCGCCTCTGTTAGATGGCGGCAGCAGCCAGCGCGGTTTGTGGGTGAGGGGCCCGGGCCGCCGTGGTGCGCAGCACATCGCAATAATTCACCAGCACAGCTTGGAGGATGTTGTCCCAGTTGTGCAAGAGGGCGCGTTCACGGCCGGCGGATTTGAAACTCTGCCGGAGAGCGTTATTTCCTGCCAGGCAGGCGAGGTAGTCGGCATATTCCCCGACCGCGCCGTGTTCGGCGAGGAAACCGGAGACGCCATGTAAGACCAGGGACATGCTGCCCGTGGCCTGGGCACAGACGCTTGGCAGGCCCGAAGCCATGGCTTCCAGAGTCACGTTGCCGAAGGTTTCGGTCTGGCTTGGATTGAAAAAGAGATCGGCGGAGGCATAGGCCCGCGCCAGCGCTTCATCGCCAAGGAAGCCCGTGAAGACGGCCCCCGGCAGGCGGCTTTCAAACGCGGCCCGCTCGGGTCCGTCGCCGATGACAATGACCTTGTGCGCGACGCCGCGCTCGCGCAGCACCTGCATCACATCGGCAAAAACCCCGAGGCCTTTCTCCAGCACCAACCGGCCGACGAAAGCGATAGCGATATCATGCGGCGCCAGACCATGAGCGGCGCGCCAATCTTCGTCACGCTTGGCAGGATGGAAAAGAGCGCTATCGACGCCGCGGCTCCACAGGCGGATGTCACCGCACATGCGCTCGGCGCGCAGCACTTGGGCCATGCTTTCCGTCGGCGCGTAGATCTGCTCGCACTGGGTATAGAAGTTACGCAAATAACGTGTGGCGTATTTTTCCAGCCAGGCGAAGCCATAGTACTGGAGGTACGTTTCAAAGCGTGTATGTACCGACGCCACCACAGGCACGTCCCACGATTTGGCGAGCTGCAATGCCTTGTAGCCGAGATAGTCGGGCGCGGAGAGATGGAAGAGGTTCGGCCGGAAAGCTGCCAGGTCTTCGCGCACGCGCTGCGGCAGACCCATAGCGAAACGGTATTCCTTGCGGCGCGGGATCGAGATTGATGGCACCGACACCACATCACCCGCATGCACGAATGCCGGCTCATCGCCCGTGGGCGAGTACACACGCACGGCCACGCCCTGGCGTTCGAGATAATCGACCAGACGATTGAGGGCGCGGTTGGCGCCGTCACGCAAATAGTTGTAGTTGCCGGAGAACAAGGCAACGCGCGGTGCGTACGCGAGCGAGAGCGGCGTGATGATGTTCATTGCGCGGTCGTCAAATCTTCGAGACAGGGCCTGCACTGGCTTCTTCCCTCTGATAGCGCGGGAATGCGTCTGCACCATTACAGTTGCTGGTAATTGCCATGAAAGGTACAGATCTGAACATTAAAAAAATGATGCTTTGCGCGATTGTATATCTGTAACTCCAATCTGAGTTGAGGCTTATTTCTTAAAAGAAAACAATATTCTAGCGAGATTGCGCGGCGTACTGCTCAACGCGCTCGAACCGGCATAATTCACTGCTCGGTACGGAATAAAATTGCTTCACTGACAATAAGAAAGATTAACACGGGCATCCACGCCGCGATGGGGGGCGGGATAGCGCCCGAGCGCCCCATGGCCATAATCACCCCATCCACCATGAAATAGGTGAAGCCCAAACCTAGCCCGATGCCGGCCCTGGCCAGCACATTGCCGGCGCGCGCAAGGCCAAAAGCCACCACCGCGCCCAGCAAAGGCATCAGCAGAGACGCCAGCGGACGGGCAAGCCGGTGATAAAGCTCTGCTTGCAGTTCTGAGTCCTCACGGGCGGACCCTCTCAGCGCCTGCGCCGCCGCGGCCAGCTCAAAGACGTTCATGCGTTCCGGGTTTTGGGCGTGCGTGGTGAAATGCTCAGGCGTGACACCCGGCTGCCACGGCACTGCCGCCGACACGTTCACATCGCGCGAGGCGAGATCCACTTCGCGCACGTTTTCCAATGTGCCATGCCCCTTGCCATCGAGCAGACCGCGATCAGCCAATGTCACCGTGCCAAGGCCGCCATTGCGGACATGTTTGAAAATGGCGACATCGGCAAAAGTCGTGCCCTTCTCGTCTGCGGCGATGGGCCGCGCACGAATGACGGTATCTCCGACCATGGTCCAGGATTCACCTGGTACGGCCGCGTCATCAACTGGGTGCGCGCCATAGCCGGTCGCCTGCCAGGTGGCGAGCTCCACGGCTGAGCGCACACCGATGGTCTCATTCCACGCCAGATGAAAGGTGGCGCAACCCGCAGCCACGCTCAGCATAGGGATGAGAATCTGGTGGGGCGACAGGCCCAGGGAACGCATGATCACCACCTGACTGCTGGCGGCCAATGTGGCGAAGGTGATGAGCGTCGCGAGCAGAACCGCAAAGGGCAGGAACTCACCCAGCAGGATGGGCAGACGTAAGGCCGCGTAGCGCCACAGGTCGCTCTCGCCCGCGCCTGTCACGGCCAGGATGCGGTTCGACTCTCCAATGACGTCCATGATCTGCAGAACGACCAGAAGCCCCAGAAGCACCACGGCGATGCGCAAGAGAAAGGTCCGCCCGATGTACCGGCTGAGGGCCGGCGCTTGCTTATAGGCTGTCGCCATAATCAGGCGCCTTTTCCAGGTGCCAGCGGTGCCGGGCGTATCCAGGCGATGACATTCGAAAGCAGCGCAGAAATGCGCGACAGAGGCGGCTCGCCGGCCTTGAAAGCCGAGACAAGGAACACGGCCACGCAAAGGCCCGCGAAAGGCAGAAAGGATGCAGCTTGCGCCGGCAAAGGCACCACTTGGCCAGTGAACCCCAATCGTTCGCCAAACAGCGACAGCTCGTTGTAGATGATGAAGCTCGCGAGACCTAGGAACACACCGATACCGCTATGAGACCTGCGCGGCGGCCGGGCGAAAGCCATGCCCAGCAGCGGCAGAAAAAAGAGCACCAGGACTTGCGCCGCGCGCCGGAAGATACCCGCCTCGGCTTGGCGTTTCATCGTTGGGGGTGCTGCGGCATCGCCCGCGAGGCTGAACAGTTCCGGCAGCGTCATCTCACGCTCGTGCTCGCCGCGTTTGCGGAACACCGGGGCTGAGGGCAGATTGAGCGGGATCTCATAGGCCGCGAAGTGTGTGGACTGGTTCGTACCGCTTTCAGTGTCGAGGCGCGCCAGCGTGCCGTCGAACAGTCGCGCGATCATGGTTTCTCCGTCCGCGGCCGGGCGCAATTCGCCTCGCGCCGCCGAGAACACCACCATGCGCCCTTTGGCATCGGTGACGGTGGCGAACACGCCCGAAAGATCGCGCCCGCCGTGACGCGAGCGCTCCGCACGCACCACGACCTTGTCGCCGAGATGCGTGAACTCGCCCACACGGATGCTGAAGCCCATGCGCCCGTTGTTCAAATCGAACATGAGTTTCTCGTGGCCGTAGGCGCTCAGAGGCTGGATGAACCCAACCACGCCAACGGTGAGTAGCGCCAACCCGGCCGCGTACAACATGGGCACTTTCAGAAGGCGTGCGTAGGAGACCCCCGTCGCCAGCATGGCATCGAGTTCGCTGCTGAGGGCCAGGCGCCGGAAGGCGAGCAGCACGCCCATCAGCAAGCCCAAAGGCAATCCCAAGGCCAGATATTGCGGCATGAGGTTGGCGAGCAGGCGCAGGACCGTGCCGCCCGTGCCGCCTTCGTCGATGACGAAATCGAACAGCTCGGCCATGCGCACGAGCAGCAGAAGCATGGCTGAAACAAGCAATGTTGCGGCCAGCGGCACGAACATCAGGCGTGCGATATAACGATCGACAAGCGCGTGCATGGTTACGGATCGGCCCCACACCGGCGGCCCCGCCGGCAGGCCTTGGTCATAGCATGCGGTCTCTCGCCGGGGAGGACCGATTTATGCTTCGCCGAGGCGACCCGATATAAAAAAGGGCGCCAGCATCGCTGCCGGCGCCCTCGCTAAGCCTCTAGAAATGAAGAGGTTTTCTAAGCCTCGTCGTATTCCTTGGAAATGCTCATGTTGGTGCGGTCCTTCAGGAACATCGTGGCGATGAGACTGAAGATGGCACAGAAGAGAAGGTAGATCGCCACCGGCGTACCGGACTTGTACTTGTCCACCAGCGCCGTGGCGATGATGGGCGCGGGTCCGCCGGCGATGATCGACGCCAGCTGATAGCCCAGCGAAGCCCCCGAATAACGCAGGCGCCCTGTGAAGCTCTCGGCAATGAGCGCCGCTTGCGGGCCGTACATGATGTTGTGGGGAATCAGCGAGAGGAAAATGACACCGAATATCATTGCCGGCGTGCCCGTTTCCAGCACGGCGAAATAGATGAAGCCAAAGACGCCGGTCAGGATGATTCCCGCAATGTATACTTTCTTGCGCCCGATACGGTCCGACAGCCAACCCGACAAGGGGATCAGGAAGAAGGCCAGCACCGAGGCGGCGAGCACGCCTTGCAGCAGGAAGTCGCGGCTCATGTGCAGATATTGAGTGCCGTAGGCGAGAATGAAAGCCGTGAAGATATAGAAGCCTGCATTCTCGGCCAGGCGCGCGAAGGCCGAGACGATGATCTCCTTCGGCTGGCGCTTGATGACTTCGAGAATGGGCGCCTTCTCGATCTTGTTCTCTTCCTGCAGCTTGCGGAAAACCGGTGTTTCAACGACACCGAGGCGCACATAAAGCCCGATCGCCAGCAGCACGAGGCTGACAAAGAACGGAATGCGCCAGCCCCAGGTCAGGAACTCATCGCCCGCCCAAGCGGATGTGGCTAGCACTACGGAGTTTGCGAGGAACAGGCCCATGGGCACGCCGAACTGCGGCCAGGAGGCGATGAAGCCGCGATGCTTGTCGCCCTTGGCCCATTCCATGGCCAACACGACCGAACCACCCCAGTCTCCGCCGACGCCCACACCTTGCAGGAAGCGCAAGACCGTCAGCAGCACCGCGCCCCAGATGCCGATCTGCTCATAAGTCGGCACGATGGCGACGGCAGCGGTCGAAAGGCCCATGAGCAGCAATGTGACGATCAGCGTGCGGCGGCGACCGATGCGGTCGCCGTAGTGACCAAAAATGGCAGCGCCAATGGGGCGCGCAATGAAGCCGACGGCATAAACCGTGAAGGCCTGCAGTGTGCCGATCAGCGGTTCAGAACTGGGGAAATAAAGCTTGCCGAACACGAGACCGGTGATGATTCCGTAGAGGAAGAAATCGTACCACTCGATGGATGTGCCTACGGTGCTGGCAATGATCGCGCGCCTCAGCATCCGTTTGTGTTCGGTCTCCGAAAGTTCTGCTATCGCCGTCGTCATGAAATCCCCCTCACCAGGCATCGGTCACGAAAAATGCGGCTCCGGCGCACGGTGGCGCCGCCGAGGTTCCCCTCCTCCAAATCAGGTCTCCCTCCCGAGATATCCCCTGACGGATTTGGTTTTTCCTCCCCTCCACTGCTATACCTCCTTGGTCTGCAAGGGAACCCTTAACCGCGCTCCTGCTGTGGTCACCCCGTCGTCCAACCCTAGACCCCGCCCCGGAATTTCGCATGTTCTCTTTTGTTCTGCTGGCCGCCGCGGGCTTCCTTGCCGGGACCATGAACGCCGTCGCCGGTGGCGGGACTTTCGTGACCTTCCCCACCTTGGTGTTCGCAGGCGTGCCCTCCATCGTGGCCAATGCCTCCAATGCTGTGGCGCTTTTTCCGGCAAGCTTCGCCAGCACATGGGCCTACCGCAAAGACTTTCAACCCGTGGAAGGGCTGTCGCTGAAAGCCATGATGGCCATGAGCCTCATCGGTGGTGTCATCGGCGCAGCACTTCTGCTCTACACGCCGGAGCGTACCTTCGATGCCCTGGTGCCGTGGCTGCTGCTGGCCGCCACGCTGACCTTCGCCTTCGGTCCGCATATCGTACCCAAACTGCGCGCCATGTTCCGCATCGGACCGATCACGCTGCTGCTGGTGCAATTCTTCGTCGGCATCTATGGCGGCTATTTCGGCGGAGCGATGGGAATTGTCATGCTGGCCGTTTATAGCCTTTTCGGCCTGACCGATCTCAACGCCATGAACGCCATGAAGTCGCTGATGTCCGGCCTCATCAATGGCGTCACGCTCATCCTGTTCATCGGCGCCAACAAAGTCGTCTGGCCGCAAACGCTGACGATCATGGCCACGGCCGTACTCGGAGGTTACTTCGGCGCCCGTATCGCGCGCGGCATGGACCCCAAGCATGTGCGCATGGGCATCATTGCCATCAGCACGATTGTGACCATTGTTTTCTTCGCGAGAAGCTTTTGACGCTCCTGTTTCTAGGCATTGTCGCTTTTATTGCCGGCGTCATGAATGCCATGGCGGGCGGCGGCTCGTTCCTGATGTTTCCAGCACTTGTCTTCACGGGCATGCCGTCCATCATAGCCAATGCTTCGAGTACGGTGGGCCTTCACTCCGGCGGCTTTGCCAGTACATGGGCTTACCGTAAGAACTTCCGCAATTTCGAAGGTGTGCCGCTCATCGCACTTTTGGGCGTGTGCCTTGCGGGCGGCACCACAGGCGCGCTTCTTCTGCTCACCACATCGCAGCGTGCCTTCGACATTGTGATCCCCTGGCTTCTGCTGGCGGCCTCGCTGGTTTTCGCCTTCGGACCGAAAATCGCGCCGGTTCTCGCGCAACGCGTCCACATTGGCCCGCGCATTTTCCTCCTGCTGCAATTCATTGTCTCGATTTACGGAGGCTATTTCGGCGGTGCGGTCGGCATCGTCAGCATGGCGCTGTGGAGCCTTCTCGGACACAACGATATCCACGAAATGAATGCTGCCAAAGCGCTGGTCGTTGTGACCATGAACACGGCGGCTGTTGTGTGCTTCATCATCGCCGACAAAGTGTCATGGCCGGAGACCATTGTGATGATCCTAGGAGCCATTACGGGCGGCTACATCGGCGCGCGCGTGGCGCGTAGGATTCCGGGGAAATACCTGCGCTGGATGGTGATCGCCATCAGCTTCGGCGTCACGACGGCTTTCTTTGTGCGGCTTAGCGGTTGAATTTCAGGATTTCGCCCGCAAGATAGAGCGAGCCGCAGATCAGTGCGCGTGCGCGGCCGTGCGCGTTCTGCGCGATTTTCTGGATTGCCGCATCGGCATCTTCCGCCACGGACACATCCGCAAACCCTGCTTCCCGCGCCGCCACTGTAAGTTCCTCTGGCCTGAAGCCCATGGGATTGCCTGGAATAGGCACCGCGGTCAGGCTCGCGGCTTGCGCAGCCAGAGGCCGCAGATAGTCCGCCGCGACTTTGGTTGTGAGCATGCCGCAGATAAGATGCAGCGGTCTGTCCGCCCATTCATCGGCAGCAAGTGTTGCGATGGCCGCGCCGCCTCCAGCGTTGTGCCCACCGTCGAGCCACAACTCCCAGCCTTGCGGCAGCGCTTTTACAAGCGGCCCTTCTTTCAAGCGTTGCGCCCGCGCCGGCCACTCGACGGAACGCAATCCGCTGCGCACGGCGAAGGATGGGATGGCGAAAGGTGATTGATCCAGGGCCGCAAGTGCGAGGCCCGCATTGCCGATCTGGTGACGACCCGGCAGCGACGGCAGCGATGCTTTCCAGATATTGCGCTCGCCGGTGAAAAGCAGGCCCTGCCCATCCTCGGCGATGCGCCACGCCTCGTTCTGTAGCTTCAAGGGCGCGCCGATCTCCGCCGCCGCGGCTTCAATCACGGCCGCGGCCTCGATCTCCTGCGTCACGCAAACGCAAGGCGTGCTCCGCTTCATGATGGCCGCTTTCTCACCGGCGATTTTCCCCAGCGTGTCGCCGAGATATTGCATGTGATCCATGGAAATGGACGACAGTGCCGTCACCGCCGGATGCGCGATGACATTGGTTGCATCAAATCGCCCGCCCAATCCCGTCTCCAGCAGCACGACATCCGCCGGTATCTGCGCAAAGGCCAGGAACGCCACCGCTGTCGTCACCTCGAAGAAGGTAATGGGCTTGCCGGCGTTCGCCGCTTCCACATGCTCCAGCAACTGAAGCAACAGTGTTTCATCGATCAGGGCACCCACAAGCCGGATGCGCTCGGCGAAGCGCACGAGGTGCGGCGAGGTATAGACGTGCACCTTGTAGCCGGCAGCCTCCAGCACGGCGCGCATCATGGCGACGGTAGAGCCCTTGCCGTTTGTGCCTGCGACGTGGATCACGGGCGGCAGGCGCTCGTGCGGGTTGCCCAAATCGGCCAGAAGCCGGTACATGCGACCCAGCGAAAGATCGATGAGCTTGGGATAGAGACCCGTCAGGCGCTCAAGCGTCGCATCTACCTGAGCGTGGATGTCAGCGTGTTCCAACATAAGCCAGTGTCGTCTCCGGTGTTCCGGAGATCCGGAGGTTGGGCGAAGTCATGAGTAAGTGGCGATTATAGGGGCGTTGCCGAGAGAACGCGCCTATTCCATTGAATTTACTGGGTTTCTCACTGTCGAAATAAATTATTGTGAAAACAGAAATAATTATTGTATAACGATAATTATTAGATGTTATTCAATAATGATCTTCAACGGAGTTCGCCATGACAACCCTGACTTCAGCCCCGTCCTTTGATCGGGCGCAGCGCGTGAGCCGTGCGGTCTCCATAGTTTCTTCCGTCGCCATGTGGGCCACCGCTGTCGCCGCGGTGGCGGGCATTATCGCCCTCCTCTTCTTCTTCGACAGTATCCGCGGCGTCCTGGCGGACCATTTGCAGCAAATTCTCGCAAGCGACAAAATTCCCAAAGCAAATCTCGCGGACGTTCAAGCCGGCCTCACGACGGCCCTGGACCTCTCCTTGGGAAAAAGGCTGATCCTGGTGGTTGCGCTCTTGTTCAAGATCACTCCGGTATTCTTTGTCCTCTATTATTTACAAACTCTGTTTGCGCAGTTCGCACACGGCCAGGTCTTTACCGACAGCAACATTGGCCACATTCGCATGATCGGCACATGGTTGGTGGCTTCGGTGGTCGCATCCCTGCTTGCCCAAGCTGCGCTCTTTCAGGTGTTTGCCGTGCCTGAGTTCGATTTCGACATCCAGTTCGAACCCCTGTTCTACGGCGCCATCACTTATGTAGCGGCCTATGTCATGGGTGAAGGACGGCGCATCTCCGACGAGAACGCGGGGATCGTCTGATGATTATCGTCAACCTCGATGTGATGCTGGCCAAGCGCAAGATGCGCTCGAAAGAACTTTCGGAGCTGATCGGCATCACCGAAGCCAATCTCTCGTTGCTCAAATCAAACAAGGTCAAGGGCGTGCGCTTCGATACCCTCGAGAAGATCTGCGCTATTCTTGAGTGCCAACCAGGAGACATCCTCGAATATCGCCCGACGCAGGAACCGCCCACAGACGAGGCGACGTGACGCTGGCCCTTACTGGCCTAGGTCGCCGGCGTATTGTCCGTATCGTAATCCATATCGGGGACCGTGGGATCGGGTGGGGTCATGCGCCTGCCGGTCTCAAGATCGCGGGCCTTGCGCCGGAGCGCGGCGGATTCGACGTTGGTGCCATCAGCTGTGGGATTGGCGTTCAGCACCAGACCCAGAAGCTGGATCAACTTTGCGCGTAATTCAGGGCGCGGGATCACCATATCGACCATACCGTGCTGCATCAGGTATTCCGAGCGCTGGAAGCCTTCGGGCAGTTTCTCGCGGATGGTTTGCTCGATGACGCGCGCGCCAGCAAAGCCGATGATGGCGCCGGGTTCGGCCACGGCTATGTCACCCAGCATGGCGAAAGAAGCTGTGATCCCGCCGGTGGTCGGGTCCGTGAGCACGGTGATATAGGGCAAACCCTTTTCCTTCACGCGTTCCACGGCAACGGTGGTACGCGGTAACTGCATCAGCGAGAGGATGCCTTCCTGCATGCGCGCGCCACCCGAGGATGGGATGACGATCAGCGGCACACCTTTCGCAATCGCCACGTCGGCCGCCGAGATGATGGCTTCGCCCACGGCAGCGCCCATGGAGCCACCCATGAAGTCGAATTCAAACGCGGCAATGACGACACCGAGACCGCCCATGGTGCCGTGCGCGACCAGCACTGCGTCCTGTAATTCGGTCTTGGTCTGCGCTTCTTTCAAACGATCAGTATACCGCTTGCGATCGCGGAACTTCAGCGGATCCACGACCACGGCATGCTGATCAACCTCGGTCCATTGGCCTTCGTCGAAAAGCATCTTCAGGCGGTCGCGCACGGGCATGCGCATGTGATAGCCGCAGTGCGTGCAGACCCTTAAATTCTTCTCCAGCTCGCGATGGAACACCATCTCGTTGCACTTGGGGCATTTGAGCCACAGGTTGTCCGGCACTTCCTTCGGCGGCTTGGTGCGCAGCTTCTGGATTTTGGGACGGACGAAATTGGTCAGCCAGTTCATGGGATTATCTTATCAGAAAGGCCATGCTACGTCACGGCCAGGTGCCGTGCACGCCGACGGCAAGAGATTTGACAAATTCGAGCACTTTGGTGGTGAGGCCGGGATCGATCTTACCCTCAACATTCACGCCCTTGCCGATAACGTCGACAATCGCCGAACCGACCACCGCGGCATCGCAATGGGCGGCGATGGCCTTGGCTTGCTCTGGGGTCTTGATGCCAAAACCCACGGCGAGCGGAAGATCGGTGTGGCGGCGCAAACGCGCGGTCGCGGCCTTCACCACCTCTTCGCTGGCCGATGCGGTTCCAGTGATACCGGTAATGGCCACGTGATAGATGAAGCCCGACGCTCTGCGCAGGATGTCGGGCAGCCTTGCATCACTGGATGTGGGCGCGGTGAGGAAGATCATGTGGATGTCGTTCGCGCGCAAATGAACGTGCAGCTCTTCCGACTCTTCCGGCGGCAGGTCCACCACGATCACGCCATCGACACCGGCGGCGGCGGCGTCCTGCGCGAACTCCTGCGCGCCGTAACGGTAGATGGGGTTGTAGTAGCCCATGAGGATGATGGGCGTGTCGATTTCGTTGCGGCGGAATGCTGTGACGGCTGCGAGCACGTCCCGCAAAGATGTGTTGTGCTTCAGCGCGCGCTGGCCGGCGGCCTGGATGGAGGGGCCATCGGCCATGGGGTCTGAGAACGGCACGCCGATCTCGATAATATCCGCACCGACCGACGGCAGACCTTCCAGGATATCCATGAAAGTACCCGGCGTCGGATCATTGGCCATGATGAAAGTGACGAGACCCGCGCGCTTGTGCTTCTTCAAGTGCGCGAAACGCGCGGCGATACGGTTGCCGCTGGTGTCGATCGTAGCGCCCATTTTTGCGCCTGTCTTGGCTGGGTTCATAGTTTTGCACCCAGCGCGTCCGCCACGGTGAACACGTCCTTGTCGCCGCGCCCGGAAAGATTGGCGACGATAATATGGTCTGCGGGCAAAGTGGGCGCGAGTTTCTCGACGTAGGCCATGGCATGCGCGGACTCAAGCGCCGGAAGAATGCCTTCGAGCTTGGAGCACAGCTGGAATGCCGCCAGGGCTTCCTTATCGGTGGCAGATACATATTGAACGCGGCCCTGAAAGTGCAGCCAGGCGTGCTCGGGGCCGATGCCGGGATAATCGAGACCGGCGGAGATCGAATGTGCGTCCTTGATCTGGCCATTCTCGTCTTGCAGCAGATAGGTGCGGTTGCCGTGCAACACGCCGGGGCTGCCGCCGCCGATGGACATGGCATGGGCACCGCTGTTGGCGCCATGACCTTCCGCTTCGACGCCGTAAATCTTCACCGTCGGATCGTCGAGGAAAGGATGGAAAATGCCGATGGCGTTGGAGCCGCCGCCGACGGCCGCCACTACTGAATCCGGCAGACGCCCCTCGGCTGCCTGTAATTGCGTGCGCACTTCGTCGCCGATGATGCATTGGAAATCGCGCACCATGGTGGGATAGGGATGCGGACCGGCGCAGGTGCCAATCAGGTAGTAGGTGTCGTTGACGTTGGCCACCCAATCGCGCAAGGCTTCATTCAGCGCATCCTTCAGCGTGGCAGCACCCTTCTCCACGGGCCGCACTTCCGCCCCGAGAAGCTGCATGCGAAACACGTTGGGCTTTTGGCGCTCCATATCCTTCGCGCCCATATAGACCACGCATTTCAGACCGAAGCGCGCGCACACCGTCGCTGTCGCAACGCCGTGAGATCCGGCGCCGGTCTCTGCGATGATGCGCGTCTTGCCCATGCGCATGGCCACGAGGATCTGGCCCAGGCAGTTGTTGATCTTGTGCGAGCCGGTGTGGTTCAGCTCTTCGCGCTTCAGATAGATCTTGGCGCCGCCCAGATGCGCCGTCAGGCGCTCGGCGAAATAGAGCGGGCTTGGACGGCCAGCGTAATGTGTATGCAAGTCGGTGAGCTGAGCATGAAATGCGGGGTCATTCTTCGCCGCGTCGTAAGCCTTCTCGAGATCGAGGATCAGAGGCATCAGCGTCTCGGCGACATAGCGTCCGCCGAACAGGCCGAAGTGCCCATTCTCGTCCGCCCCGCCACGATATGTGTTCAACGCTTCCGCCAAGATTCCGCTCCTCGCAAAGGTGGCGTCTTATAACCCAGCAGTCTTCGGCCTGCACCGGAAATTAGAAGGCGGGCTGCCTAGAAATATACAACATTTTCAGCAGTTTATGCTTTAACGCGCGCCGCGTGCGCCGCTTTAACGAAGGCACGGATGCGCGCCGGGCTTTTGACTCCTGGCCGGGTCTCGACACCCGAGGACACATCCACGCCCTTGGCGCCCGACGCCTTGATGGCGGCGCCGACGTTCGTGCGCACAAGCCCGCCCGCGAGCAACCATGGCGTCTTACCGGTGTAGGCCTTCAGCAGTGTCCAATCGAACGCCACCGCATTGCCGCCAGGCCGATCAGCACTCTTCGGCGGCTTGGCATCGAACAACAGCCAATCGGCATGACCTTCGTAAGCCTGCGCGCCGATGACGTCGCGGGCCGTGGAGATGCCGATGGCTTTCATCACCGGCAAGCCCGTCAGCGCGCGCACCGCGTCCACGCGCTCGGGCGTCTCGCCGCCGTGAAGCTGGATGATGTCGAGACGCACATGCTCCAGCGTGGTCATCAACTCGGCGTCGGTGGGATTGACGAAAAGCCCCACCACTTTCACGCCGCGCTTTGCTTGCGCTGCAAGTTCCGCCGCTTTTTCCAGCGTCACATAACGCGGACTGCGCCGAAAGAAGTTGAGACCGATGAACGTGGCTCCAGCATCCTCCGCTGCGGTCAGGCCGCGCGTGTCGATAAGGCCACAGATTTTAACGGCAACGCTCATGCGGGCGTCGTGCTTGATGTGACCGGAACCAGCTCCAGCGCAATGCGCGCTGACGCTGCTCCCGGATCGTCGGCACCCGAGATGGGCCGGCCGATGACGAGATAGTCAGCGCCGGCCGTCATGGCTTCCAGCGGCGTCATGATGCGCTTCTGGTCATTTGCTGCCGCCCATGCCGGACGCACGCCGGGCGTGACCAATTTAAATCCGGGACCCAGATCACGGCGCAGCATTTCCGCTTCCAGCGGACTGCACACCACACCGTCGATGCCGGAAAGTTTGGCGAGTTCGGCAAGGCGGCGAACCTGATCCGGCACTGTGCCGGAGACGCCGGTTTCCAGCAGGTCGTCGCCGTCGAAGCTGGTGAGCACCGTCACCGCCAGCAGCAAAGGGCGCGGCACAATAAGTTCGTGCGCCACATCGGTGGCGGCCTTGGCGGCAGCTTCCATCATGGCGCGCCCGCCGGCCGCCATCAGCGTCATGCAGAAGGGTTTCACCGCTGCTGCTGCAGAGCGCACCGCGCCCGCAACAGTATTGGGGATATCGTGGAATTTCAGATCGAGGAACAGCGGCAGGTCCGAAGCTTTTTGCACCTGCTGCACGCCCTTGGGGCCGTTGGCACTGAAGAACTCGAGGCCGAGCTTCAAGCCACCGACAGTGTCGGCCAGCTTCGCGGCAAGCGCGGTCGCCTTGCCGACATCGGGCGTATCGACCGCGCAGAACACCGGGTTTTTGAGCAAAGTGGAGCTTTGGGCCATGACCACACTTTCAGCGAAGGACGTAACGTTCTGAGCGGCAAGCGCGGCGTTATCGCGCGTCACCGCGCGCATTGCCAGTCAGCATTTGGTGCCGGGCCAGACTTTCTTCAAGGTCGCCCACCTGGCGGCGCAATCGCTTTAGTTCACGGCGCTTCTCATGACCCATGAGCCATTGCGCCACAATGCCAACGAAAAACCCGACAACACCCGCCAGCAGGATGACGGCGTAAAGCGACAACGAGAGTTGATAGGGCAGCGGCCAGATCTCAACCACCACAGCCTGGCGGTTGGAGACGGCGAACAGGATGATCAGCACCGCCACGACGACGGCAATGACGCTGTTGATGAATCTCAAGGAAATACCCGAGCTTTACGTGACCACCGCCGGAGCGCGGACCCGGTAGGTCAGCGCTCAGACGTTCAGCATATCGCGGAGCTGTTTGCCCGTCTTGAAATAAGGCACGGCCTTTTCGGAGACCGACACGGAGGCGCCGGTGCGCGGGTTGCGACCGACGCGGGAGTCCCGGTGTTTTACCGAGAAGGCGCCGAAGCCGCGCAGCTCGACGCGGTCGCCTCGGCCTAAGGCCTTGGAGATCTCTTCAAAAATCGATGTGACAATGCGCTCGACGTCGCGCTGATAAAGATGCGGGTTGCGCGCGGCGATATGGGCGATCAGCTCCGACTTTGTCATGTGACGTTCCTAGCCCTGAAGTAAAACCTGCGGGTCGTTCAACCGTGGGGCTTTCCGGCGATTCCTATCCCCGGCCAAAAGGATGGGCATAGCGGGCCGCGAAGTCAAGGACCTCCTCTGAGGTAAGTCACTCAAAAGACATACATTTTCAGGCCTGACCCGGCGAAAGGCGCGGTTTTCCACAAGAAAATGCCCGCCGGGAGGTCCCGGCGGGCATGAAAGACGCCTTAAATCATGAACGCAGAGAGGCTTAGGCCTCGTCGTCGTCGCCCTTTTTGGCCTTGGCTTTGATCGCCGCACCCAGAATATCGCCCAGGGAGGCGCCGGAGTCGGCGGACCCGAACTCAGCCATGGCTTGCTTCTCTTCTTCCACTTCGCGGGCCTTAATGGACAACGTCAGCTTGTGCTTCGAATCGATGGAGATGATCCGGGCATCGACCTTCTCGCCAACGGCGAAGCGGTCGGGGCGCTGTTCGGAACGATCCTTGGCCAGCTCGTTGCGCTTGATGAAGCCCGAGAGCGAGTCATTCACCGATACTTCGATGCCGTTCTCGGTCACGACCTTCACGACGCAGGTGACGATCTGACCTTTCTTGAGGTCGCCGGCGGCGGCAGCGTACGGGTCTTCACCCAGCTGCTTGATGCCGAGCGAAACGCGCTCCTTCTCCACATCCACATCCAGCACTTTGGCTTTCACCATCTGGCCGCGGTTGTAGGCCTTGAGGGCCGCTTCGCCATCGCCTTCGTAAGAGATGTCCGAGAGGTGGACCATGCCGTCGATGTCGCCGTCGAGGCCGATGAACAAACCGAACTCGGTGATGTTCTTGACTTCGCCTTCGACAACGGTGCCCGCCGGATGCTTCTCCTGGAACGCGATCCAAGGATTGGCGAGGCACTGCTTCAGGCCGAGCGAGATGCGGCGCTTTTCCTGATCCACATCCAGCACCATCACTTCCACTTCCTGCGAAGTGGAGACGATCTTGCCCGGGTGGATGTTCTTCTTGGTCCAGCTCATTTCCGAAACGTGCACCAGACCTTCGACACCGGCTTCCAGCTCCACGAAGGCGCCGTAGTCAGTGATGTTGGTAACGCGGCCGGTGAACCGGGTGCCCACGGGGTACTTCGCGGCCACACCTTCCCACGGATCGGCTTCAAGCTGCTTCATGCCGAGCGAGATGCGCTGGGTTTCCGGATTGAAGCGGATGACCTGCACCTTCAGCTGCTGGCCGACGGACAAAGCTTCCGACGGATGATTGACACGCTTCCACGAGATATCGGTGACGTGCAACAAACCATCGACGCCGCCGAGGTCCACGAACGCACCGTAATCGGTGATGTTCTTGACCACGCCGTCGAGCACTTGACCTTCCTTCAGGTCTTCCATCAGCTTGGAACGCTCGTGCGCGCGGGTCTCTTCCATCACAGCACGACGCGAGACAACGATGTTGCCGCGCGCGCGATCCATTTTCAGAATCTGGAACTGCTGCGGGCTGCCCATCAGCGGGGTGATGTCGCGCACGGGGCGGATATCGACTTGGCTGCCCGGCAGGAACGCCACGGCGCCGTTGAGATCAACCGTGAAGCCGCCTTTGACCCGACCAAAAATAATGCCTTCTACGCGGCTCTGCTTGGTGTGCAGTTCTTCGAGCACATTCCAGGCTTCTTCGCGGCGCGCCTTGTCGCGCGACAGGATGATGAGGCCATCACGGTCTTCATAACGCTCGACGTACACATCGACGTTGTCGCCGGCCTTCATTTCGGCTTCGCGGCCGGTACGGGAAAATTCTTTGAGAGCGATGCGCCCTTCGGACTTGAGACCGACATCGATCAGGACGAAATCGTCATCCACGCGCACGATCGTGCCTTTGATGACGCTGCCTTCGATGTTGGGGCTGGAATTGAAGCTTTCTTCGAGGAGGTCGGCGAAGTTTTCCTTCACCGCCAAATTGGACTGAGCCATAGAGCATCCTTTCGGTTTTTTTGATCCAGGCCGCCGGTTGGTTCCGGTGGTCTTTGGAAACAGCGCAGGACCGGACCATTCCGGCTTTGCCGCGCTTTAGGCTTGGCGACGCTTTGATCAGCGTCTTGTTTTAGACAAGATGTAGGCCTTGGCTTGCGCAAAGGCCTGGTCCGCATCGAGATCCGAGGTATCCAAGATCCAGGCATCCCCGGCTGGAACCAAAGGCGCGACACTGCGATCTTTGTCGCGGTCATCGCGCGCTTTCATGTCGGCACGGACGCGCGCTTCTATAATGTTTTCGCCCTTTTCCTGCAACTCTTTAACCCGGCGCGCCACACGGGTTTCCAGGCTGGCCTCGACGAAAATCTTCACATCCGCGTCGGGGCAGACCACCGTGCCGATATCCCGCCCGTCCAGGACCGCGCCGGTTTTACCGTCCGGCGGGTTTTTCGCGAAATTGCGCTGAAAATCCAGCAAAGCTGCCCGCACCCCCGGAATGAAGGCCACCTGCGAGGCCGCAACCCCGGCCTCTTCCGTACGCAGGTCAGCAGAGGAAAACAGTGTTAGATCAAGGGTTTTGGCCGCAGAGACGGCATCAAACTCCTGAGCCGGATCCCCCCCGGCCCGCAAAGTTGCCACCCCTGTGGCCCGGTACAGGGAACCGGTGTCCAAATAGGCTAGGTCGAAGGCTTCCGCCAAGCGCCGGGCAAGCGTGCCCTTGCCCGAAGCCGCAGGCCCATCCAGAGCCACAATCACGGAAGGTCCTTGCGATTGACGGCTTCGATGGTCGCGCCCAGGCCGTTCATAATATCTGCGAAACCAGGAAAACTGGTGTTGATGGCCGAGGCATCGTCCACGGCGATGGGCCGTTCGGCCACCATGCCCAGGACCAGAAACGCCATGGCGATGCGGTGGTCGAGGTTCACCGGAATGGTCACCGGTGCATTTCCTTTAGGGCCGCCGCCGCACACGGTCAGGGAGTCCCCTTCCGCGACCGCCGAGACGCCGCAGGCCTGCAGACCCTGCGACATGGCTGCCAAGCGGTCGCTTTCCTTCACTTTGAGTTCGGCCAAGCCTTCCATGCGGGTTTCGCCGTCGGCACAGGCCGCCGCCACCGCCAGGATGGGATATTCGTCGATCATGGACGGAGCGCGGGCGGCCGGGACGCAAATCCCCTTTAGCCGGGAGGCGCGCACTTCAAGGTCGGCCACCGGTTCGCCCGCCTCTTCCCGCTTGTTCTTATAGACAATGTCCGCGCCCATCTCCTGCAGCGTGTCAAACAGACCGATGCGCAGCGGATTGATACCGACGTTAGGTAGAAAAAGCTTCGATCCGGGCACTAAAAGTGCCGAAACCACCAGAAAAGCGGCCGAAGAAGGGTCTGCGGGCACATTTATGGCCCTTCCAGACAGCTCCGGCTGGCCCAAAACCGTCACTTTGTACCGTCCGGGACCGTTTTTACCCCCCTCCGAGGCGGTTTCAGTCCTCACATCTACCCCAAAATGACGGAACATACGCTCGGTATGGTCACGACTGGCCGCCGGTTCGGTGACGGTGGTGAGGCCAGGGCCATGCAGACCGGCCAGCAGAACCGCCGACTTCACCTGGGCCGAAGCAATGGGGCTGTCGTAATGGAGCGCCATGGGCATGGGCGTGCCCGTGACGGCCATGGGCAAGCGCCCGCCCGCCCGCGTCACAAACTTGGCTCCCGTCTGGCTCAAGGGCTTGGTCACCCGGTCCATGGGCCGGCGCCGCAGAGAGGCATCCCCGGTCATGAACGAGGTAAAGGGATAGGCCGACAAAAGGCCCGCGATCAGGCGGGCGCTGGTGCCCGAATTGCCCATGTCCAGCACGTCGGCCGGTTCCGAGAAGCCGCCGATGCCGCGCCCCCAGACATGAAACGTGGGTTTGCCATCGGCGCCTGTGCGTTGCTCGACTTTGGCGCCCAGGGCCTGCATGACCGTGGCCGTGCGCAGCACATCCTCGCCCGTCAAAAGGCCCGTGATGGTGGTTTCACCCACGGCCAGCGCACCCATGATCAGCGCGCGGTGGGAAATGGATTTGTCGCCGGGCACAAAGGCTTGGCCCGTGAGGCTCTTGGCTTTAGAGGAGACAGTGGGTTGAGAAATCGCGCTGTGAGACATGTGATGTGACCTGGGCCGGGCTGATAGCATGAACGGATATGCAAGTCTGGCTCAAATAAAGCATCCGGCGCGACCCCGCGCTGGGGCTTTTTACTTTTGACAGGGCCTGGATAAAGTGGCAAATGCCTAGCCCCTTAACAATCACTGCGGCCTTGCCAGGCATTCTGGCCGCATCTAAGGGCTCCTTCCCTAAAGCCGTGGCCCAAAATGTGGCGACGCACGTGACTTGCGAGCGGGTCGGATGTTTGACGTACCAAAGGCCTGGACAATTGATCTAACGGAGGCGTGAACGTGGCAAAAGCCGATCTGGGCATGAAACTGACCTGCGATAGCTGCGGGGCGCGGTTTTACGATCTGAACAAGACCCCTGGCATCTGCCCCAAGTGCGGAACCGCCAATGCGCGGCCGGTGATCTTCAAGGCTTCGCGCCGCCCGGCCGAAGACCGTGAGAAGGCGGCAGCGGCGGCCAAAGCGGCTGCGGCAGCGCCTGTGAAGGCCGACGAAGATGAGGTCGAGGTCGAAGGTGCCGATGACGAGGAAGATGAAGCCGTCATCGAGGACACCTCGGACCTGGGCGAAGACGACGAAGTCGATGTGCCCGTGCAAAAGGATGAGGCGTAAATCGCATCGCCGGAACATTTTTCCGGGCCAAGATTTTTGAACGGTGAGATTTCTGCTTGATGGATGCGCCGGAAAACCTTAGTTTCCCGCACCTTAAATAAGACCGCCGACCCAACATCGGCGGGATGTCGAGAACGGGGCTGTAGCTCAGTTGGGAGAGCGCTACGATGGCATTGTAGAGGTCGTCGGTTCGATTCCGTCCAGCTCCACCATCGAAACAAGGGTTTAGCGAGAAATCGCTAAACCCTTTTTCGTTTGAGAAAGCGGCAAGGTCATGGGTTGGAGGGCATTGGAAAGGGCAGCGGCTTGATTTCCTGTAAACTCCATTATTCCACTTAGCTTCGATTGCATACGCAACGCTTGTAAGGTTTGCCTTGCTCGCACGACGCTGCACCAACGCCTTGCTTGCAGAAGCGTTGGCTTCATCTTGTGAGCGAGGCAGTTACTTCTGATCCTTTTTAGTCGACTTGGCTTCTCCATCAGGCGGTGGGGGAAGTTGAAGTATGGGCGACTCACCCGGCGTTGGAAAACTGAGCTGCGGGACAATCTTTCGAAGCTCTTCAAACTCGGCGGGCTCCTTTTGTGCCGGCTGATCGCCATCAGCCGCTTGCAACACTGGCGGCGGCAAAAATCTGATCTCGACCGTCATTCCCCGCTCAATACGTGCAAAGAGCGACTCGAGCGCAGTTTCAACAGCCACTCTAAGTTCTTCTTTACGCCCCGCCTTGGCGTTACCCGCCGCTACGAGCTCCTTGGTTTTTTCGTCAATCGCAGCCTTTACGGTCGCCGTAATTCGTTCGTCAAAGAATTTCTCTGTGTCCTCGACTTTGATCGTTGTGATTTTTCGAGTTTGCGCTCGGACGTTCCGAATTTCTTCTAATTGCTTCCACGTATTCAATGCCCATGTGATCGCGCCGCCGATCATCGCGATGGTCGCGGGGCTCATCGCGAAGCTAAACAGCGGGTCCGTAGTAGATATCTGCTTAACGGCAATTGGTTCTACCGCGTGAATTGCTAGTTCTGAAAAAGTGCGCAATATAAATTTTATTGCCCTTAATTCTCCTATGAGTCCTTCCAATTCATTGTGAAAGAGTTCGCGGGGTATTTGAAAACCGATCTCGGCCGTGCTGGGAGCAAGGCTGTCAGACTCAATACCGATGGCTTCGAATCCTGCCGCAATAGATCTAAGTTGCGCCAAGTATTGCTCTCTTTCTTGCGAGAGCTTTTGCACCATCTGCTGCACCACGGCCGGTGTCATTGGATTATCTGTTATGCTCGTACGTATGCGGAATGATATGTCCGGACCAAAGAAATACAGCGCACCAATCTCATCCAACATTTGAAGATGAGGTGAGTCATATCGGCTCACGAAGTTATTTAACTGCGAAGTCAGAGTGTGCAATCGATTTGCGACCTCAATCTGGTGAGAAGCTTCCTGAGGCGCGCTTGCAAAGGCAGACAGCACTTGATTAAGGCTCGATAGATGCCCTTGAATGTTAAGCTCTGTTTCCATGCGCAGCAGCTGATCGACTATCTCTTTGAGACGCTGGACATTCATTATTCATCTCCCCACGGCTCATCGCTCCATGACATGGCTTTGAGCGGCTTAAGAGGTGGAAGACTGGGAAGTGGACGCAAAGGTTCGAGGCTGGGAAGCGGCGCTAGGGGAGGCAAGCTCGGGAGTGAGGCCAATACCGGTAGCCGTGCACCACGCATCCAAACAAGAACACCGCCCTCCGCTCCGATGAGGTGATCTCCTTCCCACCATCCTTTATGGTTGCCGGTGTAGTCGTAAACATTTCCGGTTTTCTGTTGGACCCAATAGATGCTGGCTCCCGCAGGATTTATAATTCGCCCACCGGTCAACAAGAAGCCGACTACAGCACCGCCAGCGTCATACAACGGTTTTGACATGCCATCTTTCCTCCCGCGTGTAGCTATTAAATATCACGCGCATAGCGGGTAGGAGTCAAATTAATGCCTTGGGGCTTTCTATGATTCTGCACCAAATCTTCGTTAAAACCCGAGCCGTTTTTGCAGAGATTTTTGTTTTTTATGCACCCTGCCCCGTCTGAGCGCCTTGCCTTTTGCTAAGGCGCACTCCCGTACACCATCTTTCCGCCGACCACGGTCATCTTCACCGTCGTGCTGCCGATATCCGTTCCCGGGATGGTGAAGATGTCTTTCGCGAGCACGGCGAAGTCGGCCAGCTTGCCGGGCTCCAGCGTGCCAAGCTTGTCGTCCACAAAGGCAGCGTAGGCGCCGCCTTTGGTGTAGGCATCGAGCGCCTGCGTCACCGTCAAACGCTCGGACGGCGTATTCACTTCTCCGTTTCGCGTGCGTCCCGTTTGCGCGCCGCCGTACCCACGACCCACCCACACGTCGCGCGTGACGGCCTGTTGAATGCCGGCCATCGGGCTGGGCGGCCAGCTGCACGGCCAATCGCTGCTGAACGCAAGGTGCGCGCCGCTCTCGAGCAGCGAGCGCCAGGGCGAGGACATTGTGCCGTCCGTGGGCGCTGGGCCGCAGCAGAAGGACGGCTGCATGGACGCAACCAACGACAGCTTGGAGAAACGCTGGAAGTCCGCCGGCGTCAGTCTGTCGCCGTGCTCGATGCGAAAGCGCTGATCGTGTTTGCCGGTTTCGGCTTCGATCTGCTCATACACGTTGAGTGCCATCGTCACCGATTGCGCCTGCAACGCATGCGTCATGATCTTGAAGCCGCGCTTATTCAGCTCCGTGGCAATGGTCTTGAACTCTTCCGGCGTGTAGATGGGCGGCCACGGCGCGGCCGACGAGCCGTCCATGAAAAACTTGATGAGGTTGGAGGAGACCCAATCGTCGTGAAAGCGTGTCCGCGCCTCTTCAATATCCTTCAGGAACTGCGGCGTCAGATGGTGGGGTGCCGCCACCGCGCCGAAGGCGGTGCGAGTTCTGAGGGTCAGCTGCTTCTGGTCGCGCAAGGTGCCGTAAAGCTCGATCTCGGCGAGGCTGCCCGTGGCGTTGTTGATCATCGTGATGCCGAAGGAGTTCAGGTACTGAAAGCCTTTCTTCAGCACCGCGAGCTTTTGCTCCTTGGTCAACAGGGCGAGCGCGGGCCCCTCGATGACTTCCATTGTGCCTTCGCGAATAACGCCGGTGGGGCTGCCGTCGGGGTTGCGCGAGATGCCCGCGTCGATCGACGCATCGGGCAGCGGCTTGTTGGTGATACCGGCCAAGGCCAGCATCTTGGCGTTCACCCACAGCGCATGTTCGCTGACGTTATGAACAACCAGCGGGCGGTCCGGAATAGCGCGGTCCAAAATCTCGTGGCTGGGCGGATGAGCCACGTCGAAGGTGGTGCGCGCGAATAAAATCTTGTCGGTGGGGTGTGCGGCGGCAAAGGTGCGCAACGCGGCAATCAGTTCGTCGGGCTTCTCATCGGGCCAGATGGTCTTCTCGGGCGTGGCGAGGTTCAGGCCATTGAGCGCCAAGGATCCGAACAACGCGTGTGTGTGAGAGTCGATGAGGCCCGGAATAACCGTGCTGCCGTGCAGATCGATCACGCGCGCGCCGTTTTGCGCGAGCTTCTGGATGTCGGCCGTTGTGCCCACGGCGGCAATCTTTTCATCCGTCACCGCCATGGCCTGGGCGAAGCCCGCCGCCGCGCCGGTGTAAATCTTGCCGTTGATATAGAGCGTGGTTTCCGCGTGCGCGGCATGAGCGGCCGCCCCCATAAACACGGAAAGCGCCGTGGTACGAACGATTTGCATAGCCTTTGGAAACTTCGGCATATTTGCCCCCTACACGCGGATTTGCACTCACAATGACAAGCTTAAGCTGGCGACAAACTTAAGCCAGCGCTGGACGATATGGAACGGCGTTTGCGCAGGCGAAGCGCAACGGTCATGGTAAACAAATGGCCTCGGAGCAACCGATCCGCTATGGTGTGCGTTCGGGACACACCGGCGTTCGCTCGGGTTCCATATCAAGAAAAATAGCACATGCTCAAAGCTCACGTTCTGGCCATTGGCCTCATGACGGCAGCAGCCTCTTTTATCGCAGTCCCGGCGCACCAAGCGCTGGCCGCATCGGCGAAAGAGCTCAACCGCGACGGCGATGAAGCGCTGCAGAAGCTCTACAAAGGCAATGAGGTCGCTGCGGCCATTGGCGCCAAGGCGCGCGGTATTCTCATCTTCCCCAGCATTGTGAAGGGCGGCTTCATCATCGGCGGCAGCTATGGCGAGGGCGTGCTGAAAGAAGGCGGCAAGACTGTCCGTTACTACAACTCTGTCTCGGCCTCTTGGGGTTTACAGGCCGGCGCGCAGTCCTACGGCTATGTGGTCTTCCTGATGAATGACAAAGCGGTCGAGTATCTCTCCAAGTCCAAGGGCTGGGAGATCGGTACGGGCCCAACCGTCGTCCTCGTCAATGAGGGCGTCGCCAAGAACCTTTCGTCATCGACGTTGAAAGATGATGCCTACGCTTTTGTCTTTGGCCAGCAGGGCCTCATGGCGGGCATCAATATTGAAGGCAGCAAGATCTCCAAGATTGATCGTTAGTGATCGACCGCTAAGATATCTAGTGGTGACGCGCGGTTACAGCTTCACAAGGTAGTCGCGCGTATCACGCACGGCGTCGAAAACCGCCGGCGTGAGCGCCGGTTCCAACTCTACATAATATTGCTGCACGCCCGCCGCCGCGGCAGCGGACAGAACTTTCATCCAATCCAGCGTGCCCTTGCCCACTTCGGCCGGGTCCATCTGCAATGTCGTGTTGAGCTTCATGCCCCGGCGAATGTCCTTCACATGCAGCAAGCGGAAGCGGCCGGGATAAGCGGCCAGCAGGCCTACGGGATCGACGCCGGCCGCCGCCGCCCAGCCGCAATCCAGCTCAAAGGTCACCGCCGCCGGATCGGTACGCTGCATGAGATCCTCGAGCCCCGTGCGGCCGCCGGTCTTGAGGAATTCAATGTTGTGGTTGTGATAGCCGACCGTAAGCCCGGCCTTCTTCGCCTGCGTGCCGACAGTGTTGAGGAAATCGGCGTTCCATTTCCATTCGCCAGGCGTCGGGCAGTTGGCTTGAACCGCGCGCGGAAATGCGCAGATCATGTACTGAATGCCCACCTCTTTCGCGAAGGTCATCGTGTGATCGAGGTCCTGCAATTCCGGCACGCTGTAGTGGGCGCTGCGGCACGTCATACCCGCCGCATCGAGCGCGGCGCGCACATCCTTGGCCGTGCGATTGCCGAAGCCAGCGAACTCCACCTCGGTGTAGCCCATGGCACGCAGCCGGCTCAGCGTACCGGCAAAGTCCCGCTGTAGATCTTTGGCGACGCTATAAAGCTGAATGCCGAAGCCGGGCTTTGCATCCAATTTATCGGCGGCCAGTTTATCCGCAGCGTGCGCCGGTAGTACGGCGACGGCGGCCGAGGCTGCCATGAAGGCGCGCCGCGATAGGTACCTGGCACTTGCAGTGATTGTGTTCATGGCAAACCCGCGCGACCGCCGGCCTGAAATCAGCGCACAAAGTCTAACAAAGAAAGTCTAACAGGGCACCCACGCAAGATGAAACGTCCGCGCTCGGCTATGGGTTCCCTGCGCGTAACACGCGAGCCTCCTCAACAAAAACGGCCGCGCTTTTGGGGCGCGGCCGCAAATGTCGAAGGTAATAAATCGGGGCGCTACTTCGTGGCTTCTTTCAGATACGCGACGATATTGGCGCGCATGGGAGCCAAGGCGGGCGCGGGATAACCGGGGAAAGGCATCTTATTGCCCGGGATAAAACCCTTCGGATTAGTGATGTATTCGTCAATCTTCTCTTCGTCCCAAACGATGGTCGAATCCTTCATGGCAGCGGAGTACGTGTAGTTCGGCGCGGTGCCGGCTTTGCGGCCGAACAAGCCATGCAAGTTAGGACCCACTTTATTGGGGCCGCCGGCTTCGACCGAATGGCAGGCCCCGCAGGCCGCGAACTGCTTCTTGCCTTCCGCAGGATCGCCGGCGGCATTGGCCGCAGCAGCGAAGGAGAATGAAACCAGCACCGAAGCCAAAACAATCGCCTTACGCATGAAAAATCCTATCGCCCTTATGGTTTGAAACTGTGGTTTGAAAACCTGTGATGTTCAAATCGGTGAGCCCCGCGCTTCTGACGAAAACCTGTGACCGACAATTATGCCGGTCAAAGTGTCAAAGCTATGGCTGCAAGCCTCCCCCGATGCCCGAAAAGCGCCTTGATGTAGCCCGCGAGGCTGGCCCCTCGCAACTAAAACTTCGGTGAGAATTGGGCGGCTTTCCCGCGTGCGTAACCGGTTTTTGTCAGCGTGCTTAACGCTTGAAAACCCACAGTTTGCTGGCGGTGAAATTGAAGGAAAGGCCGGCAATAGACCCGGCACAAACACCGATCACAGGCCAATCGTGGACAAGGGGCACAAAGGTCACAAGACCGGCATAGACGCCGTAATTCACCAATCCCCCGATGGCATTGGCCCCTAGGAATTTCAGCCATTGCAGGACCGGCGGGCTCGTATCCGCCGCCGCGAATGTAAAGCGGCGATTAAGCGCCCAGTTGCCCGACGCCGCCACGAGATAGGAGAAAACGCGCCCGCTATAGAGGCCAAGGTTCAGAACATGAAGCGCAAACGTGAGCGCCGCGATATCGACCAACAGACCGATGACTCCCACGACGGAAAAGCGCAGGAACTCGCTGTAGCGGGAGTCCTGTGCAAAGGCACTCCGCAGGTTCATCGGATCACTTGCGCAGGTCGCCGGTCTGCACGGCACTGAGCATGGGCGCCGGCAACTGCGGTGCGGGGTGTGTGAGATAAGCGAGGCGTTTCATCTCGCGGCGGCCACGCGTGACCGTCTCAAGAATCAAACCGCACGCCACCGCCAGGAACGCGAGGATCATAAGGCCCATGGATAAGACCGCGGTAGGCAAGCGCGGCACAAGCCCGGTTTCAAGGAAGGTGCGGAAGATGGGCCACGCCAGAATGACCGCGATCACGGTAAGCAACGCCGCCGTGAGCGAAAAAGATTCCAAGGGCCGTTCTTCCTTCACCAGCTTGCCGATCATGAACAGGATGCGGAAACCGTCTTTGAAGGTGGAGAGCTTGCTGACCGAGCCGGGCGGGCGATCTTTATAG
This sequence comes from Fidelibacterota bacterium, assembly GCA_947472795.1. Lineage (GTDB taxonomy): Bacteria > Pseudomonadota > Alphaproteobacteria > Rhodospirillales > Rhodospirillaceae > SHVO01. Next base: position 151,839 of record CANJBL010000003.1, on the reverse strand, counting down.
GGCGTCGCCACTTCCGTCATGGGCATGCGCAACTCCAGGGCATGCACCGTGAGTTCTGTCTCGATCTCGAACCCGCGCACGAGCGTGGGAAATGATTTCACAAAACGCCGCGAGAACACGCGGTAGCCGGAGAGCATGTCCGCCGTGCGCTTTCCGAAGAAGGACGTCACGAGGAAGGTGAGCATAAGATTGCCGAAGCGGTGGCCAGGTCGGTAAGCCTCCTGCACCTCGGTCACGCGCGCGCCGTTCACCATGTCCAGGTGTTCGGCGAGCATGCGATGAACCATCGCCGGTGCGCTGGCGGCGTGATAGGTGTCGTCGCCGTCCACCATGACATACACGTCGGCTTCCACGTCGGCGAACATGCGCCGCACGACGTTGCCTTTGCCCTGCAAGGACTCGTGACGCACGATGGCGCCGGCTTCAGACGCGACGGCGGCCGTACGGTCGGTGGAGTTGTTGTCATAGACATAGATCAGCGCGTCAGGCAGGACAGCGCGAAAGTCCTTCACAACGCGGCCGATGGCGGCCTCTTCGTTGTAGCAAGGAACGAGAACGGCAACAGAGGGATAAGCAGGCGTGTGCATGGCGACCGTCATAGCATGAATATTGTTTGAGAATCAGGCCGCTTTAAGGCTGGTCTGCCGTTCGCCGGCGCACCGCGCAGAATTCCAGTTCCTGGTCCAGGTTTGTGGGCAGGGGGTGGCATTCTCCCAGCTCAAGCGCATAGGCCGCCAGCACACGAGCTGCATTCTGTTCCTCATAGACCGCCTGCAGCGCGTAGATGTCGCCCGTATGGCCGGCGATGCGCGCCCGCGCCACGGCGTTGAACTGTGTGTCGTGCTGCGGTTCCACCATGTAGCTCTGCAGGCGCAGGAAGGGGATTTCGCGTGGGAAAGAGGGGATCACAAAAGACGTCGGCGCCACACCGCTGGTGATGATCATGCTGTCCTTGGGCCGAGCAATGTCGGGCACCTGAACGTTCACCATCTTTCCAGCCCAGGGGAGTCGTCCCCAGTTGCCGGGCACGGTCGTGAGCACCATGAAGCCCAGCATGGCGGAGGCAAGCACGACGTGGCGCTGCCCGCTCACTGGCCAGAAGGACACGCAAGCGACGACAGCACACGGCGCCAGCATTTCCAGGGGGATGGCGTAGCGGTAGATGTCGAAGAGAAGAAGCCACGCCAGATAAGACAGGGCGAAGACCGCGACCAGATAGCGCGCGGCGAACCTATCCGCCGCCATGAGTTTCGGTGCGGACGCGCCGCGCCCGATCAGCATCATGACCGGCGTGACGGCCAGCGCGATATACGCCATCAGAATTCGCCCGTCGCGGAATCCAACTTCGCCCGCTACCGTGCCGTCCAGGAAAATGCGGAACGGCAGTGTAATGGCGAGCATGAGACTCTTAGGCGTGAAGCGCGCATCGCGGTAGCTGGCCGGTAACGCCCAGGGCGAGCGGATGACGTCGTTGAAATACGGAAAGAGCGGGCTGGCGAAGTGGTGCCACAACTCCGCGACCCACCACCCGCCGAGCGCCAGGAAACCGGCGATGATTCCCAGCCCACAGACGAAGGACAGCATAAAACGCCGCCAGAAAGGCCCCGGAATGAAAAGAAGGCCAAAGCATACCCCCACGGCGAAAACCTGCGACGGGAGCTTCAAACCCACCGCGCAGCCAACGCAAACACCCGCCAGCGCCGCCCGCAAAAGTGCTGGTGCAAGGGGGCCTTCCTGCAGAATCGCGGCACTTTGCAGGACGATCAACACGCCTGCGAAAACGAAGAGCGACAGGATATTGTCGTAGAATACCGTGCCCAATAGCGGGAGATGACCGCCGCCCGCAATCCCCACAAGCGCAAGTACCGCCGCCGCGAACACCTGCGCTTTTTCATTTTTTAGCAGCAGCAGACGCGCGGCGATGAGATAGAGCAGGATGAAATTGCAGCCTTGCACGGCCGCCAGGATAAAGCTGGCCGCCATGGCCGGCAGGGCATTGGCCAACAGATAGAACGGCACATCGATGGCGGGGTTGTAGTAGGTCGCCGTCTGCGCTGGGGCCATGTCCAGATCCAGGCGACCGTTCAGAATGGCGTAAGCGTTGTACCAATGATAATTGCGCAAATCCCAATTGCCGTCCTGACCCAGAGCCACGGCCAGCGCGCCGCACAGCAGCGGTACGACGGCAAAGAGCAGCCAGACGAAACGGCGCAAGTGGCCTGATGCGGGCAAAGGTCTCTCCTCATTGATCAAACGCGCGCCCCTTATACGACGCTCCCCGAGCGTGCCGCAAAGTGTGATAACGTGACACCTGAATGACACACCTAGCACCCACCTTTGCCGATGTCGAAGCCGCCGCGGCGCGCCTGCACGGCGCGGCAATTGTGACACCTGTGTTGCGGAATGCCGACCTGGATCGTCGGCTGGGCGCATCCATTCTGTTCAAGGCCGAACCTTTGCAGCGCACGGGATCCTTCAAGTTCCGCGGCGCGTTCAACCGTCTCGTGCAACTTTCACCGTCCGAACGTAAAGGCGGTGTAGTGGCCTGGTCCTCGGGCAATCATGCGCAGGGTGTTGCCGCAGCGGCAGCACTGCTGGAGATGCCCGCCGTCATCGTCATGCCCGCCGACGCCCCCGCCAACAAGATGGCCCGCACCAGGGCCTTGGGCGCGGAGATTGTGACCTACGACCGTGCAACGGAAGACCGCGAAGCCATGGCCCGCAGCATCGCCGCCGCACGCGGCGCAGTCATCGTGCCGTCCTATGACGATCCGCACATCATCGCGGGCCAAGGCACCCTTGGCCTTGAACTCATGGCCCAGGCAAAGGCCATGGGTTTGACGGTTGAAGATGTGCTGACGCCTGCCGGCGGCGGCGGCCTGATCGCCGGTGTTGGTCTTGCCGTGCGTGCCATCAATCCAGCCGTACGGATCTTCGCTGTGGAACCGGCCGGCTATGACGATCATCGCCGGTCCCTGGCCGCCGGCAGCCGCGTCACCAACGCCTCCAACGCCAATGCCTTATGCGACGCTTTGCTCACGCCGACGCCGGGCGAACTTACCTGGGCGCTCAACAGCAAAGCCCTCGCCGGCGGTTATGCCGTAACCGATGCCGAGGTCTGTAAGGCCATGCGCTTTGCTTTCGAAGACTTGAAACTGGTGGTCGAGCCAGGCGGCGCCGTCGCTCTGGCCGCGCTATTGGCTGGCCACCACCGCCCCCGCCCCGGGTCTGCCGTGGGGATTGTCCTCTCCGGAGGCAATGTCGATGCCGCGACTTTTCACACTTGTCTGACGCAACCCTAGGTCCAGACAAGTTGATGCATTTGCAAAAAGTGCATTGAAAACATAATCTTACATTGTAGGGCTCACCCGGGCCGGTTAGGCTTGGCCTCAAGTTCGGCTTGAGTGGCCGCGGCCTGCTGTACGGAGATCAGGGTGGGAGATACCGGCTGCTCGCCGCCAGTGACTTGGATAAAAGAAGCCGCGTGCGCGGGCAGCACGGCTCCCGCCGCGACGGACAACATCAGTGCGTATAAAATGCTTTTCATGGCGAACCTCTCGTCCGGTCGCGCTCGGGCATAAGCGCGTGTTTGCGGTGTTGGTGATGTAATGCCTTTGCGAAAGGCGATGTTCCCCTTCCGGGTCAAATCAGACGCGGAACCCGCGAGAAACTTTGCAATGCATCAAGACGTTATGCCTGCAACTGGGCACAGCGGCCGAGTGTCAGAAGATTTGGCACAACCCGCAATTTCCAGGCGAGGAGGCCCGACATGAGCGACCTATGGCTGGAGAGTCTGTGCAACGGCATCAGCGCCATTCAGGGCGGGCCGATCGTTCACTTGCATATGATGGATGAGGGCGGAGATGTGGGCGGAACCGGCGGCGGTGACCCAGAGAAGGGTCCCGACGTTCCTCCCCCCGGGCCACACGAGGTTCCGGAACCTCAAGCACCGCAACCTGAAATCACCCCAGCGCAGCCCACGCCACCCATGGACCCGGGAATTCCCGCGCCAGAGGCGTGATCAAAGGCGTGAAGCGTTTAATTCGGCTTGGCGAAAATCATCAGGTGCTGGATAGGCAGCGACTTGCTGTCGGTGCTCACCCACTGCAATCCGACCGCGGCCATTTCCTTGCGCGCCTGGGCCTCGGTCATTTTATGTAATTCTTTGATCGGCACTTTCGGGTCTTCGCCGCGGTATTCCACCAGCGCCACGCGTCCGCCGGGCTTTAGAGCGCGCACGATGGCCTGGCCCATTTCACGCGGATATGAGAACTCGTGATAAACGTCCACCATCAGCACCAGATCGATGCTGCCCGGCGGAAGTTTGGGATCCGTGATGCCGCCAAGAACGGCAACGACATTCTTGCCCTCGCCCTTGGCCTTGCGCCCGTTGATGACGTCGACCATCTCTTTTTGGATATCTTCGGCATAGACTTTGCCCTGGGGCACCAGGGGCGCGAGGCGAAAGCTGAAATACCCCGTACCGGCACCGATGTCGGCAACGGCGTCCGTCGGCTTCAGATTCAGCAAAGGTAGCAGCGCCTCGGTGCCTTCTTCTTTCGCGCGGGCCTCGCGTTCGAGCCAGGCCGCCCCCTCATAGCCCATGACATAAGCGATCTCACGGCCCATATAAGCCTTGCCGATGCCCTCGAGATTGAGACCCCGGTTGGAATAGCCGGTGTCCTGCGCCAGCGCGGCGGAGCCAAGTGCGGCCAACGCCGCGAGCAAAAGGACCTTGATGGACTGCATGAAATTTTCTCCAGGCGGGGTGTTAAGCATACTTCGCGGGGTCCGCTTGGGATAGAAGTGATCGACGGGTGTTGCTAAGCTTTTGCGCTTGGCCCTGTGACGTAACGAGGAAACTATGCACAGCGACACCGTTGCACCTTGGCAAAAACCGCACGCCGGCCCATCGAACCGTGATATCCGCAACGCGCAGCGCACGACCGTCGTGCTCGCGCTGACGGTCGTGATGATGGTTGCCGAGATCACGGCCGGTACAATCTACGGCTCTATGGCCCTGCTCGCCGATGGATGGCACATGGCCAGTCACGCCGCCGCCTTGGGCATCGCCGCGTTCGCCTATGCTTATGCGCGCCGCCATGCCGAGAATGAGCTTTACAGCTTCGGCACCGGCAAGGTCAGCGATCTTGCCGGCTTCGCGAGCGCGCTCCTGCTGCTGGTCATCGCCGGTCTTATGGCGTTCGAATCCGTCCAGCGGCTCATGTCGCCGGTCCCTATCGCTTTCAACGAAGCCCTGTTCGTGGCGGTGATCGGACTTATCGTCAATCTGGTCAGCGCGTGGATGCTGCGCGACGATCACCAGCACATGCCCGGGCACGCGCACGAGGCGGCCCCGCACGATGATTCGCACGGCCATGAACATAAGCATTCTCATGATCACGGGCACAACCACGGGCATGGCCACGATCACAACATGCGCGCGGCTTATGTGCATGTGCTGACGGATGCGCTGACGTCGGTGCTCGCCATTGGGGCACTGGTGGCTGGGCTTCTATGGAACCTGACATGGCTCGACGCCGCGATGGGCATTGTCGGCGCGGTGATCATTGCCCAGTGGTCCTGGAGTCTGATCTCCGCCACCTCGCGCATTCTGTTGGATGCGGCGCCCGCGGACGGCACTGAAGCTGCGGTACGCACGGCCATCGAAGCCGAGAGCGACAACCGCATCGCCGATCTGCATGTGTGGCGCTTGAGCCCGGGCCATCTCGCCGCGGTTGTCACGGTCGTCACGCACCATGCGCGCACGCCCGGCCACTATAAGAAATTGCTCGCCCGCATTCCTTACCTCGAGCACGTTACAATTGAGGTGGAGCGCTGCTGCGATGAACATCCGCACGCGGCCTAACTTATGGCAATTTGTCCTTAGACCCGTCGTGCGGCAGGTCGTTGGGATCGTGATCGATCACCGGTCCCTCACCGGGGCGCTGCGGCTGCTGTCCGGGATGCACCACCAACCAGTTGACGCGGGCACGTCGGCCAAAGAGGAAAAAGAGCAGCAGCAAAATCGGCGTAAGGATCAACGCCGCCACAAAGGCATAGGCGAACAGGATCGCTACACCGGCGAACACCATTACCAGAACGAAGAGACGAAAAAATCGTGCAAGCATCCGGCGCTCCTTGGCTACTTCCGCGCGAGGATAAGGCGCTCGGCCTTCGGCCCATCAATGATCTTGCGCACATCGAAGTGAGGCCGCAACTGTTCCCAGCCGGCATCCTCGGTTTTCTTGCGCTTGTCTAAAATCAGCAGGCCGCCCGGCCGCAAGCCGGCCAAGATAAAACCGGCATATTCATCGCACGGGAAGTGAAATCCCATGGAGAGCAGGCTGGTGATCGCGTCGAACGAACCCTCGGGCAACGCGTGTCGGCGCGGATTGCAGATCTCGATATGGGCGGGATCGACCCCATTGTTCGTCAGCAATCGGCGGCAGGACTCAAGGCTCGAGTAGCCGGAGCCTTGCGCATGAAACAGGTGTTGATGTTGATCGGTGGCCTCCACATCGATCAAGACAAGCCGGGGCTGGCCGATGCCGTAGATCATCAGCTCCGTCAGAGCGAGGCCGGGCCCAATGCCCACGACTCTGCGCGGGGTCGTCTCTTCGAAAAACGGCTTCAGCACCGTGAATTCATGAAATAGCTCACCCACGGTGCGATGGAGGTATTCCTCGACGTTGCCGGTCTGCACCAGATACTGGGCCAACTGCGCCTTTTCGCCGGTCTCTATCCATCGGCGCACAAACTCGGTTCCGCCCAGGTCGATGAACGCGCCCGTGCGCTGCAGCACCAAATTGGCAAGGTCTTCGCTGGAAAGCGCCAGATTGAGGTTGGGAGACAGCATCGAGGTCCTTCGCTTTAAGCGAGGCTTCTTTCGTACATGCGGTAGGTTTTATACACCCGTCCGCCGATGTCCTCGATGGAGTGACAGGTCTGCGTATTGGTCTCCAACACCCAGCTCATTTCGCACACAGGCATGCGCAGTTTCAGCGAAGCCTCGCGCACGTGGCCGACGGTAAGGAGCGCCAGCAACGAGCCCAAAGGTTTGTTCTTGTACTCGGGCATCACGCCCATCAGCACAACACGCGTGCCCGACACGAAGGTGCGGCGCGTCAGCACCCGCCATAGCAGCTTGGCCCAACCAAACGGGAACAGCTTGCCCTTCAGGTCGCGAATCATCTCGTTGAAGTCCGGCAGCGCCAGGCACATGGCGACCGGCTCGCCGTTGATGGTGGCGATGGACACCAGTTCCGGCACCAGGATGAGCTTCATCTCCTTGGCCATATGCTTGGCTTCGGCATCGCTCACCGGGATCGAGCCCCAGTTGTCCACCCAGGCCGCACGGAAGATGCGCATGAGGGACGCAAATTCCTCGTCGTAGCGCGACGCATCGAGCGAACGCACCGCCAGCGTGGGGTTCCGATCCAAGGCGCGCTTCAGCCACTTGAGCTGCTTGAAGGGCAGGCCGGTGTCCATGGGCGTGAGATAAGCGCGCATGTCCACAACCTTGGTAAAGCCCGAGGCTTCCACAAGGCGTTGGTAATAGGGTTGAGTGTGCCCCATGGCCAGACGCGGCGGGCAGTTGAAGCCGTCAATGAGCAGCCCGGACTCGTCGTTGATATTCAGGCTGAAGGGCCCGACGCATCTTTTCATGCCGCGTTCGCGCAACCATGCGAAGGCCACTGCAAATAGCGCATCGGTCACACTCTGGTCGTCGATGGTTTCGAAGAAGCCGAAGAAGCCTGTGGCATCGTTGAAGATTTTAAGATGCGCTTGATCGACCTGCGCCGAGATGCGCCCCACCAGTTTGCCGCCGCGTGACGCCACCCAAAAGGCCGCCTCCCCGTGCTGAAACCAAGGGTTTGATTTTGGACTGAGGCGCTGGCCTTCGATCAGCGGCAAAGGCGCTACCCAATAGGGATCGTGCCCTTGCGTCGCGTGCGCGACCTGCATGAACTGCGCAATGGTCGCGCCCAAATTCCCACGGGCACCAACACGGCGGACATCGACCGGGGTGGCTGTTGCGGCGGGAGTGGCGGCGGCGTCCATGGGAAATACTGGTGCGGGGTTCAGCCGGTGGTGGCCGGACCCGGCTCGTTCGTCGTGCGCTGCTGGGTTTGCTCGCGACGGCGATGGACTGGGTTGGCGTTGAAAGGCCAGTTGGGAGTCAGGCGCGCGACATAAGGGTAGCTCTTGGCCACCTCCTCGTCGTAGCCGAGGTTGAACACGCTGGCCGAGCGCGGACGTGCCGCCGCGCCGTCATAAAAAGTGCCCAGCACCTTGTCCCAGAAAAGATTCGTGATGCCGAAATTCCCGGTCTCATTGTGGAAGTGATGCGACATATGGAATCTTTTGATCTCGCGCACCCACGCCCACTTCGGCGCATACCCGAGGTGTTGAATGCAGTGGAAGAATTCATAGATGCAGGTCTGCACCACGCCCGTGCCCAGCGCTGCCAGCGCGCCGACCCAACCCGCCAACAGATATCCCACCGGCATACTCGCCAGCGCCACCGTCGGCAGTGTCGTATAGAGCGCGCCGAACAGGACCTTCAGATTATTGGGGTCGCTGTGGTGATCGTAGTGGATGCGCTTCCAGGTGCCGGCCGTCAGCTGCGACTTCCACATCCATTTGCTGTGCAGGATGAAGCGGTGCAGCAGGTACCACACAACGGGATAAATGAAAAAAGTGGCGGCCATGGACGCCAGCACCGGCAGCAACTGCGCCTCGCCTTGAGCAAAGCCCCACACCGCGCCGACCGCGCAGGCGATAGCGACCACAATGTAGGCCGCGATGGCGTAGTACTGGAAATAGGCTTCCGCCAGACCGCTTAAATCCATGCGGTCCAGGTAATACTCCTTATCGCTCCAGAAACCGATTTTGAGACCCACGATGTCAGACCCCGGGGATTCCCCCGCTTTAATGCTTTGTCGCCGGTTTATAGGCCCGCTTACGTGCGGGCGCCAGTGTGTTCAAAATTGAAGATCAGGTAGAGCCCGAGCGTGCCGAAAAGCGCGATGGGCAACCATGCCGCGAGGAAGGGCGGCAACGAGCCGAACTGACCCATGGCCAGCACGACGTTATCGACGATGACAAAAGTGAACCCGATGCTAACGCCCCAGACCACGGAAACAATTGAGCTTCCCTGGCGGTGATGGGCGAAGGCGGCAATGGCGGCCAGAAGCGGCATCAGCGCCAGCACGATGGGCCCCGCGATCTTCTGCTGTATCCATGTTTCGTAGAAATAACCGGGCCGCGAACCGATGGCCACGTTTCCGATATATTGTTTCAAGGCCGTGAGCGAAAGCTCATTGGGATGAACGGCGAACCGCACGAAGTTTTCCGGGCGCAAAGCCGTGTCCCACGTCGTGGGCACAGGCAGGTCGAGATTGTGAGCGCCGAGACGCTTGATCTCGAAGGTGGTCCAGTGGTCGTTCTCCCACACGGCCAGACGGATGCCGATGATGTCCTCGATATTGCCGTCGGCATCCTGCTTGAACAGGCGCACGTCGTTGAGCACACCACCGTCGCGCATGACATGGCCGATGCGGATGATGGTATTGTCTTCCATCATCCAACTGTTCTCGCCGGTCTTGACTTGCTGTTCGCCGGTCTTGAAGTCGGCAGCGCGCCAATCTTCCAGGGATCCGTTCGCGGGCACCACAACATATTCCGAGAACACAAACAGCATCACCGACAACACGAGGCCGGCGCTGACCAATCCGCCGACGAGGCTGAGGACCGAGCGCCCCGCCGCGCGCATGGCAATGATTTCACTCGTGGTCGCCATGCTGACCATGGCGGTCAACGCGCCCAGCAGCACCGCCAATGGCGCCACGGTCTCCACCAGCGACGGCATACGTAGCATCACATAACGCGTCAGCGTCGGCAGGGGATCGCCTCCGCCGGACAGCACTTCATTAGCCTGCGCCAAGAGGTCCAGCGTCTGCAGGAAAAGCACCAACCCGATCAGCAGCATGGCGAAGCGGCCGATGAACGCTTTGATCAGATAACGTGAAAGGATCATGCCCCTCGTTCCTTTAGCGCGCGTCCGCTGTCCGCTTTGGGCGGAAGACGGAAATGATACGGTCGATGAAGGAGATCCAACGCGCTTCCATCAGCAGCACCGGCGGCGTACCGGCCTGCGTTTCCGTGCGGTGAAACAGATACAGCGTACAGGCGACGAAAATCGCGAAGTCGGTCCACAGCATCAATCCCGCGGGAGCGCCCGTGGCCGAAGCATAGGCGCCTGTGAACTCCAGCACTTTGTGATAACTCACGACCACCAGCAGACCGAAGATCATCCCAAAAGAGCGGCTCGCGCGCGTGGTCATGATGCCAAGCGGCGCTGCAAGAATTGGCAGGAACAGCATGGAGAGCGCGAAGACGATGCGGCCGTGAAACTCCGAAGCCACCGCCGAGGGCGCCATGACTTCCTCGGGCGGGCGATCGGGTGTGGCGTTGGCTTCGCCGATATTGCCGCTGCGCCCCGCCAGCAGGTTGATGCGATACCCGCGCATCAACTCGGCCAGTGTCAGTTCGCTTTTGTCCCCGCCACGCCCGCGGAAGCGCACGAGGTCGGCAAGGTTCATGGGCCAGTCGAAGACATCGAACTGCAAAGTCGCAACGGCTTTGGTGACCGGGTCCCATTCGGAGCGGCTGCCTTCGTAAAGGCGCAAGGACACGGTGCCGTCCAGCGCGCGGGTCAGCAACTCGCCGCGCTTAGCCGTCAGCGTGACGATGTGGCCGTCTTCTTCCTGCCGGTGGGCAAAGACCCCGTAGAGTTCACGGCCCGCGTTCCGCGAGCGCTCCACCCGCAACGTGTAGCCGTTGGGCAGGTTCATGAAGATGCCCTCGCCGATCCCCTGCTCGATGACGCCCGAGGTGATGTTGAACATCACCACCCGGAAGAGGTAGCGGGTGTAGGGCTGAACATAGCCGGTCAAAACCAGGTTGAAGCCCATCATGATGACGCCCAGCACCAGGGCCGAGCGGATCAGGCGGCCCAGGCCGATGCCGCAGGAATGAATGGCGTCCAGTTCCGATTGGGCCGAGAGCTTGCGGAAGGCCAGGAGAACCCCCAGGAAAAGGGCTACCGGCAGCGCCAGGCTGATATAATAGGGGAACAGATAGAAGAGCATCTGGAAGACGACCAAGGTAGACACGCCGTTCCCCACCGCGATATCCAACAAGCGCATCAGCCGCTCCATGCACAGGATGACGATGGCGATGAACAGGATGACTGATATTGTTGGAACGATTTGGCGCAGTAGATAGCGGTCGATGGCTTTAATCATGACTCTCCAGCCGGACCTAACCCGTCTTAAGGTATGCGTGTCCCGCACCCTGTGGGACCGCGCCCGTGTTGGGCGGAGTGTAGGCGACCGTGGACCCGTGAACCAGTGGGCCTTTTGTGCAATATTCCAAGGCTCTAGGGATGGTAGCGCGCCCAAAGGAACACACCGGAGCGCCGGGAGTTCCGGGCTTTTTGTGGGGACTTGGTTCGCGAGGGCGCGGGCATGCTGAAGCGCCTTCCTCTGGCTCATCTCGCCGTCATCACCAACCGCGGTAGCAATCGCAACCTGCGCGGGGATAATTGGGTCGATCCCATCCTCAAGGATGAGACCGAGGTCAGCCATTTTGAGATCGACGGGCCTGAGAGCGTCGGCGCTCTGCTGGAACGTTGCGCCGAGGTGGGTGCTGAGACCATTGTGGTCAACGGCGGCGACGGCACGGCCGGCTTGGTATTTGCAGCCCTTCTGAACGGCAAAGCCTACAGCCGGCTGCCGGCCCTGGCCCTGCTGCCCGCCGGCAAAACCAATATGACAACCTCCGAGTGGAGCCTTACGGGTTCCCCCGAGGGGGCGCTGAAAGCGCTCCTGCGTGAACGCCGCGCTGGCACGCTTGCGGACCATATTGTCACGCGCCCAGTCCTCACGCTTGCGCGCGGCAACGGCGAAGCGCCGCTTTACGGCGCCTTCTTCGGCGCGGCAGACATCGTCGAAGGCATCAGGCTCTGCCGCCGCCACATCTACCCGCTGAAAATGCCCAATGCCATGAGCCACGTGGCCGCGATCGCGCTGCTGCTCTGGCGTGGCCTCACCGCCGATGTCACGCGCGGCGGCGTGACGGTGCACGAGGATGAGAAAATCGTCGAGCGCGGCAACTTCTTTATCGTACTGGTGACGGCTCTTGACGAGATGCTTCTGGGATTACGCCCCGTGCCCGGCCATGCGTCGGAGAATTCCACGCTCAACTACGTCAGTCTGCGCATGGGAGCATCCACCATCCTCGCCGCCATCCCGGGCATCCTGCGCCGTCTCATCAAGCCGGGACGCGGACGCACGGTAGAACGCCTCGAACGGATCACCTTGCGTTTTACAGGGACCTATACCCTGGACGGTGAACTCTACGAGACCACGGAGGAACGCCCCCTCACACTCGACGGTCACCGCAAGCTCAACTTCATCTGGATCCCGGCATGACACCGGCTGGCCTGGGGACGGCGCGCGGCTTGCGCGAGATTGTCGCGGCGGAAGCAGAAAGCGATACGTTCCCAGCGGCCAAGGACTTCGGCACATACTTGCAGCAGCATTACGGCGCCACCGTCGCGGGCATTGTGTTCTACGGCTCCTGCCTGCGCGCCAATACCGACGAGGGGCTTCTGCTCGATTTCTATGTGCTGGTGGACAGCTATGCGCGCGCGCTGCGTCACGTCACGTCGGCGGTCTTCGCCCGATTGCTTCCGCCCAATGTCTATTATCACGAGATCGCTTTCGAACAGCGTACGGTACGCGCCAAAGTCGCGGTCATTTCCGTCGGCCAGTTCTTGCATGGCCTCGGCCCGGAGACTTTCACCTCCACCATCTGGGCCCGCTTCGCGCAGCCGGCGCTCATTCTTTATGCGCGCAATGCTGAAATCCGCCGACGTCTGATCGACGGCCTTGCCGCCGCCGTGCATACGACGATGACGCGCACGAGCCCGCTTCTGCGGGGCGACTTCACCGCCAGCGACCTCTGGATCACGGCTTTCGGCGCAACATATGCCGCCGAACTCCGGCCCGAGGGCGCTGCGAAGAGTTTGGAATTGGTGGATCGCGATCTCGCCCGTTATGAGGCTATCACCACCGCCGTCTTGGGGCCGCCCGACGGCCATGGCCGTTATGTGCAGCACGCAACGACGGCGCGGCACAAAGGGGCTAAGCGTGCATGGTTCTTCCGGCGCGGCGCAGGCAAAACACTGAACGCCTTACGGCTCATCAAAGCCGCTTTCACCTTCAAGGGCGGGCTGGATTACGCTGTCTGGAAGATCGAACGTCACTCGGGCGTGAAGATCACCCTGAGTGATGCTGAACGCCGCCGTCCACTGATCACCGGGGCGCGGCTCTTCTTCAAAACCGTCCAACGCGGCGGCATCCGCTAGCATTTGAAAAGCAAAACGCGGAGGCTTTCGCCCCCGCGTTCGGTCGAAAAATCTAAGATCGCTCAGCCGACAGCGGTGCGCTTTGTCTTGGCCGGTGTGATGAGACCGATCTTCGTGGCCACTTCAGAGAAGATGGCGATGACTTCGTCAATCTGCTCTTCGGTGTGGGCGGCACAGAGGCTCGCGCGCAGCAGCGAGTAGCCGTACGGGGTCGCCGGCGGCAGAGCCAGGTTTACATAGACACCGGCTTCGATCAGGCCGCGCCAGAAGGCAATCGCAATCGCCGGATCCGGCGCTACCACAGCCACAACCGGGCTGTTCTCGCTGGCGACCTTGAGGCCGAGGGCGGTGAGGCCCATTTGCAGTTTCTGCGCATTGCGCATCAGGCGAACGCGCAAGGCGCCGCCGTTCTTCACGAGGCCCAGGTTCACAGTGGCCGACGCCACGACGGACGGCGGCAGCGACGCGGTGAACACATACGCGCGCGTGACGAGGCGCAGGATATCGAATTGCGGATGGTTGGAGACGCAGAAGCCGCCGACGGTGCCGACCGACTTGGAGAACGTGCCGACGATGAAGTCCACATCGTCTTCACAGCCCACTTCTTCCGGCAGGCCACGGCCATACTTGCCGAGCACGCCGAGCGAATGCGCTTCGTCGGAGAGCAGATAGACGCCGCTGTACTTCTTCTTCACGGCAACGATCTCGGCCAATGGAGCCTTGTCGCCGAGCATGGAATAGATGCCTTCAATGACGATCAGCTTGTTGCCGGGTTTGTCGGCAAGGCGCGCCAAACGCTTATCAAGATCGGCGGCGTCATTATGGCGGAAACGGATAATCTGGGCGGAGGAGCCGCGCACGCCGTCATAGATGGAGGCATGGCAATCGGCATCCATGAGGATGTAATCCTCAGGGCCCATCAGTGTGGAGAGAATGCCGAGGTTGGCCAGGAAGCCGGTGGAGAACACCATGGCGTGCTCTTTGCCGAAAAATTCGGAGAGCGCGTCTTCCAGATCCTTGTGGCCGTAATAGGTGCCGTTGGCGACGCGGCTGCCGGTGGTTCCGGTGCCGCAAGCTTCCAGGGCTTCGTGCGCGGCCTTCAGCGCTTCGGGCGCGAAGGTCAGGCCGAGGTAATTGTTGGTGCCGACGAGGATGGTGCGACGGCCCGCGATCATGGCTTCCGTCTGCGAGAGCACCTGATCCATCTTCACTTTGAAGGGATTGGTGTCGCTATCGCCCAGAAGCGCATCGCGCTGGGCCATCAAGGGAGCGAAGCGATCTAACAGGTCAGCCATCGAAGCACCTCGAACTTTTAAATGACAATCTCACGCGTATACGCGTTTAAGCGTCTTCGGTTTTTATCCGCTCCACCGCACGCGCCAGATCCTTGATCGAGGCGATGTCCGGCAGAATGTTGAGGGGCACCGAAATATCGAACGCGTCCTCAACAACAGCGATGAACTCCATAACCACCAGGGAATCAAAGTTCAGGTCTTCACTGAACCGCGTCTCCGGTTTGAGCTCGGCGCCGGTTTTATTGAACGATTTCAGGATTTCAAAGAGAGCCGCCAACGTGTCACTCGACGGTTCAGCGCCGCTCATGTTCCTAAAGCCGTCCCTACTCTGCGCACCCGATTGTTTTGAGTCAGTATTGTGCAGGTGCTAAGGCAGAGTGGGGGAACGAAGGAACGGTGACAAATCAACTCACCCGTTACGATGTTAACAGCCCCTGTGAGCGGTACCATGATACCGCGTCGGCAAAGCCCTTTTCCAGAGTCCACAAAGGCTTATAGCCGGGGAAGGCCATGGGTGTGGCCACCCAGTCGGGATGCAAGAGTTCAGGCACCTTTCCCCACGACAGGACCGTGGGCCGGCGGGTGAGCACCGCCCCCAAAGAGGCCACAGCGCCGGCGGCATAGAGGAGCGGAGCGGGAACAGAGACCAGGCGCGGAAGGGTGTTCAGGACCTGGCCCGCAATGGCGGCTACCTCAGCCCAGCTATACCCACGCTCTTTGCCGTCATCGAACTCTAGGGGCACGGGCTGCGGGGGCGTCCCTTCCAAAGCCGCGAGGATTGCACTGACTACATCGTCCGCGTGTACCAGCGACAGGCGCGCACCCGTCACCATCGGTGCAGGCAGAAATCCCTGCGCCGCCAGTTTGAAGATGCGCAAGGTCTCAGGGTCGCCGGGCCCGTACACGGCGGGCGGACGCAGGATCACCATGGGCAGCTTCGGCGCGAAGGCCTGGACGTATTCCTCTCCAGCACGCTTGCTGGCGGCATAGGCCGAGAGATGCGGCGCCCGCGCGGCCAGCGAGGACACATGAACAAAACGCGGGCACGTGGCTTGCGCTGCCGCCAGTTCGGCAAGGAGGCGGCTGCCCTCACCGTTCACGGCGAAGAACCCCTCGCGCCCAAGCGCCTTGATGGCGCCGGCGCAATGCACGACGGCTGTGGCCCCCTTCACGAGCGCCGCAAGTGCGTCGCGGTTCGCGAGATCGCCCGCGATCCATTCCACGGCTGTGGTCTGCGCAGCAGGTTTTCGTGTGAGCGCGCGCACGCGAATACCAGACGCCGTCAGGCGCCGAAGCAGATGTTGTCCGATGAACCCCGTCGCGCCGGTGACTGCGACAAGCGGCGTCATGGCTATCAGGCTTTGGGGGTTGGTGGCACGTCCGCGTCGATCGCGACGATGTCGCCCGCGAGGAACATGGTCTTGGCGCGGCTGCGCGCGAGTTTGCCCGATGTTGTCTTGGGCAGGCTGCGCGTCGGCACAAGAATAACATCGCAAACGATGCCGATAGCTTCCTGCACGCGCATACGCACCTCATTCATCAGCCGTGTGCGCTCAGCCGCATCGGACGGGCGGCACTGCACAAGGATGGTGGGGCGTTCTGTGCCGTCGGGATCAGTGAGCAGGATCGCGGCCCCGTCGCCGGACTTGAGGCCGTCGATGCGCTCGACCGTCCATTCGATATCCTGCGGCCAGACGTTGCGGCCATTGACGATCATCATGTCCTTGGCGCGCCCGACGATGACCATCTCTTCATCGATCCAGTAACCAAGATCGCCAGTATCAAGCCAGCCGTCTTTCAAGCATTCCGCCGTGCCTTCCGGGTTGTTGAAATAACCCTGCATAACGCTGGGGCCGAAGACAAACACGCGGCCCACACGCCGCGGGCCCAATATGGTGCCGTGCTCATCGCGGATTTCGATTTTGTGGTCTGGGATCGCCCTGCCGCAGGCGACAAAGGTGCGCGCGCCATCGGAGCCCTCAGGCATAGGCTCGGCGCGGTGGTCTTCAAGGGCATTCTTGTTGACGTGGTCAAGCCGCATGCCAGCGCCGGCTTCAGAGAAGCTCACAGCCAGCACGCATTCGGCCAGACCGTAGCTCGCGCAGAAAGCCTTGTCGGAGAAGCCGTAGGGTTTGAAGGCCTCGGCGAAGGCCCGCATGACATGCGGCTTGATCATCTCGCCGCCGATGCCGGCGATACGCCACTTCGAGAGATCGAGGTTCAAGTCCGCGTCTGCTTTGCTCGCGACACGCCGCGCGCACAGCTCGTACCCGAAGGACGGGGCATAGGAGAGCGTGCCGCCGTTGTCGCTGATGATCTTCAACCAGGTCAGCGGACGGCGCGCGAAATCCTCGGCGGCCAGATAATCGATGGACGTCTGGCTCGCGAGCGGCGCCAGCATGAAGCCGACAAGTCCCATGTCGTGGAAGAACGGCAGCCAGGACATAGCGCGTTCTTCCGCCGTCGTGCGTATGCCGTCGCGCGCCATGGCGGCGCTGTTGGCCAATAGCGAGGCATGGCTCACCATCACGCCCATGGGGAAACGCGTCGAGCCGGAACTGTACTGTATATAAGAGAGATCGTTCGTGCCGCCCGGCTGCAAGGTCCCTTTGCCTTCGGGCAAAGCCGAGATGTCGGCATTGCTGCCGATGAGCGACATCGAAATTCCCATGGCGGCCTCACGGACCAGCGGCAGAAAATCTGCAGGCCCGAGCGCCATGCGCGCGCCCGAGGATGTGAGCTGGCCCTTGATCTGGTCGATATAAGCTTCGCGGCGGCCAAAGGCTGTCGGCAGCGGCATGGGCACGGGAATAATGCCCGCGTACTGACAGGCGAAAAACAGTTCCAGGAACGCGGGCGACGTCGCCGCCAGAAGCGCAACGCGCTCACCCGGTTTCACACCGGCGGCACTCAGGCGCAACGCGAGGCTGATGGCGCGGTCGCGCAGATCGCGATGCGTCAGGACAGCCTCTAGTGCGCCGCGCGCCGAATAGAAATTGAACCCGGCTTCACCACGCGCCGCATAGTCCAGGGCTTCGGTCAGCGTGGGAAAATCAGCGAGACGCCGCGGCTGGCTCGCGATATTGGGCGTCGGCTGAAGGGCCGGAAGGGCCGAAGAAGAAAGGGCTTGCTGCATTGCGGGGCCTTGTCGCCTTAAAGGCGGGAGAGCGTCAATTCACCGAATATTACAAATATTGCAACAACGCGCCGAGAACGCAAAACTCGGTCTCCGCCCCCTCGCCGCTGGTGTAAACTCTCGCGGAGCCGTGATTCCGGGCCTTGCCCAGGAACGCTATGATGCGGGAACGCTATGATCAAAGCGCTCCGTTTCCAATATGAGAGTTTCCATGGACAAGAAGCTACTGACCGCCGCCGTTGTTGGAGCCGCCGCTGTCGCCGGCGCCGTGGTCCTGACCCAAGGCAAACCCAACACGCCCACCATCGCCGGCGAGCCTGCCCATGTGCACACCGATGCGCCCCCGCCCGGCGGCAAGGAAGAATGCTTCGGCGTGGCCAAGGCCGGCGAGAACGGCTGTGCCGCCGCCAACGGCAGCCATACCTGCGGCGGTCTTGCGAAACTGGACTATAGCGGCCAGGAGTGGATGCTGGTCGATGCGGGCACGTGCGGGAAGATGGGTGGCAAACTCGAAGCCTTTGAAGATCCGGCGACGGGTCCGGTCGCGCCGCATCCGCAGGATGTGAAGCCCGTGAGTACGCAGGGCTAATCTATTGAGCGCCCTCACCGGCGTTGGCCTGGGCCTGCGCACGCCGCACATGGTTCCGCTGGCGGCACCCGATGCGCCGTCCGTTCCCTGGCTTGAGATCCACAGCGAGAATTTTCTCTGCGATGGCGGTCCGCGCCTTGCGCTGCTCCACGCCATCGCTGAACGCACGCCCATAAGCTGTCACGGCGTCGGCTTGTCCTTGGGGTCGGCGGAAGGGTTGGACAAAGCGCATATCGCGCGCCTGAAGGTTCTGTTCGCCCGCGTCAAACCGGCGCTTATTTCCGAGCACCTGTCCTGGAGCGTGACGGGCGGTGTTTACCTCAACGATCTGCTGCCCTTCCCCTATACCCAAACCACACTCGACGTCTTTGCACGCAACGTCAGCGATGCGCAGGATGCCTTCGGCCGCCAGATGCTGGTGGAGAACCCCTCGCTCTACCTCACCTTCGCCGGATCCACTTTGAGCGAACCCGATTTTCTCGGTGCGCTGGTGGAACGCACGGGCTGTGGCTTGCTGCTCGACATCAACAACGTGCACGTCAGCGCCGCAAATACCGGCTGCGATGCGACGGGGTACTTGCGCGCCATTCCGGCGGAGGCTGTGGGTGAAATCCATCTGGCTGGGCATAGCACCGGCGCCGATGGCGTGCTCATCGACACCCACAATACGGCGGTGTCCGCGCCGGTCTGGACGCTCTATGCGGAGGCTCTGCGCCGTACGGGACCGCGCCCCACATTGATCGAATGGGATCGCGATATTCCGGCCTTGGATGTGCTCATGCGCGAGGCGGCAACCGCTCAACGCATCCTGGATACTTCGATTGCGGAGCGCGCCCGTGTTGCCTGATGACGTCACCTTCGCGCGTCTCCAGAGGGACTTTGGCAGCGCTTTGCTGAGTGGCGGCGCGCCTCCACCCGAAGTCTCGGCAACCGAGCGATTCGAGATCTATCGCTATACCGTGCAAGCCAGTCTCGCCGAGGTTCTCGCCGCGGCTTTCCCGGTGACACAGCGCATCATCGGTGTCTCCGCATTCGACGCTCTGGCACGCGATTTCATTGCCGCCGCACCGCCCAACGTTCCGCAGCTCTCGGCCTATGGCAGCGGACTACCCGCGTTTATCGCGGCCGGCGGTCTCGCCGACGTCCTGCCTTACCTTCCCGACGTGGCGCGCCTGGAATGGGCGCGGGGTGAATCCTATTTCGCCGCCGATGCGCCGTTCCTGGATATCGCAAAATTGGCCACGCTCCCGCCCAGCAAGATGGAAGCTGCTGTCCTCGTACCGCACCCGGCCACACGCCTCGTGCCGTCGCGCTATCCCATCCATCGCATCTGGACGGTCAATCAACCCGAGATCACCGACGTGCCGCGCGTTGACATGAGCATGGCCGAAACCGTGCTCATCACGCGCCGGGACTCATATGTAAAGCTGCGTTTATTGCTGCCCGGTGATGCGGCCTTTATCGCGGCCTGTTTTGCCGGCAAGACCTTCGGCGCAAGTGCCGAGGCAGGTTTGGAAAAAGACAGCGCTTTCGACCTGCAAGCGGCCCTGCAAGTGCACTTCCTCGATGGTACATTTGGAGAATGACGCCGACTAACCGCGGACGTCGAAGCCGGTTTTGGAAAGCAAGGCGTAGAATTCCTTGATCGCCCTTTCCTTGTCGGCGGGCTCGGGAATATCGGCGGTGAACTCGGCGATGAAATCTTTGCGCCGCAAGTACGAAACAATGTTGTCGCGCGCGATGGTCGTCGCGCGTCCCACGGTCAGCACGCCCGAGGCACAAAAGGTGACAAGACGGGTCGCGCGTTCGCGGAAAGCCAGGCGCTTGTCGTCCAGGCGCTCGATGACCCCTTGCGAGATGATGTAATCGGACACCAGTTCGTCGAACTTGCCGGCCACAGGTTCTTTCAGTCGGTCGGGCAACGATGAGTCCAACACCAGCCGCTGCATACCGGCCACTTCCTGCAGGCGCGTCTTTTCCGTGCGGGCTTCGGGGGCAATCTTCTGGATGGTGTTGAGCTGGCCCGCCAAGTCGCGCACTTGGCTCTCAATGAGCGCCTTCATGTCCGGATCGCTCGCGGGGTCATACATGGCAAGCAGATAGATAAACTTGCGCTTACCGGCGGTGAGTTTGTCGCGCACGCCTTCCATGGCGCGTTTGCGCCCCGTGGAACCGCCGACGTTGGTCAGACGCGCCCAGCGCTCGGTAAGGCCTATGGCCAGCGCGCGGCCACCGATGACACCGTGATCCGTCACGACGCGCTCCAATATCGCGTCGAAGAACGCCTTGTCCGCCAGAGAATCTTCGCTGTTGGTCAGGCGCACAGAGCTCGCCATGTCGCGTTCCAAGCGATCGAGCAGTACCTTTTTCGAGCGTGGCAGCAGGTTGGCGGCGAAAAGCTGATTTAGCAGATCCACAAGCTCTTCCACGGCGAACTTGGTCGGTTTGCACTTGCCCTCGAGCAGATCGAGGATACGCATCACGGCGTCACCCAGATGCTTCGAAACGCCGATGACATCCTTGATGACGGTCTTGGCCACGAAGATGTCGGCCAACATCTCATCGACCATGGCGCGCGCGCGCTCGTCCTGCTGCGACTTGGCCATGGGCAGAAGCGCGGTCATCTTGCCGAGATAGCCGCTCCAGTTGATCGTCGTGCGTACGAAGGCGACGTGGGCGAGATAGTCGCGCTCTTCCTGGTTGGCAAAGCGCGCATCCATCCGCCGCCACAGCTCATCGAGCGTGCTGCCTTTCAGCTCGGGTAATTCCTTGCTGTCGACTTCGCGGGCGCGTTTGGAGATGGTCTCAACCGCCGCATAGATGATGTCCTTGCGCTTGCGCGCATCGACGCCCGTCACGCGCGCATGCAGGCTCGCGATTTTATCCACGGCCGAAGGCACCATGGTGTCCAGGTTCAGCATGCGCTTCAAATTCTTGTGGCTGTGCAAGAGCTCGAAGGGCGTCATCTCGTGTTTGTCGAGGTACTTGGTGAACACACGGGCCATGGTCGTGCGCGCCGCGGTCAGATAATAGTCGTCCACCTTTTCACAGACCGGCGCCTCGTCCACCACGGTGATGGAGAAGTCCTCGTCTTTGTCGATCTCCTTCATCTGACAGAAGATCTCGCTCTCGCGCCGCGTGTCGCTGGCGAAATGCGATTCCTTAATGATGCGCACGCCTTCGGTGGTTTTTAGGCCGAGAAGGTCCTTGGCTTTGGCGCGCGCGGTCTCCTCGCTCGGGACCACCTCGTTGATGGCCCAGCGCCCGCCCTTCCAAAGTTGAATTTCAAACGACGCGCGTCCGAAGACGGCCATCTTCTGATGCCCCGTATCCGGTCCCGATCTCCCCCATGGAAACGGTCCCTTTGGTAGAGGGTGTAACAAATTCCTTAACGTTCGGCAAAGCCAGGCGTTAACCGAAAAGTATGAAACCGGGGGTAGCTTTCCAGCGTCGTCCGGCCTCCCCGTTACAAGGACGCCCAGATCGGAGAAAATGGCGATGTCTCTGTCGCAACAGTTTCACACTCGTGCATGCTCGGCGCCCTTCGCGCGCTGCCTTGTTCTTGCCGCGACGCTGCTTCTAAGCGGCTGCAACGATGACGGAAAAGCCGAAGTCAAAGGGATCAAGGAGCAGGTGCAACGCGCCTATGGCACCAAGGATTTCGCCAAGGTCCTAACCCTCTCGCAGAAAGGCCTTGAGGTCTCCCGCAAAGCTCTGGGGGACAAGGCCACCGACACGCTCTATTTCGTGCAGGGCATTTCCGAGGGCTATCTCGCGCAGCACAACATGCGTGGGGCCATGGCCGCGCTGAAACAGGAACTCGATATGCGCGCTGGCGCCGGCCAGGCGGAAGCCAAGCTGCAGAAGCGCCGCACCCTCTTGATCCAGCTCGCCGAGGAGAATGGCGATGTGATGACCGCCGCCGCTCAAGCCGCCGCTATCGCCCGCGGGATCGAAATGGCTCCCGGCAAGGACCCGCAACCCGTTTATCAAGCCCCCATGACGGCACGCACCACAGGCGAGGGCGATGTAGATATTTCTTATAACCTGGATGCTGCCGGCTCAGTGACATCAGCTCAGGTCACACACTCCAATCCGCCGCAGGTTTTCGATCAGGTTGCCCTGGATACCTTCAAGAAGTGGCGCTTCACGCCCATGCTCGATCAGAGCGGCCGGCCGGTCTCGGCCCAGGGCTTCAAATTCACGATGATGATACGCCAGCGCTAGAGCGTCGTGCCGAAAAGTGGTCAGCGGTTTTCGGTATAACGACGCGACTAACCAGTGAGTGCTTTTTATTGCGCGCTCAGGCATGCGGTCGCGATGCCGATGACCTTGTCCATGACAGCGGGCGGCGGCGGTTGGCCGCTTTCCGCAGCCTTGCTGTAGATCAACATTTCTTGCGGTGTCAGGCGCGCCTTGGTCTCGCGCACCAGGCAGGTGCAAAGCTTATTCCTATCGCCCGATACGCCTGCTCCGCCCTGATCCAGGAAGCCGGTGCAGATATCCTGCAATGGATCACCCGATCCGCTCGGAAGATTTTGCGCGGACGCGGGCAGCGCGATCAGCACAAGACAGCAGGCAGCGACAATCGCTTTCATGACGGCCCCTTTTGGGAAGCAGAGACCAAGCATAGCCGATTTCGAGGGGGCTTAGGAAAGAGCCTAGGCGGCTTTGGCTTCGGACTGCGTCAGCAGCATGTAAAGCCCATCGGCGGATTCTGCACCGCGCAGCTTCTCGCACACCGATACGTCACGCAGCAGACGCGACACGCGGGCCAGTGCTTTCAGGTGGTCCGCACCGGCACCTTCGGGGGCCAGCAGCAGGAAAATGAGATCGACGGGCTGGCCGTCGATGGCGTCGAAATCGATAGGTTTATCCAGGCGCGCAAAAAGACCGTAGAGGCGCTTGAAGTCCGCGAGCTTGCCGTGCGGAATGGCGATGCCGTTGCCGACACCCGTGGTTCCCAGTCGCTCACGCTCAAGCAGTGTTTCGAAGATCCTGCGATCGTTCACGCCGGTGATCTGTGCAGCGTGGCGGCTGAGTTCCTGCAACGCCTGCTTCTTGCTGCTGACCTTCAAGCCTGAAATGACGGCTTCGGGCTTTAGCAAATCGCTGATTTCCATGATGTGCCTTTGCAACGCAGTCATGCGCGTGACCGACGGCCAACACCGGCAAAACTGCCGAGGTGGGCGAGAGCATATGCGGTCAACCGGGGACGGGACAAACGCGACTCTGTTTTTGTTTCAATGTCGGGTTACTTGACACCCGCCTCTCTCCGCTGCGTCGTTTTTACCGACAAGCCAGCGCCTAAGAAGCGACTGCATAAGGCAAACGCATTCGAAATTTGTTTGGCGATTTATTTTCGAATTTTAATCTGCCCACTGCGCTTTGCGCGCCACATTTTGTTTTGCTTGGCGTCGCATGTCCTGCGCCCGGCCAAAGCCATCTAAAAGGTGGCGGAACATACGCTGGGGCGATTCTTGAAGTCAAGAATTGACAAATTTTCGCGCTAACTTCGGTTAACGCAAGCCAAAGCCTGCCGCCTTGTCGCGGCGTCTTTGCACCGAGGAAGGAATATTCAGCGAATCCCGGTACTTGGCGACAGTGCGCCGCGCCACTTCAACGCCGCCTTTGCGAAGGATATCGACAATGCTGTCGTCGGACAGCACCTCGGTGACAGATTCGTTATCTATGAGCGTTTTGATGCGATGCCGCACGGCTTCTGCTGAATGCGCTTCCGCGCCGGTTGCCGACGCCAACCCTTGAGTGAAGAAATATTTCAATTCGAAGATGCCGCGTGGGGTTGCCATGTATTTGTTCGTGGTCACCCGGCTCACGGTGCTCTCGTGCATCTCGATGGCATCGGCCACGTCGCGCAAGATCAGCGGCCGCAGATGCGTCACGCCATGACGAAAAAATCCGTCCTGCTGTTTCACCAGCTCGCTTGCCACTTTCAGAATTGTCTCGGCGCGCTGATTCAGCGCTTTCACCAGCCAGTTGGCCGACTGCA
The DNA here is from genome assembly GCA_947472795.1 of Fidelibacterota bacterium. Taxonomy (GTDB): domain Bacteria; phylum Pseudomonadota; class Alphaproteobacteria; order Rhodospirillales; family Rhodospirillaceae; genus SHVO01. The sequence continues at coordinate 127,371 of CANJBL010000003.1, read as the reverse complement.
AACGCTCGGCAAGAAACTCCTTGTCGGCCTTGCTCACGGTGTTGCGCCCGATGTCGGCCACGTAGGTGCGATTGACGAGCACGCGCGGCAGCGTGTCGCTGTTCAGTTCCACCCGCCAGGTACCGTTGGGGCGAGTGCTCATGATCACATCGGGAATGATCGCTTGCGTGTGTGAGCGCTCGAACTGCAGCGCGGGCTTGGGGTTCAGCGCGCGCACTTCGGCGATCATGTCCTGAAAGTCTTCCGCCGAGACGCCGCAAATCTCGCGCAGCTTCTTGACATCGCGAGAGGCCAGAAGCTCGATATTCTGCACAAACAGTTCCATGGCGGGGTCATAGCGGTTGCGGTCGAGAAGCTGTAGGCGCAGGCAGTCCTTCAGGTCGCGCGCAAAGACGCCGGCAGGGTCGAATGCTTGCAACAGCACCAGCACGCGCTCGACGCGCGCTTTCTCGGCACCCAGCTGTTGCGCGGCTTCTTCAAGATCGATGCGCAGGTACCCGCTGTCGTCGAGCTGATCGATGAGGAAGCCCGCGATGAAACGGTCGGTGGCATCGGCCACCGAGAGATTGAGCTGCTGCAGAAGATGCGTGCGCAGGTCCGGCGCTTCCGCCACGGCGCGGTCAAGGTCGGGTGCCTCGCCGTCGATGCCGCCACTCCCCCAGGTTTCGGCGTTGGCAGTGTCCATGCCGCCCTCGTCGGCCAAGGAGGGCTCATTGTCCTCGACAGCGGATTCCACATCGAGGGGGGCCTCGGTCTGACCATCGACCGTATCGACAACGCTCATGCCCTCTTCGCTGCGATCGTCGGCATTGCCGCCACTTTCGGTGAGCGCGCCTTCATCATTGGGCTCGTCGGTGTCCAGGAGCGGATTGGAGGTCAGCTCCTGCTCCACGTATTCCGCCAGTTCCACCGAAGACAGCTGAAGCAGCTTGATGGCCTGCTGCAGCTGCGGCGTGATGACGAGGCTTTGGCTTTGCCTAAGGTCTAGTCTGGGCGCGAGAGCCATTGATCAGGGTGCTGCTTGAAAACCGGGGTGGTAAACTGGGCCGTTGAAACGGACGGCTATCCGATAAGTTGCACCCGGGAGAACCCCCGCATGCAAGAATTGATCCAGTTTTCCGGAAAAAAATTAAGATTGTGTAGCGGCGGGGGAGATAAAGCGGGTCAGAGGCTGAAGCGCTCGCCCAGGTAAACCCGCCTAACCCCTTCATGGGCCACGATTTCTGAGGGAGTACCCTCAAACAGCACGGTGCCTTCATGCAGGATGTAGGCGCGGTCGATGATGTCCAGGGTTTCGCGGACGTTGTGGTCGGTGATCAGCACGCCAAGACCACGGTCCTTCAGGTGCGAGACCATCTCCCGGATCTCGCCCACGGCAATGGGGTCGATGCCCGCCAGGGGTTCGTCGAGCAGGATGAAGCTGGGGCGCGAGGCCAAAGCCCGAGCGATTTCGCAGCGGCGCCGCTCGCCGCCTGAGAGGGCCAAGGCCGGCGAACGCCGCAAGTGCTCAATGGAGAACTCACGCAGGAGCGCATCCACCAAAGCACTCTGAGCTGCCTTATCGGTCTCAACCACTTCCGCCACGGCGCGAATGTTGCCTTCCACGGTCATGCCGCGAAAGATGGACGCTTCCTGCGGCAGGTAGCCGATGCCGAGCCGCGCGCGCCGATACATAGGCAGCAGCGTGATGTCTTGGTCGTCGAGATAAATTTTGCCGTGATCGGGACTGATAAGGCCCGTCACACAATAGAAAGACGTGGTCTTGCCCGCGCCGTTAGGACCGAGCAAACCCACAGCCTCGCCGCGCTTCACCGATAGGCTCACATCCTTCAGCACCGCGCGACCCTTGAAGGTCTTGCCGAGGCCCTGCACCACCAGGCCGGCGTCGGGCGCAGCACTGGTGCTTTTCGGTGTGTCGTTCAAGGTATCGGGAGTCATTTTTGTCCTCTGGCCGGGCCTGCGGCGGGTGGCGCCGGTGCGACGGAATCATCTTTGGGCTTCGGCGCGATCAGCGCTGAGACGCGTTTATTCTCTCTCACGTCCGGCATCCCTGCGGCCTTGGCATTGGCGAAGAGGCGGCTCGTGCCGCCCTTGACGTTCACCACGGCGAAACCGCCGCCCAATTGGTTCTGGTTTTGCGTGATTTTCACGCCGCCGTCGAGGGTGGCGATGCCGGTTTCCAGATTGTAGGTGCCGCGGTCGCCGCGCACGGTCTCCTTGGCGGTCTCCATGCGTACGTTGCCGAAGCCCTGCAGCAGTGAAATATCGCCTTTATTCTGCGGCATGATCTGGTTCTTGGCGCCTTTATCTCCTGGGGCTGGCGTCGGGGTATCCTTGAAGAAAGCGATGAGCTTGTCGGCGTAAAGCTTGCGCTTCTCTTTGTCCACGGCCACGGCAGACCCTTCGGCGACAGCGACTTTCTCGTTGGACCAGTATTGCAATGTCTGGTGCGCCACAACCGAACCGTCGGCATTGACGAGAGAGACATTGTTGCCTTCCAGCACCAGCACGCCCTTGTCGAAATCATAAACCGCCGCTTCGCCGGTGGCGGTCTCGCTGGTGGATTTCATCGTGACGTTACCGCGCGCGAACACGCGATAGACTTCATTACCGCCGTCATTTTTGGTGCGGTAGTCGGCGATGAGTTCGTCGCCGGTCACGCTCACGTCACCCTGCACGGCCTTAGCGTTGCCGCGCGCGATGACACGCTTGTTGTCCTGCTGCAATTCGATGCCGTTATCGGCTGTGACGTCGATGGGCTTGCCGCCGCTATCCATCTTCAGGGACTGCGCCTCTGCGGTCAGCGCAAAGCCGGTCGTGAGCATTGCTGCGACAAGAAGCCGAACGATCATCGTGGCCTTGGGCATCATGGTCTTGCACTCCCAGCGTTTGCTGGCGGTGGCGCAGGAGCGGTGTCGGAACGCGAATTCAAGACCAAGTGAGACTTCCCATGAAAATGCACCGTGCGGCCGCGGTCGGAGAGATTGAAGCCGCCGGCAGCTTCCATTTTGCCGTAAGGCCCTTCGCCAGAGACAGGCGCGGTGCCGCTGGCGGAGCCTTCCTTCAGCATCACCTGTGCAGCCGAAGTGCGCAGATGGTTGTCCTTGTTCTGCGTAACGGTCACGCCGCCCGCGAGATCAAGCTTTTGATTTTCACGGTCATAGCTGCCTTCACCGGCGGTCGCGGCCATAACGTTGCCGTTGTTGAGATTGATCTCGGCCTGAGGGGCCACGAGATCGACGGCTTTTTCGGTATTGCTGCGCTGACGCACACCCTGCGCCACGACGGAATAGGGCTGGCCCTTGTCATCCGTACCGTAATAGCGGGCATTGGTCATGTTGAGCGCGTCGGTATTGGAGCCTTTGATAAGGTTCATGCCGATGCGGAAACGCTCGTCGTCCTGGCGGAGCTGCGGCAACACGATTACCAGCAGCAGCAACAGACCCGCCGACACCGGCAGCACAACTTTCATAGCGGAGACAAACCGGCTGTATTGCGCGACGGAGTCCGCGGCTGACGCCTGGCGCGGCTGCCAGACCGTCTGGCGGTCGGCAGCATGGGTTTCGCTTGCGGATTTGTCCGTCTTCTCGCTCATACGGCACCGGCGCGCAGAATATCGTGCATGCGGATGATGCCGACGGCCTTTTCGTTCTCGACGACGAATACGCTCGTGATCTTCCATTCGTTCATGCGGCGCATGGCTTCGGCCGCGAGGATCGACCGTGTCGTGGTCTTGGGTGCCTTGGTCATAATATCGCCGGCCGACATCTTGAAAAGATCGCCGCCGATATGCCGGCGCAAGTCACCGTCGGTGACGATGCCGATCAGGCGTCCCGCTTCATCCACCACACCTGCAACGCCGAATGTCTTCTTGGTCATGACCAGCACCACCTCGGACATGGGCGTGGCCGGCTGCACCAGCGGCAACTCGTCGCCGGTGTGCATGAGGTCTTCGACCTTGTAGAGCTTGCGGCCCAATTGGCCGCCCGGATGGAAGACCTTAAAATTGTCGGCCGTAAACCCGCGCCGCTCCAGAAGTGCGACGGCGATGGCATCACCCAGCGCAATCGTCAGCGTGGTCGAGGTCGTCGGCGCCAGGCCCAAGGGGCATGCTTCGCCGACATCCGGCAGCAGCAGGCAGACGTCGGCCGCTTCCGCGAGCGTGGATTTCGCGCGGCTGGTGATCGCCACCAGCGGAATATTGTAGCGGCGTGTGTAGGACAGCAGCACCGCGAGTTCCGGTGTTTCTCCGGAATTGGAGATGGCAAGCACCGCATCGCCGGGCGAGATCATGCCGAGATCGCCGTGGCTCGCTTCGGCGGCGTGCACAAAAAAGGCGGGCGTGCCCGTGGAGGCCAAAGTAGCGGCGATCTTGCGGCCCACGTGCCCGCTCTTACCCATGCCCGAGACGATGACACGGCCCGTGATATTCGCGAGCGTGTCGAGGCCCGCGATAAAGTCATCGCCCAAACCCGCACCTAATGCATCCAGACCCGTACGCGCATGGGCCAGCACAGCGCGCGCCGATGCGAGATCAGACGCCCGATCGGCAGGAGAGCCGGCGGATTTGCCTAGCGGAGTATGGGATGCCTTGGACGAGATGGCCGTTATCCTCTGTTGCCTTGCGTCTTCTTGGGCGTCTTCCTCGGAATCGCGCAGGACAATGCGCTCTTCTCGTTAAAGAACGTCACAAGCCGGCGCAGAGGCGAGGGCCGGATGAAGCGCTCCGGACAGCCGTCTAAACCTCGCGGGGACCCTAACGTTTCTATAGCCCGGGGGTCAACCCAGGCCGCCCTCTGTCACATTACAATTTGGGCAGGATTTTCCAGATATCCCAATGGGATAGATTGCCCAGAGACAAGACCGCGCACCCACTTAGTGAGCGAAGATATCCTCATCGGCCCAGCCCGCCAGGTCCAGTGCAGCCCGGTCGGGAAGGAACCGAAGGCAGGCATCGAGCAAGGCGCCGCGCCCTTCGCGCGCCACCAGCTTTTCCATCTCGGCCTTCAGCCTATGAAGATAGAGCACATCCGCCGCCGCATAATCGATCTGCTCGGGTGTCAGTGTCGCAGCGCCCCAATCCGAGGTCTGCTGCTGCTTGGACATATCGACGCCAAGATATTCTTTGCACAGGTCCTTAAGACCATGTTTGTCGGTGTTCGTGCGCACAAGGCGCGAAGCCGTGCGTGTGCAATAGACCGGCTCGCAGCGCACGCCGAAAGTGCGTTGAATCATCGCCAAGTCGAAGCGTGCGAAATGGAAAATCTTCACCAGCTTCTTGTCGCCCAGCACTTTGGTCAGGTTAGGAGCTGGCGTCTGCGGCAGGATTTGCACCAGATGGGCATTCCCGTCGCCGCCGGAAAGCTGCACCAGACACAGCCTGTCGCGGTGCAGGCGCAGACCCATGGTTTCGGTATCGACAGCAACGCTGCCGGTGAAGGTCACATCCGCCGGAAGATCGCCACGATGCAGAGTGTTGGCCACGAAGCTTTTTCCTTCAGAACGGGTGGGAGGAGCTATCTATACGACACGGGCGCCGCTGCAAACGGATTTGTACGCCTCAGCGTTCACTGGAGACTAGCTGGCAAAGGTGCATAAAAGCCTACCAGAACGGGTGAAATTAACCTTTTGATGACGGATTTGGGCCGGGACCATTGCAACGGGCACACGCCTCTCGCCCGTCCTAAAGCTATTGTGATCCTAAGTTCGTGAAGGAATTTTCTCGGGCGGAAAAGGTGCTGAGAATTGCCGCATCACTTTGCACACGATGTTGCGAAATGTTGCGAAGATGAAAAAAGCTTTGCCGCGTTCGCGACGCATTGAATTCCGACGGCGTTATCATGCGTAACTCGTCTGCGGGATATCAAGCGCCGGTGATTCCTGCGTTACACATGGGCACGTCAAAGGCACCGCTGCACCACATTCTCGTCATAGCTCTCGAACAATCGCTCGTGGTATTTAAGTCGTCGGCTGCGCGCTGAATGTCGTATGCGCGCGGCTTTTCCTAAAGGGGAGGACAACATGTCAAAACGCACACTCATCGCTTTCATGACTGCAGCGGCGCTTGGCGGAGCCATCTGCGGCAATGTTTTCGCCGCCAACGCGGATCCTTTGAAGCTCTCGGATTCCATCAAGAGCGGCGACGGCATTTTCGCCGGTAAGGGTGAATCGCCCGAAGCTTTGGCGGCCGCTGCCAAGCTGGGCATCACCAAGTATGAAGACGTCGCCACGGAAGGCGGCGGCGGCGCACCGCAAAAGACTCTGCTCGATAACGACGTTGTGAAGGTGAACCTCGCGGCCTTCAAGAAAGGCTTTGTGCGTCCGGGCGGCGTGAAACGCCGTTACGACACCATGCTGATTTATGTGGACCCGGGCCGCTATACCATCGTCAAGCGCGCCAACGGCGTCCCCGTTGAACATCCGGCGGCTGATAAGCCGGCGCCGGGCAGCGTTGTGTTCCACCGTCGTGAATCGATTGTCTCGGAAAGCCACATCGACGAGGATTACCGCGTGCTCTTTGTGATGGTGAAACACTAGACCTCAACACCGTCTTTCAAGGCAAAGCCCCGGATGCGCAACGACGCGTCCGGGGCTTTTTTCTTGCCGCAGTTTTATGTCCGTCCATTTTATGTCCATCAAGGATCGTCGGTTTTGAGGCGTAAGAGCGGCAGCGTGATGCGCCATTTGATGGAGGCCAGGCGCGCCGCCAGGATCACCACGGCGGTGACCGCACCGGCTGTAGAGAGATCGACGCCTACGCGGCGCAGACCCACATAGACCAGCAGGCCGGCGATGCAGGCGGTCACATACAGCTCGCTTTTGCGGAAGATAAGCGGGATTTCGGCGCACAGCACATCGCGCAACAGGCCACCCGCCGTGCCCGTAAGACAGCCCATCACAACCATGACGATACCGGGTTCGCCCAGCTGCTCGGCCACCTGCGCGCCGGCGACTCCGAATAAAGCCAAACCAACCGCATCGGCATATATCAACACGCGATTCGGCGGATGATAAAACTTTACCCAGAACCAGGTCAGCACGGCCGCGACGAGGCACACCAGCAGATAGTCGGTGTCGGCGATCCAGAAAACGCGCCGCGACAGAAGCAGGTCACGGATCGTGCCGCCGCCTGTGCCCGTCACCAGGGCCATTACCAACACGCCGATAGGGTCGAGATTTTTTCGCCCTGCGGCGAGCGCGCCGCTGATGGCGGAAACACCTACACCACCTAACATGGCAGCATAGAACAGGACGCCTAGCCGTTCGATGTTGAGGTGTTCAATGACGGTGGCCTGCATAGGCTGATCTCGCCTTTATCAAAAAGAAAACGCGGCGCCAGTTCCCGAAGGCCCCGGCGCCGCGCTGATTTAGAACAGATCGCTTACTTGGAAGCGGTCTTCATGCTGGGGTCTTTCAGCCAGGGCTCAAGCATCGCGGCCCAGATCTTTTTGCCTTCGGCGGACGGATGCAGCAGGCCCTTCGGATCATAGAGTTCGGGGCGCGGCTTGTGATCCCAACCCATGAACACATAGTCGGCATCGACGTAAGCAATGTTTTCATTGCGGTTGATGTAGTCCTTCACTTGCTCGTTGGCGCCGCGCACGCGGTCCACCAGCGACCAGCGCGCAATGCTCGGCTTAATCGCGACGAAGACGACTTTGGTCTGCGGCGACTTGGCGTGCAGGATTCTCACGAACTTGTCGAGCTGGGCAACAATCGTTTCCGCCGGAACGCCGGCGTTGACGTCGTTATCGCCTTCATACAGCACGACCAGACGGGGCTTGTACTTCACCACGGCGCGTTCGGCGTAATACACCGCATCAGCCATGGTCGAACCGCCGAAGCCGCGATTGATATAGCCGCGCTTTGGGAAGTTCTCTTCCAGATCCCAGGTCTTGAAGCTCGAGCTGCCGTAGAACAGGACGCCGCCGGCGGCGGGCATCTGCTTCTTGTCGGCTTCTTCGAAGGCGACGATTTCGCTCTCGAAGGGGTTGGCGGCCTGAGCCGCAGCGGCGGCGGCGTGAGCCTTCGGCGCCTGGATCGCGGTCGTTGTGGTCAGGGCGAGCGCAAGTGCGCCGGCCGCGAAGATAGAGCTACGCAGGATTGAGAAACGCATCGCGTCACCTCTGATGAGTAAAGATTTTGCCTCCCCGATGGAGCGCGTGAGGAGGATATGAAAGCCAGAGCGGCATGTAAATGTGTCAGGGTAACCTTTTAGCTACAAAGGCTACCCTTCGCACATGCAGCAAAGACAGGAAAACCGGCCTTTGCAGCCTTTAGACCTTTAGTTGCAAGTCACCGTCTTATTGGCGTCGGTACCGATCAGCATGGCGATGCGCCAACCGTCCTTGCCCTTGTTGAGCATATAGGTGGAAGCGCCGGCTTGCAGGACGGAGCCGTCCTTGCGCAAACGCGTGAACTTGCCACTGGCGAAGGCGACATTGGCATTCATCACACACACGTCATACTGCCCCATCACCGACTTCTCCCAGCCCTGCTCCTGCAGCCGCTGCAAGTTTCCGGCATATTGCTTGTCGACCTGTTCGGGCGTGTTGACCGCCACACCGGTGGCGCTCATGGCAAGGCCCGGGTTGGTGAAGACCTTCTCGCCGATCTCTTTCGTGTTCTGCGCGTTGAAGGCTGTGAAGTAATGCGTGACCGTCGCCAGCACTTCCGTCTTGATCTGAGAAAGCTCTTCGGGTTTGAGGGCTTGCGCCTGTGCGGGCGCGCTCAGTACTGCGCCGCTCAGCACGATGCCCAAAAGCCCGATGCTCATAAAAATGCGATTGAGTGCGGTATTCATGTGATCCCTCCCGGTAACTGATGAAAGCAAAGCTTACCCATTTAACCAGTTCTCACAATGCGAAATCTTGAGGGCCGCGCTCCTGTGCCAGACACGGCCGTGTCATTGCTTTAAGATGTACGAGTGTCGCGATTCCTAAGTTCGCATCGTTTTCCGGCAAGCGCGTTTGCGAACTTTGAAATCGAGGCGACACTAGAAAAACATTGTTCTAGTGTGGTTTATGGATTTGAAGTCCTAAAAGTGCTCGCCGCAAAAATGATAGGAACTTCAAATCCGCCACACTAAGGCAGTATTGAGGGGCATACCGGGCCAAAGACTTTCATAGGAACTGGCGCTATGGGGGATACCCCAAAGACACTTGCTGAAATCCGCTCGGACGCTTGCAACACCATTCTCGTCGCCATCACAGCGCTGGCGATTCCGGCCGCCGGCGCGAGCCTTCTGCGTGGTCTTGAACAGGGATGGCTTCCCGTCATGGGCGTGCATGTGGCCCTTGCGGCACTGTTGCTGTGGGCCACGCTTCTGCGCCGGCGTTTAAACTATTCTTTCCGCGCCACCATTGTCACCGCCGTGCCCTTCATCATCGCCGTTGGGGGCTTGCTGGCCTATGGACGCGGCAATGGCGCGCTGATGTTCTTCGTTTCGAGCTGCGTTGTCGCCGGATGCTTCTTCAATCGCCGCACGGCGCTGGCGGTGGTGGCCCTTTGCCTCGTCACGCTCACGACGATCTATCTTGGCTATCGCCTGAACCTCATCGATCTGCCCATGAGTCCCACTATTTATGACATGAGCGCCCTCAGTTGGTTCGCGTTGGGCCTCGCGTTCTTGGCCGCGGGTGCCGCCCCTCTCATTGGTTTGTCGGCCGTGCTTCAATCCCTGGAAACCGAACGCCGGCGCGCCGATGAGGCCGTCAAGATCCGGTCCGACTTCCTTGCTCACATGAGCCACGAATTGCGCACGCCCATGGCCGGCCTTATGGGCATGGCGGAAGCCTTGAAAGGCACGCGGCTCGATGTCCAGCAACAAACCTTCGTCGGCAATTTGATGCACGCCGGGCGCAATTTGTTGGCCGTCCTTAACGACCTGCTCGACTTCTCCAAATTCGAGGCCGGCGCCATCCCGCTCGAGCGCCGCCCGTTCAACATCTCGGAAATGGTCGGCAGCACCTGCGCGCTCTTCGAAGCCCGCGCACGGCTTAAGGGCTTGGCGGTGGTGATCCAACTCCCATCCCATCTCCAGAACCGGGTCATCGGCGACAGTCATCGGATCAGCCACGTCCTCTCCAATGTGATCGACAACGCCATCAAATTCACCGACCACGGAACGGTCACGGTGAGCGTGCGGCAAATACAGCGGGACGACGGCCGCCTGACGATGGAATGCACCGTGTCGGATACAGGCATCGGCCTGTCCGAAAGCGAAGTGGCGCACGTCTTCGAACCCTTTATCCAGGCGGATAATTCTATTTCACGCAAATACGGCGGCTCTGGTCTGGGTCTGGCCATCTGTCGAAAACTCCTTGATGCCATGGACGGCGAGGTTTCCGTCGTCTCTCGCCCTGGTCACGGGGCCGCGTTCACGATCAAAATTCCGCTCGCATCCGGCGGCGCGGAACACCGCATAAGCCATGAAAATGTGCAGACCGCCGATACGCCACCCGCACCACATCAGCGCCGGGACGATACCCTGCGGCTGCTGGTCGCTGAAGACGATGCGAACATGCAACTGCTCATCGATATCATGCTGCCGCGCCTTGGCCATGCCGTGACGGTCGTGCGCGACGGTGCAGCGGCGGTCGCAGCCGCCGGCGCCAACGCCTACGACTGCATCATCATGGATATGCATATGCCCGTCATGAACGGACCCGAAGCCATGCGCCGCATACATGAGGCCGAGAGGGCAATGGGACGGCGCACTCCGATGATCGCCCTCACCGCCGATCTTATCCCCGAGCATGTGCACACGTTTCTGGAAGCCGGGGCCGACGCAGTGGTCGGCAAACCCGTCGATTGGGATACGCTGGAAGCCAAGATTCGGCAGTTGTCTGCGGACCGCGTCCCCGCGGGTGCGCTCTGATGCGCAAAATCCCAGCGTCGTCATTTGCTCAGCTTCGCGCGGTAGGCGATACTTAAGCCGATGAACCACACTCCGCACGGTCCCGATCATCATTACAGCGCCGGTGTTCAGCTCTACGAACAGGCCGAGCGCGTATTTGACGGTCTCGCGCCCATCAGCACGAGCACAGATGTGCGCACCGATCTGCTGGTCGCAAAAACCCATTTCGAGCGCGCGCTCGCGTTGCAACCCACGCACGCCCAGGCCCAGCGCGGCGTAGTCCTGTGTCAGCTCGGCCTCAACGATGTGTATCAGGCCTGCCTCTCCGGCCTCGCCTATATGCAGATGGCGCCGCAGGACAGCGCCTTCGCCGAGAACTTCAAAGACCTGCAATTGCGTCTGATGCTTGAGAAGGCTCTGCGGCCGCCGCCGGGTTTTGTGCCGCCGAAACTGGAAGCTCTGCCGCCGCCGGGCCCGCGCGACACTTGGGACGTGCAGGCCATCGCCGAGATTTCGCGCGTGATACCCCAGCCTCTCCGTGAGATGGCCGCGGTTCTGTTCCACGTCGATATCGGCGACAAACACCCCTTCCTGCGTGGCGGCGACCGCGATCCCGCCCATAGCGTCGATTATCTTGGCTCCATGTCCATGGCCTGCCGGTGCGCGCGGCTGACCCAGCCGGGCATCAAGGTCATTCTTGTGACCGACATGGATACCAAGATCGACGGCTTCACCGACGCGGACCACGTCATTCGTCTGCCACGTAATCCGCTGCACCTGATGTACGCGCGTATCCGCGCCTGCAACGCCTTGGTTTTGAGCGGCCGCCTCGCAGGTCCGGTCATCTTCCTCGATACCGATCTCTGCCTGAACCGCGATTTCGCGCCCCTCTTCGATGGCAGTTTTGACGTCGCGCTGACGTATCGCTCCTCAGTCCGCTTCCCGCTCATGCCCATCAACGAAGGCCTGATGCTGGGGTCGCAGAAACGCCCGCACGCGCTGGCGCACTTCTTCAAGACCTGCATCGACCGTTACGACTGGATCGCCGCGCAAGCCAACGTCACCGCCCGCTATGGCTTTGATGTGCGCTTCTGGCGCGGCGGCCAGCTGGCCCTCGCGGCCTTTGCCGGTTGGCGGGTGCCGCCCAATGTAGCGGCGGACGCGGAGGTGAACTCCCTGCGCTGCCGGTTCCTGAATTGCGAGTCCTACAACTATTCTGTGCCAGCCGAGAAGGTGCCGCCGCTCCAGCATATCTGGGCGCTGCATTTCAAGGGGCTCTTGCCAAAGGCGCTCATGGCCCAGCACACCCGCACCCTTGAAGCGCGTCAGGCAACTGCAGCACAGAGCTGACGGCGCTGGCGTCTGGCGCATTTTCAGAGGATTATGCGCCGGACTTTCTGCATCGACTTGGCACAGCCACGCTTGGAAAGAAAATGGCGATCCTTCCGCACAATCTCGAGCTTGTGAAACAAATGCTGCCGCACGTCGCGGCGCGTCCGGTGGAAATGCTTTGCCTCGGCTATCCCGACATCATCGTGCCGGCCAAGGATATCCGTACCATTTTCGGCGACACCATCGCCGATGCCGTCACCTACCGCGATGACTCTGAACAGGTGCTGAAGTGGCACAGCATGGATTCAAGCTTCGGTAAAATTCCCGAGACTTTCCACTTTTTTTCATTGCTGGATGTGCGCGTCACCATCGTCGATATCGTCTCATCGCGGGGCGGCGAACTGATTGTCGATCTTAACCAGCCGGTCGCGCCCGAATTTCACAACAAGTTCGATATCGTGCTGGATGCTGGCACCCTCGAGCACTGCTTCAATATCGGCCAGGGCATGATGAACGTGCTGCAGATGGCGAAGGTCGGCGGGTTCATCCACCACGACAATCCGTTCTTCATGCCCAATCATGGGTTCTTCAATCTGAACCCGACCTTCTATAACGACTTTTATATCGACAACGGCCACATCATTGTCGCCAGCATGAATCTGGTGATTGAGACGCCGGAAGGAAAAAAGTTCGTCACTGCGCCGGCGACATCCCGCTTCACTTATGCCTGCCAGCGCGCCAACATTGCCGTCGTTGCCCGCAAGTTGAATGCCAATCCCGTGAAATGGCCGATGCAGACGAAGTACAAGGCCAACCCGACACTCAAAGCCTGATAGTCCTCACATGCCTCTGATCTCTTTGTTTTGCGCCCCTGGGGGCGCTTACGCTCGCCGCCCCTCCGGAGCGCGGGCATGACCAACACCGAATCTCAGAATAAAGGCTTGGAAATTTTTAAAGCGGGGGAGTCCTGGGCGCTGTTGGCGTTGGGCTCGCTGATCACATCAAGCGCAACGCGCAATCTGGCCGTGATCGAACTTCTGATGCGCCCGGTGCAGATAGCCGGTGTCATTGGCGAAAGCAATGGGAAGACGGTCGGCCAAGCAACCGTTCCCTCTTGGTTTCCCACGGCCGACGCCATCTTGCAGACAAACGGGGGCGAGATTTGTACAAAGCTTAAGGAAGTGGCGGTCGTCCAGCAATTACAGCCCGCGCAAGAAAATACGCAACTACTGCTGATGGATCTTGGTGTTTTATCCTTGCCCGCTTCCACCCGCGCTTTCACGCTGACCTACTCACCGTGGTTCCGCTTTATGGCGGAGCCCCTTTCATTTAGCATTGTGGGGCGCATGGCAGCCTATGTCGCGGAGATCTTCCGCTTCGCGCTCGTACGCGATGGGATTGAAGCCTCCATACTCACACAGCCCGACGCCTGCATTGTGTCCACACCGGACGGCACACGCATAGAGGTGACGGGCATGACGGCGTTGGCGCGCGTGCGCCTCGTCGCGGGCGATGCGGAATCGACTTTCAACCTCACCGAGTTCGGTATCGAAATCGATGAGCGTATGTTCCCGGCATGCTATGCCGCGGGCTGCGATCTCCTCAAAAGCGGTGACAAATTGATAAATGTCGACGTCACACAAGTCGGTCACCGCCTTAAACTGGTTGCACGCCCGGAGGCCCGCAATGTTTAGGCGGCCCGTCACACCGAGCACCCGCAACCCCGAAATCCTTGTGGACTCGCAGCTGGGTGATGCGGCTTACGTGGATTCTTTTGGCTTTGAGTGGACAGCCATCGACGGCTTCGCCGGCAAGGAAGTCATGTCTCACGGACATATCTTTGGACGCTTCCTGCTGTCGCCACATTTCTTCACGGGAAAGAAGGTGGTGGATATCGGCTGCGGTAACGGCCGCATCGGTCGCCTTATCGCACCCTTTTGTGCGTCCTATTGCGGCGTCGACCTGTCCGAGGCCATCTATGCTTTTCCGCGCTACATAAAAAAACCACCGGAGTTCACTTTGGTGCGGGCTTCGGGCACGGATCTTCCCTTGGATGATGCCGTCGCCGATATCACGGTCTGCTGGGGCGTTGTTCACCACATGAACGATCCCGACGCAGGGCTCGCGGAGTTGCTGCGCGTCACTAAACCCGGCGGCGTGATCCTGATCTTTGTATATACGGCGCACTTCGATTTTCGCGCCAACCTGAATGCCTTCGTGCGCGGCCTTCCCGCAGATCGCTCGCATGCCTTGCTCGACGAACTCTCCGATCAGTTGGATTCCTGGCGCGAGGTAGACAGCTCCTATGCCGAAAGACTGGCAGGCCAGGTTGGTTTGGGCTTCAGGCACTCGCGCGAATGGCAGAAGTTCCAGTGGTTTGACGGCATCACGCCGCGTTATCACTGGTCACTCGACAAGCGCATTGCCGCCTGGGCGGAGAAAGTTGGCCGGCGCGTGGCTTGCCATAGGCCCGGCTGCTTCTACATCGAGAAGTGACGTCCAGAAAGAACAACGGCCTCGTCCAAAGACGAGGCCGTTTTCTTTTTCGCGAAGAGCGTCGCGCTATTTCAGCGCCGCAACCACGCCGTCGTAGAAGTCCATCACCGGGATCGGAGACATGCCGCCCGGCTTGGATTGGGCGCCCCACACCACGATGACGACTTTTTCCTTCTGGTTCACGTAAAGGCCCTGACCTTGGATACCGCGGCCTTCGAAAGCGCCGTCCTCGCGCGACGGGCCCGATGCGGGAATCCACCAAAAATAGCCGTAATTTAAAGGATCGCCGTTGGCGAGCACCTTGGCTGATCCGGCTTCCGGCACCCAGCCGTCGGGCAGGATGGATTGGCCATTGATCACGCCGTTGTTCATGACGAGCAAACCGAAACGGCCATAGTCGCGCAAGGTGGCGGAAAAGCCGCTCCCGCCGATCTCCACACCGTCCGGAGAGTCGAGCCACCAATTGGCCGGCGTTTCCATGGCGTACTTGGACCAAATCTTCTCGGAGAGATAGTCGGCGAGCGGCTTCTTGATAGCACCGCGCAGCACTTCACCCGCAACCTGCGTCTCGCCAGTGCTGTAGGTGTTGTGCGTGCCGACGGGGGCAAGGCGCTCGAGCCCAGCCATCACCTCCATCGCCGAGCCCGGCTTCTGGCTGATCTGCGCTTCCAAGAGATGGCGCCGGTCCGAGGCCGGATCGGTATACGTCTCATTCCACTTCACGCCCGAGGACATCATCAGAAGATCGCGTACCGTCACGCCCTCATAGGCGCTGCCCGCAAGCTTCGGCACATATTTCGTCACGGGATCTGTCAGGCTGATGAGCCCATCCTTGATCGCCGCGCCGAACAACGTCGAGGTGATGGACTTCGCCACCGACATGGACATCCAGTGCGTCTTGGGCGTGTTGCCGTATTGATAGGTCTCGTAGGCGATCTTGCCATCCTTCAGGATCAAGAGGCCCGAAACACGATCCAACGCCAAGAAGTCGAACAGATCGTATGCTTTTTCCTTCGAGGTAAACTTCACCTGCGTCAGTTGCTTCTCCGCCGCCGGCAGCGGATAGGGCGTTCCGCCAGTGGCCACGTTGCGCGTGGGGAACAGGCGGTCGATATTGCGGAAAGTGGCAACCGCGAGATCAGGTGTCAGCGTGCCGTCATAGACCTCGCGCACGGCGCCGATCTTTTCCTTGGCGTGCGGGTAGCCAGCACTTTGTTCTTCTTTCTTGTCGCACGACCCCAGCATCAGGCCCGCGGCGACGACACCGGCAAACACGGCGAAGGATTTTTTCCGGAACTGTGCGGGGCGTGAAGAGTGCGGTGAAGGCGTCATGTGCATCTCCTAGGCAAAGAGGCGAGAAGCTTAGCTCACTTGAGAGCCGTTTCCAGATCCTTTTTGCGCATTTCGAAGATCACGTGCGGGATATCGGGGCCCGCCAGGGCGCGGAAATGCACCCCGCTCCGCTGGTTCCCACCGATCTTCTCCATGGCGCGGCGCGAACGCGTGTTCGTCTCGCCCACCCAGAAGATAACCGTGTCGACAATCGTGAAGGCGTGATCGAGCATGAGGCGCTTCAACTCGCGGTTCGTGGCCCCGCCCCAATGGCTCCGGGCCATGAACGTCCAGCCGATCTCCACTTCGCTGCGCTCCGCGTCATGGCCGTGATAGCGGCTGGAGCCGATAATGTGCCCGGTGGCGCGGTCGACAATGCTCAGCGCCATGCGCGACGAGAAGGCCGCATCGAAGAACTTGCGGAATACCGGCTCCTGATAGCGGTCTTTCGCCGGATGCTGCTCCCAAATCAAGGGATCGGAGGCCGCCGCAAACAAGCTTGCCCAGTCATCCTCACGCACAGGACGCAGCAGAAGCGTGTCACCGACAAGCGTCGGCTGGAAATCGGGCGGTGTGATTATGGGATTTGACACTAAGGGCCGGTCCGCACGAAGCGTACGGAATAAGGTTCTGCTGGCGCGTCGGCGCTCACGCTGCCGGTCGCGAAGTCGAGATAGCTGACTGAGTTTTCGCGCGGCTCGGTCATGCTCCAATAGTAGTAGCTGTCCTTGTCTATGCCCGGGAATACGTCCTCGTTGATGGCCGGCTTCGCACAGGTGGGCGACACCAGCGTCTTCAACTCATCAATGGTTGGTATGCGCCATCCATTTTCGGCCAGAGCCTGACCATCGAGCCACGGCACGCCTTTGACGGCGCCGGCGCATCCTTTGCCGTCCCACGTCTGCCCGACGCTGCACCGCTGCCATGTGAGATTGGTTGCTTTATCAAAAGCCGTCGCACCCTTCAGCACATAGCCGCTGGTGGGTTTCTGGTTGGGCTTGCTTGTGTCGCAGGCGGCAAAGGCCGAGGCGGTTTGCAGGCCAAGGACAACAGCAACAACACAGACGCCGTATTTCATGTTCACAAGATCCTACTTATCGCTGCGCGCCCAACGTCATGTGCGCCCTCTCTTAGCCATGCTCTTGGTCAATTTTGTGTCGACGACAAGCTTACGACTTTTTGTGCCGGCGTTGCCACGGCTGAGTGGCAAGCAGCAGCACGGCCACCAGCACCGCGGGCACCTGAAGGCTGACCCAGACCACGATCCCGATAGACAGTCCCCATACCGCGACGCACGGCGCCAGCGCGCCGGCAAGCAGTGCCCACCCTAATGCGCGGAGGGACATCATGATGGACGGCTTGATGGTGCTGGAAAACACCTCGCTGTAATGCCGCGGCATCGACAGCGCGAGGCACGCCATTCCGGCAACACTCAAGACCCAGGCAAAAAGGCTCATCCTGCGCCTCCCATCTGGACGAGTGCACAAATGAGCGCCGGCGGAAGAGCGGCGATAACGAGGCCGATCCATGCCCGGAATGTGCTTCGCGCTTGAAATACCGCCAGGATGACGGCGGCATAGACCGGAAAGCTCACCAAGGACGTTGCCAACGCGGCCTCTGGCCCGCCAACACCCATCTGCGAAAACAAAATTGTCCCGGCGATGACCAGCAGCGATGTCAGCGCGTAGCCGCCGCCGAAGGCCGCGATGACACGCGAGACAACACTCAGCCGATACCGCGCGTCGGTCATCACACGGCCTCCGCGGGTTTGCGGGCCAGCTTCCACGCCAGAGCCACAAAGAATATGCCTGCTGCCAAAGCCGAGAGATCGAAGCCTGCCAGCACCCAATCGCCTGCCGGGACTGTGACACCGAGATGCCGCTCGGTCGTCAGCGCATTGAGTACGGGCAGAAGTCCCCACGCCGCGCCCGCCACGACACACATCTCGGCCCAGGCCCGCACGCTATGGCGTCCTGCGGCATACACAAACGCAACCCCCCAGGCGATGAACAGCGCGTTCGCCTCCCAAGTCTCGCGGCCCTCCATCGCTGGCGGCACGATGCGGTTCGCCCAAAAGTAAGCCGCGAGCCCGATCGGAAGCCCGATGATGGTGCCGCTGTTCAGTGCGGCAACGACGGTATGCCCCATGTGCCGCTGGCTTGCCGGCCCCTGGCGCTTGATCGACCAGCGCACGAGCCCGGTTGCGATCAGGCCCGCACTGGCCAAACCGCACAGTACGAACAATGCGCGCAGATAGCCGCGCGCAAAATATCCCTTATGCAGGCCCAGCATGCCCGCATAGAACGTGCCCGGACCGGTGCGGCTGTTGGGGTCAGGCAGCGCCTCGCCCGTTACGCCGCTGAACAGCAGCCGCGTTTCCCCGGAGATACCCGCCTGCAGCGCGTACACCATGACGACGGCATCCGCGCGGCCGGGATTTTCCACGCGCAGCCGCGACACGCTCCCCTCGCCCCACCGCTGCTCCGCGCGCGACAGCACGGCGTGCAGCGACGTCACGGGGGCAGCGCGCGCGAAGCGGTTTTCGGGGCGCGGCGGTACATATTGAAAGGCCTCCTCTTGGAAGCGGGCGAGGCCTTCAACATCAGAAAAGAACGTGGCTTGCGCGGCGGGCATATAAACGAAGGTCGAGAAGATCAGCCCCGACCACGTCATCAGCAGCAGGAACGGCGTGACCGTGACCGCCAGCGTCGTGTGGCCGTCAAGCCAACTCTGTTGCCCACGCCCGGGGCGGAAGGTGAAGAATTCGCGGAATATCTTTTTGTGTGCAGCGATGCCAGCGAGCAGAACAACGAACATAAGCATCGCCGCCGCGCCGACGACCAGCGTTCCTGCATCGCGCGACATATAGTGCAAGGCATAGTGCATCGCGGTGATGGTCTGGCCGCCGCCTGTCGCGCGTGAATGTCTTTCGACGGGCGCGCCGGTCTGCTGGTCCAGGATAACGCGCTGGAAAGCGCCCGCCAACGGCATACCAGGCCTCGGTGTCCAGCCCACCGCGAGGTCGTCCGCACCGCGCTGTCCCGGAAACAAGATCGCCCAGAACGCTGCGTCCGCGCCGTTCTTCGCGAGATGATCTTCTGCCAGTGTCAAAAGGTCGCCCGCTGGCCGCGTCGCGGAGGGCAGCGGCAACTCAGGGCGCATCCAGCGCGTGACCTCGTCTTGAACATAAGCGAAGGAGCCCGTCACACAGATGACGTAGAGGATCCAGCCGGACAGCAAACCTGCCCAGCTGTGGAACCAAACCATCGATTGGCGAAAGCCGTCTTTCAAATGAACCGCGCTAGGCCAGAGTCAGGAAATGGAAAGTGCGCCGCGCTCATAGCACAGCATTTACGCCCATTAAGGAAATCAATTGCGTGCGAGAGGGGCCACTCAGCACGCTGGCCGTCGGATAACGTCCGGGCTAGGTTTTGATCTCTGTGTCGCTGATCAGGGTCTCTCTCGCCTGATGGCGGATCAAAAAGGAATACACGATGGGCACGCCGATCATGATGCACATGGCCGTCACGATAATCACGTTGTAGTGCGCCCTGCTGGTGAACCATGGTGTCGTCGCCAGTCCCAACCCGCTCAAAATCCACAGACGGCTTGCAAGCCGCTGCGTGCGCGTCCAAACGTGATCACTTTCGAGCGTCCACCATGTGCGCACGCCGAAGAGATAGGCAAAAGGCAACGTCCAAGGGATGCTGAAAAAGTAACTCCACGGGCGCGGCAAGTCTAAAGAGTCCTCGCGCAAGGTCTTGGGCAAATAGTTCCCCGCGGCCATCAGCAGAATCCCTGCCAAAGCGCCGATGAATTGCGCCGCCGGCAAGCGATTTGCAAATCCACCCAACTGCCAGCCGACGACAGCAAGGTGGCAGATCAATAAAACAACCACGGTCCCAATGAGAACAATATTCCTGAAGGATGTATCCCGCAGGGAAGGCTTGGTGCGCATCGCAACGTAAGAAATCGCCAGCACAAAGGCCATCGCTGCCGGATAAAGGAGAAACAAGAATGTGGGCGAGCGCGTCACGCTTCTGCCGGTGAAGATTTCTGGCGTGGCGATCACCTGACCCGACGACATCGCCAGGGCGACCACCCCGAGCACTGTCGAGAGCGTCAACGCCGTCAAACCAAACTGAAAAGCCGATCCACAAATCCGGCGCTCGTTAGCGTGCGGCATGATTACCTCTGTAAAGCTCGCAGGCCGAGACGGGGCTTGGCCTTCTTCGGCTTTCCTTCGATCTTGAGAAGCCGCATCAAGCCCATGAGTCCTTCCTCGAGAACAGAAGCATTGATGCTATACATGATCGTCGTGCCTTTGCGCGTGGAACGGATGAGGTCGGCGGCTTTGAGCACATTGAAGTGCTGTGAAAGTGTCGACTTCGCGATCGGCAGACGATCGGCGATGTCACCGGCGGAAAAGTCCCGCTCACGTAAGAGCACAAGAATTTGCCGGCGCGCTGGGTTCGCCAGTGCGTCGAAGAGATCGCTCATGAAGCCTCCTCGTTTTGTATTTCGTAAAATATAGAAATAGCCGGGCGAGTCAAGCTAAGATCAAGTCCCCTCTCAGCTCCGATCGGGTGCGACATGATCGAATTTTTCCTGGCCCTCCTTCTCTTCACTCCGTTTTTTGTCATGTTCGTCCTTCCTACACTCATCTTTGTGGTGAGCGAGGTGGAGCAGGTTCTTTGGCTCCGCCGCACGGGCGGCACGCGCACCGAGCACATCCACCGCATGTCGGCGGGCGGCGGCGATCAAGAAAGTTTCGCGGTACCCATAACCGGCGGCTGGAAATCTTTCATAACAACATCGCGCATCATGGCCGCCCTCGGTGGCGCGTACGCGTTTCTCCTCATTGGCCTCGTGATTCAAGCCAATGTCGCCATCTCCAATCATGAGACACTCACACCCGAAGCCGCCACGCCCGAAGCCGCCGCGCACGAAACCAATGCGCCGGGACGATTTGTCACCGTCGAGGGGCACCGGCTGCACGTCGCCACCTTAGGCGATATCAACGCCGATCCCAGTGGCGCTCCCCTTCTCCTCATTCACGGTTTCGCGCCACCCGGCCACACGACGTTCTTTCCGTGGGCGGAGAAACTGGCGGCGAAGCGCGCACTCATCCTGCCTGACCTTCTCGGATATGGATTTTCTGAGCGCGTCACCACACCGGGGCTTTACTACAGCCAAAAGGCCCAAGCTGCCGCGATCGCGGCCATGCTAGACGATCTGGGCGTCGCGCAAGTCGATGTCGTAGGGCACTCCTACGGCGGCGTGATCGCGGCGCAATTCGCCGTCGATTACCCCCAGCGCGTACGGCGGATCATTTTCATGGACGCCGCGATCTATCTCCGGCCATCGCCCATCACCGAAGCGATTATCCAATTGCCGCTTGGCATCGGCCGCGCAGTGGCTTGGCACGCCTTTGGCGGCGGGCCGTTCAGCATATTGAACTGCGCGGGACAGCCCGGTTGCGTCTGGACGCTACCAACCAAATCCAAGGGCACCATCGATGCGGTGCGCGCCTCGATGTCCTCACACCGCCGCTATACCGAAGGCGCAGTCGGTCCCGACGATGTCACCAAAATCAAAGCACCCGCGCTGGTGCTGTGGGGCGCGGACGACGTTTTGGTACCCGTCACTGACGGTCAACGTCTTGCACTTGTGCTGAAGGTGCCCTTTGCTTCCATCGCCGACGCACGGCACATGCCTTATCGGCAACAGCCGGACAAAGTCGCCGCATGGGTGTTGGATTTCCTGAATCCGCCGAAGTAGCGAACACTACTTTTTGTCAGACCTACTTTTGTTAGACCCACTTGGCAGATGAACTGTCGTCGGTGGAATGGCTCACGTGGCGTCCGTCGCCCGTGTGCCGCACGTAACCGGCCTCATCCAGAATAAGCGCGCGAAATCCGCGGCGGTAATAGAAGATGCCGGCCTCCGCCTCGTAGGGCAGGCCCGCGCTGGGGACCTTTGCCTCGTAGTGCATACTCAGTTTCTGATTGGCGAAACTGCGGAGCAGCTTGTAGTCGCACAGACGGCGCAGGCCCGGGTTCAAGGTAAAGCCATGCCAGCATCCGGCAAAATTTGTCGCCATAACGCCCCATGAGCGGTCCTGCACCCACTCACTGATCGGCATGCCATTGGTATCGTTCCAGGCGCGCAGCCAGACCAGCAGCCTTAAGTGATGCACTTCCAGCAAAGCGCGGCTGCGTTCCATGAAGCCGGAGCGATAGAATTCCCAATCATCTTCCAGATGGAAAATGTAGGGCGTGGTCACTTGCGCGTAGGCCTTATCGATCAGGCGCATCTGGCCAATGCGCTCGCCTGTGCGAAAATATTCCGCGCCAAAGCGGTCGCATATTTGCTTGGGGTCGGCATCGCCGTCTTCCGCGACAATGATCCGCGCGATGCGCTTCTCGGTCTCGTGATCCAGAAAGGTCTCCAGCGTGTGCGCCAAAAGATCGTGGCGATTGCACGATGTCAGAACAACCGTGATGTCCCTGTTCGGAGTTTGTATTTCGCTCATGCGGCAACGTTATAAAACGAGTGATTACCAGATCCGCACGCGATCTGCGGGCGCGAGATAAAGTTTATCGCCGGGCTTTGCACCAAAGGCCTCGTACCAGGCATCCATATTACGCACCACGCCATTGACGCGCGCCTCGGGCGGCGAATGCGGATCGGTGTGTAAGCGCTGACGCGTGGCCTCTTCGCGCGTCTTGGTCCGCCAGACCTGCGCCTGGGCTAAAAAGAAACGCTGATCGCCCGTAAAGCCGTCGAGCACCGGCGCCGGCTGGCCTTTCAGAGAAGCATGGTAAGCGTCCAACGCGACGTTGAGGCCGCCGAGATCGCCGATATTTTCGCCCATCGTCAACTTGCCGTTCACATGTTCGCCCGGCAGAATCTCCATGGCGTCATATTGCGCCCCGAATTGCTTGGCTTTCGCTTCGAACTTCGCCGCGTCATCCGCGGTCCACCAATCCGCAAGACGGCCCGCGCCGTCGGACTTGCGCCCCTGGTCGTCAAAGCCGTGGCTCATCTCGTGGCCGATCACGCCGCCGATGCCGCCGTAGTTCACCGCCGCGTCGGCCTTAGGATCGAAGAACGGCGGCTGTAAAATCGCGGCAGGAAAAACAATCTCATTGAATGTGCTCTCGTAATAGGCATTCACCGTCTGCGGTGTCATGGCCCACTCGGCGCGGTCCACCGGCTTGTTCAGGCGTGCAAGGCGATAGTCCCATGCGAAAGTCCGCCCGCGTTTAACATTGCCGTAAAGGTCATCGGCCTTCACCGTCAGATCGCTGTAGTCCTTCCAGACGTCGGGATAGGCGATCTTCACCGTGAAAGCCGCTAGCTTTTCCAAGGCGCGGCGTTTGGTCTCTGGGCTCATCCACGAGAGGTTCTCGATCCGGGCACCAAGCGCTGCGCGCAGGTTGCCGACAAGCTGCAGCATCTGTTGCTTGGAGTCTGCTGGGAAATAGCGCTTCACATATTCCTGCCCGATCGCTTCACCCAACACACCGTTGGTGGCTTCAACGGCCCGGCGCCAGCGCGGCGCCAGCTCCGGCTGGCCGCTCAGCACTTTGGAGCGGAAGGCAAAGCGCGTCCTTACGAAGCGCTCGGGCAACACGCCAGCGCCGTTGTCGACGGCTCTATAAGCCAGCCATGCCCGCAACACAGGCATCGGCGTGGCGGCAAAGATCGCGGCCTTCTTCGGGAAGGCCGTGTTGTCCGACAGGATGAATCGGTCAACGCCACCGACGGCTGACGCATTCAAAAACCGCTGGATATCGAAGCCCGGCACTTGCGCCTTCAGCTCCGTCGCCGTGACGGCGTTATAGGTCTTGTCGCGGTTGCGCAACTCCGCCCGCTCCCAACTGACCTCGGCCATGCGCGTTTCGAACGCGACAATATCGGCGGCCCGCGCTTTCGCGTCCGGCCACGCGATCAACGTCAGCATCTGCGTAACGTAATCCTGATACTGCGTTTTGATGGCGGCGAAGGACGGCTTCAAATAGTAGTCGCGGTCCGGCAAACCCAACCCGTCGGTGGACAGCGACACCGCATAGCGGTCGGGGTCTTTGTCGTCGGCGCCGATGTACATGCCGTAGAGCGATCCACCGAGCTTGTTGCGGTCCCCCATGAAGGCAGCAACGTCGCTGCGGTCGGCCAGCGCCCGGATGCGCGCCAACTCCGGCTTCAACGGCCCGATGCCCAATTTTTCGATGCGCGCTTCATCAATGTAGCTGTTGTAGAAGATGCCGATCTTGCTGGTGGGGTTAGCGCCGGCGTCTTCAAGTATGACGCGCACGCGCTCGTCCGACAGCCGGCTTAAGGCATCGAAAGCCCCAAAGCGCGTACGGTCGGGCGGGATTTCCATGTGATCGACGGCGGTGCCGTTGACGTAACTGAAAAAGTCGTCCCCCGGTTTGACCGCACGGTTCTCTCCGGCAAGGTCAATGCCCCAGGCGCCGAAACGCGGCGCGCTCAGATCAGCCTTGGCCGCTTCCGCGGCATGGAGCACGTTCGCCGACATGACGGCGAAAGCGAAGGCGGTGCAGGCCAACAGCCGCACAGCGGCGCGTTGTATTGTTCTGTGCATTGATCTCGCCCTTTTAGCAGCCCGACGGGAAAGTATAGGCGTAGTTGGGCGATGCAGGCCAGGGCGTGGAACGTTGCGCAGAGGAACACGCCCCTCAAGCCCAGCTGTTTCCTATTAAGCGTTGGGCTCTCTGCAAAGGGCGCTTGGTGACGTGACGCAAGGAGGAAGGGACATGATGAAAGAAAAGGAATTGCCGACAGGAACGGGCAAAACCGCAGCATCGGCGCGTCCGGGCCACGACCTCGCCCTGGACTTTCACGGCGCTCGATATCAGGCCAAGGACGTTGCGCGTTCCGCAGCCTTTTATGTCATACAGTCCGTGAGACAATCCGCTTTGTCTCACGTTGGCTTGCGCGCTATATCAACTCCGGTTTGCAGCTGGCCAAGCTCGCCTTGTTCATTCGCAGCGTGGCGACAAGGCCCGCTTCCGACCAGTCGAATGCGATATTGCCCCCGAGCTGTGTCGACATACTTCGGTGGACTAATCGGCTCCCGAAGCCAAAAGGCGCTACCGGCGTGACCACAGGTGGTCCGCCACGTTCAGCCCAGGTGACAATGACGAAGTCTTCGTCGTCGGCGTTACACGAGACATCCAGGGTGCCGCTTACAGCTGATAGCGCCCCGTATTTTGCGGAATTGGTTGCCAGTTCGTGGATGACGAGAGCGAGAGCCGTGCTTGAAGCTTCTCCTACGCGCATTTTGGGCACGGAGACACGTATACGAACACTGGCCTCCTGCTCGTCATAAGGCGCAAGAAGAACAGAGAGCAGATCACCGAGAAGTGCTCCTTCGCTTTGTTGTCCCGGCTGCGGGCGAACAAGATCGTGAGCGCGTCCAAGAGCAGTCAGCCTGTGCGTGAGGTCGCGCACCATATCGTCTTTGGTTGTTGCCGAGCGCGAGGTCATTTGCGTCAGACTTGAGGCGAGCTGCAGCAGGTTCTTTACCCTGTGGCTCATTTCTCCCGCGAGCAGGTCGCTCGACTCCTCGGCCTGTTTACGCTGCGTGACGTCAAGAAAGATACCGAACATGATCCGGTCAGCTATCTCCGCGTCTGCGCCCTGTCCACGCGCGGAGATCCAGCGGATATCGTTTTTTACCAGAACACGAAAATCAATCTCGTATCCCCCCATTACAGCTCGCGTCGCCGAAAATGCTGAACTTACCCGTTCAAGATCGGCTGGATGGATATTCTGGGACAAGGCCGCGAACGAAAGTCTCTCGGCGTCTTTTGGAACGTCCCACAGGTTATAACCGATTTCGTCCATAGCGATGGCGTCGGTGTCGACATTCCAAGACCAAAGCGCAACTCCGGCGGCGCGCGTCGCGGCACGCAGGTGTTGTTCGCGCCAAATCGGCATGACGTCAGCCGGCGCGGTCGCTAGGTGCGAAACTTTGTTCATCGGTTGACCTGTTGTTGACGATTGCAGCTTGAATTGCCAGGCGCGGCCGTACGGCTGCTCCTGAGCTTACCTTTGCCGTCAGGCTTATTCTTGGAATGTCGGACGACGTCTGCCTTATGAAAAAGGAGGCGCGCCGTCGTGCGAAGCACGTCCGTCGCGCAGAACGAATGGGAGGGCCGAAAGGCTGTTCGTGCCTCACCATACCACGATCACGACGAACGCGGACGATTACTACGTTTTGTAGTTTCCCATCTAATCGAGCGAGGTCGCCATACCACGAGGCGCCGGCGACTCCCCATCGATCAGAAAATCGCTGCCGGTAGCGAACTCTGATGGCTCCGCGCCGAAGTGCTCGTTCCCTCCGGACTAGCATCCTCTTTGATCTTCCCGACTTTGCGTGTGCGCGACAATGAAGAATCCGCCGCCCGCGTCGCACCGGATCACACCAACTCGGAATGTTGTTATTCGGAAAGACTGGCACCCAGAATAGGCGCGCAACAACCTATGAACATCAATAACTTACAAGCGAGTGCGGCATTCTTTCTTTCCGTAGTTTATTGACGTTTTCCGTCGGAATGTCGCGCCAATTTAGCGGCGGATGGACAATCTGCTATGATCGCCAAAACGCGCGCCGCGCGGAAATTCAGGGACTGTTGCAAGGTGGCCCATGAAACATCTGACACCGACCCAGGTTTTTTCCGGCATCGCCTTATTGGTGATCCTGGTGACGTTTACCGTCATCCTGACGATGGCAAAACGCACCGACGCGCCGGCGCTTGCCGGGCCAGCGTCCACCACACCAGCAAACCTAGCGCCTTAATCAGAAAATGGGGGAAGTCATGTTACGGAAAGTCATAGCCCGGAAGGCTGCTCTCGCGCTTGGCCTGTTGCTCGGTTTGATGCTTGGTTTGACGCTGGGCGCGCACGTCGCCACCGCAGCCCCCATCAACGACGCCGAAGCGGCCCTCGACAAAAAAGACTACGCCACCGCGCTGCGTATCCTGAAGCCGTTGGCCGAGCAGGGCTCGATGCAAGCGCAATCGCTGCTGGGCATCATGGCCCTCAGCGGCGAAGGCATGAAGAAGGACGAAGCAGAAGCGGCCAAGTGGTTCAAGCTCGCCGCCGACCAGGGCGATACGGTCGCGCAAACCAGTTTGGCTTTGGCGTATGAGACCGGACGCGGCGTTGCCATCGACAATGCAGCCGCCGCCAAATACTTCCGCATGGCGGCCGACAAGGGTTTCGCCACCGCGCAATCCAGCCTTGGCAGCCTGTACGAGCTGGGTCTTGGGGTGAAGAAAGACGAAGCCGAGGCCGTGAAGTGGTTCACGCTCGCCGCGGCCCAAAATTTCCCGCGCGCGCAATTTTATCTCGGTGCTGCTTATGAATTCGGCCGGGGCACGGCGCAAGACTTGCCGACCGCCGTGAAGTATTACCGCCTTGCCGCCGACGCGGGCGTCGCCGAAGCACAGTACAATCTCGCTGTGCTATACGCGCAAGGTCGCGGTGTTGCCCAGGATGATAAGGAGGCTGTGACGCTGTTCAAACTGGCATCCGAACAAGCCCATGTCATGGCGCAGTTCGCCGTGGCCGGCGCTTACGCCGCTGGACGCGCCACACCCAAAGACCTGGTGAAGGCGTACGCCTACTTCAGCATGTCGACGGATCGCCTGTGGGCCGAGGCCGCAACAACCGCTGCTTCGCGCCGCGATGCGGTGGCTGCCATGATGACCCCTGCGCAAATCTCTGAAGCCCAGAAATTCACGGTCGCCTGCAAAGCGCAGATCTATAAGCACTGTGAGGAAGGCCGCTGAGGCGCCGGCTTCCAACTCTGCCTCGCGGGGTTGGTCGAAAAGGAACCTATCGAGGTGAGCCGCAGCGATGCTAAAAAAGCAGGCGGATGCGCCGCATCCACAGGTACGATACCCATGGGACCAGGTGAAATTCAAAGGGAGGGAACGATGAAGAAATTCTTAGCTAAGCATCGAGAGTTCCGGTGCGCCCGCGCGGCTGGCGGCGTGCGTTACCGTATTCATCGCGTTGTGATCAACAAGGAGTGGATTCAATGACCGAGAGCAAACTTCTAATCGCCGTGTCGCAGAACGAGGAGCCGTAGATGACGCTTGAATCTCTCCGTAGCGCAGCGGATTGGAGCCGTGTCCGCTCTGCTTTCCTTGCCGCTGTCGCTGTGCCGGTTGTGCTCAGCGCGAAGCCGGCTTCGGCTGAAACGCGTGGCTACGTGATCAGCTGGTTTGCCACCGCCGTCAACGCGAAAGACTTTGCCACCGATTGTCCGGAGACCGCCAAGACTGCGGACCAGACGAGCGACATGTCGGTGCGGCGGGATGACATCGCGATGATCGACGGCAAGCGAGTTTCGGAGCGTAGCTACCCTGCGTCCGTGCAGAAGGATCCCGGCCTCGAAATGATCAAAGGGAAATATGCCTACGGCTTCGACCTCGGTGGTTCCGCGAGGAATAAGTTTATCGATCCGGAGACCGGAGAGAAAATCGACAACCAGCTTTGGCGTGCGGTCGGCTGCCATAGCAATTTCGCCCGGCATCCGCCGCCGGAGAGGCCGTATGGCGAATCACAAGGCTGGGAGGCGGTGCTAGACAACTTTCAAGGATGGGCGATGCAGATTTCCGGCGCCGACCTCAGTAAGGATGGGCCGGTGACGATTACGCTTGACCTCACACTCCGCCATCTCGAGCGAGACGCCATAAGCGGCGTGCGCAGCAACGTCACCTACGTACTCGACCCGGCGCCACGATCGCATAGTGTCCTGCAAGGCGAAATGAAAGAGGGCGTTCTGAGAGTCAAATCCGGCGATGTTTATTTGACCGCCGACTTTCCGTTCTATCCACAGATCGATCTGACGAATACGCACATGCGTATGGAGACGGAAGCGGACGGCAAGATCAAAGGCTACTGGGGCGGACTGACGGATTGGAATGCATGGGTGTACTTCTACACTGCCCGTCCTGCCAACGCCGACCCGGTTGCCTACTATTGGAATTTGAGAAAGCTTGCGGACTTCGATCCCGACCCAGAGACGGGTCAGAATCGCCGCATCTCGACGACCTGGCGGCTGGAGGCGGTGCCGGCCTATTTCGCAAGGGTCGATGGGACGATTATCGCAACCGCGTCGCATGCCCCGCTGGGCTATCGCGAGCGTAAATGAGATGTGACCCGCAGCAAGGACCGATCAAGAAGATATCCATCCTTATCGACAGTGGCTTCCGGCGGGGGATAGATATCACCAAAGCGTTGGCCATGGGGGCCACCGCGCGGTGGGCATTGGTCGCCCCTATCTGTGGGGCCTGGGCGCGTTCGGTCAGGAAGGTGTCGAGCGCGTGCTCGAGATTTTGCGCACCGAGCTTACTGTAGCTGTCGGCCAAGCTGGTTCGGATCACTCAAGGATCTCAATCCCAGCATGATCAAAGTGTAGTTAAGCATTGAACGATCCGGTGCGCCCGCGTGGCTGGCAGCGTGCGTTACCGTATTCATCGCGTTGTGATCAACAAGGAGCGAATTCGATGACCAAGAGCAAACTTCTGATCGCCGTGTCTGTAACGGCTATAGGTGGGTTTTGCGCCGGGCTAAGTTACAGCAATCATGTACAAGCTGCTGCGGCCATGGAAGTGGAGACGCAGGTTGCAGGTGCTGCACCGACCAAAGTGATGATCGAGAACGACAAGGTGCGCGTCAGTCTCGCGTCTTATCCACAAGGCTTCATGCGCGACGGTGGCAAGCGCCGACAATATGATCAAATCATTGTGTGGGTGGATGAAGGCGATTACACCGTGCCCCGCCCCGCCGGCGCGCCCGCTACTCCCGGGCCGCGACCCAATGCCGGTGAACGTGGGCCTGAAAGCGCCATTGCACTGGATGGCAGTGTAGTCTCTGGTAAACATCCGCCGGGTACAGTGGTCTGGCATCCGAAAGACTCACGCACTCCAACGATGATCATCAATAAGGCATTTCGTTCGCTCTATATCGAGATCAAGAAATAGCGCGTGCAAAAACGGAGCTCGTGCGGGTAACGAGCCTGCATGTCTCCGCCTGACTGGACACCGCCTTCGTTAAAATCCAAACACTTCCAGTCGGGGAGACAATTCGTTTTGTCTCACCAGACTCACACGTTTTTTGAATTTCAATTGCTTAGCGAGCGTTGGTGCCCAGGAAAGGCGTGCCACAAAACTGGAACGCCAATGGCTTAGCCGCCGGTGCGACAAATCACAATCTCGGAGATTACTGCCGGATTTCCGTTGGATGTCGCACCACTCAATGCGTCGCTGTCGCCTAGTGGATTGTCGCACTTTCCAATGTTTGGAAACTGGGTGCGACAAATTTGGCGAAAAAACCTAAAGCCAACAACGGCCGACATTAGGGAGTGGTGCCCAGGATAGGACTCGAACCTACACGTCCTTGCGGACACTGGCACCTGAAGCCAGCGCGTCTACCAATTCCACCACCTGGGCGCCCCGAGGGACCCTTCAGAAAACAGGGCTCCCAGAACAGGGCGAGACGGATACAGCGCCCCACCCCCGTTGTCAATGCGAGCCCGCCCTGCCCGCACTCCGCCTTCCCCCGGAATCCCCTTGTCTTTTCAAGGCGAGGGCCCCCTTACGCCCGCACCAACCCCATGTTGCAAGGCCCGGTCTTTTTGTGCGACTGAAGGGGGTGGGAAATTCTCAAGACCTCTAGGCCAAACGGACCGACCATGACGCAGAAACTGGTGACGATTTTCGGCGGATCGGGCTTCATCGGGCGCTATCTGGTGCGCCACCTGGCTGCCCAAGGCTGGCGCATCCGTGTCGCGGTCCGCGATACCCAGGCCGCCGCTTTCCTGAAGCCTGCCGGCAACGTCGGCCAGATCACCCTCGTGCCCTGCACCATCTCCGATCCGGCCAGCGTCGCCGCCGCCCTGAAGGACTCCGATGCGGTCGTGAACCTGGTGGGCGTCATGTATGACCGCGCCCCGCGCGGCTTCGATGCCATGCATGTCACGGGCGCCGAAACCGTGGCTAAGGCCGCCACGGCTGCCGGCGTCGAACGCCTCCTCCATGTCTCGGCTATGGGTGCCGACGCGGACTCGCCTTCGGCGTATGCGCAGAGCAAGGCCGCCGGCGAAGAGACCGTGCGCGCAGCCTTCCCGAAGGCCACCATCTTCCGCCCTTGCGTCGTTTTCGGCACCGAGGACGGTTTCTTCAACCGCTTCGGCCGCATGGCGCAACTGCTGCCCTTCATCGTGCTCTTCACAGACACCAACCCGCATGATGCCACGGCCAGCGGCGCCAAGTTCCAGCCGGTCTATGTGGGCGATGTGGTGGAAGCCATGGCGCAAGCGCTGGCGGGCGATGGCCACGCGGGCAAAACCTACGAACTCGCAGGCCCCCGCGCCTACGCCATGCGCGAGATCGTCGCGCTGGTGAACCGCGAAACACAGCGCAACCGTCTGGTCCTCGGCGTGCCGTATATCATCGCTGAGTTTGCCGCGTTCTTCCTCCAGCTCCTGCCCACCCCGCTGCTGACACCCGATCAGGTGAAGCTGCTGAAGCTGGGCAATCTGCCCTCGGGCAAGAAGCCGGGCCTCGCGGTGTTCGGCATCACGCCGACGACGGTGGAAGTGGTGGTGCCCACGTACCTGAAGCGCTACCGCCCAGTGCAGCAGACCAAGAAGCTGCGGCTTCAGGCCAGATAACTAAAAGTATTTGATAGCGGCAAAGCCGCTAGAGATATTTGATGGCGGCGAAGCCGCCAATCAGCGCAATCAAGAACACTAAGAATACCAGCGTCAGCCGCTTTTCAATGAAAGCCCGGATCGGCGGGCCAAACTGGCGCAGCAATGCTGCCACCAGGAAGAAGCGCGCCGCGCGTGTCACGATGCACGCGCCGATGAAGGCCAGGATGTTGTAGTGCGCCGCTCCGCTGGTGATCGTCACCAGTTTGAAAGGGATGGGCGTCAGGCCCTTCAGCAGGATGACCCACAGACCCCATTGGTCATAGAAAGCCTGAAACTCGGCGGCCTTGGCTTGCAGGCCGTAAACCTCGATCACCCATTGGCCCAGCGTGGCGAACAGGAAGTAACCAATCGCATACCCCAGCAGCGCGCCCAACACCGAGGCAACGGTGCACACACTCGCGATAAGCCACGCACGTTCGCGCCGCGCCAGCACCATGGGGATCATCAGCGCGTCGGGCGGCACGGGAAAGAAAGAACTCTCGGCGAACGAGATCACCGCCAGCGCACCCAAGGCGTTGGGCCGCGCGGCAAGATTGAGCGTCCAGTCGTAAAGGCGTCTCAGCATGGGAATGTCCGGATGAGTGACGGCGTCATAATGCACGCCGCTTGAAATAAGTTCTTGTTACAGATCGACAAACGCGTAGGCGAGGCCCAGCACCGCAATCCCCAGCAGCAGGCGATAGACGACAAAGGGCGTGAAGCTGGAACGGCGCAGCCACGCCATCATGATGGCCAGCGCAAAAATTCCTGCGAAGAAACTGATGCCGCCGCCAACAACATCGCTGCGCAGGAACTGGCCTTGGCCGGCTTCGACGAACATATAAGTGTCGCGCCCGATCACCGTTGCCGCCACCGGAACGAAAAGCAGAAAGGAAAAGCGCGCGGCATCGGCACGCTCATAGCCCAGGAGACGCGCGAAGATGATGCTGAATGCCGCAGCACCCGCACCAGGGATCAGGCCTACGACCTGTCCCAAACCCACCGCGAAAGCATCGACAAACGTTGCATGTTCGATGCGCTTCACGGTCATGCTCATGCGGTCGAAGAACAGCAACAGCAGCGCACCGCCGGCAAGCATCCAGCCCATGACGTGCGGCGTTTCCCACGCGCCCGCCACATAGTGCTCGAAGGCAAAGCCGAGTCCTAGAATAGGGATCGCGGCGATGGCGAGTTGCAGAGCGAGCCGTGCGCCGGGGTCGCGCTTGCCTTTGGCCGCGCGGGCCACGCCCGCGATCATGTCGAAGAGATCGCTCCAGAAGTAGGCCAGCACGGCCAGGAGCAGACCCGCTCTCACGAGAATCCGAAAACCCTCGCCGGGGTCCTGCCAGTCCAGAATCTGTGAAATCAGGGCGATATGCCCAGTGGCGCCAATGGGGAAGATTTCTGTAACAGCCTGCAGGACAGCAAGCACAATTAATTGCGTAAATGGCACCCGACTCGCCCACCCCTTGTACCCGCCGCACTTTATAACACTACGAGTCGTCGGGCTAAAGCGCTCGATCGTCGCTATATAGTAATCATATGATTACTATATTATCTGCGATTCTATACATTTTTGCGCCGGACATGGGCGCTCGGCATATTCACCGGAATAATATGTCAATAGTGTTGACTTATTTGGGCGAATCTGTTGGTTTACTGCTCCCCTGGCCGATAAGGTGCGGGCTACCGCCCCCGGCGAGGCATTTCGAGGAGTCCGCGCCATGAGTGAATCGAAAAAACCCGAATCACGGAACATGCTGCAGTTCCTGCGCATCGCGCCGGCTATGCCGGCCAAGCGAAAGGCCGCTGCGCGCCGCAAGGACTTCAACGAGATTTATGAAGCATGGCCCGACGCCGAGGCCGGCGACCAGGCGTCGCGCTGCGAACAATGCGGCATTCCGTTCTGCCAGGTGCATTGCCCCGTGCAGAACAACATCCCCGACTGGCTGAAACTGGTTGCCGAAGGTCGCCTCGAAGAGGCCTACGCCGTCTCTTCGGCCACCAACAACATGCCTGAAGTCTGCGGCCGCATCTGCCCGCAGGATCGTCTGTGCGAAGGCTCCTGCGTGCTGGAGCAATCCAAGCACGGCAGCGTCACCATCGGCGCGGTGGAGAAGTACATCACCGATACGGCCTGGGAACGCGGGTGGGTGAAGCCCGTCGTGCCCGTGGAAGAGCGCGGCGAATCCGTCGGCATCATTGGTGCCGGCCCCGGCGGCATGGCCGCTGCCGAAGAGCTGCGCAAGCTCGGCTATCAGGTGGAGATCTATGATCGTTACGACCGCGCGGGCGGCCTCATGATTTACGGCATCCCCAACTTCAAGCTTGAGAAGAGCGTGGTGGAACGCCGCGTGAAACTGCTGGAGCAGTCCGGCATCAAGATCCACCGCAATGTGGACGTCGGCAAAACCATAAGCTTTACCGATCTGCGCCGTCGTCACAGCGCCGTGCTCATCGCTACCGGCGTTTATAAAGCGCGCGCGCTTGCCTGCCCCGGCGTTGGCGCCAATGGCGTCTTCCCGGCCATGAGTTATCTGACCGCCTCCAACCGCAAGGACCTGGGCGACCGCGTGCCGGAGTTCGAGAACGGTTCATTGAATGCCGCCGGCAAAAACGTCGTCGTCATCGGCGGCGGCGATACCGCCATGGATTGCGTGCGCACGGCCATCCGCCAAGGTGCCAAGTCGGTGAAGTGTCTCTACCGCCGCGACCGCGAGAACATGCCGGGCTCGCAGCGCGAAGTGTCTAACGCCATCGAGGAAGGTGTCGAGTTCGTCTGGATGTCGGCCCCCGAAGCCGTGCTGCACGATGGCGATAACAAGGCCACCGGTGTGCGCGCCCTGCGCATGCGCCTCGGCACGCCCGATGCCTCGGGCCGCGCCAAGCCCGAAGAGATCGAAGGCTCGCAGTTTGTGATCCCCGCCGATCTCGTCATCGAGGCGCTCGGGTTCGATCCCGAAGACTTGCCGGTGATGTTCGGCGAACCGGCGCTGGGTGTCACACGCTGGGGCACGATCAAGACCGACTTCAAGAATCTCATGACGACGATGGACGGTGTCTTCGCTGC
This sequence comes from Fidelibacterota bacterium, assembly GCA_947472795.1. Lineage (GTDB taxonomy): Bacteria > Pseudomonadota > Alphaproteobacteria > Rhodospirillales > Rhodospirillaceae > SHVO01. Next base: position 92,544 of record CANJBL010000003.1, on the reverse strand, counting down.
TGGCGATATCGTGCGCGGTGCTTCGCTGGTGGTCTGGGCCATCCGCGACGGCCGCGACGCCGCCGCCAGCATCCACACCTATATCCAAGCCGTCGCTACTGCCCAAGGATCAAATGACCAGGGCGCCAAAGATGACGCGCGCATTTTGCGCAAAGCCTCCTAGAAATAAAGACCCTCCTAGAAATAAAGACGTTGAGAACGAACATGACCGATCACAACGACATCCGCACCGAGAGTGGCGAGCAGTTCGTCGCCAATTACCGCGCCAACGCCCTGAAGCTGACGGCGGCGCACGCCTACGATCCGTCGCAGGAGCATGATGCTTGCGGTGTGGGCATGGTCGTCTCCATCGACGGCAAGCCGCGCCGTGAAGTGGTCACCGCCGGCATTGAAGCCCTCTCCGTGCTCTATCATCGCGGCGCGGTCGATGCTGACGGCAAAACCGGCGACGGCGCCGGCATCCATCTCGAAATCCCGCAGGATTTTTTCCGCGAGCATGTGACGCGCTCGGGCCACACCATCTCCGAGCATGAGACGTTGTGCGTCGGCATGGTCTTCCTGCCGAAGTCCAACTTCCATGCCCAGGAAACCTGCCGCACCATCGTGGAGAGCGAGATCCTCGCTGCCGGTTACTACATCTACGGCTGGCGCCAGGTGCCCGTGGACATCTCCATCATCGGCGAGAAGGCCAACGCTACCCGGCCCGAGATTGAACAGATCATGATCGCCAACCGGCGCGGCCTTTCCAGCGACGCGCTGGAGCGCGACCTTTACGTCGTGCGCCGGCGCATCGAGAAGCGCGTGCAGGAAGAGCATATCCGCGACTTTTACATCTGCTCTTTGTCCTGCCGTTCGGTGATCTATAAGGGCATGTTCCTGGCCGAGCAGCTCACGGCCTTCTATCCGGACTTGACCGACACACGCTTCGTTTCGTCCTTTGCGATCTATCACCAGCGCTATTCCACCAACACGTTCCCGACCTGGCATCTGGCGCAGCCCTTCCGCATGCTCGCGCACAACGGCGAAATCAATACGCTGCAAGGCAACGTCAACTGGATGAAGGCGCACGAGTGCCTGCTCGACCACCCGGGGTTCGGTTCGGCCATCGAAGAGATCAAGCCCATCATCCAGCCCCATGGGTCCGACTCTGCCGTGCTCGACAACGTGTTCGAGCTTCTGTGCCGCGCGGGCCGCTCGGCGCCTATGACCCGCTGCATGCTGGTGCCCGAGAGCATCAGTCAGAACGCGGTCATGCCCGATGCGCACCGCGACCTCTTCGGCTACTGCAACGCCGTCATGGAACCCTGGGACGGTCCAGGCGCCATGTGCGCCACCGACGGCCGCTGGATCATCGGCTACATGGATCGCAACGGTTTGCGTCCCATGCGCTATACTCTGACGAAAGACGGCCTACTCATCGTCGGCTCCGAGACCGGCATGGTGCGCATCGACAATGCGAACGTCATCGAGAAGGGCCGCGTTGGGCCGGGGCAAATGATCGGCGTCGACCTGAAGGAAGGCAAATTCTTCCACGACCGCGAACTAAAAGACAATCTCGCGGCCAAGCAGCCCTTCGGCCAGTGGATCAAGAACACCACGCATCTTGATTCCCTCACCAAGCCCGTCAAGTCGGCCAAGCCCGCCTTCGGCAAGGAAGATCTCCTCCGCCGTCAGGCCTCTTTCGGCCAGACCTTAGAAGACATGGAGTTGATCCTGCATCCTATGGCGTTGGACGCCAAGGAAGCCATCGGCTCCATGGGTGACGACGCGCCCTTGGCCGTACTGTCCGACAACTATCGCGGCTTGCATCATTTCTTCCGGCAGAACTTCAGCCAGGTCACCAATCCGCCCATCGACTCTCTTCGCGAAACCCGCGTGATGACCTTGAACACGCGGCTCGGCAACCTCGGCAATATCCTGGAGGAAGCGCCAGCGCAGCTCGAACTCTTGCAGCTGTCGAGCCCCATGCTGACCTCGGCGCAGTTCGCCGCCATGCGTAAGTACATGGGCGATGCTGCCGGCGATATCGATTGCACCTTCAACGTTGATGACGGTGAGAACGCGCTCCGCGCTGCCATCGCCCGCGTTCAAGCGGCAGCGGAAGAAGCGGTGCGCGCCGGCAAGCGTCACATCGTGCTCACCGACGAAGGCATGAGCGAGGCGCGCGCGGCCATTCCCATGATCCTGGCAGCGGGCGCCGTGCACACGCACCTGATCCGTCAGAAATTGCGCACCTTCTGTTCGCTGAATGTGCGCTCGGGCGAATGCCTCGACGTGCATTACTTCGCTGTTCTCATCGGCGTCGGCGCCACTTCGGTGAACGCTTACATCGCCGAGGAAGCCATCGCCGACCGCCATCGTCGCGGTCTTTTCGGCGACATGACCCTCGAAGACTGCGCCAAGCGCTATCAGAAGGCCATCGGCGACGGTTTGCTGAAGGTCATGTCCAAGATGGGCATCTCCGTCATCAGTTCCTATCGCGGCGGCTACAACTTCGAAGCCGTCGGTCTGTCGCGGGCACTTGCCGCCGAGTTCTTCCCCGGCATGCCGTCGCGCATTTCGGGGCTCGGCCTTTCGGGCATCCAGAAGAAAGTCATCGAACAGCACGCCCGCGCCTGGCGTGCTGGTGTCGTCACCCTGCCCGTGGGCGGTTTCTACCGCTACCGCGCGAAGTCCGGCGAAGCCCATGCCCACGATGGCCGCCTCATCCACATCTTACAAACCGCGGTGGAGAAGGACGCCTACGCCACCTACCTCAAGTATTCCGAAGGCGTGCGCAAGTTGCCGCCGATCCACTTGCGTGACTTGCTCGACTTCCGCAAGGCTGCCAAGCCGATCCCGGCGGAACAGGTGGAATCGACCACCGAAATCAGAAAGCGTCTTCTGACGCCCGGCATGTCTTTGGGTGCGCTCAGCCCCGAAGCTCACGGCACGCTTAACATCGCCATGAACCGCATCGGCGCCAAGTCGGTCTCGGGCGAAGGCGGCGAAATCCGCGCGCGCTATAAGCCCACTCCCAACGGCGACAACGCCAACTCCGCCGTGAAACAAATTGCGTCGGGCCGCTTCGGCGTTACGGCGGAATACTTGAACCAATGCCGCGAAATCGAGATCAAGGTCGCCCAAGGCGCCAAGCCCGGCGAAGGCGGGCAGCTACCTGGCTTCAAGGTGACCGTGGAGATAGCCACGTTGCGCCACGCCACGCCCGGCGTGATGCTGATCTCACCGCCGCCGCACCACGACATTTATTCCATCGAAGATCTGGCGCAGCTCATCTACGACCTGAAGCAGATCAATCCGCGCGCGCGCGTCTGCGTGAAGCTTGTCGCGCGTACGGGCATCGGCACCATCGCCGCCGGCGTTGCCAAAGCCAACGCCGACACGATCCTCATCTCCGGTCATTCCGGCGGCACGGGCGCTAGCCCTCAGACCTCCATCAAGTTCGCCGGCCTTCCGTGGGAAATGGGCCTGACCGAAGTGCATCAGGTGCTGACCCTCAACCGCCTGCGTCACCGTGTCGTGCTGCGTACCGACGGCGGCCTCAAGACAGGCCGCGACATCGTCATGGCCGCCATGATGGGCGCGGAAGAATTCAACATCGGCACCGCGTCGCTGGTGGCTATGGGCTGCATCATGGTGCGCCAGTGCCACTCCAACACCTGTCCTGTCGGTGTCTGTACTCAGAATCCAGACCTGCGCGCCCGCTTCACTGGCACGCCGGAGAAGGTCGTCAACCTCTTCAGCTTCATCGCCGAGGAAGTACGCGACATCCTGGCCAGCTTGGGGTTCAAGTCCCTGAAGGACGTCATTGGCCGCACCGATCTCTTGCAGCAGGTCAGCCGCGGCGCTGCCCACCTCGACGACCTCGATCTGAACCCACTCATGGTGCAGCCGGATTCGGGTGGTCTTCCCACGCACAACACCGTCAAGGGCCGCAACGAAGTGCCCGAGACGCTGGATGCGCAGATGATCCTGGACGCACGTCCGCTGCTCGAAGAAGGCGAGAAGATGCAGCTCACCTACAACGTGCGCAACGTCGACCGCGCCATCGGCACCAAACTCAGCCACATGATCGTGACAAAGTACGGCATGGAAGGTCTTCAGCCCGGCCATATCACCGTGCGCTTGCGCGGCTCCTGCGGTCAGTCGCTGGGCGCTTTTGCCGTGCGCGGCTTGAAGCTCGAAGTGTGGGGCGATTCCAACGACTATGTGGGCAAAGGTTTGTCCGGCGGCAGCATCGTCATCCGCCCGACGACATCCTCCACCTATCTCTGGAAGAACAACACCATCATCGGCAACACCGTGCTGTACGGCGCCACCTCTGGTCGCTTGTTCGCGGCCGGCCAGGCCGGCGAGCGCTTCTGCGTGCGCAACTCAGGTGCTGTCACCGTCATCGAGGGCTGCGGCTCTAACGGCTGCGAATACATGACGGGTGGTACCGCTGTGATCCTCGGCACCGTCGGCGCCAACTTCGGTGCCGGCATGACCGGCGGCATGGCGTTTGTTTATGACGCGGAGAACCTCTTCGAGCACCGCGTCAACAGGGACAACGTCATCTTCCAGCGCATTGAAGTGGGCCACTACGAAACCGAGTTGCGCAATTTGGTGATGGAACATCACCGCGAAACCTCCTCGCCGTGGGCCGAGCAGCTGCTCGTGAACTGGGACCGGGAAGTGCGCAACTTCTGGCAAGTGGTGCCCAAGGAAATGCTCAGCCGCCTGGAAATCCCTGTCACCCGCGACGTGGCCGCCAAACTCAAGGCTTAGAACTCATCAATTCCTGAAAAACGGGCCGATTAAACGGGCCGTATGGGGCAAAAACCCTGTGCGGCCCGTATCTTTTTTAACGCCGCGCGGTGTGCTCTTATGACGACGGGTTAACCGAAGGGGGCTTCGTCATGACACGCACTACCTTGCACCGTTTCATCGCCGTCGGCGCCGCCGCGCTCAGCAGTGCCGCCTTCGCGCAAAACGCGCCGCCCCTTCCCATGCCCTTGCCCATGCCGGCGGAGATCGCGGCCCCCAAGGATGAGCCCTATCCCGGCACCTTGCGCCTTGATGTGGATGCCACCGATATCGAGCGCCACATCTTCAATGTGCGCGAGACCATCCCCGTGCGCGGCGGCGCGCCTTTTACCCTGCTCTATCCCAAATGGCTGCCCGGCAGCCATGCGCCCAATGGCCGCATCGATTCTCTCGCTGGTCTGATCGTCAAAGCCGGCGGTCAGCGCCTGGAATGGAAGCGCGACACGGTCGATGTCTTTGCATTTCATGTGGACGTGCCGGCGGGTGCGACCCAGTTGGACGTCGAGTTCCAGATCATGACCGGCGGCGACGGCGGCGAAGGCCGCGTCGTCATGACGCCCGAGATGTTGAACCTGCAATGGATCGCCGCCACGCTTTATCCAGCCGGTTACTTCACGCGCCGGATTCCCATCCAGGCCAGCGTCAAATTGCCCGATGGCTGGCAGGCCGCCGTCGCGCTCGAAACCGAATCCACCAATGGCAACGTCATTACCTATAAAACGACGTCCTTCGAGGAGCTGGCGGACTCGCCCATGTTCGCCGGAAAGTATTTCAAGCGCGTCGATCTCGGCATGACCGGCAACGCCCCGGTGCGTCTCAATATCGTCGCTGACAAGCCTGAGCTGCTCGAGATGAAACCCGAGCATGTGGATGCGCACAAAGCCCTGGTCGTCCAGGCTCAGAAGCTTTACGGCTCGCATCATTATGATCACTACGACATCCTGCTGGCTCTCACCGACCGCCTGGGCGGCATCGGCCTCGAGCATCATCAGTCGAGCGAGAACAGTTCGGTCCCGTCCTACTTCACCGAATGGGACAAGAACCCCGATGCGCGCAATCTTCTGCCACACGAATATTCGCACTCCTGGAACGGCAAGTTCCGCCGCCCCGCCGACCTCTGGACCCCGAACTTCGATGTGCCCATGCGCGACAGTCTGCTCTGGGTCTATGAAGGCCAGACGCAGTATTGGGGCTCGGTGCTCGCGGCCCGCTCCGGTCTTGTCACCAAGCAACAGGCCCTGGATGCGCTCGCGGAAGATGCGGCCACTTACGACAACCGCGTGGGCCGCTCGTGGAAAGCGCTGCTCGATACAACCAACGACCCCATCACCGCCGCGCGGCGCGCGAGCCCTTGGCGCAGCTGGCAGCGGAGTGAAGATTACTATGTGGAAGGCGAGCTGATCTGGCTTGATGCCGATACCCTGATCCGCGATCTCTCCAAGGGCAAGAAGTCGCTCGACGATTTCGCCAGCACCTTCCTGGGCGTCAATAACGGTAGCCATGTGGTCGCCACCTACACCTTCGAAGATCTGGTGGCGGCGCTGAACGCTGTGCAGCCCTACGATTGGACGGCCTTCCTGCGCACGCGCCTCGACGGCCATGGCCCCGGCGCGCCGCTGGATGGCCTCGCACGCGGCGGCTACAAGCTGGTCTATACGGAGAAGGAGTCCGATTACACCAAAGCGTCCACCACGCGGCGCAAAGTGGTCGATCTCACCTATTCCTTGGGCCTTGTCGTCAACCGCGAGAACAAGCTCACCGCCGTGCAGTGGGATGGGCCTGCCTATAAACTGGGACTGACCACCGGCACGCAGATCGTCGCCGTGGACAATGTCGCTTACGACGGCGACCGCCTGAAGACCGCCGTCACCAATGCCAAGAAGAATGGCACCGCCATCGAGATGCTGGTGAAAAACGGCGACAGGTATCGCACCGTGCGCTTCGATTATCACGACGGCTTGCGCTATCCGCACCTGGAGCGGGTTGAGAAAACACCGGATCGGTTGGATCAGATTTTGAGCGCGAAAAAGTAATTAGCGGGCGCTGCGCGTTTTGATCAACTGGAACAGAGCACGTTGACCCAGCGCCTCGCCGCCGGCGGGGCGCCCCGGCCGGTCGGCTTGGTTCCAGGCGTAAGTGTCCAGATGCGCCCAAGGCACCGTATGCGGCACGAACTCTTTCAGGAACAAGGCCGCCGTGATGGCGCCGCCGAACGGTGAATCACCGGCATTGTTGATATCGGCCACCTTGCTGTCGATCATCTTACGGTAGGGCTGATAGAGCGGCAGCCGCCACATAGGATCGTAGGTGCCGCGCGCCGCTACCAGCAGGTCGATGGCGAGGTTCTCGTCGTCCACGAACAAGCCCGGCAAGTCGGGGCCGAGCGCCGTGCGGCAAGCCCCCGTTAATGTCGCCGCGTCCAGCAACAGCGCCGGATTTTCGCTCGCGGCTTCCGTCAGCGCGTCAGCCAGCACCAGGCGGCCCTCGGCGTCGGTGTTGCCGATCTCGACCGAAATTCCTTTGCGCGTCTTCAGCACATCGCCCGGGCGGAAGGAATTTCCCGAGACCGCATTCTCCACCGCCGGAATCAGCAGACGCAGGCGCACGGGCAGCTTGGCCGCCATGATCATATGCGCGAGGCCGATCATCATGGCCGCGCCGCCCATGTCTTTTTTCATCAGCGCCATGCCGCTAGCGGGTTTGAGATCGAGCCCGCCGGAGTCAAAACACACGCCCTTGCCCACTAACGTCACCTTCAGCGCGGACGCCTCGCCCCAGGTGAGATCGATGAGCCGGGGCGCCACCGAACTCGCGCGCCCGACAGCATGGATCATCGGATAGTTCTGCGTGAGAAGCGCGTCGCCGGTGATGACGTTCACCTTTGCATTATGTTGGCCGGCCAGTGTGCGCACGCCCTGCTCTAACCCATCGGGCAGAAGATCGGCGGCGGGTGTATTGATCAGATCGCGCGTCAGTGTCGCCGCTGTCACCGCATAGTCCACGTAAGAACGGTCGCAGCCTTGCGGCCAAACCAGCTGCGCGCGGTGCGGCGGTTGCTCTGCCTTGTAGCGGGCAAAACTGTATCCACCCAAAGCCCAGGCCAGGGCCGCCCAGGTCGGGAAATCCGGTGATGCGTCCACGCTCTCGGCGATGCGGTAAACGCCCCGCGGCAAAGTCTTGGCAAGATTGCCTGTGGACCACGGATCGTCGCCGCGCCCCAGACCCAACACCACCATCGCGATGCTGCCGTCGTCACTGGCGATGCTGGTGACAGCGCCGGAGTCGGCCTTGAAGTTCACCGCCGCGAGCCAGGCGCGGATGCGCGTCGGCTGTCCGGCCAGCCAGGAGTCATATCTTTCCGAAGAAACGGCATGGATCGGCGTCGCGGCTGTGCCGCTATCGACGAGTAGAGAACGTGGAGATGTCACGGATTGGAACTCACGGAACGTGTTGACCGCTGGCCTCCACGGTCGGCCCGGTCCGGTTTCACGGCATCGGGCTTCGGTGCATCGGGCTTAGCGGGGGCCTTGGCGGGCGGCGGCACGACCGCCGCCGGGTCCATCAGACCATTCTGCACATAGTAGCGGTCGGCGCCGGTTTGAACAGGGACCCCGATATCCTCGGCGGCCAGGGTCTTGTCCATGAGCTTGCCGCGCGGGTGACCGGCGCGGAACAGAGCCACGTTCCGCTCGTGCCAGATAGCGCGCGCAATTCCAAATGCCAGATCGGGGTTCATGGTGTCCCGGCTGAGCAATACCGAACTCACGTCCAGAGTCTCCACCGCCATCTGCCCGGCATAGGTGCCCGCCGGAATCACGCCACGGCTATAGAAGGGGAACACCTGTTCCAATTTCTCCGCCGCTGGCCCCGTGATGGGCACCAGCTTGATGGGCGTGCGGGCGGCGATGTCTTCTATCGCTAGCGTTGGCGCGCCGCTCACCATGAAGGCCGCATCGATGGTATTGGCGGCAAGAGCATTGGCGAGGGCTGAAAATTCCATGTTCACGACTTTCACGCTCGACCACTTCACGCCGTAAACCGAGAGGATCAGCTTCGCCGTCGCCGACGTACCGGAATTTTCCGGACCCATGGCGACCTTCTTGCCCTTCAGGTCGGCGATCTCCTTGATGGGCGAATCCTTGCGCACGATGAGATGCACATTCTCCGGGTACAGGCGCGCGAGCAGGCGCAAGTTCGCCAGCGGTTCCTGGTCGCCGTAAGCCGCCGTGCCCTGGGTCGCCCAGGCGGCGATATCGGCTTGGGCCAAGCCCATCTCCAGATCGCCGCGCGAGACGGCTTTCAAATTGTCCGCCACGTCCGCCGAGGTCTGGGCCACGGCGATGAGGCCGGGCACACCGCAATTTCCGCCGCGGTCGCAATCGCGCGAACCGGGGGGATTGGAAATGGCATTGGCCACAAGGCCGCCGAAGGGAAAATCTGTGCCGCCCGTGGGTCCGGCGCCGATGCGGATGACTTTTGTATCCTGGGCGAGCGCGGGTGTGCCCGCGCCCAACAGCACGAGGCTCAACAAACCGACGAAAGATGCAACCAGCCTCCGCATCGAAGGCGCTTCCCTTGCATGATTGTCCCGATATGCCCCACGCGCACCTGAGCGCGGCAGAGGCATAAAGTCACATAACACATCCAACGCGAGCATGCTGCCTTTCGTTGCCGAAACACGGTCGCCCTGGCGAGGAGAATCTGAGCGCCATAGAATGGCTTTCTCAAGGCATTCGCAAAAGGCCCGATATGAGCACTCTCGAGATCAGACAAATCCCGGTTTTGAAGGATAACTTCATCTATCTGGTGAAAAGTGAATCCGCTGTCGCCGTGATCGATCCGGCGGTGGCCGAGCCCGTGCTTGCGGAGTCGCGGGCGCTGGGCTGGCCCATCACCCATATCCTCAATACCCACCATCACGCAGACCATGTGGGCGGCAATCTCGAGATCAAGAAAGCCACCGGCTGCACCATCGTCGGCCCCGCCCACGACCCGGACCGGATTCCCGGCATGGACGTGCAAGTGGCTGGCGGTGACACCTACGATCTCGGCGGCGCACAGGCACAGGTCTTCTTCGTGCCCGGGCACACCCGGGGCCACATTGCGTATTGGTTCAAGGAGGCTGGCGCTCTCTTCTGCGGCGATACCATTTTCTCTATCGGCTGCGGACGGCTCTTCGAAGGTACGCCGCTACAGATGTGGACCAGCTTGAAACGCCTGCGCGCCCTGCCGCCAGAAACACACGTCTATTGCGCCCATGAATATACGGCGAGCAACGTGCGCTTTGCCCTGTCTATCGATCCCGATAATGGAGCCTTGCGGGCCCGGGCCGCCGAAGTCGCTGCTCTGCGCGCCTTGAACAAGCCGACAGTCCCGTCGCTGCTGGCCGGAGAAATCGCGGCCAACCCGTTCCTGCGCGCCGATGCACCCGAGATCGCCGCGCATCTGCACATGCAGGGCCGCGACCCGGTGGACATCTTCACCGAAATCCGGAAGCGGAAAGATGTGTTCTAGACCGGGGTTGTCACAATCAATGACGCCAGACTCTTAGCAGCCCGCATTTGGGTGGGGTTTTCCGCTTGTCGCACTGGATTCAGGCTTCTGCTACCAAGAGGTCATGAACCTCTACCTTGCCGTCAAGACCCTCCACATCATCAGCGCCACGATCCTGTTTGGAACGGGGCTGGGAATAGCCTTCTTCATGTTCCGGTCCCTTTTCACGGAAAGTTTACCGGAAAAATTCTACGCCGTGAGAACCACCGTCTTGGCGGACTACCTTTTCACGGCGCCCGCTGTCGTTATTCAGCCAGCGACCGGCTTTTGGCTGATTGCACGGGGCGGGTTTTCTGTAACAGACACATGGCTGACAGCCACGTATGTCCTGTACGGCCTCGCCGGCGCATGTTGGCTGCCAGTAGTGTGGATTCAAATTCGATTGAAATCTCTGCTGAGGGAAAGCCTAGCCACAGGCATGGCTTTGCCGGCGGAGTATCACTATCTCTTCCGACTTTGGGCTGCGTTAGGCATCCCGGCTTTCGCGGGCCTCGTGGTGATATTCTTCCTGATGGTCATAAAGCCCACCTGAGATGCCCGATAAAATAGCCAGAGAGGGAGTTTGGTTTGTTTACGACGGAGATTGTCCCGTCTGCTCCATGGCGGCTTTCGCCCTCAGAATTCGGCGGGAATACGGGCCGCTATATCTCCTAAACGCGCGCGACAATCCCGACCACCCGCTTCTTATTGAAATCAACCAACGGAACTTCGATCTCGACGAAGGCATGGTGATTTTGTGCAACGGTCGATTTTACCACGGCCAAAGCGCGCTGGTTTTCATGGCGCGCCATGGCGACACAGGGTGGTTCAATCGCGTGAACAAGGCACTTTTTCAATCCGAGTGGCTGGCCCGCGTGACTTACCCATGGATGCGCGCAACACGGAATCTGCTCCTTAAGCTCAAGGGTGGCCAGCCAATCAATAATCTTTGCAATGCGCATGAACCGGTTTTCAAACCCGTCTTTGGCGATGCGTGGCCTCATCTTCCGAAAGTGATGCAGCGTCACTACGCCAATCGCGCCTATAGGGATGATGTTGCGACCGTCGAAGGTACGCTGCAAGTTGAGTCTTCCGTCATAGGGAGATTGCTGAAGCCTGTGTTTCTGCTGACCGGCGTCTTGGTTCCCTACGAGGGCAAAGACGTTCCTGTAACCGTGAACTTCATCTCGGAAAGTCGTTCCAATGCCTTCCGCTTCGAACGCACCTTCAGTTTCCCGGGAAGACGACCCTACAAATTTCTGTCAAAGATGGTTCCCCGCGGCGGCAACGAGATCGTCGAACTGATGGGACCCGGATTAGGATGGCGATCCGCATACTCGTGGAACGGCGAGAAAGTCGTCTTGGCGCATAGAGGCTATGTCATCAGCGTCTTGGGGGCGTTGCTACCCGTGCCCTTAACCTTCCTGCTTGGATCGGGTTATGCCGAGGAAATACCGATTGATGACGACACCTTCTCCATGATGACCGAAATTCGTCATCCGCTGTGGGGTCGGATCTTCGGTTACAACGGCACATTCAAGATCACAAAAGACGCATGACGCGTGTTCTTGTCATCGGCGGATATGGAAACTTTGGCGCCTTCATTGTTCGCCGCTTGGCGAGAGAGCCGGGCATTTCGGTCATTGTTGCAGGCCGCTCCGAAGAGAAAGCAAAGGCGATTTCCGAGAGCACGCACTCGGAATGGATGGCGCTCGATATCGAGCGCGACCTCGACGGTTCGCTCAAATTAGCGAAAGCCGACATCGTGATTCATACGTCTGGGCCCTTTCAGGAACAGGACTATGCCGTGGCGCAAGCTTGTGTGCGTCATGGGGCGCACTACATTGATCTGTCCGACGGCCGGTCCTTTGTTGCTAACATTGGCGCACTTGAGCACGTCGCAAAAGCCGCAGGCGTACTCGTGGTGAGTGGGGCGAGTTCCGTGCCCGCGCTGACCTCCGCGATCGTGGATGCGTACATGCACGAGTTTGAACACCTTGATACACTCGACTATGGAATCGCCACCGCGCAGAAGACAAATCGCGGGCTCGCGACGACGCGCGCTGTGCTAGGCTACGCTGGCAAACCTTTTGAAACGCTGCTTGATGGCCAGATGCGCCAGATCCATGGATGGCAAGACATAACCTGGCGGAAATTCGCATATCTCGGTTGGCGCGCACTCGGCAACTGCGATGTGCCGGACCTTTCCCTTTTTCCCACACGGTATCCCAGCCTTCAGACAATCCGATTTCGAGCCGGCATCGAAGTGTCTGCCATTCATCTGTCCTTGTGGGCTCTGACATGGTTCGTGCGATGGGGCTTCATCGGCAATCTCGCCACCATGGCTGCATCTCTTCTCGCCCTCTCACGGCCATTCGATGCCATCGGCACGTCCAAGAGCGGCTTCTTCATGGAGATGCGGGGACGCGACAAAAAGGATCACCCGAAGAAGATGCTATTTGAACTGACGGCATGCTCAGGCGACGGCGCGATGATCCCCTGTACGCCGGCAATAGTCCTCGCACTCAAATTAGCGCGCGGCGAGATGGCCCAGCGTGGCGCCCGGCCCTGCGTCGGACTATTGACTCTCGACGAGCTTCTTCAGGAGCTGAAGAGCCTGGATATCAGCTGGACCATGCGCGCTGTTTAGCCGCGTACGCGCTTAGTACATATGTTGCCCGCCGTTGATCGACATCGTCGAGCCAGTGATGAAGTCGGCATCATCCGCCACCAGGAACAAGACGCCGCGCGCGATGTCCTCGGCGTGGCCCAAGCGGCCCACCGGAATGCGCGCGATGATCTTCTCCAACACCGCCGGCGGCACGGCGCGCACCATGTCCGTATCCACATAACCCGGGGCAATGGCGTTGACGGTGATGTTCTTGCCTGCGCCCTCTTGCGCCAAGGCCTTGGTGAAGCCGTGCATGCCCGACTTGGCGGCAGCGTAGTTCACCTGACCGTACTGACCGGCCTGGCCGTTGATCGATCCAATATTAACGATGCGCCCGAAGCTCTTTCCGCGCATGCCGTCGATCACCGCGCGGCACATGTTGAAACACGACCCTAAATTCGTGTCGATCACCGCCTGCCACTGGTCCTGGTCCATCTTGTGCATGGTGCCGTCGCGAGTGATGCCCGCGTTGTTGATCAACACGCCCACGGGACCAATGTCCTTGGTGATCTGCGCTACGGCGGCCTGGCAGGCTTTGAAATCCGACACGTCGAATTTGTAGGCGGGAATGCCCGTCTCTTCCTTGAAGGCTTTCGCCGCTTCGTCATTGCCGTTGTAATTGGCGGCTACTGTGTAGCCGGCATTCTTCAACGCCACGGAAATCGCCTTGCCAATGCCACGGGTCCCACCCGTCACCAGCGCCACATGTCCTGTCATGGTCGTCCTCTGATTGATTTTTTGAGCCAAGCAGCCTTGGGCAGAAGGCTCCTGGCATCATAGAGAGCAAAGCCCCATCAGCAAGCGGATGATGCATGATAAAATTGAAATAGGGCCGGGCATTTATGCCGCAGGTGCTCACGTTCGCACGCACAATGTTACATCTTGCGTACAACACACCCCGTTGACAGAGCACGTGTCGCGGCAGTACCACCGCCACCCTTACGACCAGAGCTTTCAGGCCACAGTAGAAAAGGAGGGCCGGTTCATGACGACATCCGTATGCGCACGCGCCCCCAAACTTGGCGGCGAACGCCCCGGCGCCTTCTCGGCCCGGCCGTTCCCCACGCCGATCCTTTTCGTCTAATCTCGCGGTCTGCTTTCTCGAAGGCCGCCACAGCGGCCCCTCTGAAAGACAGACCTATGAGCCTTCAAACTTCACCCTTTACGCTTCGCCACGAGTTCCGCGCCACGTTCCGGCTCGCGGCTCCCATCGTTTTGGCCCAGCTTGCCCAGATGGGTATGGGCGTCACCGACACCGTCATGCTGGGTGCCCTGGGGCCCGAAGCGCTGGCGGCCGGCGGTCTTGGCGCGAACATCTTCTTCACCCTGGCGACGGTCCTCCAAGGCTTGGTCCTAAGCGTGGGCATCCTCGTCGCTCATGCACGCGGCGCCGGGGCCGAGGAGAAGATCGCGCCTTTGCTCAAGGCGGGGCTGACGCTCGCGACCCTCGGCGCACTTCCTCTCATGCTGATCATGTGGAATATCGAGGACCTGCTCGTCGCTCTCGGCGAAGACGCGCACCTCGCCCACGACATCGCGCGCTATGTGCAGATTCTGCTGTTCGCCTCGCCTGCCTTCATGTGGTTGGGCGCTCAGCGTTCGTATCTCGTGGCCATGGGCCGCCCGCGCGTCGTGCTCATGGTCGCCCTCGTGGCGCTCGCCGGGAATGCAATCCTGAACTATGGCCTCATGCATGGGCGCTTCGGTCTGCCCAACATGGGCTATCTCGGCTCTTGCACGGCCACCCTCATCGCGCTGTGGGGCAGCGCCATAACCATCGGCATAACCATTCGCCGCACCAAGCCCGCGGGCACAAACGCGCCCGTGCAATGGGACGTGATGAAAGAGCTTATCGCTTTGGGATGGCCCATCGCCGTCACCATGGGTGTCGAGATCGTTCTCTTCCTCGTTGGCGGCTTAATGATGAGCCTGCTCGGCGCAACCGCGCTTGCCGCCCATCAGGTGGCGCTCAACGTGGCCTCGGTCACCTTCATGGTGCCGCTGGGCATGGCGCAGGCCGCCAATGCCCGTGTCGGTTATCACATGGGCGCAGGCGATCCGCGCGGCGCACGCCGCGCGGCGGCGGCGGCCTTTGTGCTCGGCCTAAGTTTCATGGCCGTAGCAGCCTCGGTGATGCTGGCAGCACCCCGTGCCATAGCCTCGCTGTTCAATCTCGATGCAAGCAGGGCCGGCGATGCCGATGTCATCGCGCTTATCGTCAACCTGCTCGCCATCTGCGCCTTCTTTCAAATATTCGATGGCGCACAGACCATTGCCGCTGGTGCCTTGCGCGGCCTGAAAGACACGCGCGTCCCAGCCATGCTGGCTGGCTTAAGTTATTGGGCCGTGGGCTTTCCAGTGGCATGGCTTTTGGGATTCCCCATGGGCTGGGGCGCCACGGGCGTGTGGTGGGGCTTGGCCTTGAGTCTCTTAGTGGCCGCGATTGTGCTGAACGCGCGCTTCTGGCGCCTGAGTGCGCGCTACGTCGACGCGTGATTCTTATCAGCTAGGCGCGCTCCACACGCGCTTAGTTTTGCGGCTCACGCTGTTCGCCGCTTATGTGTATCGAGCGTTAGACCCGCTCGACACACATGGCGATGCCCATCCCGCCGCCGATGCACAGCGTGGCGAGGCCTTTTTTGCCGCCGCTCTTCTGCAGCTCATGCAGCAGCGTCACAAGCACGCGCGCACCGGAAGCGCCGATGGGATGACCCAGCGCGATAGCACCGCCGTTGACGTTGACCTTCTTCGGATCGAAGCCCAGGTCGTTGCATACGGCCAAGGACTGCGCGGCGAAAGCTTCATTGGCTTCGATGAGGTCGAGGTCGGCGACACTCCAGCCCGCTTTCTTGAGCGCAAGCTGCGAGGCCGGAATGGGACCTGTGCCCATGATGGCGGGATCAACACCAGCCTGCGCCCACGAGGCGATGCGCGCCAGTGGCTTCAGGCCGCGCTTCTTGGCTTCATCAGCGGACATCACCGTCAGAGCCGCAGCACCATCGTTAATGCCCGACGCATTGCCCGCCGTCACCGTGCCGTCCTTGGAGAAGGCCGGCTTCAATTTCGCCAGCGAGTCAGCCGTTGTGCCCGCGCGCGGGTACTCGTCCGTGTCGAAGCTCTTCTGTTCTTTCTTCACGGTGATCATCACCGGCACGATCTCGTCCTTGAACTTGCCGGCTTTGATGGCCGCTTCGGCTTTCTGTTGTGAAGCAGCGGAGAATTCATCCTGGAGGCTGCGCGTCAGCTGCCATTTCTGCGCGATGTTCTCGGCCGTCGTGCCCATGTGATAGCCGTTGAAGGCATCCCACAGACCGTCGCGGATCATGGTGTCGATGAAATTGGCGTCGCCCATCTTCACGCCGGTGCGCAAAAGCATGGCGTGCGGCGAAAGGCTCATGTTTTCCTGACCACCCGCCACCACAATAGCGCTGTCGCCGGCTTTGATGCTCATGGCCGCGAGCGCCACGGCCTTCAAGCCCGAGCCGCAGACCTGATTGATCGTCATGGCCGGCACTTCTTTCGGCACACCGGCTTTCATGGAAGCCTGACGCGCGGGGTTCTGGCCGGCGGCGGCCGTCAGCACCTGACCCATCACCACTTCCGACACATCGCCCGGCGCGATGTTCGCGCGCTTCAGCGCTTCGGCGATCACGATCTGGCCCAGCTCGGCGGCGGTCAGCGCGCTCAAGGAGCCGCTAAAGGCGCCGATGGCGGTGCGTGTGGCAGAGGTGATGACGATGTCGGACATGGGCAAATGCTCCGGATGAAAGGCAGGATGGGAATGAGTGCCCCGGTTTTAGAACTCGCCCGGACCCCGGGCAAGAACGATTGTTGCATCGCAGCAATGCCCTCAAGATATTGAGGTTTTGAGCCATTCCAACAGGGGGGCATAAACCCGTTTGGGGGCGCTGCCGCCGGCAATCATGCCGATATGCCCAAGGTCCACCTGCCGGGCTTCCGCGCCTTTGATGCCCTGGGCCAGCCGCCGCGCGGACTCCGGCGGCACAATGCGGTCCTGGGATGGAATGAACGCCAGTGTGGGACAGGCAACGCGCGCCGGATCAATCACCACATCGTTCACGCGCCAGCGTCCCTGCAGCGGATCGTTCTCGCCATACCAGCGGAACAGCACCTCCTCCGCCACCGGACCGGCCAACGGAATCCCGTCATTGAGCCAGTCTTCCAGTTCCACAAAACGGCGCGCCTGATCAGACGCTGGGTCAAGGGCTGCGAAGGTGCGGAACTTGCGTCCCACCAGCGTCGGATCGAGCGACGCAAAAAACGACTGCAGCAGATCGATGGGCGCGACACCTTGCGCCTTCAGCATCATCTCGATCATGGGCTGCGACCACGTGAGCAGAACGCGGCTCGCGTCTGTGCCCTCATGGAAATCCCAAGGTGCGGCCAGCAGCACCAGTGACGCCACCAGATCGGGCCGCAGCACGGCGGGTGCCACGGCCAGCGTTCCGCCAAGGCAATAGCCGACAAGGTGCGCTGGCTTTCCCGTGCGCGCCTTCACCTCTTCCAGCGCGGGGATCAGCACGCCGTCGATATAGTCTTCCACGGTAAAGCACTTCTCCGCCGGACCAGGATCGCCCCAATCCAGCAGAAAGCCATGAAACCCGGCCTTTGCCGTGGCACGCAACAGACTGCGGTCTTCGGCAAGATCGAGGATGTAAGCGCGGTTGATGAGCGACGGCACGTAAAGGACCGGAGCACCTGTTTCTCCGTACGCACGCAAGGTTGCCACACCGCGACGCCACACCGTTGGCGGTTCTTTGAGCGCGCGCGTGAACGTGTGCGCCTGGTAGGTCTTTACTCCGCGCACGAAGGCTTCCATGCGCTGGGTGGATTCGCGTGCCAAAGCATCGACAAAAGGTGCATTGATGAAGGGTGCGCTCGTCAGCGCATCGCGTGCGACGCCGAGCGCATCAAGACTTGGGCTTTGCAGTCCGCTTTGCTGCAGCAGGTTTGCGAACGGCTCCGGCAGCGGCAGCTTCGAGAGCGGCCACGCGGCGTTCGAGCTCAGCAATCCGGCCAAGGAGCTTTGCAGGATCCACCCCTCCATCGCCATGTGCAGCGGCAGAGGTCTGGGACCGGGACGAAGAGGAAGCGGCGGCATGAGGGTCATGGGCTGTTTTCGCAACGGTGGCTGCATTCTGCATCATGGAGGCGGCCATCTGCGACCAGGCTGCCGTGGCGTTGGAAAGCTGCGCCGGGTCCTTGGCAATCTTGGCGACCTGTTCCTGCCAGAGGTCCAGGTAGCGTTTGGCCAAAGCATCGTAGCTGGTGGCATCGTAATCGGGGTTCGCGGTTTTTTCGTCCATAAGTGGAACTCTCGCCGATGGTCGAGGGTTGGCTCTATGAGAAGCGTCTAATCCCCGGCCCGCAAGATTCCTTCAGATTGTTGTTACAGGCGCTTTGACAGAACGCGTTTGTGCATAGCACAATAACGCTTACCAGGGACGGAGGGGTGCCAAAAACATGACCGAGCAGGATAACGCCGGCAAATCTGCTGTAATTACCATCAAGAAGTACGCCAATCGGCGGCTCTACAACACCTCCACGTCCAGTTACGTGACCCTCGACCATCTTGCTGAAATGGTTAAGGAAGGCGCCGACTTTGTCGTCACCGACGCCAAGACCGGCGAAGACATCACCCGCAGCGTGCTTACGCAGATCATTGTCGAACAGGAGGGCAAGGGCCAGAACCTGTTGCCCATCAAGTTTTTGCGCCAAGTCATCGGTTTCTATGGCGACTCCCTGGGTGGCCTGGTGCCGCGCTATCTCGAGCACAGCATGGAAGCCTTCCACCAGAACGAAGAACATATGCGCGGCGTGCTGGGGGATACGTTCAAGGGCCTCATGCCCATGCAACAGCTGGAGCAGATGGGCAAACAGAACATGGCCCTCTTCGAGCAGGCCATGAAGATGTGGAATCCATTCGCCGGTGTGAACCGCAGCGGCGGGGCCACCGCTCCGGGCGCGGCAGCGCCCGCGCCGGAGAAAAGCGAGGACATTGATGCGCTGAAGTCCCAGCTCAATGCCATGCAGGCTCAGCTGGAAAAGCTCGCCAAAGATCGCACTTGAGACCCTGGCGTTCATAGGGACTTTCGACCTTAGGTTAAAAATTTTAACCTACGACTGTGTCCTTCCAACCTGTGGCTCTCTATCGGTAAAACCTCTTCACAAAAGGCCTTTGGCCAAAAAATGAGCCCCGGGTTGAATTTAACGGGCCCATGTCTCCCTCCAAACGATGGGTTTGTTAAAAGCGCGCTTTTAACAAACCCATAACGTGAAATAACAATTTTTTACAAGAAACTCCGGGTGTTCAAACCGGTGCTTTCTTACAATCCGAAGTATGGAGCACGGCCAACAGGCCTCTTAAGCCCGGTGGCCGACGCTCACAGATCCGAACGTCGGATCTTAACTTCAGGTTGGGGGATACCATCATGGACGGCGGCACAACGGCCAAACCAATGCCCGCGAATCGGGCGAACTCTGTTGACCGGCATGTGGGCACGCGCATCCGCGAACGCCGCATCATGCTGGGCTTAAGCCAGCAGCAAATGGCCGACATGATCGGCGTCACCTATCAGCAGGCTCATAAATACGAACGCGGCATCAACCGCATCTCGGCCGGGCGCCTGTACGAAATCGCGCGCGTGCTTAATGTAGCAATCACGTATTTCTTCGAAGGCCTCGAGGTCAGCGAAGAAGAGTCGATGAACCCGCGCCAGCGCATGTGCTTGGAGCTGGCGCGCAACTTCGCCAGCATCGGCAACCAGAAGCATCAGGAAGCCCTGAGCCAGCTGGCCCGCGCGCTCGCTGTCCAACAGTAAGCGACACAGCTTCGCGTTTGATCGAACTCGTCAGGATTGGGGGACGGGCGGGTGGCCGGAACAGGAAGTTCCGGCCGTCCTTTTTTAAGGCGCGGCTTACGTCCATTCACTCCGCACAGTTTCGTCCTTTTCATCGCGCAAAGCATCGTCCCGTAGCGTGTCCGCATCTTTTGGTGCGAGACGCCGCAAGGCCCAAACGGCCGCGCCGCGCACCAGCGGCGCTTCATCCTTCAACAGCTCTCTCACACGCGGCAGGAATGCCGCGTTGGCGCTGTTGCCAATGGCAATCAGCACATTGCGGATGAAGCGAACCCGTCCAATCCGTTTCACCGGCGAACCGGAAAACAGGGCGCGGAAAGCTGCGTCATCCAGCGTTACGAAATCATCGAGTTTCGGCACGGCCAAGGTCGCGCGCGCATGGAAATCCGCTTCCGTCGTGGCGTGCGCGAATTTGTTCCACGGACAGACGGCCAGGCAATCGTCGCAGCCATAGATGCGGTTGCCCATGAGCGGACGCAGCTCGCGCGGTATGGCGCCCTTATGCTCGATGGTCAGGTACGAAATACAGCGGCGCGCATCCAGTTTGTAAGGACCGGTGAAAGCCTTCGTCGGACAGATATCGAGGCAAGCGCGGCAAGCCCCGCAATGGTCGCTCTCGGCCTCGTCCGGCGCGATCTCCAGCGTCGTGAAGACTTCGCCCAGAAACAACCACGACCCGAAATCGCGTGAAACAAGATTCGTGTGTTTGCCTTGCCAGCCGATGCCCGCCTGTTGCGCCAAAGGCTTTTCCAGCACCGGCGCGGTATCGACAAATATTTTCACATCCGCCGATTTTGAAAGCCAGATTGCGAGTTGCTTCAGGCGCTTTTTCAGCACGTCATGGTAGTCGCGATTGCGGGCATAGACACTGACCGAGGCCAAGTCGCTCTTTTCCAGTGTTTCGCGCGGATCGTGATCGGGGCCGTAATTGAGGCCCACCATGATGACGCTTTTCACGTCGGGCCACAGCACCTTGGGGTCGGCGCGCCGGTCGGCGTTGTTCTGCATCCAAGCCATATCGCCGTGCAGACCTTGCGCGAGAAAGTCGGCGAAATGGGTTCGCGTTTCATCGCGGGTTTCGGCTTTGGTGAATCGCACCACATCGAAGCCCAGGCTTCGCGCAAAAGTCCTGATCGTTTCTTTATCTGGCGTCATCGCCATCGTCAGCGACTGCATCTCCGCGCGCCTGGTCGGCGGCAAAGGCGGCGGCATAGCTCGCCAGCGTGCCGTTTTGAATGGCCGCGCGCAGATCCGTCATCATCTGCTGATAGAAGGCAACGTTGTGCCAGGTGAGCAGCATCAGACCCAGGACCTCATCACAACGGAACAGGTGATGGTAATAGGCACGGCTGTAGATGCGGCTGGCCGGGCAATCGATGCTTTCATCGAGCGGTCTCAGGTCGTCGGCATGGCGCGCATTGCGCATGTTGAGCGCGCCATATCGCGTGAAGGCTTGCGCGGTACGCCCCGAGCGCGTGGGCAACACACAATCGAACATATCGCAGCCGCGCTGCACGGCGCCTACGATATCGAGCGGCTTGCCCACGCCCATGAGATAGCGCGGCTTGTCCTTGGGCATATGCGGCATGGTGTGATCGAGGGTGGAGAACATCAGATCCTGCCCCTCGCCCACGGCCAGCCCGCCGACGGCATAACCATCAAAACCGACGTTCTGCAGCGCGCCGATGGAGTCCGCGCGCAGATCCTCGTGGATGCCGCCCTGTACGATGCCGAACAATCCGTATCCCTCACGCGGCACATAGGCACTCTTGGAGCGCTTCGCCCAGCGCATGGACAACCGCATGCTCTCGGCCACTTCGTCCTTCTCGGCGGGGAACGGCGTGCATTCGTCGAAGGCCATGGTGATGGTCGCGTCCAACATATGCTGGATCTGGATCGAGCGTTCCGGCGTCAGGTGATGGCGCGAGCCGTCGATGTGCGATTGGAACGTCACGCCGTCTTCCGTCATCTTGCGCAGCTTGGCCAGCGACATGACCTGGTATCCACCGGAGTCTGTCAGCAGCGGCCCGGACCAGTTCATGAATTTGCGCACGCCGCCAAACTTCGCGATGCGCTCGGCCCCGGGGCGCAGCATGAGGTGATAGGTGTTGGCCAGGATGATCTCGGCCCCTGTGCTGGCAACTGTCTCCGGCAGCATGGCCTTCACGGTGGCAGCCGTGCCCACGGGCATGAAAGCCGGCGTATTGATCACGCCGTGCGCCGTGGTCAAGCGCCCGCGCCGCGCATCACCATCCGTGCCCAGAAGCTCGAAAGAAAACGCACTCATGCCCGCTCCAAAAGGCTCGTATCACCGTAGGAATAGAACCGGTAGCCGTTTGCAATAGCATGGGCGTAGGCGCCCTGCATGCGTTCCATGCCGGCAAAAGCGCACACCAACATGAACAGCGTCGATTTTGGCAGATGGAAGTTGGTCATCAAGAGATCGGCCGTGCGCACGGCAACACCTGGCGTGATGAAAATGGCGGTCTCGCCGGTGAACGGCTGTACCGTGCCATCCGCATTCGCCGCGCTTTCCAACAGCCGCAAGGATGTCGTTCCCACGGCGACAATGCGTCCGCCGCGTGCCTTCGCGGTGTTGATGGCTGCGGCCGTTTCGGTGCTGATCTCACCCCACTCGGCGTGCATCACGTGTTGATCCGTGTCCTCGGCACTCACCGGCAGGAAGGTGCCGGCCCCCACATGCAGCGTCACCGTCGCGCGTCCGATCCCGGCCGCTTCCAGGCGGTGAAGCAAGTCTGGTGTGAAGTGCAGCCCCGCTGTCGGTGCGGCCACCGCGCCGTCCCGGGCGGCATAGACCGTCTGATAGTCACTGCGGTCGCGTGCGTCGTCGGTGCGCGGAATGTAGGGCGGCAGCGGGATGTGCCCGACGGCGGAGAGTTTTTCCATCAACGCCGCACCCGCGCGGTCGAAGCGCACGATGACGAACGGTCCATCACGGCCCAAGACCTCAGCCGTCAGCCCTTCCGGAAACACAATGGTCTGACCGGGCTTCAGGCGTTTCGCGGGCCGCGCGAACGCTTGCCATTCCTCAGGCGTTTGTTGTTTATGCAGGAGCAGTTCCACCGCCGCTTCCCCGCGGGTGCCCAACAGCCGAGCCGGCAGCACGCGCGTATCGTTGAACACCATGAGATCGCCGGGGCGCAGCATCTCCGGCAGGTCCCGCACGTGGCGGTCGCAACCCCCCGCCGCCGTCACCTGCAACAACTTCGCGGAATCGCGGGGGCTCGCGGGGCGCGCGGCAATAAGCTCCGGCGGCAGTTCAAAATCGAAAAGGTCAACCCGCATGCTCAGATCCTGCGCCCAGCCCACCACGCGCACATGTCAATTTTCGGAAAACGCGCGAACGGGCTTCTAGGTCGTAAGGCCGGGCCTTATAGTCCCCCTAAGAGCCTGTCAATGGTTGGCCATAAAAGGATGCGTGACGCGTGAGCTGGGTGCTGCAAAAACTGGATGCCCTCATCGGCGGCGTGATTATCGCTGCGGCGGGTGTTGCGGCCACCCAGGCCCATGCCTTCCTGGTGCAATACCTGCAGCGGCTGGGCGGCCATCTCGACGAGGCCAAGGCTCACCTCAATGCTGTCCAGCATGGCTTACGCTACCAGCTCATGAGCGACACGGTGCGTAAGGAGCTGGAAACGGAAGCCCAGAAGCGCGTCAACGAACTGCAGAGCGCTTACCACGCCATCGCCGATGCCAATGTCATCGCCAAGCCCTTCGCTTTCTTCCGTCACGCCGACACGACCATGATCAACGGCACCTGGCATGACTTCGTGCCAAGCCTGTCGGTCACATCCGACACGTTTGTCTATGTTGGCTTGGCGGTCATTGCCGCCTTCCTGGCTTATGAGATCGTGAAGCTGCCGTTCCTGACGCTGCTGTCAGAACCGCGCCGGCGTCGCTTCCGCAAGCGCGGTTAGAGCCAGATCAGTTCCCGAAGAGAGCGCTTACCGGCGAAGGCGACGTCGACGCCGTGGCGACGGCAAGGTCGCACTTGCTCGACATGTCCACCAGCGCGCCGACGGTGCTGTTCTCCACCACGTGCTGCACATAGCCCGCGAGGTTGGAAAGCTGCACGTTGTATTGCGACATGCCGGCATTGACCGCGTAACCCAAGGCGCTCACCTGCGCTTCGAGTTGGGCGCTGCGTATTTCCAGAGAACCGCCGGACGCGATATCGGGGCTCGTCCATGTGGAGATGAGCACGCCGGTCGTGCCGTTATAAATATTCAACACGGCGTGGTCCGTCGTGGCGCCGGTGTTCACAAAGCGCAGGCGCGATGTGTAATTGGGGATCGCGGTCGAGTGCACATTGGCCACGATGGAAGAATCCGCCGCAAAGCCGGTCGCGCAACTGGAGAGATTGGCGAACACGCCGCCGGTCCGCGCCCACAACACATGTTGCGTATAACCGCTGAAGGTGCTGGCAACCTCCATGTTGTAGTAGGTGCGGCCCGACGTCACGATGGTCTGGCCGGCAGCCGGTGTCGCCGCTTTCTCGATGGTGTCGATGGCAACCTGAGGCGAGGCGTGCGGTTGGACAGCATCGCTGGTCCACACTCCCAACTTCGCGCCGGTGCCGACGTCGCGCAGCGTGACGGTGACCGTACCGGGCGCGCTCGAATTGTTGAAGAACCTTAGGAACGATTGCCCGAGGGTCGATGCATTGGAGGCCACCAAATTGTTGAAGATGCCGCGGTCCCTGCCCTGCAGCTTGGCAAGCGCGGCGGCGATCTGAATCTTAGGCAGCGTAATGCCGGAGTCTTGACGCGTGACGGCAAGGCCCGTCTGCTTCATGGCCGTCTCAAGCTGATCGAAGGTCGCTGTCGGGAACGCCTGGCGCAGCACGGCAAACGCACCTGCCACGTGCGGTGCTGCCATGGAGGTGCCGCTCAGGCCGAGCAGGCCTGCCCCGGAGTAATTTGCGCCTTGGATGTTGACGCCGGGCGCTGCGAAATCCAGCACGTTGGCGAAGTTCGAGAAGCTCGCGACACTGGTGCCATCATTGGTGGCTGCGACGCCGTCCGCCGATGAGATGCAGGCCGGCGCACCGACTTTGCCGGTACTTCCGTCGTTCCCGGCCGCTATCGTCACCATGATGCCCTTCTGGCGCAGCATGTCGATGGCGCCTTTGCGCGGGTCCTCGTCGCAATAGCCGTCCTTCGGTGCGCCGCCGAAACTCAAGTTCACCGCCGCGATCTTGTACTCGGCGGCGTGTTCGTTGACATAATCGAGCGCAGCCAGCGCCGCGGAGGAGTCAGTCACTTCGCAAGGCGTGGGATCGGGGCTGCAGTCGTCTTTGTTGCTGTCCTTCGAGAACACATCAAGGGGCACAATACGTGCGCCGCGCGCGACACCGAAGTTGGTGCCGTCGTTGCCGGCGGCAATGGAGGCGACGTGCGTGCCGTGCTCGCAGCGGTCGCTGCCGGCGGGGCAGTTGGAAGCAGCACCCTCGCCGATCTGCGGGGTCGCCCCTGAAGGACAGTTATTCTTGACGGTCGTGTCATAGTCGAGAGCGAAACAGGCATCGCCAACATTCTTGCCGCGCAGCATCGGGTGCTGAAGATTGAAGCCGCCGTCGAGGATCGCCACCGCATAGCCGGTGCCGTCGTAACCCTTGGCCCAGGCGTTCTGCACATCGATGGAAGCCATCGCTGTCGTCACTTGCGTGCGCTCGGCGAGCTTGCGTTCCAGGCGCACGAGCGAGATCGATTCCACGTCCGGTGACGCGGCCAGGCTCAAAAGCTGCTCCTGCGTCACCGACGCGGCTACAAAAGGTAGCGTGCGGAAGGTACGCGAGGGCGTGATGCGCGCGCGGCGCAGCGTCGGCTCCATGGTGTCCAGCGCAGCCGCCACGGCGGCGCGTTGGCCCGCGGCCGGCTGCCGCGCCGACCACTCCAGCGCGCGGTCGGTCTTCATGCGCACCAGCACGCGGGCAGAACCGTCGCGCTGGATTTTCTTCAAAACGTCATCGACGTCGGCGCGCGCCGCTGTGGGAAGTGTGAGCGCGGTAAGGACCAACACCGCAAAAGCGACACCAAGGCAGCGCGCAGCAGACGAGAAAAAACGGGGCATGATCGGGAACGATGTGGTCATGGGGGATTTACGGCTTACACACACAAACGCGCGCAAGGGAGAGCCGTTGCGCGCCTGAACCGTCGAAGCCGTGAAACCGACCGAAGCCGGAAGAACCGTGTGATCCGCGCGCATTATGGCCAACCCTTAACGCCCTGTCCACGCCTTGAAGCGTGGACACCCTTAACGCCCCCACGCCTTCAGGCGAGGCTGGTCCAGGCTCGGGTACAATTGGCGGAAAGGCTTAAGAATCCCTTTCGGGTCAATGGGCTAGTTGAGAAACTTGATGCGCGGATTATGGGAGCGGGTACAATGGGGATCGGGATGATCGGCCGGGGTTAAAAAAACCTCGCCAGATCAAAGGGGAAGCGTGCGGGAATCGATGCACCAAGGCCCCAGGACGCCCGGCTCAGCCGGCACGTCCCGGCCTGGTTTGGGGAACGTCATGACCGAGGCAAACAACATGTCCGATGGCACCGGCGGCCCGTCCCGCCCGTCGTTCCTTGCCTCGCCCCAGGCCCTCTCAACCGCGATTCTCCTGCTGGGCGCCGCTCTGGTCTATGGCGTCATCGCATTTCAGGCGGTTGTTCACGGCCACACCAGCGCCGAGGAAGCCAGCTATCTCATTCGCTCCTGGTGGTACACGAACCACACGGTCGCACCGTACACCGCCACCGACGCCACCGGCCGCATGCCGTTTTACTTCTATCAGCTCGGGTTCTGGCAACAGCTCGCCGGCCTCGGTGAAGTTTCCTCACGCTGGGTATCCGTCGCTCTGGGTCTGGTGAGCGGTCTTCTGCTGTTCGCCATCTGCCGCCGGCTGACCGCCAATACATTGGTGGCCGCCGCCGCCGTGTTCATGCTGCTGGCGACACCGGCGACCATTGTTGCTTTCGCCACCGCCACGCCCGCCGCCACGGTCTCGGCGCTGCATCTTGCCGCCATCTGGCTCATCGTCTCCAGCATGGGCCGTCCGCGTCCCGTCATGACCGTCCTCATGGGTGCGCTGCTGGCGGTGCTCTACTTCTATCAACAACACATGCTGCTCAGTGTCATTGTGCTGGCGCCGCTTTACATCGCCGCCATCGGCCGCAAGCGCGCAATCCACACCGCAATTCTTGTCGCAGGCATGGCTGCCGTCTCCGCCGCCGTGATCCTGAGTTTCCCCGAGCGCTTGGGCCAATATGCTTTGCGCCTGCCGGTGATCTCGCCGTCGCTTGGCGAGTTGGGTGTGCTCGCGCCCAACTTCACGCTCATCGACCGCGGCACTGTCGGCCCGCTGACCATGGGCCCGGCCTTCGATCGCTTCTCCGCCGTCACGCTGCTCGATGCCTTCATCCTGCCTTACAGCGGTATATTGCTGCTGGCGCTTCTGCTGTTCGTGTTCGCGCGCGGGCCCTTGAAGGTTCTTTGGATCGCCGCGCTCTATTTCTTCTGGCTTGCGCTCTCGCACTATCTCGCGGCACTCGGATACTGCGCCGACTGCATCGCCTCCTATGCGCCAACCTTTAGCGCCGTTGGCGCACTCGCCGCCGCTTTGGCTCTGGCCATGATGGGCCATCGTCTACGGTCGAGCGGCGTTCCCACCACACCGCTGGTGGTGGTTGGCGCTGCTGTCGCGGTGGCCCTCAACGCCTTCGCGCCCAACGCCGCCACGCTGGCCCCTTATAAGTCCTTCCCCATTCCGCTGATCACCGCCGCCGGACCCGCCACCGAATGGAGCGATATGGAAACCGCCGCCCGCTGGATTTCCGCCAACGCGCCAGCCCGCGAGCCCGTGCTCGCTCTGCACAGTCTGGGCCGCGAGAATATCGCCGGGCTTCCCTACGCCATCTTTCTTGCCGGTCACATGCTGCCGGCGCAAAGCATCGACCCCGCCGGGACCAAGCGTTCGCTCAGCCCCCGATTGAGCGGCACTGCGCGCGAAGCTGTCCAGGCGGCGTTGGAGGAAGAGACACTCTGGTCCGACGAGACCTTGGCGCGCTGGATCGGGCGCGATGTCGATGTCATCGTCTTCCAGCTCGACAAGAGCATCGACCAGCGCGCGCAGCTTGCGGCCATTGCCGCGCGTTTCGATCTGGCGTCGACCACGTCCTATAAGGGCGCGACACTGCAGCTCTATCGCCGTAAGGCCGTGCAATAAGTGATGGGTCTCGCTGGCGTGATCCCTGGCGCATCAGTATAAACGCGGAGCATGAACACCGCGCCGCCACCCGACAATAAGTCCGCCAATAAATCCGACAGCAAGCTTCACATCCTGCTGCTGGATCCTTTTTTCCAGGGCCCCGATCTTCCCGGCGCCACGCGCTCTTACGATCTCGCGCAGCGCTGCGCGGCCGCTGGCCACCGCGTCAGCGCCATCACCACCTCGGTGTTGTGGAAAGGCGAGAGTCCGCTGAACCCCGGCGTCCATATGGACGTAATGCCCGCCCATACGCGCGGGCGCTTCGGCTATACGCGGCCCCAGCACATCAGCGCCATGTTCACGCGGGGGCTTCTCTGGCGCATCTGGCAGAGCCGCGACGTCGATGCCGTGTTCATGGGCGATCGCCCCTTGGGCACGCTGGCACTTGCCAGCCTGTTCTGCGTCTGGCGCGGCATTCCCCTTATCGTCGAGGCGCGCGAGGGTTTGCCGCCGCTGCCCGACCGCACGGCGGGCTTCGTCAAAAACCTCACGATGCGCGGCGCGCGCGCACTCTACCGCCTGGGAGGCGCGGTCGCGCGGCATATCATCGTGCTGTCCGAACGCGCGCGGGACGTGTTCCAGCGCGAGGGCCTAGACACAAGCAAGATCCTGCTCAGCAGCCCCGCCGCCGACACCACACTCTTCGCTGCGCAGCCGGGCCGCAGCGTACCTGCCCTCACCGCTTACCCGCAGCTCGCACAAGGACCGCTCGTAGTTTACGCGGGTCGCCTCAAGGGCGACCGCAACATGAACGGCGTCATTGCCCTCACCGAGGCCGTGCACCGCATCGCGCCCGAGATCACCTTTGCTTTCTGCGGCGACGGCGATCTGCGCGGCAAGTTCGAAGCCCGCGCGCAAGAGCTGGGCATCCTGCACAAATCGGTGTGGTTCCTCGATGCGTTGCCGCGCCGCGATCTCGCGGGACTTCTGAATGCCGCGGCCGCCGTGCTGGCCATCGGCAAGGAGAACGAACCCGAGCAGCCGCCGGGCGTGCTGTTCGATGCGCTCGCCGCCGGCAAACCTGTCGTCCTTTTCGATGCCGAGCTGCAACGCGACCTCATCGAGGGCCGTGGCGCCGGCATCGGTTTGCCCATGGACCCGGAGGCCGCCGCCGCCGAGCTGGCCGATTTTCTGCGCGACAGCGACGGTCTGCGCCGCGCCAGCCAGCAATCGGCATCCCTGGCCGCCAGCAAGTTCAGCCTCGAGCGCGTCATCGGCAGAGTGCGCACGTTGATCGAGGAGGCCGTCGCGGCTGACCCGCGCGCAGCCGTTCTGCGTCGGCGCACACTGTCCGTCAAACGCGTCATGGACGTTGCCATCGCCGGCACGGCGCTGCTCGTCCTCTCGCCGCTGCTGCTGGGGCTCGCCATCGCCATCCGGTTCAAGATGGGCGGGCCGGTGCTGTTCACGCAGATGCGCCCCGGTCTCAAGAGCAAGCTTTTCAAAATTTATAAGTTCCGCTCCATGACCAGCGCGCGGGACGCCAGCGGCGCGTTGCTGCCGGACGCCGTGCGCCTCACGCCCTTCGGTCAGGCTTTGCGCCGCTATTCACTGGATGAACTGCCGCAACTCATCAACGTGCTGAAGGGCGACATGAGCATTGTCGGGCCGCGCCCACTGTTGCCGGAGTACGGACCCTATTACACGCCCGAGCAGGCGCGCCGCCACGACGTGAAGCCCGGCATCACCGGCTGGGCCGTCGTTAATGGCCGCAACGCGCTCACATGGGAAGAGAAGTTCATGTTGGACGTCTTTTATGTCGACAACCTGAGCATCGGTTTCGACATCCGCATCCTCTTCAAGACCGTTTGGATCATCCTCACGGGCCACGGCGTCAGCAGTGATGGTCACGCCACCTTCGAGCGTTTCGATGAGATCATGGCGCGGCGCCAAGGCGCTGAAGATGTTTAGCGCGGAAGACGTTTAGCGCCGAAGGCGTTTTAAGCAAAAGAACGGGGATTAGTTCTCGTTCGACAGCGCGATCGTGCCGGCGATGATGACGACGCTGGCTACACCCACAACCACCCACGAGACGCCGCTCTCAAACAGATATGTGGCGTTCTTCGGCATGGCCTCGGCATTGCCCGTCCAGGCGACGGCATTGTTGAGGTTCAGCGAGGTCGTCCAGGGCTGATGGAAGTCGCGGCCGGTGATGCCGAAATCGACCACGCCGTGAGCACTGCTGAAGGCCTGTGCGGTGCCGGGGCGATAGGTGTGCGGCGGCGTGATCATGAACCCTGCGCGCGGCTGCTGGCTCCCGGTGCCGGCCGACTGGAAGGGCATACGCACATAGGCCATGGCCGTGGGCGAGGCCGTTCTCTGCCAGCCGAGCATGGTGCTCCGGTCAAACATTTCCGCGGCGAAAGCGGGCGCGGCCAGCTGGCTGGCCAGGGCTGCAACGGCGGCAAAAACAACGCACTTTTTCATGAACTTTGATCCCCGGAGGCGATGGACGGCGCAAGGCCGCGAGGATGCCTCAGCCCGTATCCCGGCGCAATGCGTGGGAAGGCCCTTCAGAAATCGACGCGAAAAAATACCCTTCGACCAATCTTGGCGGCACTTTCCGGGTTTTGGAACGTTATACTGCCGCCTGGGGCACCCCCCTGACATCATCGAAAAAAGACCGACCGTTCTTGCCCGTGTCCATTCCTTCCGTATCCATGCGCTCGAAAAAGACCTTTCTTCTTGTCGCCGCCGTTGGTTGCCTTTTGTCCGGCTGCAGCAGCATCGGCAAAGGTGTCACCAAAGCCATCATCGAGAAGGCCGAAGAAAAGCCCACACCGGAAACGAGCTTTTGTGAAATCACCGGGCCGGGATTTGCCGGCGCCGCTGACGCCATCAAAACCTCCACACCCGAGCAACCCAAGACCACGCGTCTCATCATCGTGCACGGCATTGGCGCGCAGGTCGCGGGATACTCCGAACGCCTGCAGCGCAACCTCGTCATGCGCCTTGGCCTCGATCACGTGGACCCCACCGTCAAAACCATCGGTCTTGTGGCCCCGCCCGATGCCAAGACCACCGCGCCCAACGTGCCGCTCGGCACGTTGCGCATGTCGCGCTTCACCAATGCCCAGCGCGCCGAACTGCTGACCTTTGAGCTGACCTATGCCGACCTGCTGGATGCCGAGCGCAAGGCTCTTGCCTTCGACGATGTCAGCATCTCGGGCAAAGCCCGCGCCGATATCAATAGGCAACTGAAGGACCTTATCAACAGCTTCACCGATCCGCTGGCCTACAACGGCTCCAAGGGCGATGTCGTGCGGGGCAGCATGTTGCAGGCTCTGTGCTGGGTGGCGCGCGGCGATTGGGACGACTACCCCACCGCCGCCCGCGAAACCTGCAGCTGGCGCGACACCAAACGCAATGTCATCCAGAACGACACGCTTCTCATCTCAACGCACAGCCTCGGCAGCCGCGTAGCACTCGATACCTTGGAGACAGTGGGCGCCTTGCGCGATAGCTTGAGCCGCGACGCGCGCGCCCGCGCCGGCCTGCAGGCTCTCGATTCCCTGCGCGACAAGGACATCACGCTTTTCATGATGGCCAATCAATTGCCGCTGCTGCAATCGGGGGAACCGCCGCCGGTCATCGCCAAACAGAGTGACCAGTACTGCGCGCCCAATGCGCCCAAGATCAAAGACCGCTGGTTCAAGAGCCTGTCCATCGTGGCCTTCAGCGACCCAAACGATATCCTGAGCTACACCATTCCGCAGAGCTTCACCGCCGACTTCATGGATTCGCGTTTGTGCGCCACAACCACCAACGTCACGGTATCCGTGGCCAAGGCCGTGTCCCTCGCCGTCACAAGCATGGCCTCACCGCAGGTGGCCCACACCGCTTACGACAATGACGACCGCGTATTGGGCCTCATGACAGACGGCTTGGGGTCCAATCAGCCACCTACGGGATGCTCCTGGCTGAAGTTCAGCGAAGACGCCGCCACCCCCTCGCGTGTTGCCCGAAAGCCATAAGCGCCCCATAAACACCAGCGTAAGCGCAATTACAGTGATCAACGGGGTTTTGCTGGGCTTGCCAACAAAAATTTGCCCCAATTAAAGTCGTAAATCGCCAGGCTGGCGGTTCCTGACAGAAGTGCGGGGGCCTGCCCGTCTTTGTTTTGCCAGTGAGATGGTCACGCTCTGCATGAGAGCAAAAAGATACGCAACGCGCTTTGCCTTCGGGCTGATGGCTGCCGGCCTCTTCCTGCCGCGCGTCTTTGCGGCTTCGGGGGATAGCGTGGGCGATACCCAGATGTGCGTGACCCTGCAGCAGATCGATGACCGGCGAGTCATCGACGACAAGACCATCCTCTTGAAAACCGTTGGTCCGGCTTATAAGCGCATCGATCTTGCCAACGCGTGCCCTGGCCTCAAGGATGAAGGCAGTTTCACCTCGGCCACGTCCATCAGTCAGTTGTGCAAGCAGGATATCCTGCGCGTGGACCGCGCCGCTGTCGGCAGCCAGTGCGTCATCGAGCGCATCGTCACCATCGACGAAGCCGAAGCCCGGGCTCTGCTCGCCAGCCGCAAAAAGTAATCCACCTAAACCGGCCCACTTAAATCAGCCCATTTAAAGCAGCAGCGCGTCATCAACAGCCGCCGCCGTACGCAGGCTCTCAAGGGCAGCGGTGCGGGCCGGACTGATGGCATCGATAGGATAAATCACGTGCGCGGGACGCACGAACTGCGGCGCGCCGCGCACCGGGAACAACCGGCCCGCCGCCATATCTTCGGCCACCACGCGCGCGGGGAAGTAACCCGCACCGCCGTGCGCCAGAATGTGACGCAGGCCCAGCGCGCCCAGGCTTACGTGCAAGCTCGGCGCCGTATAACGCGGGAACTGATCGCCGTGCCAGCTATCGAAGTCGGGGCCCCGGTCCACGAACACATAGTCCGCTTCGCTGGAGCCGGCGTGATCACGGCGCGTGGCCACCATCACCAGGCTTTCGTCCATGAGCTTCTCGATTTGAAATCCGGGCCGCGCCTCGGGCGCATACATCACCACAAAATCCAGCATCCCTTCGGCCAGATGACGCATAAGCGATTCCGGTGTTCCCACTTCGGCGCGCAAGGCCACGTCCGGATGCGCCGCACGGAACCAGCCCATCCATTCCGATAGAATGCGCTCCCACAAACTGAACTGTCCGCCGACATTCAACAACGCATGCATCTCGGATGGCAGGGCGATGTCCTGGCGCGCCTGCTGCACCACGCGCAGCATCGTCGCGGCATGAGGTTGGAAACGACGCCCCGCCGTGGTGAGGGTCACACCCGATTTACGGCGCACAAACAGGGACTGACCTAAGCGCAGTTCCAGTTCCTTGATGCGGGCGCTGACGGTGGATTGGGTGACGTTCAGGGATTCGGCAGCACGGATGAAGCTGCCCAGCTCCACCACTTCGCGAAAGGTGCGGATTTGGTCCATATCCACGGGAAGGAGCTCCTGTAGGCTTTCCTTAATCTATCGGAATTATCGATAATATGAACATAAATAATTCATTTTCCCGATAGGTTGCTCGCCCGTTAACCATTGAGGCGGATGGGTTCGGGGCCTGCCTTTCAGGGATGGAAGAGGACTGGCACCGGGAGGGAACGTCCTGCCGTGTTGGTCGTTACAAACAGACCAGCTGCAGACGCTGTCCACCAAAGACGCTTAAAAAAAGACCACTAAAGGACCGACGCCCATGCACGCCCTTCCTCGCCCGGCCCGCTGCTGCGCTCCCGCCGTCAATCGCGTGATCCGTCCCGCCAAGTCGGCTTTGCAGGCCATGCGTAAGGTGATGCCCAAGATCGTCAAGCGCCGGCGCTTGAAAGGGATGGCCCTGTCCGCCGTTCTCGCGCTCGTCCCCGCCGAATAACATCGCGGGATAGGGTTCAGGCTACTTTCACCCGTCCATTTTCCACAGTGACCACCGCCTGCGCCAGGCGATCCACTTCCGCGCGCGCGTGCGTGACATACAGGATGGGAATCTTCAGTTCGTCGCGAAGCCGCTCGATATAGGGCAGTATCTCTACCTTGCGGGCGTCGTCCAATGAGGCCAGCGGTTCATCCATCAGCAACAGACGCGGGCTCGCCAGGATCGCGCGCCCGATGGCCACGCGCTGCTGTTCGCCGCCCGAGAGTGATGAGGGTTTGCGGTTCAGGAGATGACCAAGCCCCAGAAGCGCGATGATAGCGTCGGGCTCGGCATAGCGCGTACCGGCGGTGCGGCGATAGCCGTAGAGCAGGTTGCTCTGCACGTTCATATGCGGAAACAGCCGCGCATCCTGGAAGATATAACCAATGCGCCGCGCTTCCGGTTTCAGGTTCACGCCCGTGTTTGAATCAAACAGCACCTGACCATCGGCGGCGATGCGCCCGCGCTGTGGTTTCACAACACCGGCGATGGCATTGAGGATCGTGGTCTTGCCCGCGCCCGACGTCCCGAAGAGCGCCGTGATGCCGGGCCCTGCTTGAAAAGCCGCGGCCACGGCGAAGCTTTCGTAGCGCACGTCGATATCCACCTCGAAGCTCATGGCGCGCCCACTTTGAGGCGCTTCTGCACGCGGCCCTCAACCCACTCGGCGCCAATGATGGCCGCCATGGAGACAATCACCGACAGCACCGCCAAACGAACGGCGGGCCCTTCGTTGCCCGGCGATTGCAAGAAGCTATAGATGGCGATCGGCAGCGTGCGTGTCTCGCCCGGGATGTTGGAGACGAAGGTGATGGTGGCGCCGAACTCGCCGAAACTTTTTGCAAACGACAGCACCGCGCCGGCGATGATGCCCGGCAGCGACAGCGGTAATGTCACCGTAAAGAACGTGCCCCACCAAGTAGCGCCCAGCGTGCGCGCGGCCAGTTCCAGGCGCCGATCGACAGCTTCGATGGACAGCCGCATGGCGCGCACCATCAACGGCAACCCCATCACCGCCGCCGCAACAGCCGCGCCCGTCCACCGGAATGCAATGGTGATGCCAAACACATCGCTCAGGAATTTGCCGCCCGGCCCGCGCGTGCCGAAGAACAGCAGCAGCATGAAACCCGTCACCACCGGCGGCAGGACCAACGGCATGTACACAATGCCGCTGAGCAGACTCTTCAAAGGGAATTGAACGCGCGCCAATACGTAAGCCAGCACGAAGCCCAGCGGTAAGCTGGCCAAGGTACTCCACAGCCCGACCTTCAGGCTGAGGTATACCGCCTCCCATTCCGCGGGCGAGAGTTCAAACATACGTGCGAAAGTCCCCGGCTGCCGCGTCGATCATTTCACCGCGAAGCCGTACTTACGATAAACAGCCTTGGCTGCATCGCCCAGCATGAAATCCCGGAAGGCGCGCGCCGCAGGTGTGTCATGCCCCGCGACAATGGCCAACGGATAGGAGATGGGCGGATAACTCGTCTCGGGGAAAGCGCCGACCACCGCGACTTTCTGCGTCAGCGCTGCGTCGGTGCTGTAGACAATGCCGGCGGCTGCTTCACCGCGTTCCACAAAGGCCAGCGCGCTGCGCACGTTCTCGCCGCGTATGACATTCGCTTCCACTGATTTCCACACCCCGAGGCTTTCCAGCGCCGCTTTGGCGTACTTGCCGGCCGGCACAGCATCGGGATCGGCCAGCGACAGCTTTCCTGTGCCTATACTTTTCGCCAATGGAAAGTTGGGGCCGATGGTGAGATGCAGCGGCCTGTCCGCCGGGGCTACCAGCACCAGTGTATTGCCCAGAAACGATACCCGAGTGTCGGCGATAACCAGCTTGTGTTGGGAGAGATAGTCCATCCACATCTCATCGGCCGAGACGAACATGGCTGCCGGCGCACCGTTCTCGATCTGCTTGGCTAAGGCCGAGCTTGCCGCGAAGGAGAACACCGGCTTGGGCTTGCCGGTCTTGGCATAGGCCTCGCCAACATCGTTCATGGCTTCGGTCAGGCTGGAGGCCGCGAAAATGACGAGCTTGTCGGAACCTTGCGCGCAGGCCGCACCGGCAAACACCACCGCCCACACAGCGAAGAGCGCCGTTGCCAGATACGTCCGCATGTCGTCCTCCGATTGAACTGAGGCGTCATAATGGAGAGCCGCACGAGATATTTAAACCGATATTTCGTAAAAACGTCCGATTCTGCGGCATCTTTTCAATGACGGCTACCAGCGCGCGGGCGCTATCATGGCGCTTCGCGGACCTTTCATATTGGGGGATGCCATGATCCACCGGATACTTTTCGCCAACCTGCTTTTGCTTGCCACACTTCTGGCTTCCGGTGCTGTACAAGCCGCCGAGAGCGATGCGGCGCTTCTCGCCCGCGCCCACGCCATCCACGACAAGATCATCACCATCGACACCCACGTCGATATCCCCGCCAATTTCTCCACCGACGCCTACGACATGATGAAGCCCGGCCCGCGCGGTCAGCAGGTGCATCTGCCCGAGATGGTCAGCGGCGGCATGGACGGGGTGTTCTTCATCGTCTACGTCGGCCAGGGCGAGCGCAACACCATCGGATATGCCAAGGCGCTCTCGGAAGCCTTCAACAAGTTCTCCGCCATCCACAAGATGGCCGACCAGATGTACCCCGACAAAATCGAACTGGCGTACACGGCTGGCGATGCACGGCGCATCCACGCCGCCGGCAAGAAAATCGCGCTCATTGGTTTTGAGAACGGTTGGCCCATGGGCAAGGACCTGCGCCTGCTCGACCAGTTCCACGACTACGGCGCGCGCTACCTTGGTCTTGTGCACAACGGCCACAACGACCTTGCCGACTCAGCGCAGCCCAAACAGGGTGAGCCCGCCGCCGAGCACAACGGCCTTTCCCCGCTCGGTAAGCAGGTGGTCCAGCGCTTGAACGAGCTCGGCATCATGGTGGATGTCTCGCACTCCTCCGACAAATCCACGCTCGACATGCTGACGGCCTCGAAAGCGCCGATCATCGCCAGCCATTCCGCCGTGAAGGCGATCTATGACCACCCGCGCAACCTCTCCGATGCGGCGCTTGACGGCATCAAGAAAAACAACGGCGTCGCCCAGATCGTCGCCTTCGACAGCTACATGCGCGCCATCCCCAAGGAAAAGACCGCCGCCATCACCGCCCTCAACACGGAGATGGGCTTGAAAGAACCCGGCGATCAGGCCCGCATGTCGGCCGAGCAAACCAAGGCCTATGACGCAAAGATGGCCGAGATCAACAAGAAGTGGCCGCGCGCCAGCGTGAAAGACCTCGCCGACCATATCGACTACGCCGTGAAACGTATGGGCGTCGACCACGTTGGTATTGCCTCGGACTTCAACGGCGGCGGCGGTATCGACGGCTTCAACAGCGCCGGCGACGCCTTCAATGTCACTTTGGAACTGGTGAAGCGCGGCTATACTGAGGAGCAGATCGGAAAGATCTGGGGCGGCAATCTGCTGCGCGTCATGGCGGACGTAGAGCGTGTCTCCGCTTCCTTGAAGACCGCCAAGAAGTAAGGTCACGCGTTCGGGTTATGGCACGACACACCAAAGCCGGCATTCTCACCCTCGGCCAGCACATCACTGTCGCAAGTTCGCGGATGATCCTGGGCGCGCTCACGGGCGTGCTGCGCATGACGCGCGGTTTCCAACCTGAAGGCTGGAAGACGGTCCGCTACGGCACGCATCGCGACGAGACCCTCGATTTTCTTTACGCCGATCCCAAAGTGAAGAAGCGCGCACCGGTCGTGTTCTTCCACGGCGGCGGCTGGATGATGGGCACCACCGATACCTACAGCCACGACCTCCTCTTTCTCGCCGAGGCCGGCCACGACATCTTCAACGTCGAATACCCGAAAGCGCCCGAAGACCCGCACCCCATCATCCTGCGCGCGGTCTTCAAGGCGCTCGCGTTCATCCGCGATCACTATCCGGACACCAAAGCCGTGCATCTCGTGGGCGATTCCGCCGGCGGCAACTTGGCGGTCATGGCCGGCCTTCTCATTCAAAACCCGGAGCTGATGGCGCCCATCGGCACCGCATTCAAACCGCGCGATCTGCCGAAGGTTCTGAGCGTCACATCCATCTATGGCGTGCTCGACCGTAAGACCTGTCTCAATGGCTCGGTGCCAGCGGGCGATACCATGCTCATCTCTTATGCCGGCCCTGGCGCACTGGCCAAGGTGGTCGATGCCGACCATGCCATCACGCCTATGGATGTCACCTTCACCAAACATCCGCCGTGCCTGCTGGCTTGCGGCGATGCGGACCCGCTTCTCGCGTCTCAAAAAATTTATGAAGAGCGGCTCAAAGACGAAGGGCACACGGTCATGGCCAAGGTTTACCCCAGCGCCATCCACGCCTTCTTGAATTTTCCCGAGAGCGCCGCCAAGGCCAACCTGCGCAAGGATATCCTCGCTTTCCTCTCCGGCGTAGAGAACGCCTGACTACTTATCTGTAGCGAGGATGCCGTAAAGGTCCGGGCGGCGGTCGCGGAAAAAGCCGAAGGCAGCGCGGTTGCGGCGCACTTCGGCGATGTCGAACTCGGCGGAAAGGATGCCCGTATCATTCCGGCCCA
The DNA here is from genome assembly GCA_947472795.1 of Fidelibacterota bacterium. Classification (GTDB taxonomy): domain Bacteria; phylum Pseudomonadota; class Alphaproteobacteria; order Rhodospirillales; family Rhodospirillaceae; genus SHVO01. The sequence goes on along the minus strand of CANJBL010000003.1, from coordinate 53,873 downwards.
ACTCCGCCACCTTGTCGCCGCGATGGTTGGCGATGAAGGATGAGCCGTAGAAAATCTGGCCGTGTTCGTTGCCGATGCGATTGGCCGCGATCACCGGCACCACATTCGACACGGCGTGACCGATCATGGCCCGCTGCCACAGGTCCTTGGTGTCCAGCTCCGTATTGTCCGGCTCCGAGCCGATGGCCGTGGGGTAGAACAATAGGTCCGCGCCCAGCAGCATCATGGCGCGCGCGGCTTCGGGGAACCATTGATCCCAGCAGATGCCCACGCCGATCTTGCCGAACTTTGTGCTCCACACCTTGAAGCCCGTGTTGCCCGGGCGGAAGTAGAACTTCTCTTCATAGCCTGGTCCGTCCGGAATGTGGCTCTTGCGATAGACGCCAAGCACCGTGCCGTCGGCGTCGATCATCGCCAGGCTGTTATAGAAGTGATGCGCGTCGCGCTCGAAGATGGAAGCCGGAATGGCCACGCCCAGCTTCTTGGCCAAGGGTGCGAGCTTCATGACGACGGGATGGCTGTCGGCGGGAAAGGCTGTGTCGAAGTGCGCTTCCTTCTCCTCGCGGCAGAAGTAGTGCCCTTGCAGAAGTTCCGGCGGCAGGATCACTTGCGCGCCTTTCTTCGCCGCCTCTTCGATGAAGCCCGCAATGCGGTCGATGTTCTCCGCCATGTTGTCGGAGAAGGCGCACTGTATGGCCGCGACTTTGATCTTGCTCATCGCTCTGTCCTCAAACCCGAGGCTGTTGCTGGGTGATGCAGTGGAACGATCCGCCGCCGGTGATCACGTGGCCCGCCGGCAGACCAATGGTCTTGCGTCCCGGGAAGGCCTTCGCGATGGCCGACACGGCTGCGTCGTCCGTCGCCGCACCGTACAGCGGTACGACGACAGTCGTGTTGCCAATATAGAAGTTCATGGAGCTGGCGGGAATGATCTCGCCGTCCTCGTCTTCGATGCGCCCCGGCGAGGGTACAGTCACCACTTCCAGCTTGCGGCCGTTCACGTCCGTCGCAACCTTCAGGTCGGCGATGATGGTCTTCAAGGCGTCGCGATTGGGATCGTCCGAGCCCGAGGGCTCCATGCACATCACCACGCCGGGCGCGATGAAGCGGGCGATATTGTCCACATGGCCGTCGGTGTGGTCGTTGGCGAGCCCATCACCCAGCCAGATCAGTTTATGAAGGCCAAGCCCGTCGCGCAGACGCTGCTCGATATCCGCTTGAGTCAGCGTCGGATTGCGGTTCTCGTTCAGAAGACATTGGCGCGTGGTCAGGCACGTGCCCAACCCATCGGAGTCGATTGAGCCGCCTTCCAGCACCCAGGCATTGGTTGTCGCCGGCACATTGGACGTCTTGGCCACGAAGGCGGCCACGCCGTCGTCGCCGTCCAGCACATACTTCCCGCCCCAGCCGTTGAACTTGAAACAGACAGCACCCAGGTCCCGGCCTTTACGCACGAAGATGGGCGCGGTATCGCGCAGCCAGATGTCTCCGAAGGTCGCCGGAATGATGTCCGCGCCCGCACTCGCCAAAGCCGCTCGCGCCGAGGCCACCGCCTCATCGCCACAGGCCAGGATCTTCAAAGTCTCGCCGCGTGGTTTGCCGGCGCCGTCCACATCCGCGATCGCCCTGAACAGCGCCGCCACTTGCGCGCGCGCCGGCTCCAAGTCCTCCAGCCACAAATCGGCATGGCTGGGCCAGGCGGACCAGACGGCGCTGTGCGGCTCCCACTCGCCGGGCTGAACAATGGCGTTCGAGAAGGGTTTAGAGGTGTTGCTCATGAGCGCTCATCTACTGTCTCGTAATCCCGGGCGCAATGGTGGAATCGTGAAATCCGCCCCTGGGTCGCAAAGTGCCCTCCGTATATAAGAAGCCATGTCCTCCGGAAACCTCACCGCCGACCGCCGCTTCGCTTATGCGCAACTTCTGCGCCGCGACCGCGATTTCGAAGCCGCCGCCGACGTGCTCAATCAGACCCTGGAACTGGTGCCTGACTGGCCGGAAGGCCGTTTCACCCTGGGCGAAACGCTCGCCGAGGCCGGGCGTAAATACGACGCCATCGCCGCCTTCGAAACCTATCTCACCCTTGATCCGGCTGACTCCCTGGGGGCTGCGGTGAAGCTCAGCCTGCTCACGGAGAAAACGCCCGCGACCCTGCCTGAAGCCTACATCACGCGTCTTTTCGACGAATACGCGCCGCGCTTCGAGAAAGCGCTGTTGGAAAAACTCAACTACCGCGCGCCGCAGATTATCCGCGAAGCTTTGGATGAAACGCATCCCGGCATCAAGTTTGCGCGCGCCTTCGATCTTGGGTGTGGTACGGGGCTGGCCGGCGCGTCCCTTACGGACCGCGTGAAATGGCTTGGCGGCGCGGACCTCTCCGCCGCTATGGTGAAAGGCGCCGCGGCAAAAGGCATCTACGATCAACTCTTCGTCGGTGACATGCTGCGGGCCCTCGATGATCTCGACGCACCCATAAATCTTGCCGTCGCAGCCGACGTGCTGGCCTACTTCGGTGATCTCGCGCTCACCTTCATCACGGTGAAGCAACACCTCGCGCCAGGTGGTCTTTTTGTTTTTACCGCCCAACGCCATGAGGGCGAGAGCTTTGTGCTCGGCGCCGAGCACCGCTTCAGCCACGCCCGCGCCTATATAGAGCACACCGCGAGCGACGCCGGTTTCCAAGTATTGCTGCTCCGCGACGCCATCAGCCGCCGGGAGAAAGGTGTGGATGTGCCGGGGTTGGTCGCGGTGCTCGGAATATAAACTTCCACTGTCGCCCTGGGACTTATTCCCAGGGCCCAGGGTTACGAGCGCAGGGCTCACACTGTCATCAAAATGATGTGGCTCTGGATCCTGGGGACGAGCCCCAGGATGACGCAAATGCTAATCCAACTGCAGCACAACGGCCTTAAGATAAGCGCTCTCCGGCAACTGCGGATGCACCGGATGGTCCGGCGCGGCCCCCGCGGTGCGGATGATCTTGCCGGACCTGTTCGCATCCGAAACGCCGCGCGCCACGGCCGCCGTGAAATCCTCCACCGAGGCATTGTGACTGCACGACGCCATGAACAGCAGTCCGCCCGGCGCGGTAACGCTCGCGCAGAGCCGTGCGAGTTTGCGGTAGCCTTGCAGCCCGACTTTCAAGTCTTTACGCGACTTCACAAAGGCCGGCGGATCGCAGATGACCACATCCCATGTCTGTTTGCGCGCAAGTGCGGCTTCCAGGAAGGGGAACACTTCAGCCTTTTCAAACGCGCATGTTTTGCTGACGCCACTGGCTTCGGCGGCTTTGTTCGCTAACTCCACCGCCGGCGCCGAGCGGTCCACGCCCAGCACGATCTTCGCGCCATTCTTCGCCGCCGGGATCGCGAAGCCGCCCGTGTGTGTATAAAGATCCAGCACCGTCTGGCCCTTGCTCAGGCCCGCCATGAAAGCGTGATTGTCGCGCTGATCGAAGAACCATCCGGTCTTCTGGCCTGACAAAGGATCGGCGAAGAATGTCGCGTCGTTCTCCTCCACTTTCACCGGTGCACCGACTTCACCCGCCAGCAGGCGCACCTCTTCATCCAGGCCTTCCAAGGTGCGCGCCATATTGTCACCGCGCAGGATGACGGCCGTGGCGCCCACAACATCCTTCAACGCACCGGCAATGATATCGCTCATGGCATTCATGCCGGCGGTGTTGGGCTGTATCACACAGACATCGCCGAAGCGGTCCACGATCAATCCCGGTAACCCATCAGCTTCCGCATGCACAAGGCGGTAGTAAGGGCGATCAAACAGCCGCGTGCGCAAGTGCAGGGCTTCTTTCAGCCGCGTGGCAACGAAACTCTCATCGATGCCCGCATCGCCCTCCCACGCCAGCACGCGCGCCGAAATCAGCGTGCGGGGATTAAAGTGGGCGGTGGCCAGCAAGGTTCCGCCCGCATCGGTCACCGTGACCACACTGCCGGGCGGCAAAGCTTTGGTGGCGGGATCCATATCCACTTCATTGGAATAGACCCAGGGGTGTCCCTGCTGCAGACGCCGATGCATGCTGGGCTTCAGTCTTAAACGCGGATGACGGCTGGGTGACTTAGGATCTGACAATTGTGCTGACATGGCGGCACCATAACGCCCCCCTCCAACATAAGCCATCCGACATAAGAGAGGGGCGCTTCGCCATTGCCTCGGCCATTTGGATCGGCCACAACCATGGACCATGGAGAAAACGTCCACAGCAACACCCACCGAGTACGCAGACCGTCGTAGCCTGTATGTGCTGGGCGGCGCCATCCTCGCCCTCGCCCCCGTGGCGGTTTATGCGCGCCTTGGCACCGTCGTGCTGCTCATCGTCACGCTCATTGCGCAACCCTACTGGGATCGATGCTTGGCGAACCTGCGCTGGCTCGCGAGCAACACTTTGGTGCGCATCGCGCTTGTCTTCGCCGCCTGGACTCTCGTGTCACTTTTTTGGACGCCGCATCCCAACGTCCTCACCTGGGCGCGTGTCGCCCTCGTGCCGATCATAGGTGGATTGTTCATCGCCGCTATCGGCAATCTCTCCGCCGAAGACTCCCGCCGTCTGACATGGTTCACCATGCAAGCGGGCCTTGTCATGCTCGCCCTGCTCGCCATGGAAGTCTTCAGCCACGGCGCCATCTTCCGCCTTGTCGTGCCCGATCCCGGCCCCATCCCCGCCGAGCAGACCTCGCCGGTGTTTGAAGCTGCCTCGCGGGGTGCGGCGGTGCTTGCCCCGCTCGCCTTCATTTTCGCTTATGTGATCTACAAGCAGACGCGCCGCGCCCTGCTCGCCATCGCCTTTGTCGCTGTAGCGCTCGCCGTGTGTTTCTCCTCCAGCATGGATGCCGCCTGGGTCGCCGTCGCCGCCGGTAGCATCGCTTTCGTCGTCACGCGCTTCGCGCCGCGCTTCGCGCTCATCGGCTTTTGCGCCGGCCTCTCGCTCTATGCCCTCGCAGCACCTCTCATCCACGCCCAGCTCTCGCTCGACGGCATGCACGACTTGAAAGACCAGCCCTGGGTCGGCATGGAAAGCCGCATCGGCATCTGGCATTACGCCGCCGGACTCATCGCCGACAGCCCCGTCATCGGCCACGGCTTTGACTCCACCCGCATACTGGCATTGGCGGCCACCAATATCCCCGGCACGCCCTGGCCGTCGCTGCCGCTGCACACCCACAACAACCTCCTGCAAATCTGGCTGGAACTGGGCGGGGTCGGCATCTTGGTTACAATCGCGTTCTTCATCGCCACCGCACGGGCGTTGTGGCCTCTGACGGCGCGACCTGTTCAGTTGGGAATATCGCTTGCCACCATCACCAGCACGGCGGTCATTGCCTTGATTAGCTTCGGCATCTGGCAACATTGGTGGCTCGCGGTGTGGATGTTTGCCGCTGCCCTTGCCCGTTTGGCGTTGCGCGAAGCGCATTAAGCTTGGGCGCGAAGCGCATAAAGTTTGAGCGCGAGCGCACTAATTTCGTGCGCACGGCGCGGTGAATTGGAGAAATTGTCCGTCTCACTGTATATTTAGCGCTTCCGCTGACGAGTTAATGGGAGCGCTCCAATGATCACGCTGAAGATCAACGGCCAAGACCACAACGTTGACGTCGAACCGGATATGCCGCTGCTCTGGGTGCTGCGCGATAAGCTCGGCATGACCGGCACCAAGTTTGGTTGCGGCATCGCCCAGTGCGGCGCCTGTACCGTGCAGATCAATGGTGTCGCCACACGCTCCTGCGTCACACCCGCCGCCGCCGTGGTCGGCGCTGAGATCAAGACCATCGAAGCTCTGACGGACTCCGGCAACAGTGTCATTCAGAAAGCCTGGATCGATCACGAAGTGCCGCAGTGCGGCTATTGCCAGCCCGGCATGATGATGGCCGCGGACGCGCTCCTGAAGGACAACCCTCATCCGACGGACGAGGACATCAACGCCGCCATCACCAACATCTGCCGCTGTGGAACCTATCCGCGCGTGCGCAAGGCGATCCATGCCGCAGCAAACAACACTTAACAGGGAGGACAGCATCATGAACGACATGCCGAAACTTGATCTTTCACGCCGCTCCTTCCTGCTCACCAGTTCGCTGGTCAGCGGCACTTTTGTGCTCGGCTTCCATTTTCCAGCGGCCGCCGCCGCCGCGCAGGATACGGAAGTCAACGCCTGGGTGGTGATCTCGCCCGACAACAGCGTTGTTGTCCGCGTGGCACATTCGGAAATGGGCCAGGGCAGCATGACCGCGCTGGCCATGCTCGTGGCCGAGGAACTCAATGCCGACTGGAGCACGGTGCGCACCGAGTTCGTCGATCCGCGCGAGAACATTAAACGTAATAAGGTTTATGGCGGCATGGCCACCGTTGGCAGCCGCGCCGTCCGCAGTTCACACCAATATTTGCGCAATGCCGGCGCTGGCGCCCGCGAGATGCTGGTCGCCGCCGCGGCCCAGCGCCTGAAAGTTCCGGCGACGGAACTTGTTGCCGCAAACAGCACCATCACCCACGCCGCCAGCAAGCGCACGCTGACCTACGGCGACGTCGCCGCTGCTGCTGCGAAGCTGACACCGCCGGCCAAAGTGGAACTGAAAGATCCGGCCACCTGGACCATCGCCGGCAAACCCACCAAGCGCTTGGACATTGCTGATAAAGTTCATGCGAAGCCCGTCTATGCCATCGACGTGATGCTGCCCGACATGGTGCACGCCGCCATTGTGCAAAGCCCGGTGTTCGGCGGCAAACTGAAGAGCCACGACGAAACCGCCATCAAGAACCATAAAGGCATCGTGCAAGTGGTGCCCTTGGAAGACGCCATCGCGGTTGTGGCCGATTCTTATTGGGCTGCTCAGCGCGCGGTGAAAGCCATCCCCGTCACCTGGGATGACGGCGCCAACGGCAAAGTCAGCAGCGCCAGCATCGCCGAGTTCATCAACAGCGGCTTGAACCAGCCGGAAGCGCCCGCAACCCGCAACGATGGCGACGTCAAAGCCAGCCTTGCCAAGGCGGCCAAGGTTATCGAAGCGACATACCGCGTGCCGTTCCTCAGCCACGCGCCCATGGAAACCCAGAACGCCACTGTGCGCTTCTCGGGCGACATCGTGGAAGTGTGGGCGCCGACCCAGAACACTGAGTCGGTGATGAGCGCTGCGGCGCAGGCCGCTGGCGTTGATCCGCTGAAAGTCGTTGTACATCCCACCTTCTCCGGCGGCGGCTTCGGCCGGCGCGGCGGCGGCGGCGGCACGACCGATTATATTGAGCAGGCCACCAAGATCGCCAAGGCCGTCGGCAAGCCGGTGAAGCTCATCTGGTCGCGCGAAGAAGACATCCAGCACGACTATTACCGTCCCATCTCGGCTGCCAAGTTCACGGCGGGCCTGGATGCGCAAGGTAATATCGTCGCATGGAACACGCGCATCGCCGGCCAGACCATCCTCAGCACGTCGGCTCCGAAAGCGATCAAAGACAATATGGATGCGGGCTTCCTCGTCGCCTTCACCGACAATCCTTATGCGGTCGAGAACGTCAAAGTCGATTACGCCATGCGCAACACCCACGTGCACGTGGGCTACTGGCGCTCGGTGAATCATTCGCAGAACGGCTACTTCCGCGAATGCTTCTTCGATGAAGTGGCGAAGGCCGCCGGCCAAGACCCTTACGAGATGCGCCGCAAGTATCTCGCCAAGGCTCCGAAGCAGCTCGCCGTGCTCGACACCGTCGCCAAAGCCGCCGAGTGGGGCAAGCCGCTGCCGAAAGGCATGTGGCGCGGCATCGCGCAGGTGGATGGCTACGACTCGTTCGTTGCCGCCGTCGCCGAGATCTCACTCAACCCCGATGGCAGCCCGAAGGTGCACCGCATTGTCACCGCTATCGACCCCGGCTATGCCGTCAACCCGGACAGCATCAAGGGCCAGATGGAAGGTGCGGTCGTGTGGGCCATGAGTGCCGCCCTCTACGACGAAATCACCATCAAGGACGGCCGCGTCGAGCAAGGCAACTTCGACACCTACCCCGTCTTGCGCATGCACGAAATGCCCATCGTCGATGTGCATGTGGTGCCCTCCGGCGGCTTTTGGGGTGGTGTGGGCGAACCCGGCGCGCCGCCGGTCGCACCCGCCATCGCCAACGCCATGCTGGCGGCGACGGGCAAACCAATCCGCTCGCTGCCCATCGTCAGACGCAACGCCGCGACGGTTTAATCACTCAGCTTTTCTTTACAACGTGGCGACCGTTTGCTAGATCATTGATGTACAAATGATCTAGCAAACGGCGTCGTTATGTCGACAGAGCTTGATCTCAGCCGCCGGTCTTTCCTTCTCACCAGCTCGCTCATTGGCAGCGCTTTTGTGCTCGGCTTCCACCTGCCGGCCAACGCCGCAAATACCCCCGATACCGAAATCAATGCCTGGATCGTCATCTCCGCTGACGACACAGTCACCATACGCGTCGCTCATTCGGAAATGGGCCAGGGCAGTTTCACCGCACTTACCATGTTGGTAGCCGAGGAACTCAATGCCGACTGGAGCAAGGTGAAAGCCGCCTTCGTCGACCCGCGCGAGAACATCACGCGCAAGAAGATCTACGGCAGCATGTCCACGATCGCCAGCAACGCCGTGCGCAAGTCGCAGGAGTATCTGCGCAATGCCGGTGCCTCGGCGCGCGAGATGCTCCTTTCCGCCGCCGCACAGAAATGGAAAGTGCCCGCGAACGAATGTGTGGCCACGAGGGGCGTCATCACCCACACACCCAGCAAACGCACGCTGAGCTATGGCGCGGTGGCCGCCGCTGCTGCCAAGCTGACGCCGCCAGAAAAAGTGACGCTGAAAGATCCCGTCACCTGGACCATCGCCGGCAAGCCCACCAAGCGCCTCGATATCCCGGATAAAGTCCACGCTAAACCCATCTATGCCATCGACGTGGTGCTGCCGGACATGCTTCACGCAGCTATCGTTCAATGCCCAGTTTTCGGCGGCAAGCTCCGGAGCTACGACGAAAGCTCCCTCCGCAACCACAAAGGCATCACGAAGGTAGTGCCCCTAGAAAACGCCGTCGCTGTCATTGGCGAGTCCTACTGGCAGGCACAGCGCGCCGCCAAGGCATTGGCGATCACCTGGGACGAGGGTGCGAATGCTGATGTCAGCAGCGCTGGCATCGCTACCTTCATCGACAATGGCCTCGCGCAAGCGGAAGCGCCCTCGGCTCGCAACGACGGCGACACCAAAGGCGCGCTCGCCAAAGCCGCCAAAGTCGTCGAGGCTACATACCGCGTGCCGTTCCTGAGCCACGCGCCTATGGAAACCCAGAATGCGACGTTGCGCTTCAATCCGGACGGCACCGTCGACGTCTGGGCACCCACCCAAAACACCGAAGCCGTCATGTCCACCGTGGCCAAGATCGCCGGCATCGATCCGCTCAAGGTCACCGTCCACATCACCTACTCTGGCGGCGGTTTCGGACGGCGCTATGGACCGTTTGGCACCTCGGACTATCTCGAGCAGGCCACCAAGATCGCCATGGCCGTCGACAAGCCTGTAAAAATGATTTGGTCGCGCGAGGAAGACATCCAGCACGACTACTACCGGCCCGTCTCTGCCGCCAAGTTCACGGCGGGCCTCGATACTGCTGGCAACCTCGTTGCCTGGAACACCCGCATCTCCGGCCATTCGCTGCTCAGCATGGGCAACCCTGCAGCCATCAAAAATAACATGGATGAGGGTTTCCTTATCGCTTTCACCGACAACCCTTACGCCGTCGAGAATCTTCATCTCGACTATGCCATGCGCAACACGCCCATTCCGGTGGGCTATTGGCGCTCCACGCATCATTCGCAGAACGGCTACTTCCGCGAATGTTTCTTTGACGAGATCGCCCGCGCCGCCGGCCAAGACCCCTATGAATATCGCCGCAAATACCTCGCGAAAGCGCCGAAGCAGCTCGCCGTGCTCGATACCGTCGCCAAGGCCATCGGCTGGGACACGCCGGCGCCCAAGGGGATATTTCGCGGCATCGCCCAAGTGGATGCTTACGAGAGCTTTGTCGCTACAGCGGTCGAGATTTCCCTAAACGCCGACGGCACACCGCGCGTGCACCGCGTGATCTCGGCCATCGACTGCGGCACTGTGGTCAACCCCGACTCAACACGCAGTCAGATGGAAGGCTCTGTGGTGTGGGCCCTCACCGCCGGCCTTTATGACCAGATCACCATTAAGAATGGCCGCGTCGAGCAAGGCAATTTCGACACCTACCCGATGCTGCGCCTCGCCGATATGCCGGAAGTGGAAATCCACCTCGTGCCGTCCGGCGGATTCTTTGGCGGCGTCGGTGAGCCGGGGGCCGCGGCGGTAATGCCCGCGGTCTGCAATGCCATGCTCGCCGCCACCGGCAAGCCGGTACGCGAACTGCCCGTCATTAAGCACAACGCTGCGACGGCCTAGCGCATGATCCGGAAAAGTGGGTACCGGTTTTCCGATAAGATCATGCGCATTTAAAGTCTAGAAAGGCTTTGCGACCACCAGCAACACGATGGCGATCATCAGCAGTGTCGGCACTTCGTTGACCATACGGAAGAACTTCGCCGTATGCTGATTGGCGTCGCGCGCAAAGGCGCCGCGCCATTTCTCCATAAGCCCGTGCATGATGACGAGCCCCACGACCAGCACGAGCTTGGCATGCATCCAGCCCATGGACCAATCCACCACGCCGGTAGACAGCAGCATGCCGCCGAACAAGATCGTGGCCACCGCCGCCGGGCGCATGATGAGGCGCATCAGCCGCCCCTCCATGCCTTTCAGCATGTTCGAAGCTTCCGAACCCACGGTCAGGCCCACGTGATTTACGAACAGGCGCGGCAGATACAACAGCCCCGCCATCCACGAGATGACGGCGATGATATGCAGGGCTTTGATCCAGGGGTATGCGGCGGCCATCAAATGTCTCCTACCACTTCACGACGGGGGGCATGCTCATCAAATAGGCTTCAGGGTTCGCGTCTGTCGTGAAGCCGAATTTTGTGCCGCGATCGTACACCAGGTTGAACTCCACGTAGCGCCCGCGCTTGATGAGCTGCTTGTCTTTGTCGGCCTCGGTAAAGGCCGTGTTCATGCGCCGGCGCGCGATACGCGGATAGACGTCGAGGAAGGCCGCACCCACGTCCTTCTGGAACTTGAAATCCGCCGCGTCATTGCCGCTCGCCAGATCGTCGAAGAAGATGCCGCCGACGCCGCGCGGCTCCTGGCGGTGCGGCAGGTAGAAATACTTGTCGCACCATTCTTTGTATTCCGCGTACGCGCCCGGGCGATATGTGTCGCACGCCGCGCGCAGGGCCGCATGAAATTCTGCCGTGTCGTCTTCAAAGGGAAACGTCGGCGTCAAATCCGCCCCGCCGCCGCGCCAGGTTTTGCTCGTGGACATGCAGCGCAGGTTCATATGCACCGTGGGCGCGAACGGATTGTCCATGTGAGTCACAAGCGAGATTCCGCAGGCCGAGAAGCGCCCACCGGACTCTTTCGCGCCCGGCATCTGCGCCATGCCCTGCTCCGACATGACGCCCCACACCAGGCTCACATTGACGCCAACTTTCTCGAAGACTTTACTGCGCATCACGCGCATGCGCCCGCCGCCCTTCAGGCGATGCTCGGGCGGGCGCGTCCACTCTGTCTTCTCGAACTTGCCCGCGCCATCCACGTCTTCGAACGACGCGCAGATGCGATCCTGCAAATCGTGGAAGAAGCTCACCGATGCCGCCGCCGCGTCGCTCGGTCCGTTTTCGGGATGGCTCATGCTTATGCCCGCGTGCGTTCGTGGACGTAATCGACCAGCCGCGCCACGGAATCGGGGTCCGTCTCGGGCCAGATACCGTGACCCAGGTTGAAGATGTGCCCCGGTCCCGGCCCAGCGTCCGCCAGGACTTCATCCACGCGCTTCTTCAAATTCTCCGGCGAGGAGAACAGATGCGCCGGGTCCAGGTTGCCCTGCACGGCCTTGCCTGGTCCCAGAACTTTGCGTGCCGCGCCCAGCGACGTACGCCAATCGAGGCCAATCACATCCGCGTTCAACGTCGCGATGGACGCGAGGTTTCCGCCGCACTGGTTGGCGAAATAGATTAGCGGCACACCGACATCCTTCAACCCATCGATGATGCGCTTCACCGGCGGCAGCGCGATGCGCGCGTAGTCGTTCGGGCCCAGCAATCCGCCCCAGGACTCAAACAGCATCAGCGCCTGCGCGCCCGCGTTTGCCTGCGCTTTCAAATAAACGATCATCGCGTCCGCGAGCTTCTCCATCAGGCGTGCGGAAATTTCCGGCTCGGCCTGGGCGAAGGCGCGCGGCACCGAGAACTCCTTCGAGGGTTTGCCCGCCACAAGGTACGAGAACAGCGTAAACGGCGACCCCGCAAAGCCAATCAAGGGAACATGCTTTGGCAGGCCGGCGCGCGTCAGCTTGATGGCTTCCATCACGAACGGCACATCGCGCTCGGGCACGATGGGCCGCAGCGCTTCCACCTGCTTCAGCGTACGCACGGGCTCGGCGATGACCGGACCTGGCGCATACTCCAGCGCCACGCCCATGCCCTCAATCGGAACCATAATGTCCGAGAAGATGATGGATGCATCTAGCGCAAAGCGGCGGATCGGTTGCAATGTCACTTCGCACGCCAGCTCGGGCGAGCGCGTGAGTTCCGTGAAACCCACTTTCGCGCGCACGGCGCGGTATTCGGGCAAATAGCGCCCCGCCTGACGCATCACCCACACGGGCATATGCGATACAGGCTTGCCGCGGCAGGCGGCGAGGAATACGGGCTCGTCGTTCGTCATGTCTATGGGTCCTAAGTCATCGCGGCTTGGCGGCGCGCATTGGCTTCATCGAGCACGCGCGTGCCGCCCTTGTTCAACAGGTCTTCGGCCACACGGCGGCCCAAGGCTTCAGCTTCACCCACGGGCCCGGTCGCTTGCGTCGCCACGAAGGTCGCGCCGTCCAGAGTCGCGGCAGCGGCATAGAGCGAGACGCTGGCACCATGCACCGTTGCGAGCGCGCCCACGGGCACCTGGCAACCACCTTCCAGGCGACGCAGCAACCCGCGCTCTGCTTCCGCTGCGATGCGTGTGGCAGCATGATCCAACGGCTTGATCCACTGTTGTGTGGCCGCATCGTCCGCGCGCGTGCAAATGCCGACGATCCCTTGCGCCACGGCATTGGGGAAATCCTGGATCGGCAGATGTTGAGAAATGCGGTTCGCCAAACCAAGGCGTTTCAAGCCGGCAGTCGCCAGGATGATGGCGTCATAGGCGCCGTCATCCAGTTTCTTCACCCGCGTCGGCACGTTGCCGCGCAGCTCCAGCTGTACGAGATCGGGGCGCATGTGCATCAGAAAAGCGCGCCGGCGCAAGCTGCTGGTGCCAATGCGCGCACCCTTCGGCAACGAAAAGAGATCGCCCTCCCCTCGCACCACCAGTGCGTCGCGTGAGTCCTCGCGCTCCAGCACCGCCGTCAGCACAAGTCCTTCGGTCAGCACCGTCGCCAGATCCTTCAAGCTGTGCACGACGATATCGACTTCATTATCTAGCTGCGCACGATCCAGCTCGGCCGTGAAGAAACCTTTGCCCGGCGTGGCCCACAGCGGAATATCCTGCTGCAGATCGCCGCGCGTCTTGATGACTACGATCTCTACGCCAGGCGCACCCGGCAGCGCCTTGATCAGGCGCGCGGTCTCTTCCGCCTGCCACAGCGCCAGGGCCGAGCCACGCGTCCCAATGCGGATGAGTTTGCTCACAGCTCACCTTCGGGCAAAAACCGATAACCCACGCCGCGCACCGTCAGGAAATGGCGCGGGTTGTGCGGATCGCGTTCGAAAATCTTGCGCAGGCGCAGGATGAAATTGTCCACGGTGCGCGTCGAGGGATACACCTCGTAGCCCCACACCTTCTCCAGCAAGTCGTCGCGCGCCACCACCTCACCCGGATGTTCGGCGAGCACTTTTAAAATCATCGCTTCCTTTTCCGTGAGGTCATGGCTGGTGCCGTCCCAGCTCTGCGCCTGGAAGGTGCGGAAGTTGGCTTCATTGCCGGCGAAACTCAGTGTCGTGCTAGCCGCCGGCTGCTTCAGCGACATCTTGAACCACTCCCAGCGGCGCAAGATGGCACGTATGCGCAGCAGGAATTCGTCCAAGTGAAAGGGCTTCGTCAGGTAGTCGTCGCCGCCCGCCTCCAGGCCGCGCACGCGGTCTTGCGGATCGCCGCGCGCCGTCAGGAACAGCACGGGCGTGTTCTTGCCCTGGGCGCGCAAGGCGCGGCACAAGGCAAAACCGTCCATCTGCGGCAGCATCACATCGAGCACCAACAGATCGTAATCGCCCGCCAGGGCCATCTCCAGGCCCAGCGCTCCATCATGGGCCGTATCGGCGGCATAACCTTCGGCGCGCATGTTCTCGGCCATGCCCTCGGCCAGATGCAGGTCGTCCTCGACCAGAAGGATGCGGTTCTCGCTCATACCTCCGCTCCCTCCACACGCGGCCACGTCGCGGTGAAGGTGGCCCCCTTCCCCGCGCCTTCGCTGTCCGCCCGCACACTGCCATTCTCGAAATGCATGAAGCGCTGCACGATGAAAAGCCCCAGTCCCGTTCCCGCTGCGTCGCGGCCCCCGTGATTATCAATGCGGAAGAACTTTTCAAAGAGCTTTGGCCCCTCCGCCGGCGCAAAACCGACGCCAGTGTCGCTAATGGCCAATTCCGCGCCCACGCCGGCCGCCCGGCCCGTGACCGTCACGGTGCCGCCGCCCATGGGCGCCATGGCCGACATGGCGTTTTCCACCAGATTGCGCAGCACGCCGTCCACGGCCAGCGGATCGGCGCTGATGGCCAGACTCGCCGGCACGTCTACCTTGAAGGCCACATGGGCCCGGTTCGCCACGTCTTCCAGGGTCGCCAGTACATGGCGCACGGCTTCGGCCAGAAACAGACGTTCGCGATTGAGCTGCACCCGGCCACGGTCCAGGCGCGCGCTGTCCAAGATCTTGGACACCATCCCTTGCATACGTGCGAGATCATCCAGCATGCGCTGCGACAACGTCTGGAACCGCTCGGGCGATAGTTGCCGCTTCACCATGGTCTCAAGCGACAACTGCAAACTGGCGATAGGCGTCTTGAACTGATGCGACACCATGGCGAGGAAATTATCCTGCTTACGCCGGATCTCCGCCTCGCTCGACAGCCCGCGCCACAGCACCAGGATGGCCAGCGCCTGCACCAACAGGAAGAAACCGCTCTCCCAGGCATATTGCGTCACGTGCCGGGATTCCGCATCGCTCAACTCCGCAAGCGCCGCCGGCGTCAGCGTCACTGCACCGCTGTCTACGTGCGCGTGCGGGAATATGTTCGTGATCTCGTCAGCGGATAGTCCCGCTGCCGCCAAACGCTGCGCCGCCACCATGTCGTAAGAATAAAGTTCGCGCTGCCGGTTGGCGTTCTCGGCGGCATAGTTGCGCTGGTCCACGAACCACCACACCACCTGCACAACTGAAAACACCTGCAGGAATATGATCGCCATATGCAGGAGTCGGTTAGGATTGGTGCGGAAGAACGTCATATCGTCTCTTACGCCGCTGCCGTGGCGTTGACGGCATCGCGTAGCTCGCCCGCGAAAGTGCTGATATCTTGCGGCGTGTGCGCCAGCGACAGGAACATCACTTCATAGGCTGACGGCGGAATGTAGATGCCGCGCTCCAACAACGTGTGGAACAAGGGTTTGAAGCGCTCGCCGGCATTCTGGTCCAGTTTCTCGGCCGAGCGCGGTGCGCCGCCTTTCTGGAATGACAGCCAGAAGATCGAGCCCACGCGCGTGAAGTCCCAAGGTGTCGTCACGCCGGCCAGCGCTGCTTTCACTTCTTTCTCCAGCAACGCGCCCATCTCCTCCAGCTTCGTCCACGCTTTCTCGCGTTGCAGGATGCGCAAGGTCGCAAGGCCCGCCGCCATGGCGACGGGATTTCCCGAGAGTGTGCCCGCCTGATAAACGGGGCCTTCCGGCGCGATATGCGCCATCAACTGGCGCGAGCCGCCGTACGCGCCCACGGGCAAGCCGCCGCCGATGATCTTGCCGAAGGTGGCCAGATCCGGCGTGATGCCAAACAGTTCCGCAGCCCCTCCGGGCGCCACACGGAAGCCGGAGATGACCTCGTCGAAAATCAACAGCGCGCCGGCTTCGCGTGTCAGGCGGCGCAGCGTGAGCAGAAATTCTTTGTGCTGCAACAGAAGACCGTTATTCGCCGGGATCGGCTCGATGATAACAGCCGCGATACGTTTGCCTTCGGCGGCAAACAGCGCCTTGGCCTTTTCCTCGTCGTCCAGCGGCAATACCAGCGTCAACGCCGCGAAGTCTTTGGGCACGCCGGCGGAGGACGGCTGGCCCGCCGTCGCCAGGCCCGAACCGGCAGCTACCAGCAGATGATCCGCATGTCCGTGATAGCAGCCGGAAAATTTGACGATCAGATCGCGGCCGGTGGCCCCGCGCGCCAGGCGAATGGCACTCATGGTCGCCTCGGAGCCCGAGGACACAAAGCGCACCTGCTCCAGGGCGGGGTACATGCTGAGGACCATCTCGGCCAGATCGACTTCCGCGCGGCACGGCGCGCCAAACGTCGTGCCGAGGGCTGCCTTGTTCTGCACCACCTCGATGACTTCCGGATGACAGTGGCCCAGGATGAGCGGACCCCACGAGCCCATGAAGTCGAGATAGCGTTTACCCTCTTCATCAACAATGTAAGCGCCTTCGCCGCGTGCGATGAACTTGGGCACGCCGCCCACGGCGCCAAAAGCGCGCACGGGTGAATTCACGCCGCCGGGAATGGCCTTGCGCGCACGCTCGAAGAGTTCGGTATTGGTGGAATCTGTCGTCACGATCTCTTCTCCTTTGGTGAATTTTCGCTGCCGAGGGCTTCCTCGACACCATCCATATAAGCTTGCACCGCCTCGGGTCCCGCTTCCGCGGCCAAGGCGCGCAGACCCTTCATCGGCGCATGCGCCATGCGGCGCGCAAAACTCTCGGCCCACTGGCGCAAGGTCTCTTCATCATGGGGCCCACGCGGCAAGCGTCGCAGACTTTCAACAGCCGCCTGCTGATACTGCATCGTCAATCTTTGCAACAACGGCGCCGACTCACGAATGGCGTATTCGCTGCGCAGGCGCTCCAGGTGTTCATCGATCAGCACGCGCGCCGAGGCTAGCTCACCGAGCTTGGCGGTGCGGCCCGTAGCTGCGTCGGCGATGACCTGGTCCATGCCGACGCGTTCGATCTCCAGGGCCTCCGCCGCTTCCGGGTCCACATTGGGCGGCACGCCCAGGTCGAGGATCAGGGGCTTTTTACCCTTGGCCAATTTACGCAGCAGGGTTTCGTCCAACACCGGCTCGGCACCGCCGACAGCGGTGATGATGACGTCAAAGCCACTCGGGTCTTTCTTGAAGACGTCCAATGCCAACGCCTCGGCCTTCACTTCGCCGGCGAATTCCTGCGCGAGTTCCAGCGTGCGGTTCACGATCACCATGGACTGCCCCGCTCTCGCAAACGCCCGCGCGCAATGGCGCGTCATGGGCGATACGCCCACCAGCGCTATACGGCCGCGCTGGCCCTTGAGAAAATCTTCCGCGCGCTTGACCGCGAAGTTGGCGAGTGAGTCCGCATTGCCGGGGCGCGCCGCTTGCTGATGCACATCCTGGGCCGCGCGCAGCGCTTCACCGAAAATGTAATCGAGCTGCGGGCCGCAGGTGCCGGCCTTGCGCGATGTGGTCCAGGCACTGCGCACCTGGGCATAGATTTCGCGCTCGCCGGCCTGGGCGGAGTCCAACCCCGAGGCCACCAGGAACAGGTGCTCCACGGCGCCTTCGTCGGTCCAGGCGCGGAAGATGCGCCGCGTCTCGGTCTCCGGCAGGGGGGCCTGCGTCAGCAGTTGTCCCAGCCGGTCGCGGCAGGTCTGCACCGCCAGGGGGTTCTCGCCCGCCAGCAGGAATTCGACGCGGTTACAGGTGCCAATATAGGCCAGCTCCTGGGCGCCGATCTCGGCGGCCAGCCCCGGCAAGCGCGCGGCAATCTGGTCTTTGGGCAGGGCCAACTGCCCCAGCCGTTCCACGCCGGCGGTCTTGTAGGACGCACCTATAAGAGCGAATCGATTCATGGGGCTCGGATAACACAGGCGCTGTTAAGGAATGTCACAGCAGTGTCAAAGCCGCCGCGCCTCGCGCAAATTTGCGGCTTCCCGCTTTACTTAAGCCTGTGGCATACGGGCGGAAGCAAAAGGAAGTGTGGTGAACGAACGTCCCTCGAACGAACGCTTGGCGATTGTGATCTTCAACCTCGGCGGGCCCGACAGCCCTGCCGCCGTGCGTCCGTTCCTGTTCAATCTCTTCAACGACCCTTCCATCATCCCGCTGCCCACGCCGCTGCGCTGGCTGTTCGCCACGACCATCTCGACCTTGCGCGCCAAGAAGTCCCAAGGCTACTACGCGCGCCTTGGCGGAAAGTCCGTGCTGTTGCCGGAAACACAAGCCCAGGCCGACGCGCTTGAAAAAGAAATGCAGAAGACCGCGCCGAACTCCAAGGTCTTCGTCTTCATGCGCTACTGGCATCCCATGGCCAAGGAAGTCGTGGCGGGCTTGAAAGCGTATCAACCCACACGCATTGTTGCGCTGCCGCTTTATCCGCAATTCTCCACCACCACCACGGGCACATCGCTCAAAGCCCTCGCGCTGGAAGCCAAGCGCCAAAGTCTCACCACACCTATCGAGGAACTCTGCTGTTATCCCACCGCCGATGGCTTCATCGCGCCCATCGCCGAAGCCTTACGCGCAGCGCACGCCACCGCCAGCACGCACGGCAAGCCGCGCGTGCTCTTCTCCGCTCATGGGCTGCCGAAGAAAACCATCGCCGGCGGCGATCCCTACGAATGGCAAGTGCACCAATCGACCGAAGCCGTCGTCGCACGCGCTGCCATCCCGAACCTTGATTGGAACATCTGCTACCAGAGCCGCGTCACGCCCGTGGAATGGCTCGGGCCTTCCGTCGAGAACGAGATCAAGCGCGCAGGGGCGGACAAAGTGCCCCTCATCATCGTACCCATCGCCTTCGTCTCGGAACACGTCGAGACCTTGGTGGAACTGGACGAGACTATGAAAGAGCTGGCGACATCGGTTGGCGTGCCGCACTTCTCGCGTCTGGCCGCCGTGCGCACAGCTCCCGCCTTCATTTCCGCCCTGGCGCAATTCACGGCATTCCTGCGTGGCAAGCACTCACCGTGCTCCGCCACGGGTAAACGCATCTGCCCGGCGAACTTTGCGCGGTGCCCACACGTTTAAGATCTGTCATGGGAGTCTGCGATGAAAACCGAAGACATCACCTATCGCGATAACGCGGTCTCCCTGAGCGGCTTCGTCGCCTATGACGAAAAGCGCATCGCTAATGAAACCCGCCTTCCAGGCATCCTCATCGTGCATGAAGCCTGGGGTTTGGGCGAACATGTCATCATGCGCGCCAAGATGTTGGCTGATCTCGGCTACGTCGGTTTCGCGGCGGATATGTTCGGCGACCGGCGCACCACCACCAGCCGCGAGGAAGCCCTGGCCCTCATCGGCGAGATGCGCGGCAATCCACCCAAACTGCGCGCCCGCGCGCGCATAGCCCTCGACGCTATGGCGGCGCTGCCTTATGTCGATGGCACACGGCTTGCCGCCATTGGCTTCTGCTTTGGCGGCTCCACGGCGTTGGAACTCGCACGCGACGGCGCCACCCTTTCCGGCGTGGTCAGCTTCCACGGCGCACTGGAGACCAAAGCCCCCGCCAAACCCGGCGAAGTGAAACCCAAAGTCCTCGTCTGCCACGGCGCCGACGATCCCATGATCCCGCCGCCGCACGTCGTCGCCTTCGAGGACGAAATGCGCAAAGCCGGCGCGAACTGGCAGGTCAACAGCTACGGCGGCACCGTACACGGGTTCATGAACCCCAAGAACGACGGCTCAATCGCACCGGGAATCCTCTACAACGCCCAATCGGACGCTCGCGCCTGGGCTGCCATGCAGGCTTTCTTTGCCGAGATTTTTGCAAGGTAGCTCGTTCCAAGACCTTGATATGGCGTATTATTCATTCACCACGGGCATGCTGCCATTGACGAGGCAGGCTTCCTGGCGCAAATGAACGCCCATGAACGCCATTACGGCCGAGCCGAAACAGCTTTTCTCCTACCGCAAGAACTGGGCGCACCGCTTTGGGACCGCGCCCTTCCTGCCCATGTCGCGCGCCGAGATGGACGAGCTGGGTTGGGATGCCTGCGATGTCGTCCTCGTCACCGGCGACGCTTACGTCGATCATCCCAGTTTCGGCATGGCGATTATTGGGCGCCTGCTGGAAGCACAGGGCTTTCGCGTTGGCATCATCGCTCAGCCCGATTGGACCAACCCCGACGCCTTCTCTGCCCTCGGCAAGCCGACACTCTATTTCGGCATCACCGGCGGCAATATGGACTCGATGGTCAACCGCTACACCTCCGACCGCCGCCTGCGCCACAACGACAGCTACACGCCGGGCGGCGAAGGCGGCAAACGCCCCGACCGTTCTGTTATCGTCTATGCGCAGCGCTGCCGCGAAGCCTTCAAGGATGTGCCCATCGTGCTCGGCGGCATCGAAAGCTCGCTGCGCCGCATCGCGCACTACGACTACTGGTCCGACAAGGTCCGCCGTTCTGTCCTGGTTGATGCCAAGGCCGACATCCTGCTGTATGGAAACGCCGAGCGCGCCGTGGTGGAAGTCACGCACCGCATGGCACGTGGCGCAAAGCCAACTGACCTCGACGATGTGCGCGGCGTAGCGCTGCTGAAGCCGTCCGTGCCCGAAGGCTGGACGGAAATTCCCGCCGATGATCTTGAGTCCAGCGACGAAGGCGCGCGCGCCAGCGGTCCCAGGACTATCATCCGCCTGCCGGCTTTCGAACAGGTCGAGCAGGATAAAGAATCCTACGCCCGCGCTTCCCGCGTGCTTCACCGCGAAAGCAATCCCGGCAACGCACGGCCTCTGATTCAGAAACACGGCGACCGCGAGCTGTGGGTCACGCCGCCGCCCATCCCGCTCACCACGCCGGAAATGGACGGCGTGTATGAATTGCCCTACGCCCGGGCCCCTCACCCTTCTTACGGTGATGCGAAAATCCCCGCCTGGGACATGATCCGCTTCTCCGTCACCATCATGCGCGGCTGTTTCGGCGGTTGCTCCTTCTGCTCCATCACTGAGCACGAGGGCCGCATCATTCAGAACCGTTCGGAAAAATCGGTATTGGATGAGATCGGCCACATCCGCGACAAGACCAAAGGCTTCACCGGCATTATCTCCGACATCGGCGGGCCCACCGCCAACATGTACCGCATCGCCTGCAAGGACAAAGAGACCGAGTCCCTCTGCCGCAAGCCGTCATGCGTCTATCCGGACATCTGCCCGAACCTCAACACCAGCCATGAGTCGCTGATTCAGCTCTACAAGAAAGCGCGCGAGCTGCCGGGCATCAAGAAAGTCATGGTCGCATCGGGCGTCCGTTATGATTTGGCTGTGAGGAGCCCGGCTTACATCAAGGAACTCGTCACCCATCACGTCGGCGGTTACTTGAAGATCGCACCCGAGCACACGGAAGCCGGCCCGCTGTCGAAGATGATGAAGCCCGGCATCGGTGCCTACGACCGCTTCAAGCAATTGTTCGACGCCGCCGCGCAAGGTGCGGGCAAGGAATACTTCCTTATTCCTTATTTCATCGCCGCTCATCCGGGCACCAGCGATGAGGACATGATGAACTTGGCGCTGTGGCTGAAGCGCCATAAATATCGCGCCGACCAAGTGCAGACCTTCTTGCCTTCGCCCATGGCGCTCGCGACGGCCATGTATCACTCGGGCAGCAATCCCTTGCGGCCCATCCGCCGCGGCGTCTCCGAGGCGGTGTCAGCCGTGAAGGGCATACGGCAGCGGCGTCTGCATAAAGCCTTCCTGCGTTATCACGACGCCGAGAACTGGCCGATCCTGCGCGAAGCGCTGAAGAGCATGGGCCGCGCGGACCTCATCGGCCCCGGCAAACACCAGCTTGTGCCCACCTGGCAGCCGGCCGGCACCGGCGGGGCGGGCGGCGAGGGCAAACGCGTGGGGCAGAAGCATAAAACCCAGCGGTTTTTGACCAAGGGCGTCCCGGTCCCGCGCCGTTAGCGGCTCTAACCCCCTTACACTACAAGGGGTTGGGGATGGGGGCCGCCCATCCACCGGATTGAAAAATGCATAAGTTTCGATATCTTCATGGGGCACGAGTTCTTCGCCTGCCTTGCTAAACGCCCTCATAAGGCTTCCAAGACAACGCTGGATTCGGGACAGGCTGCGCGATGGTCGCGCGGCTCAGGCCGCACTGTTGTGCGTTTTCTAAGGAGGCCAAAATGGCTCAAGGTACTGTGAAGTGGTTCAACTCCCAAAAGGGCTACGGTTTCATTCAGCCGAGCAACGGCGGCAAGGATGTGTTCGTTCACATCAGCGCCGTAGAACGCGCCGGCATGTCGACCCTCAACGAAGGTCAGGCGATCAGCTATGACATCGTGAACGAGCGCGGCAAGGATTCTGCTGCCAACCTGAAGGCCTAAGTTCCTTACAAAGCTTCAGCTTGAGACGAAAAAGCCCGGTGCAAGCACCGGGCTTTTTTATTGCTGGTTTTTTATTCGCCGCTCAGACTTTGGCCACAAGCGGGCTGTCCTCGCGTTCCAGCACGCGCTTCACCGCGGGCCGGGCGATCATGCGATCCTTGTGCTTGGTGAAGGCTTTCAGATCTTCCACGGGATGTTTGGTGATGCGGCCCCAATCCCAGAAGCGCAAAGCGTAACCATCGGCGATCGTGAACGCATTGCCGATGACCCAGTCTTGTTTCTGCAATATCTCATCGATGGTTTCGAGATTTTTCCAGAAGTTCGTGCGTCCCTGCGCGCGCACGGCTTCCACCTGCGCGGCGTCACTGGTGAAGCGCTCGGGCCGGAAGGACATGCGGAAGTTGATATGTACGGTGCTAGCCCCCCAAGCCAGGAACGACACGCACTGCGCGCGAGTAAAGGGGTCCGCGGGGAACAATTTCGCCTGCGGCGCGAGAGAGTCGATGTAGGAGCAGATCGCCACGT
This sequence comes from Fidelibacterota bacterium, assembly GCA_947472795.1. GTDB lineage: Bacteria > Pseudomonadota > Alphaproteobacteria > Rhodospirillales > Rhodospirillaceae > SHVO01. The sequence continues at coordinate 30,724 of CANJBL010000003.1, read as the reverse complement.
TCTCCGACAGGCCCTTACCATCGGCCACTAGCGTTGGCACCGCGCCCTTGGGATTGAACTTCTTCACTTCCGCCATGTCGTCGGCGTTCTGGAAATCGACGCGGCGCGCCTCGAACGGCAACCCCGCTTCTTCCAAAGCAATGTGCGAGACAATCGAGCAGGCAGGATAACGGTAGAACAGTTTCAAGGCGGTCACGGAAATACTCCTTCGGTCAATGGCGCTTCGTGCGGCTCAGTCTGCAATCGCGGCAGAAGCCTCGCAAGCCGGAAAAGCCGCCAATATCCGGAGTCTGCTATGCCGATTTAATGCAACAGCGGTCGCGCGTCCGTGTCGCGCACCGGGAGTTTCAGGCGCGCCGGCAGGATCAAGCCTTGCTCCGCCGCGCCGCTCGCGAAGCGCACAGCGTTCTCCAGGCTCACGCGATAGGCCGTTGGCGGCAGCCAGCGTTTCAGTACCATGAGTGCGTGACCGTTATGACCCTGTTGGCAGAGGGAGATGAGGCTTAAAAGGCGTGTCTCGTCATCGCTGACCTCCGCGCAAGAGATGCCATTGATGTGCGGTATCTGTACGGCGGCGGTTTTCAAGATCAGCAGGAAACGCTCGAAGCCTTCGCGCGCCGTGAGCGGCAGATTGATGCTGGCAAAGCCCTCGCGCACAAACGTGCGTGCCGCCGTGTCCTCACCCTTGTGTGTGGGCGTGACGTTCCACCACAAACGTATATTGCAGAGGATGAACTGCTCGGCGGCCCTGAGGCTGGTCAGCGCCGGCGCCGGCATGTCCACGGTCTGATGTTCCACCAGCCACGCATCTGCCGCCTGCCGCCAAAGATCGCTCATGCCGCCTCCATTGTCCGAGAGAGCCAGCATCCTAACTTTATTTGCGAATGATTATCAATAGCAATTAACATGGGGAAATGGATAGCTGGCTATATATGACCAGCGAGCACTCCCAATAGATAGCCGGCTTGGAATAATTCCTCGATCCCACCGAGCACATCACCCGTCACCCCGCCTATGAGCCGGCGCGCCGTGAGCGCCAGTCCCAACGCCAGCAAACCGCCAAGCACGAGGCCTGTGAAAACCGAGGATAGCGGCAACATCGGGAGCACAGCCAGGGGCCAAAGGCCCCAGGCTGTGGCAAAAAGGGATTCGCTCCAGGTCACACCCTGGGGCACCGGTTTGATCTTGGCCGCGTCGGGATCGCCGGCATAAGGCATCGCGGCCATGGCGAGCACAGCGGCTGCACGCGCGAGACCATGCGCGGTGATGAGCGCTGCGGCAGCGCTGACAACATCGAGGGTCGCGAGGCTCGCGGCCTTAAGCGCGAGCAGAAGGATCAACGCCAGCACGCCGTACGTTCCGACGCGGCTGTCCTTCATGATGGTGAGACGCTGGGTGCGGTCCTGTCCGCCGCCAAGACCGTCGGCGGTATCGGCGAGACCGTCCTCGTGGAAGGCGCCGGTCAAGAGAATGCCGCCGATGAGCGCCAGGATCACCGGCACGGGCTGCGGCCAGAGTTGCGCCGCACCCCACAGCACGGCGGCGCTGACGCCACCGACCATGTGGCCGACAAGCGGGAAATAGCGCGCGCTGCGCGTGATCCAATCGGGCGCGTAGCCCGCGAGATGTCCGACCGGAACGCGCGTCAGAAATTGCACGGCGCAGAGGAGCAGACGGAATTCGCGGCGCACACCCACGTCAGAGTCTTCCCTGCAGCACGTCGTCGAGGCTGGCGACGTGGCTCAGCAGATTCGCCGCCGCGCGCAGCAAAGGCACGGCAAGCAGAGCGCCGGTGCCTTCTCCCAAACGCATGTCGAGATCGAGCAGCGGTTTTGCGCCCAAGGCATCGAGCAGCAAGCGATGCCCCGCCTCGGCGGAGCGGTGTGAGAAGACACAGAAGGGAAACACGGCGGGCGCAAGGCGCACGGCCACAAGCGCTGCTGCGCTTGAAATGAAGCCGTCCACAATCATCACCCGCCGCGCGGAAGCCGCGCCGAGGATAGCGCCGGCCATCATGGCGATTTCGCAGCCGCCGAATTCGGCAAGCACGTCCAGAGGTGCGCGAACATTCGTGCGCGCTGCCGCCCGCTCCAACACCGCGAGCTTATGGGCAAGCCCCGCATCGTCATGCCCCGCACCACGCCCGACGCACTGCGCCAGGGAAACGTCCGCTAGGCGATGCATGAGAAGCGCGGCGGAGGCCGAGTTGCCGATGCCCATCTCGCCGCAGGCAAGAATGTCGAACTCCTGCGCGGACGTTTGGGCCAAAGCTATTCCGCGCGCGAGCGCTGTCTCGGCTTCTTTGATGCTCATGGCAGGCGCTCGTGCGGCGTTCGCCGTGCCGCGCCGCACGTTCTGCTGGAGCAACTTGGGATGATCGATGGCCGCCGCCACGCCAGCGTCGACCACACGGACCTCGGCATCTACAGCGGCGGCGAACGCGCTCGCGCTGGCTTTGCCTGCAAGGAAGGTGCTCACCATGGCGCCCGTGACGGCCGCGGGGTAGCGCGAGACGCCATCTTCGGTCAGGCCATGGTCGCCGGCGAAGATCATCAGCAATGCGCGCGCGGCCTGTGGCTGCAACGTGTTCTGGATCAGACCGAGCTGCACGGCGAGATCTTCCATGCGTCCCAATGCGCCCGGAGGCTTGGCCAACCCGTCGATACGCGCCCGCAGCTCGCGCGCGAGGGTGGTGTCAAAAGCCGGAATAGAAGGAAGTGCGATCATGGCAACCCCGCGATGGCGGAAAGCGCAGCAATATCGACAGCCTTCTCGAACGATTGCGCGAGACTGTCGAGCAGCGCATCCACAACGCCAGCATGATGCGTGGCATTGGACATAGCGCCCAGGTCTTTCAGCACCGCGCCACGTGCTTCGGCCCGGGCGAAGAGACCGTGGACATAGGTACCGGCGATACGACCATCGGCGGACTGCGCGCCGTCAGCCGTGTTGCCGATGAACAGGAAGGGCCGCTCCAGTGCAGCGCCTGTGGTGCGGCCTACGTGCATCTCATAGCCGTCGAAAGGCGCGGGTGCAGACGCAAGCACGCCGGACACAGGTTTCAACACCTTCTCTCCGCTGAGCGTGGTTTCGAGATCGAGCAAACCGAGGCCGCTCGCGGAGCCTGCGGGCCCCTCGATGCCCTCGGGATCGGTGATGCGCCGGCCCAACATCTGCAAACCTCCGCAAATGCCAAGCACACGCCCGCCGCGCCGCACGTGGGCCGCGAGATCAATGTCCCAACCCTGGGCGCGGAAAAAAGCCAGATCGGCGAGCGTCGCTTTTGTGCCCGGCAGGATAACGAGGTCGGCATCGCCGGGCAGCGGCTCGCCCGGTTTGATGTACACGAAGTCCACGCTGTCCTCGGCCCGCAGCGGATCGAAGTCGTCGAAATTGGAGATGCGCGATAGAAGCGGCACTGCAATCTTCACGCGGGCGCGGGCCACGTCGCTGGCGCTGCGTTCCAAGATCACTGCGTCTTCCGCCGGCAAGCGGCGGGCTTCGGCGAGCCACGGGATCAAACCCAAATCACGCCAGCCGGTACGCCGCACGATTTCCGTGCGGCCATCGGTGAAGAGTGCGGGATCGCCGCGAAACTTGTTGATGAGAAAACCCTGGATCATGGCGCGGTCGGCGTCGTCGAGCACAGCCGCAGCACCCACCAGAGCGGCGATGACGTGCCCACGATCAATATCGGCGGCAAGCACAACGGGCACCTTTGCCGCGCGCGCGAACCCCATGTTGGCAATATCGTTGTGACGCAGGTTGGTTTCCGCGGGGCTGCCGGCCCCTTCGACAATGACAAGATCGGCTTCGCTTTGGAGCAACTGGAAGCTCTCGAGCACCACATCGAGCATCTCGCCCTTACGATCCTGATAGGCCCGCGCCTGATAGGTGCCAGCCACTTTGCCCCGGATGACAACTTGCGCGCCAACGTCGCTCTGCGGCTTCAGCAGCACAGGGTTCATGTGAACGGTGGCCGGTGTGCGGCACGCCATGGCCTGCAGCGCCTGCGCCCGCCCGATCTCGCCGCCATCGGCCGTGACGGCGGCATTGTTGGACATGTTCTGCGGTTTGAAGGGGCGAACCTTAAGTCCGCGATTGGCGAACAGCCGACACAACCCGGCGACGATCATGGACTTGCCCACGTCGGAGCCGCAGCCTTGGATCATCACTGCTGGCTTTATAGGCGCCACAGGAGACCTCCGGCGATCATCAACACCCACAGCAAAGCGCAGGCTTTGCGATATGTGAAAAGGCCACGCCGCACGTCAGCAATAGAAGGGGCGGCGCCAACGCCAAACACGGGCCGATCGTGTGTGACGCCGTCATATTGCGCTGGCCCACCCAAGCGGACATTCAGTGCGCCCGCCATGGCCGCTTCGGGCCAGCCAGCATTGGGTGATGCATGTTTCATGGCATCGGCCCACATGACGCGCCAGCCACGCCGCCAGTCGCGCCCTTGGGCCAAAACAATGAGTGCGCCGGCAAGACGGGCCGGCAAAAGATTCAGCAGATCATCGAGACGCGCTGCCGCCCAACCGAAGTCGCGCCAGCGGGGTTCCAAGTGCCCGATCATGCTGTCGGCGGTGTTGACCGCTTTATATATAAAGAGCCCCGGCAGGCCGCCCAGCAGGAACCAGAAGGCGGGCGCGACAATGCCATCGTTGAAACTCTCGGAGAGGCTTTCGAGAGCGGCTGCGGCGACACCTTGTCCATCGAGACTTTCCACGTCGCGGCCGACAATGCCGGCCACCGCGCGGCGCGCAGCGTCGAGATCCGGCGCATGCACAACGGCCGCCACATGGTCGTGCAGACTGCGCTGCGCGAGACCCACTGTGCCAAGGATGACAATAAGGGCGGTTTGCAAAGGCATGATACCCGTCACGTGGCTGAGTAAAAATCCCGCGCCGCCCGTGACGACGACCGCGATCACAAGAGTGACGACACCCCAAGCTTTGCGCGCGCGTTGGGGTTCGTTCCACCGCTTCTCGCAAACGGCCAGCACTGCACCGATCCACGTCACCGGATGGGGAAGAGCCAGATGCAATGCGGTTGGATATCCAATGACGGCTTCCAACACGAGAGCCGCGAGGACAATCCACGGATCACTCATCACATCGGGGATGAAATCAGGCACGCCGGCCAACAATCTCGATAAGTGGGCCCGTAGCCCCGTCCCAGAAACGCGTTTCCAGGCCGTAAGCCCGCGTGAGGATTTCAGGCGCCAGCGCTTCCGCCGGGGTGCCGTCGGCGAGGATGTGTCCCTCACCCAGCACCAGCACACGATCGGACATGCGCAGAGCCGTGTGCAGATCGTGCAGCGTGACGACAACACCACGGCCTTCGCGCGCAAGCGTGCGGAACAACGCGGCAGTGTCCAATTGGTGCGCAGGGTCGAGGCCGGCGAAAGGCTCGTCCGCGAGGATCCACTGCGGCTTGCCTGCCAGTACACGAGCGAGCAAGGCGCGGGCGCGCTCGCCGCCGGAGAGCGAGGTGACATTGCGCGCCGCGAAGGCGGTAATATTGCTTTGTTCCAAAGCGTCATCGACCGCGCGCTGATCCTCTGCCGCCAGACCACGCGCGCTGGTGAAGGGAATGCGCCCAAGGCCCACGAGGGTGCGCACATCGATACCCCAGGCCACTTCGGCGATCTGCGGCAGATAGCCCAGACGTTGGGCACGGGCGCGCGCAGGAATGGATGCGATGTCCACACCGTCGAATTGCACCACGCCGGAGTCCGGTTTGCGCAGGCCCGCGAGACAGGTGAGCAGCGTGGACTTTCCGGCGCCGTTGGGACCGATGATGGTCGTGACTTCACCGGTACGGAACTGCGCGGTGATGTTATCGAGCACGCGCTTGTCGCCCAGCCGCACGGAAAGATCGGAAATGCCAAGCCTGCTCATGCGGCCCTCCGGCGCATATCGATGAGCATCAGCAGGAAGAATGGCCCCCCAAGCGCTGCCATGGCCACGCCCAGCTTCAGCTCGGCCGGGGATGGGATCAGACGCACGATGATATCCGCGGCCAGCACCAGCACCGCACCGGCGAAGGCACTGGGAACCAGCAGCGCGCCAGGCCGCGCGCCGATCAACGGACGCAGGAGATGCGGCGTGATGAGCCCGACAAAACCAATCATACCCGTGACCGCAACGCTGGCCCCCGTCGCAAGGCCGATGCCCAGCGCCAGCGCGAGGCGCGTGCGTTCCATGCGAATGCCGAGGGAACGTGCCGCCGCATCGCCCAGCGTGAGCGCATCCAATGCGCGACCCGTCGTGGCGATAAGTGTGCAGCCGATGGCGATAAAGGGCAGCGCGAAGGCAACTTCATTGCGGCTACGGTCAGCAACGGAGCCCATGAGCCAATTGATGATTTCGTTCACAGCCCAGGGCGTGGGCGCAAGGTTGAGCGCCAGCGCCACGCCCGCCGAGGCGACAGTATTCAGGATTACACCCGCGAGGATGAAGGTGAGCACGCTGGAAATGGCGCCGGACAACGAGAGAAGCACCGCGATGCCAATCAACGCGCCGGCCATGGCGCCCGTGGGCAGCACCCACGGCATGGCGGAGGCCGTACCGAGATACATGGTCATCACCGCGCCGAAGGCAGCCATGGAGGAAACACCCATGATGCCGGGATCGGCCAAGGCATTGCGGGTATATCCCTGCAAGGCGGCGCCGGACATGCCCAGCGCAGCACCGACGGCAAGGGCCAGGATCGTACGGGGCAAGCGCAGGTCGAAGACAATGATCCACTGCGGATCGTTGACGGCAGCAAACCAGGCGCTCCAAGGGATCCAGATCTTGCCGGCGCTTAAACTGGCGAGGAACAACAACACCAAAGCGCCGAAGAGCAGCAGGAAGAGTTTTGGCACACTCATGTTCATGGCGCACCGCCCGCAACGAGATTCCGCGCTTGTTTAAGCGCCGCCGCCGATTTCATCAGCACCGGTCCGCCGCAATAGATGAAGCGCTCGGAAAAGGTGATGCGTTTCATGCGGGCACTCTCGGCTTGCAACGCGGGATGACGCAGGATGCGGTCGGCCCAGGTGGGTTTGTCGGCCAGTATGGCGCCGGCCAGAAGCACGGGCGGCGGATTGGCGATGACTAGCTCCAACGGGATATTGCCCCAACCAACCAGACCGTAGTTCCCGGCGGTATTTTCGAAACCCGTGCGCTTCATCATTTCATCGACCAGCGTGCCGCCGCCGGTGGAAAAGCCGCCGCTCAAAAAAAGAAGCACCGGCACCGGCTTTGTGTCCCTGGGCGGCGCAGCATCTGCGAGCGCGGCCTCAATGGCGGATATAAGTTCTTCGCCTTTCTCGGGATGGCCGACGAGGTCCGCGATACGACGCACCTGGGCCAGGCTTTCTCGCACGGACTGCGGTTCGTCGAACAGCTCGGTTGGGATCTTGAGTTCCTTAAAGGCGTTGCGCGTGGCCAGCGAAGAGTGGCGGCTCGTGAGGACCAAATCGGGCGAAAGCGCCATGACTTCCTCCGCCGTCTCAAAAGTCATGGGGAACGTGAGGGCCGCCTCGACGATGGTGGAGGAGTTCTTGTCGCGGGCATAGTGGCTGAGGGCCGCGATCTGCTCGCGTTCCGCGACATTGATCAAAATCGCATCAAGGCAAGGGTTGAGCGACACCACGCGCTTGACCTCGGCATGAGCCGGCAGTGCGGTGAGAGAAAGGGCCAGCAGTGCGGCGGCGATTCTCAAAAGTCCACTCCCCGCTGGGCTTTCACGCCAGCGTCGAAGGGGTGCTTGATGAGTTTCATCTCCGTCACCAGATCGGCGACCGCGATGAGTTCCGGCAAGGCGTTGCGGCCTGTGATGCAGATGTGCTTATCGAGAGGCCGTGTCTTCAGAAAATCCACGACGGTGTGGATATTGAGATATTCGTACCGGAGCGCGATGTTCATCTCGTCCAAGAGGACGAAGTCGAGGGAAGGATCGGCGATCATCTCGCGCGCCATAGCCCAGGCGGCCTCAGCGGCGGCGATGTCGCGCGCGCGGTCTTGCGTATCCCAGGTGAAGCCCTCGCCCATCACTTCCCAGCGCAACTGGTCCGGAAAGCGCGCGAAGAATTCGCGTTCGCCGGTTTTCCATTTGCCCTTGATGAACTGCACGATGCCGACTTTCTGGTTCCAGCCCAACGCGCGGGCGACCATGCCGAAGGCGGCCGTAGATTTACCCTTGCCGTCGCCGGTGTGGACCATGAGCAAGCCACGCTCCTCGGTCTTGCCACGCATCATCTCCTTGCGCTCGGCCTTCAGCGTTTTCATGGCTTCGTTATGCGCGCGGTTCTTTTCGGTGTCGTCGGTCATGACCAGGACTCCAATGCAGCGGTCAGGCGCTTCCATTGAGATGGCGCAGGCAGACCAAAGCGCAGGATGCAAGGATCATGGCCAAATCTGCGCGTGAGGATTCCCGCTTGGGCGAGATGATGGAAACAGGCGTCGGCCTGTTGATGGCGCGCCAGACGGAACAACGACGACCCGCCAACGATATCAAAACCCGTCGCGCGCAGCAGACGATCAAGCCGCTTGGCTGCGCTCGCGAGACGGCGGCGCGTGCGCTCCTGCCAGGCCGTGTCGGCATAGGCCCCCAACCCGGCAGCAATGGCGGCAGCATTGAGCGGCCAATCCCCGAAGGCAGGACGCAATGTGCGGGCGATGGAGGCGTGCGCAACGATAAAACCAAGGCGGACACCGGGCAGGCCGTAGAACTTGCCGAAGGAGCGCAGCACGATGAGACGCCCCTGCGGCTCAGCAGCAACGCTGATCTCGGGCGTGACCTCGGCGAAGGCCTCATCGATGATGAGCCAAGCTCCACGGCGCGTGAGCTGCGCGGCGAGGTGGCGCAGGTCGGCGGCGGGCAGAACACTGCCGTCCGGATTGTTCGGATTGACGATGACTACAGCGTCGTGTTCCGTCACATCGAGCGTGGCGCATTGCACGGTGGTGACGGCGCGTCCTGCAGTGCGCCACGCTTCCGCATGGCCACCGTAAGTGGGTGAGACAATGCCCACGGTGCGCGCATCGAGCAGACGCGGCAGCGCGTGCAGGGCTGCATCACTGCCCGCAACGGCGATGACATTCTCGGCGGCCGTGCCGAAGCTTTTCGCGGCGGCTGCTTCCAGCGCGGCGACATCCGTGGGATCGGGCAAACGGGCAAAGTCCATCTTTCCGCGCAGAGGATACGGCACAGGGTTCACGCCGGTGGAAAGATCGATCCACGGCGTTTGCGCGCGCGGAAAAGCCTTGGCGGCTGCCGTGAGACAGCCGCCGTGGCGTTGCAACTCAGCGAGCGCTGCCGACTTAGTACTTGGCGCGGACGCCGGCGTAGAGCCCGCGTCCAAGCGTTCCGTAGTTGCGCGTTGTGGCATAGGTAGCGTCAAGCGCGTTCTCCACACGGCCGTAGACTTCGACGGCCTCGGTAATCTGCCAGGAGGCCCTGAGATCGACCAGCGCATAGTCGTGCAGCACCAAGGTGTTGGCAGCATTGTCGAAAGTGCGGCCGACATAACGCACCGAAACGCCGGTGGCGATATTCATGGGCCAGTTATAGGTGGCCGAGGCATTAGCCGTGTTCTTGGCGCGGCGGATCAGCTCCTTGCCGAAGTTGGCATTGCCCGGCGATTGGTTGCGCGCGTCGGTATAGGTGTAGTTGGCCTGCAGGACCAAAGCATCAAGCGTGGCCGAGGCCGCCAGCTCAACACCCTGCGCGCGTGCGCGCGCGACGTTGTCGTAAACGCCGGATTTTCCTGGCGTGCACAAGGGATTGGCATTGGGGCAAGAGACGAAATCGATCTGGTTCGTGGTCTTGCGATAAAAGCCTGTGCCAGAGACAACCAGCATGCCATCAAAGAAGTGCTGTTCGATGCCGCCATCGAAGCTGTCCGCGCTTTCGGGATTGAGCGCGGTGTTGCCGTAGATGCTGTAGAGTTGATAGAGCGTCGGCGCCTTGAAGCCCTGGCCGAAACTGGTGCGCAAGACGGTATTGCCGTCGCCCAGCGACCAAGCCGCCGCGGCCTGGCCCAGCACCTTGGTGCCAAAGGTGTCGTGATCATCAACGCGCAAGCCGCCTGTGAGCGTGAGGCCTGTGACCACTTCGCCCTGCACCTGACCATAACCGCTGGTGATGCCGACCTTGGCGAGCGCGGGCACCGGGTTCGGCGCAAAGGACGACGGCGAGGCTGTGCGGAAGGACGAGCTTTCGTGCTCGACACCGAAGACCGTGTTCCATGTTTCATTCACCGCGAAGGAGCCCTGATACTCCCAGCGCTTGTTGAGGCCCTTGGCATCGAAGGTCTTGGTGGTGACGGTCTGGTCGGGGTTGAAGTTGTCGCGCTTGGTGTTGGTATAGGCATACGCCGCGCGGTTTTTCAGACGACCGTCGAGCAGCGAGAAATTGAGACCGGCATAACCCAGGAATTCCTCGGTATTGCCGTGCTCGGCCGTGTCGTTGAAGGAAAAGGACGGTGCCGGGAAACCGTCAAACTGGTTGTGTGCGTAAGAGTATGTGGCGCGCAGATCGACCGAGGCCACATCGGAGATGTCGTAGCGCAGGCGGCCTGCGGCGTTGGTGTTCTGGTAGCCGTCTTTCTCGCGGCCATTGACGTAGGACGAGACGCCGTCGGTGGTGTAATAGCCGCCCGCCAAACGCCAGGTGAGTTTGTCCGTCGCACCACCCACGCCGGCGCGCCCATAGGCCGTGGCGAAGGAGCCGCCTTCGGCCTCGCCGGTGACTTCCAAGGGTTGGGTGGGCTCGGCGGTAACGACGTTGATGACACCGCCGATGGCCTGGCTGCCCCACAGCGTGGACTGCGCGCCGCGCAGCACTTCGATACGCGTGATATCGCCCGCGACCATATTGGCGAAATTGTAGCCACCGCCGGTGGAGGACGGATCGTTGAGCTTCACGCCGTCGATGACGACGACGGTCTGATCGGTCTCAGCGCCACGAATGCGCAGCGAAGTGGTGCTGCCCGCACCGCCCGTGCGCGACATGCTGACGCCGGGAAGCTGGCTGATGAGGTCGGAGACGATGACCGTCTGGCTCGATTTGATGGCTTGTTCGGTGAGCACGGTCACCGACGAGCCGATGCGATAGAGCGGCTGCGGCGTGCGCGTGGCCGAAACCACGATCTCATTGAGACCGATGGTGTCCTTGCCGGCGATATCGGGTGTGGGCGCATCGCCCGCGAAAGCCAAAGCCGGCAATGCAACGGTGAGCAGACTGGTGGTGGAAATCAGAAAACGCTTCATCGAAAGTCCCCTTATGACGACGGGCGCCGAACGGAGACTAAAGCGGTCGAAGCAAACGACAGCATCTGGTCCCCGCGCGAACGCAGTTACAAAAACGCCGCCTCACGGGGTAATCACCCGATCGCGCCGCACACCCCGGCCGCACGAAGGACGACTGCGACAGGCAGGTCTCCTGGCTTCGCGGGTTGTCGTCCGTTGCGCGCCGCCTTCCCGGATGAGAGATATCCAGTGGCATGTGGCGCGCGGACTAACCGCTTACAGTTGCGGGGGCAGCCCAGGTTTCACACCTGAGTTCCCTTTTATCCCGGGGCTTCAAACCCCAAGAACCTGACGCGGGGCGGATCGTATATGCTGACCCCCGCAGGGTCAACCGGAGGGAAAATGGCGAAGACACTCATCTTGGGTGGCGCGCGTTCGGGCAAAAGTGCATACGCCATGCGGGCTGCCGAGAACGTGGCTGGCGCCAAGCGGCGCGTGATCATTGTCACCGCCGAGGCCGGTGACGCCGAGATGGCTGCGCGTATCGCGCATCATAAGGCCGAACGCGGTGAGCGTTGGCAGACGGTGGAAGCGCCGCTTGCGCTGCCTGAAGCCATTGCCACCTTGAAAGCGGATGATGCCGCCGTGGTCGATTGCCTGACCTTGTGGATCACGAATCTGCTGCTACGCGGAGACGACATGGGCGTGGCAAGTGCTGCGTTATGCAACGCGGTGAAGACATGCCCCGCGGGGGGCCTTCCTGCCAGCCTCACTGATGCATCTTTACTCCGGCGTACCGATGCATTTTGTCTCCGGCGTTGACACTTCACCCAGCCAAACGCTGATCACCTGCTTTTAGTTCATGAAGCAGGCAAGCTTTCAGCGTTCAACCGTCGCGCCGCCGCGCGGCGTATTGATGTTGGCATCTGGCGCGCCACGCGCAGGTTCGTTCAGTGACTTGCCCGTCGCCTGTTTGACCTCGTTCAACTTGCGCAAGTCCGGGCCCAGCGTCTTGCCGGTCGTATCCACCGCGTTCTCCAGCGGCGGCTGCGGACTGATGTCGTCTTTCATGGCCACCTTCTTACTTCTTAGTGCGGCGCCGGATCGCTGGCAGGAAAGGATTCGTCACCGGCTTCGTCGGTCTTGTCCCACTGCTTGGGTGGATGGGACATAGTGTCGCGGCCTGCATCGCGGATATGTGGCAGCTTTTTGTTCAGGAGCGCCGATTTCTTATCCGACGCCGGTGCGGGCATATGTTTCATCGCCGTTTCCTTATGGTTGCGACCTCATAAGTCTAACGGCGTGGAGGGCATATAGGTCCGGGCGGCAGCATTGACACTTGCCCTGCCGCACTGCGGTTGCAGCGAACCCAAGTCTTCTCTTGATGCTTGTTGGGCTTGAAATATTCCGGAATGATCGCTGGAGCAGAAACGTTTAAGTGTCCGGCAACCCGGAGCGAGCCTTGCGCAAACTCATCGCCTTCGACAACGAAACCATTAACGCGCTGAAGCTTCTGGCCAGCGACCGCACGAGTTCGCTGCAGGAGCTGGCCGACGAAGCTTTCGCCGATCTTCTAAAGAAGCATGGACGGCCGACAGACTTAAAAGACGCGCTACGTCAAAGTCTGCGCCGCCTGCCCGCCAACGACCATCAGCCGCCGGCGGACAAGCGCCCTATTGGAACCGGAGGCGCAGGCCGCCGGAAACCATCCGCGGCGCGCCGACGGTAACCAGCCCATCGGCGCTGCGGCCCGCCTGGATTTCCGCGTTCAGCACATTCTCCACGCCGAGGAAGGCCGAGGCATAAGACGTAAGCGCGCGGTCGATATAAAGATCGGCGACAGCGTAGCTCTTGAGGAGACGCGTGTTCTGGTCGTCGTCGAATTGGCTGCTGGAATAACGGGCCTCGGCGCGCAGTGTCCACTTGTCGTCAGGATGGTACGTGGTGCCGGCCACAAGCTGATGCTTGGCCACTTGAGCCAGCTTCAAGCCGACGAGAGTGGGTTGCGCGGCGGCGCGCGTGATCTTGGGAGAGGTCAGCAGATAACGGAGTGAAAGTTCGATTTGGCTGGTGGCTTGCCACACCGCTTCACCCTCGACGCCGGTGGCGATGATACGGTCCACGTTCTGGCGCTGGCGCAACACACCGCCCGCGGGCACCACGACGCCCGTGGTGGGATCGGTCCCTGGCGTGGTGCGAAGCGTGATGTTACCGACCGCATTCGAGAGCCAGTTGCGGAAGACGGTGGCATTGAGCTTGAAGGTGCTGGTGACGGACCAATCGGCCCCAGCTTCGGCACCGTAGAGTTTTTCGTTCTTCAAGTTCGGATTGGCTTCGGTGATATCGTTGCCGACGCGGAAAGGCCGGTATAGCTCGTTGAGCGTGGGCATACGAAAGCCGCTGTAACCGACAGCACGCAGCACAAAATCAGGCGACACTTCATCGCGCACGCCGACGCGGAAGTTACCGACCTGGCCGTCGCGGTTGGGATAGGTGGCCGCCAGCGCCGGAGCGCCGGTCGCGATGATGGTCTCGTTGCGCACACCGTCATTCTGTTCCCAATGATCGACACGTCCGCCCGCTGTGACCGTTACGTTCGGGGCCGGCAACCAATTCAATTCGGCGAAGGCGCCGGCGACGAGTTGGCTGCCCCCGGCATGACGCAGACGCGTGAAGGCGCCGCTGACGTAGGTGAACTGTTCGTTGGTGGCGCCGTCGACGGAGCGGATATCGGCGCCGGTCTCAAGGGTGACGTTTGTGGCGACAGGCAGGCGCAGGATGGCGTTGCCGCCGGCGGCCGTGGACGGCACGTTGAACTGGTTGAGGGACGGCGTAACAGTGGTGCGCGTTGCATTCACGCTGGAGAAGACGCTGCTCGCTTTCTCGTCGCGCACATAGGCGTGCGTTTCCCACGAAATGGCGTCCGGGCCGCCGTCGTGCACGAGACTCAAGCTACCGTCGGCATTGCGGGTGTTGGACACCGCGATCGCAATACCGTTGACGTAGTGATCCTTGGAATAGTTGCCCGTGGCAGTGACGTCGATATCGCCGCCAACGGTGAAGCGTGCGCCGGCCTGACCGCCGCCGCCGCTGTTGGCGGTGCGGACGTCCGCCGGTCCACGTTGGCCATCGCGGAGGAGAAAGACACCATCGCTGCTGTGGCCGTGCGCGGTCCCGAAGATCTGCGCATCGCCAATCGCAAGCTGACCGCCTGCGGTGCCATCGATGCTGGCGACGCTGTCACCGCGCAATTCGGCCCAGCCGTTGGTGCCGGCTTCGGCGCGGCTGTAGAGACGAATGGTGCCCGCGAGTGCTGCGTTGCCCCAGGGCCCCGCTCCGCCACCGCGCGTGATCTGTACGCTGTCCAAGGATGCCGTCGGCAACCGGCTCCAGTCGATCCAGCCGCCGAAGGGATCGTTCTGCGGCACGCCGTCGAGCAGCACAAGTGTACGGCCCGCGCCGCTGGGCCCCAGCCCGCGCAACGTGACACCTTGCGTCGTGGGATGTGAAGCGCGGCTGGATTGGCGGCGGAAAAGACCGAAGCCCGGAACACTGCGCAGCACGTCGTCGAGGCGATTCTCGCCGGACTGCGCGAGATCTTCCTGCGTCACCATGGTGGTGGCATAGACCGGCTCGTTGACCGACGGCGCGATGCGGCGCGCGATCACGTGGATTTCACCGATCTCGTCGGCGGCCATGGCGGGAGAGCACAACGCCGCTCCCAGAATCGGAGCGCCAACGATTGCTACGCCAAGTGCGCGAGAGGTGCGGAACGCCATGGGAAAAAGTCCTAAAAAGGGGCGGAGACAGGAGATTTCTTTATGTCAGGTTGTATGCCCGGCATACGTATATATTTAAGCGAGGAAACGGCTTTGTGGGAAGATGGCCTGAGGCATGGCGCGTTACATTGCGCTGTGACCAAAAGTTAGTGCACTGCAACGACAACTACCTGCTTATGCCGGTCTGATTTACGCACAGGACAGGGCTTTGCTTGACCCGGATCAGGCACCAAAGTTAGAACAAAATCGGGGTTCAAGGTACTTTGATCGGCTGCGGGAGGACTTCACGTGCGGCGCGGCACATCAGGGACCTTCATCATGAGAATTTTTAAGAGGATGAGATACGGCGCCATGACGTCTGCAACACCTGTGCGGCATATATTCACGTTGATGTTCCTGCTGGCGGTTCTGCTGGCAGGCTCTTCTGCCTTTGCCGCCGACATCGACGGCCAGAAAACCTATACTGCGGTCTGTGGCCGCTGCCACGGCAATCCAACGGAAGGCGCACAAGGGCCGCCATTGCTTCCCTTGTCGCACACCGGCGAAGAGATCCAGGACATTGTCCGCTTAGGTACGGGCGAAATGAAAGCCCTGGCGACGACGTCCATCACGGATGACGAGCTGAAGGCGGTTGTCGCCTATCTCAGCTCGCTCGATAAAAAGAAATAACGCATCACTCCTGGGAGGGTATCTATGAAACGGCGTTTAGTCATCGCAGGCTTGCTGGCCACAGCGGCCGCGCCTGCGTTAATCTCGCACACCTTCGGCGCGGCGGCTGTCGCTCCGAAGAACACCAACTGGCAATTCTATGGCGGCACGCTGGGCGGCACGAAGTACGCGCCGCTCGACCAGATCAACGCCCAGAACGTGAAAGACCTGAAAATCGCCTGGCGCGTGCCGGCGGCCCCGCCGGAAGCGCTGCTCAACGGCCGCAAGGCGCCTGTCGGCAACAACTACGAACACACACCGCTGATGGTGGATGGCGTGCTGTATGCGCGCAGCGAAACCGGACCCGTCATGGCGATGGACCCAGCCAGCGGCAAAGTGCTGTGGGTGGACACGGACGCCAAGGAAGGCGGCCGCAGCCGCGGTATCAGCTATTGGACCGACGGCAAGGATGCCCGCATCTTCGCGTTGGATGGTTCGACCTTGATCGCCGTCAACGCCAAGACCGGCAAACGCTATAAGGATTTCGGCAACAACGGCGCTGTCGACCTCACGGTGTACAAAGACCAGCGTGCGAACTCGCCGGTGAAGAGCTTCAACTGGTCGTCGTTTCCGATCGTCGTGGGCAACACTGTCATCACCGCCGGCGTACCGGAACTGGACCGCGAAAAAGCGCCGCCGAGCGCCAAACCCGCGCTTGATGCGCCGGGCGACATCCGCGGCTACGATGCGCGCACTGGCAAGCAGATCTGGCAGTTCCACGTCATCCCGCGTCCGGGTGAATTCGGCTATGACACCTGGAAAAACAACTCGGCCGATGTGAATGGCCTGGGCGGTACCTGGACGTGGCTGACCGGCGACGACAAGCTGGGCTATGTCTATATCGGCACCGAAGCGCCCTCGAACGACTTCTTCGGCGGCCATCGCCCCGGCGATAATCTGTTCGGCGATACGATCCTGTGCCTGGATGCCAAGACCGGCAAGCGCATCTGGCACTTCCAGACCATCCACCACGACATCTGGGACTTCGACAATCCGGCGCCGCCGACGCTGATCGACATCACTGTCGACGGCAAGAAGATCCAGGCTTTGGCCCAGATATCCAAGCAGGCTTATGTGTATGTGCTCGACCGCACAAACGGCAAGCCGGTGTGGCCCATCGAAGAGAAGCCCGTGCCGGCCGGCAACATCCCCGGCGAATACTATTCGCCGACACAGCCGGTGCCGAGCAAGCCTGAGCCCCTGGAATTGCAGGAGCTGACGGCCAACGACTTGAACGACTTCACGCCGGAGATGCACCAGCAGGCGATGGATATCTTCAAGAAATACGTGCCGGGCAAAGTGTTCTCGCCGGCGCGTCTTGACCAGGAAATCGCCATGCTGCCCGGCACGACGGGAGCGCCAAACTGGAGCGGCGCGGCTTTCGATCCGGATACCGGCATGATGTATGTGCCCGTGATCCGCAATGCCGTGCGCACCATGAACATCAAAGGCGATGACAACTCGCAGTTTGATTATGACCGCAAGGGCGAGCCGCTGCTGAACACCAACATCGAAGTTCCGTTTCTGGACATCCAGCCCAGCAAGCCTGTCAACGGCGATCAGACACGCCTGCCGATCACTAAGCCGCCTTATGGCAGCATCGTCGCGCTGGACATGAACAAGGGCGAGATCAAGTGGAAGGTGGCCAACGGCGACGGCCCACGTTTCCATCCGCTGTTGAAGGGTCTGAACCTGCCGCCGCTGGGCACGCCGAGCCGCGCCTCGCCGCTGGTGACGAAGACCCTGTTGTTCATGGGCGAAGGCCATGACGGACCCGGCGGCCCGAGCCGCATCCCGGCCTGGGGCGGCGGCAAGAAGTTCCATGCCTATGACAAGGCCACGGGCAAGATGATCTGGGAGATGGATCTGGGCTCTGGCACTTCGGGCGCGCCGCTCACTTATATGCACAACGGTAAGCAATACATCGTCGTGGCGCTCGGCTGGCACGATAAGCCCTCTGAAATCGCCGCGCTCGCGCTGCCCTAAACGCGAGACAACGCAACGATATAAAGCCGCACGCGCCGATCAGGTGTGTGCGGCTTTTTCTTTCTCTGCTACTTTCATGCACGACATAGCGACGTAAACATCTATCCGGGAGGGTATCTATGAAACGGCGTTTAGTAATCGCGGGCTTGCTGGCCTCGGCGGCTGCACCTGTGTTCGTCTCGCGTACCTTCGGCGCTGCCGTCGCAGCTCCAAAAAATACCAACTGGCAATTCTATGGCGGCACATTGGGTGGCACGAAGTATGCGCCGCTCGACCAGATCAATGCCCAAAACGTGAAAAACCTGAAGGTCGTCTGGCGCGTGCCGGCGGCGCCGACAGAGGCCTTGCTCAACGGCCGTAAGGCGCCGATCGGCAACAACTTCGAACACACGCCACTTTTCGTCGACGGCCGGTTGTTCATGCGCAGCGAAACCGGCCCCTTGGTCGCCCTGGATCCGCTGACGGGCAAAACGCTGTGGGTCGACAAGCAGGCCAAGGAAGCGGGCCGCAGCCGCGGCATCAGCTACTGGACCGACGGCAAGGATGCGCGGATCTTCTCGATGGATGGTTCCAACCTCATCGCCGTCAACGCCAAGACCGGCGAGCGTTATCCGGACTTCGGCAAGGGCGGACAGGTTGACCTGACGGTCTATGGCGATCCGCGTCCCAATTCACCGGTGAAGAGTCTTTCCTGGTCTTCATTCCCTATGGTCGTTGGGAACACCGTCGTCATCGCCGGCGCACCGCAGCTGGATCAAGACAAGGTTCCCCCCAGCACAAAGCCCGCGCTCGACGCGCCCGGTGACATCCGTGGTTACGACGCGCGCTCGGGTAAACTGATCTGGACGTTCCACGTCATCCCGCGCCCTGGTGAGTTCGGTTACGACACCTGGAAAAACAATTCAGCCGACATCAATGGCCTGGCAGGCACGTGGACGTGGCTGACCGGAGACGAGAAGCTTGGCCACGTCTATGTCGGCACGGAAGCGCCGTCGAACGATACCTGGGGCGGTCAGCGCCCCGGCGATAACTTGTTCGGCAACACCATCCTTTGCCTGGATTCCAAGACCGGCAAGCGCGTCTGGCATTTCCAGACCATCCACCACGACATGTGGGACTTCGACCACCCGGCCCCGCCTGTGACAATCGACATCACGGTGGACGGCAAGAAGATCCAGGCCCTCGCCCAGATCTCGAAGCAGGCTTACATCTATGTGCTGGACCGTACGAATGGCAAACCGGTGTGGCCCATCGTGGAACGCCCTGTTCCGGCGGGCAATGTTCCGGGCGAATATTATTCCCCGACGCAGCCGATCCCGACAAAACCCGAGCCTATCGATCTACAAGAGTTGACGGTGAACGATCTCACCGACTTCACGCCTGAACTGCACCAGCAAGCCCTGGATATCTTCAAGAAGTACGTGCCGGGCCAAGTCTATTCGCCGCAGCGTTTGGACCAGGACATCATCATGATGCCGGGCACGACCGGTGCGGGCAACTGGCCGGGGGCGGCCTTCGATCCCGATACCGGGATGTTCTACGTGCCCTTCGTGCGCAATGCGGTGAAGACCATCAATATGAAAGGCGGCGACAACTCGCCCTTCGACTACGACCGCAAGAACGACCCCGACAGCAGCCTGGAAATTCCGTACCCGAACGCCGATCCGCGAAAAGGCGTGAACCCGGGAGATCCCACGCAACTGCCGATCACCAAGCCACCTTTCGGCGGCATCGCGGCCTACGACATGAACCAGGGCAAACAGCTGTGGAAGATTGCCAACGGTGACGGGCCACGCAACCACCCGGCGCTGAAAGCCCTGAACCTGCCGCGCCTGGGCACACACGCACGGCCCTCGCCGCTGGTGACAAAGACGTTGTTGTTCTTGGGTGAAGGCCGCGACGGCCCCAGAGGCCCAAGCCGCGTTCCGGTATGGGGCGGCGGCACCAAGTTCCAAGCCTTCAACAAGACCACGGGCGATCTGATTTCCGTGATTGATCTGGGCTCGGGTGCGTCTGGCGCCCCCATTACCTACATGCTCAACGGCAAGCAGTACATCGTGGTGACCCTTGGCTGGCACGATAAGCCCTCGGAAGTGGTGGCACTCGCGCTGCCATAAAGCTTCCCGACCATGCAAAGCCGCACACATCTTTTCCGGTGTGTGCGGCTTTTCTTTTTTGAGGCTCTTACTTCAGCACGTCGATGTGATCGGGCGAAAGGCCATCATTGTGACGCTGCATCATGCGCCGGTAGCCCTGCTCCAGATGCCCAGCGAACGCGGCCGTATCGAACAACAGAGATGTCTCCCTGTGCAGCGCGATTTTCTGCTTCAACGCCACGAGTCGTTGGGGATCTTCCGCGAGGGCTACGGCCAGCGATTCATACTCTTCCGCCGTCGTTGTGATGAGCTCGGGAAGGCCGAGTGTCGTCAGAAGACTGGCCGCAACCCGCGCCGGGAAACTAGCACCCAGGCGCGTGACGACGGGTGCCCCCATCCAAAGAGCGTCACTGGCCGTGGTGTGCGCGTTGTAAGGCCAGGTATCGAGCAGGAGATCGACAGCGTGATACCGCGCGAGATGCGTATCAAGCGCTACCTGCCCGGCGAAGATCAAGCGGCCCGCATCGATGCCGGCTTCTTCGGCATGGCGCCGCAAATTGACAGTGGCGATCTCGTTATTGGAGTAGAGCCAGAGCACGCTGTCAGGAACGCGCCTGAGGATGCGCATCCAAGCAGCGAAGGTTTCGGGCAGGATCTTGGATGGAAGGTTGAAGCAGCAAAAGACAAAACCACGCGGCGGCAGGCCGTACTGCGTGCGGTCCGCAACGCCAGCGGGGCGCGGCCGGGCCTGGTCGTTGCATTGATAGGAGCCGGGCAGCGTGACGACTTTCTCGGCGTAATGGACGCGGGCTTCGGGTGGGATGACGACGCCGTCGCCGATGATGTAATCCATGTACGGCGCCCCCATGGTGCCGGGATAGCCAAGATAATTCACCTGAACGGGGGCAGCCCGGCGCGCGAAGATGCCCGTGCGGCAGTCGGCGGTATACCCCCCGAGGTCGATGGCAATGTCGATCTGAAGGTCGCGGGCGGTGGCAGCGATGTCGGCATCTGATTTTTCCCGCACATCGAGGAAGTGATCGAAGCCGCGCTGTAGCCGCTGACGTAAAACGTCGCCTGTATCCGGCCCGTAAGAAAATGCATAGACCTCGAAAGCGGTGCGGTCGTGCGCCTCAAAAAGTCCCGCAGCCAGGATAGACACCGCATGCAGGCGGAAATCCATGGAGAAGTATCCCAGGCGGATTTTCTTGCCCGCCGGCCGGGGGGCGATGGGACCAAGCTCGCTGTTGGGTGGACACTCCTTGCGCATCCACACCTCGGCGACCTGGCGGTGCAACGCAGGAGAGTCGCTGGTGGCCAGGATCGAAAGCGGCGAAGAGACGCTTTCCCCGCGCGCGGTGCGATCATTGATATCCGCAATCCGGGCCGCCAAGCCATCGCGCTCACAAATAATGAGCTGCGCATTCAGCCGCGCGCCGCGCAGAAACGCATAATCGGGCTTCAGCTGGAGCGCCCGATCGAAATCCTCGATGGCGGCAGGATACTGGGCCAACGCATTGAACGCCCAGCCGCGATTGTGCAGGGCGTCGGCGTGGTCCGGCTTAAGATCCAGCACACGGTTGAAACTTTCGATGGCAGCGGGATAGCGCTTCAAGCGGCTGAAGATAGTGCCGCGATTGTTGTAAGCCTCGGGATAATCGGCCTTGAGCGCAAGAGCGCGCTCGAAACTCGCCAGCGCTGCTTCGAGCTGATGAAGATCGGCGAGCGCGGTGCCACGCGCATTGTGAGCTTCTGCCATGGTGGAATTGAAAGCGGCCGGCTTGAGCGCGATGGCCTTGTCGCATAAAACGAGCGCCGCTGCTGGTTCTTTCAGATCGCGCAGCAGAATGGCGGCGGCCAGCAGCGCTTCGGCATGATCGGGCTTGAGGATGGCAGCCTTTTGGAAACTCTCCGCTGCCTCACGCTTGCGGCCCGCAGCTTCGAGCGCCACACCTTTATTGTAGAGAGCCTCGACATAGTCAGGGGCCAAGGCCAAGGCTTTGTCAAAGCTGGCCACGGCGGCGTCAAACTGACCCAGAGCTTTCAACGCAGTACCGCGATTGTTGTAGGCGACGGCGTGATCGGGCTTGAGAGCAATGGCCCGGTCGTAGCTTTTAACAGCGGCACCGTAACGCTTCATATCCTCTTGCACGTGACCAAGATTGTAGTGCGCGCCGACATTGTTGGGGTCTACGTCCAGCGCGCGGCCGATGAGCCGCACGGCTTCATCGTAATCCCCCAACTGCGCCGCAATGACGCCCGAAAGGTGCAGGGCGTCGAATTGGCGGGGCTGGAGTTTCAAAACGTCGCGGTAGGTAGCTTTGGCGTCGGCAAGGCGGCCCTGCTGCTGAAGGGCAAAGCCTTCGCGCAACTTCGCCATGGCCTGGACTTCCTTGTCCGCCGTCATCGGCTGCGCTCGCGCGGCGTGACGGCGCGCGCGGCGGCGCTATCGCCTTGACGCTGGAAGGCGATGCCTTCCAGAAGGCGGGCACGGATGTGTGGGGCGTCGGATGTCACGGAAGAAGCCGGATATAAGCCTGCTCGGAACGAAATCACCGGCTCCTGGTGGCGTGCGCTTGGAGCCGGTGATCCCGGATTTACATTTGAGCAGTTAATCTAGTCGCCGGACGGCCCGGAGACCAGAGGAAGGCCGCTTACTGGTTGATCTCTGGCTCTACCAATTTGGCCAGCTTTTTCAAGGATTCCTGCCAGCCGAGGTAGCAGGCCTCGGGCGGGATCATATCGGGCACGCCCTCCTGCACGATGTTCACCTCGGCGCCGACCAAGACCTTCTTGATCGTGACGGTGACGGTCATTTCGCCCGGCAAATTGGCGTCATCGAAGCGGTCGGTGTAACGCAGCCGCTCGCCGGGGACGAGTTCCAGGTATTCGCCACCGAAGGAATGGCCACCGCCGGTGGTGAAATTGCGGAAGGACATTTTGTGCTTACCGCCAACCTTCGGCTCAAGCGTGTGGACGGTACATGTGAAGCCATTGGGAGGCAGCCACTGAGCCATGGCGTCGGCTTCGATAAAGGCGCGGTACACCTTCTCGGGCTTGGTGGCGAGAACGCGGTGCAGGCGGATGGTGTTGGGCATGGGAGCAACTCCGTTCTGATGTTATGGCGCGCCGGGGATGGGCAGAACCGGCATCACCTCGACGGCTTCGCCGGGGAAAATCGCAAAGTGCGGATGATTGACGAACATCTTGGCGGCGGCTTCTTGAGAGTCCGCCTTGACGACGGTGAAAGCGCCCATGGCGTTGCTGATGTCTTCGATGCCGGCGGCGGAGACTTTTTTGGTCTTGCCCAGAGGTCCGCCCATGAAAACGATGGCCGCCTGATGCTTTTCGACCCAGGCTTTCCAGGCCTTCATGCCTTCGGCTTCCTTGGGTTTGCGCTCGGCCTCGGACATGGCCATCCAGGCCTGGAAACGCGGGTTGGTCTTGCTGCCGAGGAATACGGCGAGAAATGTATTGGTGCTCGGATTGGCGCTCATGTGGTGGTCCCTTTTTTTGTGGTGGTGGTTGGTTGGAATAGAAATTCGACATAGCGACGTAAGTGATCGACGCTGGCCGCCGCAGCGGCAGCGCTGTTCTTGGCTTTGGCGAGAATGAAGGCGCCCTGCAATACCGCTTGCGTATGCAGGGCAAGGCTTTGCGCGGTCCAGTCGGGAGAAAGCCCACGCTGCTTCATCGCCGCGGCGATATCGGTTTCGATCTTGGCGGCGTGGTTGCTGATGCTGGCGTCGCAGGCAGCGCGAATTTCGGGCGAGGAGTCGTAAACCTCTTGCACCATGGTGCCGACGAGGCAGGTGAACTGCGGCACTTGCCCGATAAGGATGGAGCGGCGGAAATCAATGTAGCCCAGCAGGCGGTCCAAGGGATCGGCGTGACGGTGATAGGGCCCGGCGGCAAAGAAGGCGTCCGTCGTTTCCGACCAATAGTCGGCGGCGGCAACGGCCAGGGCTTCCTTGCTTTTGAAGTGGTGGAAGAAGGAACCCTTGGCCACACCGGCGGCGGCGCAGAGCTCATCGACCGTGGTGGCGGCGTAGCCTTTGGTGCGCACGACCCTGAGGGCCGCATCCAGCAACTTCTGGCGAGCGGCGGGCATCTTGGGACCAGGGGGTGGGCCGGGGGGCGAGTCGGGTTTCATAGGGGAGTTTATACCGACTAGTCGGTTTAATGTCAATAGCGCGCCAGAGGGGGTGACAGGAGCATCAGACTCGGAGAACACTCTCTCGGAGAACACCCTGCCTCGCATTGCCCTGCCCCAAACCCTCCGGAGGATTCCGTATGAAGCTCGCGTCCGCGCTGACAACCACCGTCGCCCTCGCCGCCCTGATCAGTGGCGCCTCCTATGCCGCCGATATGGCGACGCCGCCGGACAGCGCCGCCGTGGTCGAGCATATCGACAAGGCCAAGAAGCTGGCAGGAAACGATCTCACGGTGCCGATGTTCCTGTGCCGCGCGGACTCCGGGATGATGGTGCGCAATGCCATCGAGAATGACTCCGGCAAGTGGATGGAGCCGACGAAGCTGTTCGATAACATCTTCTGGATGGGCAACCGCTTTGTCGGCGTGTTCGCCATCAAGACCAGCGATGGCGTGATCCTGTACGATTCCGGCAGCAGCACCGACGAGATCCAGAACCATATCGTGCCCGGCTTGCAGAAGCTGGGCATCGACCCGAAGACCATCAAATACTCCATCATCAGCCACGGTCACTACGACCACTTCGGCGGGGCCGCGTGGCTGCAAAAAACCTACGGCGTGAAGATCGGCTTGAGCGCGCCAGATTGGGATCTCGTTGCCGCCACGCCGCTCACGGCAGGTCGCGAAGCCCCAACCCGCGACGTGGTGATCGCCGATGGTCAGGTTTTCAAACTGGGCGACACGAGCATCACCTTCTATGTCACACCAGGCCACACGCCGGGTGCGCTCTCCGCGATCCTTTCGGGCAAGGAAAAGGGCAAGACCTACACGTTGTCGCTGCTGGGCAGCGTCGCTTTCCCGCCCAACCTGGACCCGACGCCGCAGAACGGCGGACTGCTGCTGTATGACAAATCCGTCCAGCGCTTCGCCGACATCAGCAAGAAGGCGGGCGCGGTGGGCATCCTGAACACACACGCCTTCGCCGACGGCGGCTTGCAGAGATTGGACGCTGCGGCTGCGCGCAAGAGTGACGCGGCGAACCCCTTCCTGATCGGGGCTGACGCCGTGAACCGCTACTACGGTTTGTTCGATGAATGCCTGAAGGCCGCCATCGCGCGGCCTCACAGCGCCGACGATATCGGCAAACCCAGCGTGCCGCCCAAACGCTCGTAAGAGCGCGGGTTGCTGACCGGCCATTGTCATTGCGGCGCGGCGCATTGGACGCTGAAAGGCGACCCCGGCCCCGCGACCGCTTGCAACTGCACGCTGTGCCGCCGCTATGGCACGCTATGGGCCTATGACTATGAGGGCGAGCGCATCACCGTCGTGGGCCCGACGACGTCATATGTGCGCTCGAACAAGAGCGACCCGGCGCTGGAAATCCTGTTCTGCCCGACGTGCGGATGCGTGCTGAGCTGGCGCGGGAAACGCCTCGACAAGGACGGCCGGCGGCGTATCGCGGTGAACTTACGGCTCGCCGACCCCGAAGCCGTGGCGCATTTGCCCATCGATCACTTTGACGGCTTCGACACCTTCGAGGACATCCCGCGCGATGGGCGGTGCGTCAAGGATATGTGGTTTTAGGCCACGTCTTTCAATCGTAGGCGATTTTCACGCGGGCGGCGGCGGCGCGGGCGGCAGCACGCGCGGTATCCGTATCGCCGCCTTGCGCGAGCGCAAGCGCCACACCCATGCGGCGATAGGGCCGCGTGGTGGGCTTGCCGAAGACACGCACATCGACTTCGATTCCCTTTGTTTCTGGCGTGAGCGCCTCCTTGAGGCCGGTGATGCGGAAATTATCCGCTTGCCGGTCGGCGAGAATAACGGCCGAGGCCGCCGCGCCATATTGCGTAATGACGGGGATCGGCAATCCTAAAATCGCCCGTGCGTGCAGATCGAACTCGCTAAGGTTCTGCGAGATCAGCGTCACCATGCCGGTGTCGTGCGGGCGCGGTGAAAGCTCGGAGAAGATGACGGTTTCGCCGACGACAAAGAACTCGACCCCGAAGAGTCCATATCCGCCGAGATTATCGACGACCTTCCTCGCCATATCCTGGGCGGACTTAAGGGCCTTGGGCGACATGGCCGTGGGCTGCCAGCTTTCCATGTAGTCGCCGCGTTCCTGGCGGTGGCCGATGGGCGGGCAAAACAGGACACCCTCGCGCGTGCGGATGGTGAGCAACGTGATCTCGTAGTCGAAGGCGACAAAGGCTTCGACGATGACGCACACCCGATCACCGCGCATGCCGGCCACGGCATAATCCCAGGCCTTGGCGATATCGCTCGCGCTGCGCAGCGTGCTTTGCCCCTTGCCCGAGGAGGACATGACGGGCTTGACGACGCAGGGCATTCCTACCTTCGCGACGGCGGCTTGCATCTCGGCGAGCGATTCGGCGTAGAGGTATTTGGAGGTGTGCAACCCCAGCTCGACCGCCGCCACTTCACGGATGCGGTCGCGGTTCATGGTCATCTGCGTGGCGCGCGCCGAAGGCACGACATTGAAACCGCGGTCCTCGAAATCCTTCAGCACCTCGGTACGAATCGCTTCGACTTCGGGCACGATGAAATCGGGCTTGCGCTTTTCGATGACCGCCTCAAGGGCGTCAGCATCGAGCATGGAGAAGATTTCGAACTCATCAGCCACCTGCATCGCAGGCGCGCCGGCATAGCTGTCGCAGGCGATGACGTGCGCGCCCAGGCGCTTAGCGGAGATGGTGAACTCACGGCCCAGTTCACCGGACCCGAGAAGAAGAATTCTGGCTGTTGGTGTCATTGCATTATTCCCCGTCAGTCTTTTCTCAGAGCGTGCGCAGATTAGCCGACTCATTGCGGAGCTGGCGCAAGTATTCCTGCACCTCACGCACGCGCTCCGGCAGCAGCGCCTGCCCGGCTTTGGAGATGACACGCGGCGGGACGCTGGTGCGGTAGCCCTCGAGTCTTTTGACGGCCGCAGGACCATCGGGTTGTCCGCCGTTGGAATCGACGAGCGCGGTGGTGCGCGCAATGCCTATGGCACCCAGCCAATCGAGCGCATCGGCATCGTGCAGATAGATGGCTTCGGGGCCAACGGGATCGCGCTGGAACATGTGCGTGCGGATGGCGCCGCGCACAGCCTCGATCTTGGCCATGGGGAAGCCCGTGCCGGTCAAGAGAGTGTCGACAATGCGCGCGGCTTCGTCGCCGTGATCGGCGCCGGATTTCGCGAAGGGCGCGAAGGCTGCGACATCATGCAGATAGGCGGTGGCGTAGAGCACGTCGTCGTCCAGAGTCACATGGT
This sequence comes from Fidelibacterota bacterium, assembly GCA_947472795.1. Taxonomy (GTDB): domain Bacteria; phylum Pseudomonadota; class Alphaproteobacteria; order Rhodospirillales; family Rhodospirillaceae; genus SHVO01. The sequence goes on along the minus strand of CANJBL010000003.1, from coordinate 3,480 downwards.
CGGTGGCGGCCATGGCCTTCGCCAGTTCGTAGTCACGCGTGGAGTGCGAGGCGCCCCAGGCGGGATGTTTCAGATTGGCCTCGGCAAACTGGCGCACCGCCGCGCGCCAATCGCTGGTGTGTGCGATGGTGGGAGGCGCAGGCTCACCTGCCAGGAGCGCGGCAGAAGCGCCGCAGAGAACAAGGGCTGTGAGACCGGCAAGAACGTGTGCTTTGCGCATGGCGTGCAAACTCCTCAAGATACTGGGGTCCACGGAAAGTCATCGAACATGTGGACCATGCTGATTTTTGTGATGGCTTGCCCGGCGATCAGGGTAGCACGGGGCTCGCGGCCAAATTCGCGAAAGCCGCAAGAGCGATACAGCCGTTCGCCGGCGATGTTGCCTTCGGACACGGTCAGGATGACTTGCAAGACGCCGGGGATCTGGCGCGCTTCGGACAGAAGGCGTTGCACAAGGGCGCGGCCAATGCCACGGCCGTGGGCATGCGTGGCCACCGCCATGCCGAAGAGGGTCGCCTTGTGGCAGGCTTGCCGGCGCGCCTCGACATCGCAACCGATGACTCCCACAAGCTCGGCGCCATTCTGAAAAGCGCCCAGGATGAAATGGGTTGACTGATCGGCATCGCCGATCTTGTCGGCAAACCAGGACAGCGGCTTCTGGCCCTCCTCCTCCGCGCTGGAGGTGAAGGCTGAGGGTGTGGCCGCGAGGGCCGCCAAGCGAAAGGCGCGGTATTGCTCCGCGTCGGAGCGCAACAGGCGGCGGATGCTGATGGAATCTGACATGGCTGAGACCATCATAATGCCTCCTCCCCGCACCTTTCTAGCCGCCGGGGCGCAAGCCTGGGCAAATCTAGCGGGGAAAGTCGATTGCAGCGTAAACGTCGGGCTTAAAGCCGACCACGCGCCGCGTGCCGATATCGAGCACAGGGCGCTTGATCATGGACGGCTGCGCCACCATGAGGGCAATGGCTTTGGCTTCGGTAAGGCCTTGCTTGTCTGCTTCGTCCAGCTTGCGGAAGGTGGTGCCGGCACGGTTCAAGAGCACTTCCCAGCCCAGTTCCTTGCACCACTTTTGCAGGCGTGCGTTATCGATACCAGCGACCTTGTAGTCGTGGAATGCATAAGCGACGCCCTCGGAGTCGAGCCAGGCGCGCGCCTTCTTCATGGTGTCGCAATTCTTGATGCCGTAGAGCGTGACAGCCATCGCCGCCTCTCAATTGCCCGGGTGCAAGCCTGGAGCCTCGTGGCCCGTGCGCGCGACGTATTCGGTATAGCCGCCGCCGTATTGATGCAGGCCCTCGGGCGTCAGTTCCAGCACGCGGTTGGAGAGCTGGGCCAGGAAGTGGCGGTCGTGGGAGACGAAGAGCATAGTGCCCTCGAATTCCGCCAACGCGGCGACCAGCATCTCCTTCGTCGCCATGTCGAGGTGGTTGGTGGGCTCGTCGAGCACCAGGAAGTTCGGCGGATCGAACAACATTTTCGCCATAACAAGGCGCGCCTTCTCGCCGCCCGAGAGGATGCGGCATGGCTTTTCCACATCATCGCCCGAGAACCCGAAACACCCCGCGAGCGTGCGCAAGGTGCCGATGCCCGCCTGGGGGAACGAGGAGTCCAGCGATTCAAATACCGTCTCTTCGCCGTCCAGCAAATCCATGGAGTGCTGCGCGAAGTAACCCATTTTGACGTTGGCGCCGATTTTCACGGTGCCTTTGTCCGGCGCTGTGCCCACCTCCGCGTTTTCGGCGCCGGCCACCAGCTTCAACAGCGTGGATTTGCCAGCACCGTTCGCACCGAGGATGCACCAGCGCTCCTTGCGGCGAACCATGAAATCAAGATCGGCGTAAATCGTGTGCTTGCCGTAGGCCTTGTGCACATTCTTGAAGCCGACCACGTCGTCGCCCGAGCGCGGAGGCGAGCGGAATTCGAACTGGATGGACTGGCGGCGCTTGGGCGGCTCCACGCGCTCGATCTTGTCGAGCTTCTTCACCCGGCTTTGCACCTGGGCAGCGTGCGAGGCGCGCGCCTTGAAGCGCTCGATGAACTTGATCTCCTTGGACAGCATGGCCTGCTGGCGTTCGTATTGCGCCTGGCGCTGCTTCTCGCTGAGGGCCCGCTGTTGCTCATAGAAATCGTAGTTGCCGGAATAGCTGGTGAGGGAGCCCCCATCTATCTCGACAATTTTATTCACGATGCGGTTCATGAACTCGCGGTCGTGGGAGGTCATGAGCAAAGCGCCGTCGTAGCGCTTCAAAAAATCCTCGAGCCAGATGAGACTTTCGAGATCGAGATGGTTGCTGGGTTCGTCGAGCAGCATGGCGTCGGGCGCCATGAGAAGAATGCGGGCGAGCGCCACGCGCATTTTCCAGCCGCCGGAGAGCAGGCCCACGTCGGCGTCCATGCGCTCCTCGGTGAAACTTAAGCCCGCCAGCACTTCGCGCGCGCGGTCCTCGAGCGCATAGCCGCCCAACTCCTGGAAGCGCCCCTGCACTTCGCCGTAACGGGTGACGAGGGATTCCATATGATCGGCTTGCACGGGGTCGGTCATGGCCGCCTCTAACGTGGCCATTTCAGCGGCGAGCGTGCTCAAGGGCCCGGCGCCATCCATGACCGCGGCCACGGCACTAATGCCCGACATCTCGCCGACGTCCTGGCTGAAGTAACCCACGGTCATGCCGCCATCGACCAGCACGCGGCCGTCGTCGGGCTGCTCCTGGCCGGCGATCATGCGGAAGATGGTGGATTTCCCGGCGCCATTGGGGCCCACGAGGCCCACCTTCTCACCCTTTTGCAGGGAGGCGGACGCATCGATGAACAGGAGCTGGTGGCCGTGTTGCTTGGAGATGGAATCGAGACGGATCATGGGGGACGAAGATAAGGATGGATGGGCCAGAGGAGGGAGGTTCTACGTGAGAACAGATGCGCTGAGCAAGCGCTGCCTCAACTCCGCAGCCTGAGTAGGAATGAGATACGGACTGTGATGGACGAATTTGGGTAAAGGAGAGCTGTTACGATTAGGGCTTATACTGGAGCAAAGAGTCCCTTATCACTGCCGCCTGCCCTCGCGGCATGATGAAATGGTCACCATCGGCGCTTAAACCGATCAATTTCTCATCAATCATTTTCTTGATCTTCGACCGCACGCGCGACTTGTTGCTATCGCTGACTTTTACTTGAAGTAGAGACCCGGATGCTGCCGGATTTCTCGTAAGCCATACTAGCACTTCCTGTTCGGAATTAAGATCGTGTCGAGCGATAAAAAATTCGCCGCCGCGTTCGATTATTACCGGATATTCTCTCACAGAGAGACCATCCACGATCTCTTGGGCGCGCGACTGTGCGTCGTCAGATCATTTGGGACAGATGCGGGCGTGATTTAGCGGAGTGTTAGCCTCATATGGTTGATCGATCTTAGGCGGCGAGCTTGCGGTGAAGCAAGCGACGATGTTCGATGGTTTTCCGTTTGATGCGGTGTCGTTCCTG
>CANJBL010000002.1 GCA_947472795.1 Fidelibacterota bacterium | reverse complement strand
GCGAATGTCCTTGAGCACCCGCTCAGCAGGCGCCTTCGTGGTCATGGGTTTTGATCTCATCTTCGTTCCTCCGTCACTGCGATGAGACCAAAACCCTCCTTAACTCACCACCCCAATTCGGTCCCATAGGCGCTGACGCCGTACATGTGCACGATGACCGTTATTCCAATATCGGCATTTACAGCTTCCACCGCGACCACGGTGAAATTGGCGTCACACGCAATTTCTAGGCATGATTTTTGACTCGGATTTTGGCGGGGCAGTGGTCTATTCTCCGCCGCCTTTAACCCTGTTCCGAGACCGTCGTGCCCACGCAACTTGATGCCAAATTCCAAGAAGGCCTTGCCCTCCACCAAAAAGGCGAGAGTGCGCAAGCGCAAGCCGTCTACCAGGAAATCCTGGAGGCCGATCCCGATCATTTCGATGCTCTTCATCTCTCCGGTATTCTGGCGCTGCAATCGGGCGAGTTTCACAAAGCCACGAACTTGATCGGAAAGGCGCTGACGTTTGAGCCGGAAAATCCGAACCGTGCCGACGCTTATAGCAATTACAGCATCACGCTCCGCAAACGGCGGCTGTTTGACGAGGCCCTGGGCAGTATCGAGAAGGCACTTTCCTTCCGTCCCAAATCGGCTGAATTCCACACGACACGTGGCAATATTCTCAGCGACCTCGGCCGAATTAACGAAGCGGTGAACAGTTATAGCAAAGCCATTGCTCTGGAGCCTCGCCATGTTGGGGCGCTTTACCGTCGCGGCCGTGCTTTCCAGGCCCTTGGTCTGAATGAATCGGCGCTGGAGAGCTTTGTGCGCGCGCGCGTTTTGGCGCCGGACGATTTCGACATCAATAACGGTTTAGCTGTGACCCTGAGTCGGCTGAACCGCCACGCCGAAGCTTTGGAATCGTACGACGCTCTTTTGCGTCTCAAGCCCAATAGTGCTGCAGTCAATCATAACCGTGCGAATGCGCTGATGTCCTTAGGCAGGTCTGAAGAGGCGCTTGCGGGATACACAAACGCCCTCGAGACGAATCCAAGAGATTCCACATATGCCAGCCGCGCCGGAGCCCTTATGGATCTTAAGCGTCCGGCGGAAGCGGTATTGGATTACAACGAGGTCCTCAGGCTGAATCCCGGGCACCCGTTCGCGCTGGGGTTAAGGCTTCATGCCCAAATGTCCATGTGCGACTGGGACAGGATCGAAGCGCGCACCGCAGATGTTTTGGTGAAAGTGGCGCGCGGTGAGAAAGTGACGCCCTCTTGGCCGCTGCTCGCTTTTTCGAGTACGCCCGGCCTGCAACGTCGGGCCGCAGAGATTTGGACAAAAGAGGTCGCCAATCCGGAGACCAATCGCCCCGACGAACTGGGCCTGGTTACGCCACAGCCCGGACGTAAGATACGTGTAGGTTACTTCTCTAGCGACTACCGCGAACATCCCGTGGCGTTTCTGTTTGCAGGCGTCATTGAAGCCCATGACCGGCAGACATTCGAAGTCATTGGCTTCTCCTACGGCCGCAATACCGGCGATGCCATGCGCAAGCGGCTTGAGAAAGCGTTCGACAAATTCATCGACGTGGCGGACAAGCCGGATCGCGAAATTTGCGCTTTGGCGCGGCAGCACAATCTCGACATCGCGGTGGATCTTGTGGGCTATACCACCCAATCGCGGCCCGGCATCTTCGCGCTGCGTGCAGCGCCCGTGCAGGTCAATTTTCTTGGCTATCCAGGCACCATGGGTGCGTCGTTCATGGACTATATCATCGCCGATACCACGGTGATTCCCGCTTCATCTCGCGAGTATTACAGCGAAAAAGTCGTGCATATGCCCGGCAGCTACCAAGCGAATGATCGCGCTCGTCATGTGGCGGAAAAGGTGTTTACGCGCGCGGAGCTCGGCTTGCCCGAAAAAGGTTTTGTGTTTTGCTGTTTCAACAACAACTTCAAGATCACGCCATCTGTCTTCAACAGCTGGATGCGCATTATGACAACTGTGCCCGACAGCGTTTTGTGGCTTTTGGCGGATAATGCAGATGTGTCCATCAATTTGCGCAAAGAAGCTGTCGCGCACGGGGTTGCGGCTGAGCGATTGGTTTTTGCGCCGCGCGTCGGTCCGGCGGAGCATCTTGCCCGCCATCGCGCAGCCGATCTCTTTCTTGATACACTGCCGTACACCGCCCACACCACGGCCAGCGACGCACTTTGGGCGGGTGTGCCCATTGTCACCTGTACGGCTGAATCTTTTGCGGCGCGCGTGGCAGCCAGCCTGCTAAAAGCGGTGGGTTTGCCGGAGTTGGTTACCTCGTCGCCGAACGATTACGAAGCATTAGCAATCGCGCTCGCGCGCGATCCCTCCCGCTTGGCCGCTTTGAAGCAGAAGTTGACGGAAAATCGGATGACTGCGCCTTTGTTCGATACCGTTAGTTATACCCGCGCGCTGGAAGCGGCATTCCGGCAAATGCAGGATCGTCAGGCAACGGGGCTGGGGCCCGACCACATCGTTCTTTAATTCTGGCAGGGCACTAGTCGGCGGGGAAGCCTCGGCGCTATCTTGTGTCTCCCTGCGGTTAACAGCCGAGCGAGATGTTGCAGCCGAACCAACCATCTGTAGAAGCCCATCTTCATCATGGTGTCGCCCTCAGCCGTGCGAACCGGCATGGCGAAGCGTTGAAAGCTTTTGAGAGCGCGTGTGCGCTCAATCCAGCGTCCGGAACCGCGCATAACAGCCGCGCCAATGCTCTGCGTGAATTGGATCGTGCCGCGGAGGCGCTCGAGGCCTACCGGAAAGCCATAGAACTGAAGCCGACATCCGCGAGTTTCTATTCCAACTACGGCAGTCTTTTGGCGGAGATGGGACGACACGGCGAGGCCGCCGCCGCGTTCGCGGAAGCCTTGGTTCTCAAACCGGATTTCCCGCTGTTGCCAGGTTTGATGCTTCACGCGCGGATGAATGTATGTGATTGGCGCGACATCGAAACGACCAAGGCTACTCTTCTTTCCGCGATCGAGGCCGGCCAACGCGTAAGTCCGCCTTGGACAGTGCTATCATTGGTGGATTCGCCAGACCTGCATCGCAAAGCCGCCGAGATATGGGTCAAAGGAAGATACGCGGAAAACACGCCGCGCCCCGTCAGTCAGTCCAATCAGTCGAACAAACTCCGCATAGGGTATTTTTCGCCGGATTTTCGTGATCATCCCGTTGCATTGCTCACCGCAGGATTGATCGAGGCCCATGACCGGGCCGAGTTCGAGGTCCACGGCTTCTCCTACGGTCCCGACGCCGAGGGCCCAGTGCGTCAAAGGCTGGAAAAAGCTTTCGACTCTTTCGTTGATATAAGAACCCTCAGCGACGCGGAAGCTGGTGCGCGGGCGCGGGACATGGGGCTGGATATTGCCATCGATCTCGCGGGTTTCACCACCTACGCCCGTCCGGGAATTTTTGCGGCGCGGGCCGCTCCCGTACAGGCCAGCTATCTTGGCTACGCAGGCACCATGGCATCTTCGTCTATTGACTATGTTATTGCCGATCGTATCGTCATTCCGCCCGCTCACCGGTACTACTACACGGAAAAGGTTGTATCGCTTCCGTGCTTTCAAGCTAACGATCGCTCGCGCAGCATGACCGACAAATCCTTTACGCGAACCGAACTGGGTTTGCCCGAAGAGGGCTTTGTCTATTGTTGTTTTAACAACGCCTATAAAATCGCGCCGGAAATATTCGCTCGCTGGATGACCGTACTCGAGCGCGTTCCCAAATCGATCCTCTGGCTCAGAGATTATGGCGCTGTTGCAGTGAGCAATCTGCGGGTGGCGGCGTCCGAACGGGGCATCAACCCTGCGCGCCTGATCTTCGCGGGGCATGTGCCTTTTGACGAGCATCTCGCGCGACATCAAGCCGCCGACATGTTTCTCGATACCTCCCCTTATAATGCGCACACGACAGCTGCCGATGCGCTCTGGGCCGGATTGCCGGTGCTGACTTGCGCGGGGCAGAGCTATCCGGCGCGCGTCGCAGCCAGCCTTCTCACGGCCATGAATGTGCCTGAACTCATTGCTGCAACGCCGGAGGAGTATGAAGCGATGGCGATCGCTTTAGGCCGAGAGCCTGCGCGCTTAGGGCCCATAAAGGAAAAGATCGTTCGTGGCCGGCAGATATCAAGGCTTTTTGACGCCACGGCCTTCGCGCGCAATATGGAAGCCGCATTCCGGGGAATGGCGAGACGTGCGCGCAGCGGCTTACCGCCGGAGCATATTGATATCGGCTAGCATCAGGCCATCACCGATCAGGCCATCACCGATCAGGCCATTGCCATCTGCACGGCAGCGATCTGCTCCGGCGTCATGGCGGCGATTTGCGTGCTGGTGAGTGCGTCAATCTGGCTGGGCAACAGAGCCTCGATCTGCGACGGCAGAAGCGCCCCAATTTCTGTCGATGTCAGGCCGCCAACTTGAGTTGTGGAAAGGCCGCCGAGCTGGTTGATCTTCAACCCCGCGATTTGATCGCCTGTAAGATTCTGGATCTGTGTCACAGTCATGCCGGCGATATGGGTCGCGCTCAAGGCTCCAAATTGCGAAGCGCCGAGGGCTGCGATCTCCATGGTCGTCAGGTTGGCGATTTGTGACGCGCTGAGCGTGGCAATTTGCGCTGGGCTGAAGGCCGCCAGCTGCGTCGTCGAAAATGCCCGCAGCTGCGGGCGGTTAAGGGCGCCAAGCTGCGATGCGCTGAGGGCGGCGATCTCGCTGCTCGTCAGACCACCGATAGCAGCGGGTGTTAGACTGTCGATCTGGGTTGTGGAAATCCCGCCAATTTGAGTCAACGAAAGCGCGCTCATCTGCGCGGCGGTCAGGCTGGACAAGGCGGCCGTGGAAAGGCTTCCGATTTCAGAAGAGGTCAGTACAGCCAACTGAGTGGAAGTCAGAGTGGCCATCTGATCTCCGGTGATGCCGCCGAGAGCCGTCATGGACAAGGCCGCAACCTGAGTCGTGGTAAAACCGCCGATCTGCGTGGGTGACAGGGCGCTGACCATCGTGGGGGTGAGGCCGGCCACCTGCGTCGCTGTCAAAGCCACGATGTCGGTGCTGGACAGGCCGCTCAGACCTGCGCCGGAAAGGGCGCTCAACTGTGTCGGCGTCAGCGCGGCGATTTGCGATGTGCTGAGCCCAGCCGTCTGTGTGCTGGTCAATCCCGCAATGGTGGCCGCTTTCAATCCTGCGATCTGAGTTGATGTCAGCGCCGCGATATGGGTTTCAATAAAGCCTGAAATGCCATTGCTGGAAAGCGAAGCGATCTGGGTTGGTGTCAAAGCCGCGAGTTGGCTGGTGGTGAGGCCGCCAGTTTGCGACGCCGTAAGGCCAGCCACGCCTGACGCGGAAAGGGCTGCGATCTGGGTGGGCGCCAGGGCGGCAATCTGAGCGCCGCTCAGGGCCGCAACACCTGTACCCGCGAGCCCTCCGAGTTGGGTGTTACTGAAAGCGGCAATTTCATTCGTTGTAAGAGCGGTGACTTCGGTGGCCGTGAACGCGCCAATTTGGCTGGGCGAGAATGCACCGAGCTGGGTGGACGTGAGTGCTGCGATCTGGGCTGGCGTCAATCCCGGGATTGCCGTCGTAGTGATTGCGCCGATCTGCCCGGTGGTGAGGCTCGTGATCTGCGTCGGCGTAAGGCCCGCCAACGCTGTCGCGTCGAGTCCTCTGAGTTGGGTCGTCGTGACGGCAGCCAACTGGCTCGCCGTTAACGCTCCCCATTGCGTACTGCTCAGGGCCGAAAGGCTCGCGCCCGATAGGCCGGCGATCTGGGCGGTATTCAGCGCGGAGATTTGGGTCTCTGTGAGGCCGGCGATCGCACTGGTAGATAGCGCATTCATTTGAGCGGCTGTAAGAGCCGCAAGTTGTTGGCCGCTAAGATTTGGGGTCTGGGTGGTGGTGAGGCCGGCAATAGCGCCAGTGGCCAAAGTCGCGATTTGCGACGTGGTGAGCATGCCAAGCTGGGCCGCGCTAAACTGCGACACTTGCGCGCCGCTCAGTCCTCTTATTTGAGTGATTGTCAGGGCTTCAATACGCTGGGGCGTCACTGCCGCAAGCTGCGTGGATGTGAGCACATTCACTTCCGCTGCGGTGAATGCGCCAAACTGTGTATCGCTTAGATTGATAATCTGCGTCGTCGAAAGTCCGCTCAAGGACGCCTGGGCCAGGTTGGCAATCTGAGTCGGAGTCAGCGCGGCCATCTGCGCTGATGTCAGATTGCCGAGGTCGATCGCACTGAAGCCCGCGACGGCGCCGGCGCTGAGAGCGGCTATTTGGGTATCGGCGAAGAGCGGAATCTGCGTCGTGTCCAGCGCGGTCACTTGGCCGGGAGTAAGGGCCGCAAGTTGTGTGGAGGTGAGTATCCCGATTTGCGTCGCATCAAGGCTCGTCACTTCCGTGGCCGTAAGGCTGCGGATCTGTGCCGGTGAAAGTGCTGCGATCTGCGCGATGGTCAGTGCATCAAACTGCGTTGCGGTGAATGCCGCGATGCCGCCGCCGGGGAGAGCGGTGATCTGAGTCTCGGCAAGAATCGCGATCTGACTCGCGGTTAAGCCCGTCAGCGCAGAGGCGGACAAAGCGCCGATTTGTGAAGAATTCAGGCTTACGATTTGCGTCGCCGTGAGCATCGCAAGTGTGCTGGACGCCAAGCCGCCAAGTTGCGTGGCGCTCAATGCATCAAGCTGGCTTTCGCTGAAAGAGGTAATTTGACTTGTGGTGAGGGCGGAAAGTCCGCTTGATGACAGACCACGCAGCTGTGCTGTCGACAGTGCCGCGACTTGAGACGTATAGAGTCCTGCAATCTGGAGATTCGTCAACGCCCCCACTTGCGCGTTGGTTAGGCCAGCGAATTGTGCCGGCGTCATGGCGCCCAGTTCACCTGTCGTCAGGCCGCGGATTTGTGTGGAACTCAGCGCACCGATCTGTGTATCGGTCAGAGCTTCAAATTGCGTTGCAGCTAACGCAGCCAACGCAGAGGTGCTGAAGCCTTTGATCTGAGTCGTGGTCAACGCGGCAATTTGTGCGGTGTTAAGGCCGCCCATGGCGCTAGCGCTCAGGCCACCGAGTTGTGCGGCGGACAGCGCTTTAAGCTGGGTGGCTGTAAAAGACGCGATGCGGTCCGCGCCCACGCCTTTGATTTGCGCGGCGGAAACGGCCCCAAGCTGAGACGGTGTAAAGGCCGCGAATTGCGTGTCAGTAAAGGCAGCGAGTTCGCTGGAGGTCAATCCGTTGACCTGAGCGACACTGAGACTGGCGATTTGTGTTCCGCTCAAGGCCGTGAGTTGGCTGGTGGTCAGCGCTGCCAAGGCCACCGGAGTAATTGCGCGCAGTTGCATGCTGCCGAGAATGGCAATGCCGTCAGGTGCCAGTCCCGTGATCTGGACCGGTCCAAGCCCTGCCATCTGCGCGGGGGTCATGAGAGCGACCTGGGCGGGTGTCAGCGACGACAGCGTTGTGGTCGCGATAGTGCGCAGTTGTGCCGTGGTCAATATCGCCACTTGCGTTGCACTGAGGGCGGCAAGCTGCGTCGGCGTGAGAGCGGCCAGGCCGGCTGCCGAAAGGCCTTTGATCTGCACTGCGTTCAGAGCAGCTACTTGTGTCGGCGAGAGAGCTGTGACTTCTGTAGTTGTAAGCGCTCCGATCTGCGTGGCAGTCAGAGCCCCGAACTGGCTTTCGCTCAAGCCGAGCAACGTCGACGTATCCAGACTCTTGATCTGTGTGGCGGTCAGCTGCGAAAGCTGCGACGCCGTGAGAGCGGCAAACTGTGTCGGCGTGAAGGCCGCAAATGTCGCGGGCGTCAGAGCGCGCATCTGCGTCGGGGAGAGAGCAGCCACTTGCGTCTCGTTCAGCGCACTCAGCTGAGACGTGGTGAGTGCGCTGAAGGTTGTGATGCTAAAGCCTTTGATCTGCTGAGTGGTGAGGAGGCCAACCTCGTCAGTGGTCAACCCCGCCAATTGAGATACAACAAGGCCCGCTATCTGCATCGGATTGAGGGCCGAGAATTGCGCGCTACTCAAGCCCGCTAGTTGGCCGGTGGTCAGCGCACGGACCTGGAGTTGTGTGAATGCCGCCACTTGCGACGGCGACAGAGCGGCTATCTGATCCAGGCTCAACGTCTGCAGTTCCTGCGCGGTGAGGCCGCGCACCTGGGTCGCGGTGAGGTTTGCGATCTGATCCACCGACAGGGCTGCGATATCCGCTGGGCTCAACGCCGCGACCTGGCCCGCATTCAGGGCTTTTATCTGCGTCGTCGAGAGGCCCGCGATCTGTGTCTCGGTGAGGCCTTTAACTTGCATGATCGACAACACGCCGATTTGGCTCGTACCAAGGCCGCCGATCTGCTGCGTATTGAGCGCGGCCAGCATGGTGGCCGTAAGGCCTTTCACCTGGGTGGTGGTCAGAGCGCCGATCTGTGTGGGCGATAACACGGCGGTTTGCGACGGGGTGAGGGCCGCGAGTTCGCCCGTGGTAAGGCCTCTAATCTGCTGCGTCGAAAGGCTTGCGATATCATCCACGCCGAAGGCCGCGATCTGAGCGCCGAGAAGAACTGAAAGCTGCGTCCCGCTGAAACTGATCTGCGAGGGAACCAGGGCGCCGATCTGGGCCGGGGTAAGCCCGCGCATTTGGTTGGCGGAGAGGGATTGGAGCTGCGTGCCGCTGAGAGCGCCGATTTGATCGATGGTGAAGGCGCTGACCTGGGTCGAGGACAGACCATCGATGTCCGACGCCGATAGCCCGGAGATGGTCGTCTGGGATAATCCAGCGATGTCGGTGACGGACAGGGAGGCAATGGAAACCACGGGCACACATCCACAAAAACCAAATCAAGGGTTTATTAGCAAGAATCGTGCCAAATCCACAATATATAATGCCTTGATATCATTCGTTTTTTCGTCTTGAAAATAGCTCAGTCCGCCTTTTGGGCGGGCGGACGGTAAATCTTACCCTCTTGACGGGACCTTCCTGCCGCCCGGTCGGGAGGCGGAAAATGTCACAAAATCCGCTAAGCCCTTCTGCCTTTAAGCAGTTATTCATCCTGCTCCCGTAACTTCGAGCCAATCCTGAAAACGGGAAAAGACTGGCCATGGCACGTGTGAAAGAGGATTACCGTAGTCTTACGGGTCCGCAGAAAGCCGCCATCATGATGATGTCCCTCGCGCCTGAGCAGGCCGCGAAGCTCTTGGGCATGATGGAGGACGACGAGATCAAGGAACTCTCCCAGACCATGGCTAACCTGGGCACCATCGGGTCCAACCTGGTGGAACGCTTGTTCGTCGATTTCGCCGACGCCATCTCCAACACCGGTTCGTTGGTTGGCTCCTATGCCACCACCGAACGTCTGCTGCTGAAGGGCCTCGATAAAGAACGCGCTTTGCTGATCATGGAAGAAATTCGCGGTCCTGCCGGCCGTACCATGTGGGACAAGCTTGGCAACGTGCACGAACAGGTGCTCGCCAATTACCTGAAGAACGAATACCCGCAGACCGTGGCCGTCGTGCTCTCCAAGATTAAGCCGGACCATACCAGCCGCGTGTTGGGGCTGCTGCCGGAAGGCTTCGCGATGGAAGTCATCATGCGCATGCTGCACATGGAGTCCGTGCAGAAAGATGTGCTGGAAAGCATCGAAAAGACGCTGCGCAACGAGTTCATGTCGAACCTCGCCAAGACCGCGCGCGTGGATTCACACGAGATGATGGCCGAGATCTTCAACAACCTCGACCGCAACACCGAAGCGCGCTTCCTCACCGCTCTCGAAGAACGCAACCGCGAGTCCGCCGAGAAGATCCGCGCCCTCATGTTCACCTTCGAAGATCTGGTACGCCTCGACCCGGCCGGCGCGCAGACCCTGCTGCGTCACGTGGAGAAAGAGAAGTTGGCGCTGGCGCTCAAAGGTGCCTCCGACGCCATCAAGGAACTCTTCCAGGCGAACATGTCGGCTCGCGCCGCCAAAATGCTCAAGGAAGATATGGACTCCCTCGGTCCCGTGCGTCTCAAGGACGTGGAAGAAGCGCAGAACACGGTTGTCACGTTGGCGAAGGAACTCTCCAACTCCGGCCAGATCACCATCTCCGAAGGTAAGGACGAAGGCGAGCTGGTGTACTAACCAGCTGTCTTTCCCGCCTTATCCAGTTCCGCAAATTCGGCGTCGGTCAGCTTGATCGACGCCGCTTTTGTATTCTCTTCCAGGTGTTTCACCTTGCCGGTGCCCGGGATCGGCAGCATCACAGGGCTGCGCTTCAAGAGCCAGGCCAGCGCGATCTGACCCTGTGTCGCATTGTGCTTCTTGGCGATGTTATCGAGTGTTCCGCCGGGTTTGGTAAGTTCGCCCGCCGCCAGCGGATACCACGGGATGAAGCCGATATTCTGCTCCGCGCAATAGTTCAGGACGTCTTCGTGCACGCGGTCGCTGATGTTGTAACGATTCTGCACGGTAACCACCGGGAAGATCTTTTGCGCGGCCTTGATCTCAACCACGCCAACTTCGCTTAAGCCGGCATGTCTGATGATGCCCTTGTCGAGCATGGTTTTGATGGCGCCGAATTGGTCCGCCGCGGGTACGTTGCTGTCGATGCGATGCAGCTGCCACAGGTCAATTTGCTGCACGCCCAGTTTCTTCAGACTCTTCTGCACCTGATCCATAAGGTATTCGGGGCGGCCGTTGGGTTTCCAGACGTCCGGACCCGGGCGCATCAACCCGCCCTTGGTGGCGATGAGGAGGCCTTTGTATGGGTGCAGCGCTTCGCACAGAAGTTCTTCCGACGTGTTAGGCCCGTAAGAATCAGCGGTGTCGATAAAATTGATGCCAAGCTCGGGCAGATGTTCCAGAGTTCGCATGGCTTCGGCGCGGTCTGTCGGCAATCCCCAGACACCGGGCCCCGTGATGCGCATGGCTCCAAAGCCAAGGCGGTTCACTTTGAGATCGCCACCGATAGCGAAGGTTCCGGACGTAGCGGCAGTGGCAGTCATGGCACATCCTTTTCTGAACAAGATGCGTACATGATAGCAGCTACTTCCGTTTCGTCGAACTCCAGTGCATCTGCATGAGATGTTTTGCAAGGAACTCGGAAAGCGCCGCGATGCGCGCAGGTTTTGGCCCGCCCGGTGGTGTGACGAGATAAAGACCGCCCGAAGGCACGGTCCAGTCCGGTAAAACGACTTTCAGTCTGCCGTCAGCGAGCGCTTCACCGACAATGAACTCCGGCAAGAGCGCGAGCCCCAAACCAGCCAGCAATGGCGGCATGACCGCATCGCCATTGTTGACACGCAGACATCCGGCAGGACGCACGGCGACCTCTTCACCTTTGTCGTTCACGAAGCGCCAGGTGTCGGCGGTTGCCAGATAGGCATAGCCAAAGCATGTGTGTGTGCTGAGATGCATGGGGTGTGTGGGTGTGCCATGTTTGGCGAGATAACCGGGCGTGCCGACGACCATACGCGTCATCGAGCATAACAGACGCGCGACGAGCGATGAGTCCGGTAGCTGGGCAATACGCAAGGCCATGTCGAAGCCTTCGCCGATGATATCGACGGTGGCGTCGCTCAGGTGCAAGTCGATGGAGATATCCGGGTACTCGGCGAAGAACTGCGGCAGCAGGGGAGCAATCCAGCGCAGCCCAAAGGACATGGGCACGGCGAGACGCACGCGCCCGCGTGGTTTACCCGATTGAGCCAGCATGTCGCTCTCCGCTGCTTCGCCTTCAGCCAGGATTCGGGCCGCACGTTCCGAAAGCTGCCGGCCGGCATCGGTGAGGGCAATGCGACGGGAGGTGCGGTTAAAAAGGCGCGTGCCCAGCCGGGCCTCCAGGCGCGCAACAGCCTTTGAAACCGTTGGTTTTGAAAGGCTTAGCTCAGTTGCGGCCCCGGCAAAGGAGCGCCGCTCCACCACTTTGGCGAAGATGGCCAGTGCCTCAAGGTCGGGCAGTTTAGACATAATTATTGGAAACAATATGTTTCGATAGTTTCTATTTATGAACCATCGTGGCGGGCCTATCAAGGGCGAGTCAAACAAACCCACTTCCGGAGGCTTCCATGAGCACCAAGACGAGCACCACCAATAAACCCCTCTCCGGCAAGGTTGCCCTCGTCACAGGCGGTTCGCGCGGGATCGGCGCGGCGTCTGCGCGGGCCCTAGCCGAGCAAGGCGCGGATGTTGTTATCAGCTATGCCGCATCCGCCGACAAAGCCAACGCCGTCGTGAAGGAATTGGAAGCCAAAGGCGTGCGCGCCGCGGCGTTCAAGGCCGATCAGGCCGATGCAACGCAGGTCACCAAACTTGTGAATGACGTGGCTCAGAAATTCGGCCGCCTCGACATCCTGGTGAATAACGCCGGTGTGGCTGTCCAGGCGCCGGTTGGGGGCGAAACCGATCTTGCCGCGCTCGATCGCCAAGTTGCCGTCAACTACACAGGCGTTGTCGCCGGCATCCGTGCGGCCGCCAAAGTCATGGGCGAGGGTGGGCGCATCATCTCCATGAGTTCCTTCCTGGCGGTGCGTACATTCCCGGGCATGGCGGATTACTCAGCCACCAAAGCCGCCATCGTCGGCTACACCAAAGCTGCGGCCCGCGACCTGGGCGCGCGGAAGATCACCGTCAACGCGCTGCAGATCGGCTCCATCGATACCGATATGAACCCCGAGAACGGCGATTCCTCCGACTACCAGCGTAGCGTCAACGCGCTGGGCCGCTACGGGAAACCCGAGGAAATCGCTGCCGCGGTTGTTTTCCTCGCAAGCCCGGATGCTTCGTTCGTCACCGGCAGCATGCTGGCAGTGGATGGTGGCGCGGGCGCTTGAGTTAACCGCCTTGCACCTTACATAGATGCGAAAGGAGAACACACATGATTGAACTCAGGCCCTTCAAATCTCTCGGCGGCGCCGATCACGGCTGGCTGAAGGCCAAACATCATTTCTCGTTCGCCGATTACCATGATCCCGCGCGTGTCCACTTCGGAAACCTGCGGGTCTGGAACGACGACGAAATCGCGCCGCAGACAGGCTTTCCGGCCCATCCGCATGCGAACATGGAGATCATCACGTATGTACGCAAAGGTGCCATCACACACCAGGATAGTTTGGGCAATACCGGCCGCACGGAGGCTGGCGATGTGCAGGTCATGAGTGCGGGCACCGGCATTCGTCACGCGGAATACAATCTGGAGAAAGAGGCAACGACGCTCTTCCAAATCTGGATCCTGCCGACGAAAGACGGCGGTGCGCCGTCTTGGGGCGCGAAGCCGTTCCCCAAAGGCGATCGCTCGGGCAAGTTCGTTACACTGGCCAGCGGCTTTTCGGATGACACAGACGCATTGCCCATCCGTACCGATGCGCGTGTGCTGGGCGCTACGATCAAAGCCGGTGAGAGTGTGACCTACTCGATTGGTGCGGCACGTAGAGGTTATCTCGTGCCGGCGATTGGTGCCGTGGAGATCAATGGCGTGCATGTCGGCCATCGGGACGGCGCGGCGATTTCAAATGAGAATGAAATCATTGTCAAAGCGCTGGAAGATTCCGAAGTGGTGATGGTGGATGCGGCGTAACGCCGCATCCGCATCCGGCTAGTTACTTGCCGAGATAAGCGCAGCTTTCGTCGGCCGATGTCCGCTTGGCGGTACGATCATAGAAAGCGCCGGCGCGCTCAATCATGCCGTTGATGTCGCTGCCAAGGATCATTTCCTTTTCCGCAAGCGTCAACGCCGCTGCCGCATAGGCTTTGGTGTAGGCTTCGCGGGTTGGATAGCGCGCCTTGATGGAAGGACGAGGGTCGCCCGCGCTTACGCGTTCGTCCTCGTCGGGTTCGAAAGGCAGGAAGCTGCCGTCATCGCGGGCAAGCCGCTCCGGTGCCCCGGTGGCGGCGTTGAGCAAGTTCCAGCCGGTATATGTGCCCAATGGTACGGATACTTCCGGCAAGCGGATGCTGCCCTTGTCGAGGCCGTCATCGTCCGTGGCAGGCACCAATACGGTGAACGTTTTCCCCACCTTGGGCGGCATGACGTCGGCGACGCCGTCATTGGTGAAGCGCGGGCCAAAATCAAGGCGCGGTGACTCAAGCATGCGGATGGGGCTACGCAGCCCCGGCACTTTGGGGAATTTCTCGCTGTATTGGCTGAGTTTCACCAAAGTGCCGTCGGCAATAGTGGGCACAGCCGATTCCGGCGGTTCTTTTTTTAACGTCACCCAGCCGTCGAGATGCAGCAAGAGCGAACGCAGAAGTGGGCGATAGTCGAGCGGATCACGGCAGTGGGCGAGGGTGTCACGCTCGCCAGCGCGCGCGATGGTATGTGCGGCTCCGGCGACAGCATAAAGACGTGCGCGTCGATCGGGCGTCACATCGACAGTGCCGTTAACGGCGGTGTGAAGAAGCGAGGCGCTCCGCGTCCAATAGTCCATCGCGCTGTTCACATAAAAAAGTTTTGGGACCGTGTTGGTTGTCGAAGCTCGGTCGATGACGCTCGACGCTTCATTGGTCACGGTATCGGTCTGGAGGGCGGTGGCAAACGGGAACACATCGGTGGGGAAGTCGAGATCCACGTCTGGGCTCATCCGCCGGCCCGCTTGCGCGAAGCGGATGTTGAAGCCGCCCCGTCCCGCCCCACCGTTTTGCATGAAAACGCCATCAAAGGCCATGCGGCCGCGGCCATCGGCGGTAAGGCCATGATAGATCATCGTCTGTAATAACCGTGCGCCTTGTTCGTTACCGAAGGCGAGCACTGCCTTCGGAAGATCGCCGCCGCCCGCGATCAACGGATTGGGTGTGCCGAATTTGTCGGCTTTCTCGCCACGGAAGAACATAAGGGCGTCGCGGATTCCGGCAAGGCCGAGCCCGGCCACGCGCGGGCCGCGCACGGTGTAGGTCAGGGCGTATATCGCACCGGGCTTGAAGCCACCATCCAGTGTGATCAGTGCCGGATCGTACATGGTGCTGCCGGCGGCCTCGTATCCAAAGTGCCAACGGTTGCGGGCAATGGGCGTGCGTGGACCGAAAGCGGACTCTCGCACGGTTAACACATCGCCGGCATCATCGGAGCTGGCGGGCTCGTACCCGATTGCACCAGACGCCACATGACGAGCGGTGGGTGTGGTCCGCAGAACGGTGACTTCACCATCCGTACGGCCATAGATCGGCTTGCCGCCTTCCATGGCGATGGGCAGATCGGCGCGCAATCGTCCACCGCCGGGCGCTACATCCCAACTCCAGCCGGAGGCCAAAAGCGCATAGCCCTGTTCCATGAGGAAGCCATTGCCGGCTTCGGCCGCGCTTGTGGGGGCATTGCTGGGGTTCGCGTCGTTAAAGGAAGCAAGGGCAGTGAGATCGCCCTGGTTCACCACGTCGTACAGCAGACGTCCGTTGCCGCGCGTAGCGTTTAAAGGTTTCAGAAGCACAAAATCGGCGGCAAAGGTGACGCGTCCCTGGGCATCGCGTGGGGCGAGGCGGATATCGACCAGGACTTGGTTCTCGGCAGCTGCGGCCTCCACGGCGAAATAGAGACGCCCGCGGATGCGTTCGTACGCGCCGACATTGCCGAAGGCTTTGCCGTCGGCCACCAGGCTGCGCTCAAGGATCTCCACGCGCTCTACGTCCGCGGCGGCGGGCTTGGCGAGGATGAGCAGAGAAATGGCGAATGAGGCGATAAACGCGGGAAGAGCGAAAATCTTGAGGTTCAGCAGCGCGCGCTGGAAAGCTCGCGCGGCGGATCGGTATCTCATGTCGTTTAAACCCCTCAATCTTGCCCCGCCGCAGTATCCCCTATCTTGCGCCGTTCTCCCAGGATCAAAAGGGCAAGCGCAAAAGGCAAAAGAAGACGGCGCCGTTCCTTAAGAAGCGGCGCCGTCTTCGGCTTTACGTTGTGCGGGTGGGCTTACTGGACAATCACCAGGATGTCTTCGCCGCCGCGCTTGATAAACAGCGCCGTCTGACGTTCGGAGCTTTTCATGGCTTCCGTGAACTCATCGATATTGGCCACGTCTTTGCGGTTCACCGAGATAATGATGTCGCCGGTCCGTAGGTTGGATTGGTAGGCCGGGCTGTTGCGGTCGACATTGGTGACGCGCACGCCTTTGACCCTGTCGCTGGGGTCCGGGTTGCCGAAGGTAGCCCCCTGCAGTGCCGGACGATCGTCGGCCTTTGCAATCGTTTGCTCTTTAGCCGGCTTGCCGATCGTGATCTTAAAGTCTCTCTTTGCACCGCTGCGCAGAACGGTGACATTCACGGCGGTGCCGAGTGTCATCATGCCGATACGGTTGCGCAGGTCCGACATGCCATGCAGCGGCTTGCCATCCATTTCGATGGCAATGTCGCCGGCCTTGAGGCCGGCCACTTCTGCGGGCGAGCCTTTGACCACGCTGCCGATGAGTGCGCCTTCGGTGCGGTCGATACCAAGGTTCTTGGCGAGTTCGGGGGTCATATCTTGAATCTGCACACCGATCTGACCACGGCGCACTTCGCCGTAAGCAACAAGCTGAGTCATGACGGGTCTGATCATGGTTGTCGGAACGGCGAAGCCGACGCCGACGTTGCCGCCGGCAGGGCCGATAATCGCCGTGTTGATACCGATCAACTCGCCCTTGAGGTTTACAAGCGCGCCGCCCGAGTTGCCGGGATTGATCGAAGCATCGGTCTGGATGAAGTCTTCATAGCCTTCAATAGAATTACCCATCGAGCGGCCAAGCGCTGAGACAATGCCCGAGGTCACAGTCTGGCCGAGACCAAAGGGATTGCCCACGGCCACCACATAGTCGCCCACGCGCATGGCAGTTGTATCGCCCATGGTCAGAGCGGTGAGGTTTGGCGCGTCGATTTGCAGCAGCGCCACGTCGGTATCTTTATCGCTGCCGATAACCTTGGCCGTATATGTGCGCTTGTCGTTCAGCGTGATCAGCACCTCAGTGGCATCATCAATGACGTGGTGGTTAGTGAGGATCATGCCTTTCTTCGCATCGATAATGACGCCGGAGCCTACAGCCGACTTCTCCTGCGGCGGCAGCTTGTCCGGCAGGTCGAAGAAGCGCCGGAATTTTGGGTCCTTGAAGAGTGGATTGTCTTCCATGTCGATCTTGGACTTCACCGCAACGCTCACGACGGCGGGCACAACGCGATCGACCAGCGGCGCTAGTGTCGGAATACCGTCGCGCATGGGAACGGCAATATCAGCCGCTTGGGCGCTTTGGAAAACCGGTGCGGAAAACGAGAAGACAAAAGCTGTCGCCACCGCGGACAGGAGGCGAGACATGCGTACGCTCATAGGTATGTGACCTTTCGTGTGCCGATAGAGGCGCATCACCGCAAAGCCCCGGGCGACGCACCAGTTCCCCTGCAATCAGCATTATGGGTGGGCTCGGTGGCGATGTTACCCCGGGTGTGCGCTGCTTCCAAAGGGGTAACAGCTATTTAATTTCCAACGTCGGCAAATAATTCTCTTATTTCTCAATGAATTATTGAGAAAGCGCGCGCGTTTCCCGGGGCCGGGGAATGCGGTGTTCCAAGGGCTCTGCCCCAGCGATTTTCCAGCCCAAGGAGAAGAGCAAACTTCCCATGGCGAAAATGGGAGAAAAATCTCCCCCAACCTTTAAATCTACTAAAACGATGGGGAATTAGTTGTATCCCCGGGCCGTGAGCTTCCTATGATCCTGCTCCTTGCCGAATCGCGTCGTGTATCCGGTCCGGTCAAAGGAACAAAAGGAATAAAGGAAAGTTCATGTCTCGCTTGCGCTCTCGCTTCCTGACTGGAGATTTTGCCGCCGAAGTTGCCGCTCTGTGCGCCTTCGTGATGGTGGCGTTCATCGTGCTCGGCGCGAGTCACGTTTCTGCGTCTGCGGGCGGAGTCAGCAGCATGTGTCGTGCAATGTCGTGTAACACCGGGATCGAAATGACCGGCAGATAATCAAGATACTTCTCAAGACATTCATCCGCATACAGGTGTTCATATGAGTACGTTTCGTAAAGTCTATGCTGCAGCCCTGCTTTCCGGCGCGGCGAGCATTGCCTTGGCATCTTCCTCCTTCGCTGGCGACACCGGCGGCGAGATACAGCTTGCTGCCGCGGCTGCATCAGCCCCGGCGCCTACAGTCGAGGAAGTCGTGGTTACCGCGCGCCGCCGTGAAGAAGACGCTCAGGCTGTGCCAATTCCGCTCACGGTTCTCAGTGCCTCCACCGTCGCGGATTCGGGTGCTTTTAACGTCAATCGGTTGAAGGAACTCATCCCTTCAGTACAGTTCTATTCCTCCAACCCCCGCAATTCCGCGCTTAATATCCGTGGCCTTGGCGCGCCGTTCGGGCTCACGAACGATGGTCTCGAGCCCGGCGTTGGTCTGTATATCGACGGCGTTTATTATGCGCGTCCGGCAGCGGCGGCGCTTGATTTCATCGACGTGCAGCAGATCGAAGTGCTGCGTGGACCGCAAGGCACGCTCTACGGAAAAAACACGACCGCCGGCGCAGTCAACATCACGACCAAAAAGCCGCAGTTTTCCCCCGAAACCGATGTCGAACTGTCGTACGGCAACTACGGTTTCCTGCAAGCGAAGGCCTCGGTAACAGGCCCCTTGTCCGAGAAGATTGCCGCCCGATTGTCTTTCTCCGGCACGCAGCGTGATGGTGTGGTTTACAACGTAAAGACACAGGACGATGTGAACGATCTCAATAACCTTGGCTTTCGTGGCCAGGTGCTGTTTGAAGCCGCCGACGGCCTTGCCGTCGTCGTGGCTGGTGATTTTACCAAACAGCGGGCCGAGGGTTACGCCCAGATGCCCACCCGCATCGCGCCCACGCTGCGTGCGGCCAATCGTCAATTCAACAATATCATTGCGGATTTGGGATACGTATTACCGAGCACAAATGCCTTCAACCGCATCACCGACACGGACACGCCATGGCGGTCGAATCAAGACATGGGCGGGGCTTCCTTGACCGTAGATTGGAAGTTAGGCGCCGGAACGCTGACGTCGATCTCCGCATGGCGCTTCTGGACCTGGGATCCTTCCAATGATCGCGACTTCATCGGCTTGCCCATTACCACCATTTCGGCGGGCACGTCCAAGCAGAAGCAGTATTCACAAGAGCTGCGGTATTCTGGCGATATCTCAGACAGCTTAAACTTCGTTGTTGGCGGCTTTCTGTTCCGTCAAAAGATTTCGTCGGATCCGGTTCAGAAACAGGAGCAGGGCTCGGCTGCCGCGCGCTTCCTGCTTGCTCCGAGCGCTAACGCCAATACACCGGGACTTCTCACGGGTTACGGCCAAAATACTTACGTCGATTCCGGCTCCGATAGCGCCGCGGTTTTTGGGCAGGTCGAATGGAAAATCACCGACAAGCTCCGCGTGATGCCCGGCGTGCGCGTGAATTATGACAGGAAGTCTGTGGACTATGACAACCAGATCTACGGCGGTCTGCAGACGACCAATGCTGCCCTCGTTGCTTTGCAGCGCTCCATTCTGGCGCCGCAGAAATATTCCGCCAACGTCAAAGACACCAACGTCTCGGAACAAGGAACGATCTCGTACGCTTTCACGTCCGATATCAATGCCTACGGCACGTATGCAAAAAGCTATAAATCGGTGGGCTTGAATACGGCTGGTGTCCCGGCGGATGCGGCCGGCAATCCTGCGCTCAGCGCCGCGACGGTTAAGCCGGAAAACGTCGATCATTTCGAGATCGGCTTGAAGACCAGACCGTTCACAGGCGTAACTGCGAACTTGGCACTTTATCAAACCACCATTGGCAATTTTCAAGCTCAGGTGACCAATTCCGCCGTTGGGGTTCTGCGTGGTTACCTGGCCAATGCGCAAAAAGTGCGTGTGCGCGGTGCCGAATTCGAAAGCTCGGCGCAATTCAACGAACACTTCAGCCTCAACTTCTCCCTGTCATACACTGATGGAAAGTATGTCTCCTTCGTTGACGCTCCGCCACCGATCGAGCTGACGGGGGGGCCCTCGGCAGTGGATGCCTCGGGTACGGTGCTGCCCGGCATCTCAAAGTGGTCGGGCTCCATCAGCGGCGAGTATGTCACGCCTGCGAAACTCTTCGGTCGTGACGGCGATGTGTTTGGCGCATTGGATTTCAGCGCTCGTACCAAGTTCTCATCGAGCGCCACGTATTCCGCCTACATGAACGTCCCCGGCTATGGAATCGCCAATGCCCGCGTCGGCTTCCGCGCCAAGGACGGTTGGGATGCAATCCTCTGGGTTCGCAACCTTGCCAACCAGAACTACTACGAACAGCTGGCAGCCGCTTCCGGTGGTACGGGCTTGATCGTGGGCCAGCCGGGCGATCCACGTACCTTCGGCCTCACGGTCCGTGCGCACTTTTAGGTTAGGTTTTGGGGGAGCCCGGCATCGTTCAACATGGTGCCGGGCGCTCCACCGCAGGCAGGCCGCCAGGGCGTTCCCAACCGGAGAATGAGGAACCAGCGACTTTGCCTAAAAATCTACGGAAAACAGTGGTTTGCGACGACCTTGTGCGGCGGGGCAATGAGAGGCTATTGTCGAGCGACTTAATAGGCAATTCAGTTGATCCTCCATGCTTACGCAACGCTCCAAATATGCGCTCCGCGCCATGACCATGCTCGCCGCCAGCAAGCCCGGCGACCTGGTGCTCGTGGCCGATATCGCCAAGCAGCGTAAAATCCCGCGCAAGTTTCTCGAATTGATCCTGCTCGACTTGAAAAAGCGCGGTTTGTTGCACGCCAAGCGCGGCAAGAATGGCGGCTATAGCCTCGCGCGCCCGGCCAACAAGATCACATTTGGCGAAATCATCCGCATCACCGATGGTCCCTTGGCGCCTCTGCCCTGCGCGAGCCTTACCGCATATCGGAAATGTGACGATTGCGAAGATGAGAAGACCTGCGGCATCCGCCGCATCATGCGTAGCGTGCGGGATTCCTCTTCCGCAATCCTTGACAAAGCAACGCTCGCCGACGCATTCAGAGCCAAGCAGCAGTTTTAAGAGCCAGCCGGTTCCTCGCTATGGATTTCATTTCTCAGATCAATCCTTTGTATTCGTTGTCGGGTCTCGCCGTCGGCGTGCTGGTAGGCATGACCGGCGTTGGCGGTGGATCGCTGATGACGCCGTTGCTGATTCTGCTGTTCGGCATCCACCCTGCTACGGCGGTGGGTACGGATCTGCTTTACGCCGCGGCCACAAAAACGGGCGGCACATTCTTCCATGGTTACGCCAAAACTATCGACTGGCGTGTGGTCGCTCGCTTGGCGATGGGCAGCGTGCCGGCGACGGCGCTGACGATTCTTGTCTTGAGCCATTATGACGTCAAAGGCTCCAGTGCCCATAACGTCATTACCGTGTTTCTGGGCTGTGCCTTGTTCCTTACGGCGTTGGTGTTGATTTTCCACCGCAAGCTTTTGGGTCTTTATGCCGACCGGGTGGGTGTTCTCAGCGAGCGGCGAACCAAGATATTGACGATCTGCGTGGGCGTGATCCTGGGCGTTCTGGTGTCGGTTACATCGGTGGGCGCGGGCGCCCTGGGCGTGACGGCGCTCATTGCCCTTTATCCGCGCCTCCCCATTTCGCGTATTGTCGGCTCGGACATTGCCCACGCCGTACCCTTGACGCTACTGGCGGGGTTAGGACACTGGCTACTGGGATCTGTGGACTGGTTACTGCTGGGGTCGCTCTTGGTCGGTTCCATTCCAGGCATCCTTATCGGCAGTTATATAGCGGGCCGTGTCCCGGACACGATCCTGCGCTATATCCTGGCCGCAACCCTCCTGCTTGTGGCAACGCGACTTCTTATATAAGTGTAGCTTAATATAAGTGTGCGGACTGGCTGTGCCGCAACCGGAGTTTGCCCATTCCGATGAGGTCCGTTTCTATGAAGGCTGCAATCTCCCGCATCGCCGCATGTGTATTGGCGGCTACATTGCCGCTGATGGCAATGGCTGCGGATTCAGATGAGCCGCCGCCGCCCGTTCGCTCCCCCGTTATTTCGGTTTCTGAAGAACCCCTCCCGCGCGCTGGCGGTGTGATGGTGTTCGGCGCCACGGGCCGCGTGGGCCAGGAAGTCATCAAGCTCCTGGTCGAAAAGCATGAGAAAGTGACCGGCGTTGTTCGACCCGGTGCGGATACTGAATCCGTGAAGGCCATGGGCGCCGAAGTCGTGGTGGCCGACGAACTCGATCCTGCTAGCCTGAAGGAAGCCTATACATCCGCGCCCTTCCGCGCCGCCATCGCCTCCGTCGGAGGCAATATGGTTGACTACCGTATCGACGCTGAAGGTGTACGCAATATCGTCGAAGCCACGAAGGCTGCCGGTGTTCCGCGGCTCATCGTCACCACTGCGATCGGAGCGGGCGATAGCGCCGATGCAGTGCCATTGTACGTGCGCTGGTACGTGCAATGGCGGCTCGCGGGTTATTATGCCGCAAAGACCGTGGCGGAAGGTCACATCGCGCGCAGCGATATCGACTACACCATCGTGCGGCCCGGCTTCTTGCTGGACAAAGTAAAACCGGGCGCGGTGTCGCTTGTGAGCGAACATGCGGCCTACAGCCCGATCTCACGGGCTGATCTCGCCAAACTGCTCGTCGGGATTCTCGAAGATAAATCCAGCTATCGCAAAATCCTGACAGCCATTGACGCGAAGCGCGCGACCCTCTGGGACCTTCTCATCTACTAACGGTACGCCATGGCTTGGATTTTCCTAGGTCTCGCTGGCGTTCTGGAAGTGGCTTTCAGCACCGCCCTCAAATATGCCGAGGGCTTCACCCGCCTCATTCCTTCACTGCTCTTCGTCATCGCCTACGCTGCGAGCGCATGGTTTCTGTCGCTGGCGGTGAAAACCATTCCGCTCGGTACGGCTTATGCGGTGTGGACAGGCATCGGCGCCGTCGGCACTGTGCTTGTGGGCATTATCCTTTTTCAGGAGCCCGCTACTGCGGCGCGTATGGCATGTCTCTGCCTGATCGTCGGCGGAATCATTGGCCTGAAGTTAGTTTCAACTTAGCCCTGGAGGTCTAAGCCTCACTCCAGGAGCCCTGGGCGATACCTATAGTATGCGTTTATGAACGGCGGTTCCCTCACCACATGCGAGCAATCACTGTTGGCGCGCGGCGCGGCATAACCACTTGGCTGAGCAGATACCGACAGAATGCGCGGGTCGCGCTTGATGGATATCTTCATCAAAGACCGGGTTGCCCTGATCCCATTATCATCCGTGTTGGAAAGATCGAACGACAGGACAAACCCCCGCAGGCGAAACGATCTTTTTTTGCCATGTTGCGGGTAGTTGCCGCACGAGCCGACAAGTTGTTTCCTGGAAAATTGCCCGCGCGTATGCCAAGGAGGTAGGTTTTCTTCCGCCAGCAATGAGGTTTCCGTCTCATTATTGCCCTCATTCAGCACGCACATCAGCGGCCCGACGTAGTTGATGCCTGACTTTTCGCTCAACGCATCGAGAGACGCGTCGTCTGTTCCGCCGTGGCAAATGAGGCGGTATGCAACGACATTGTTCAGGTCAACAATTGGAACATCGATATCGATGCGTGGGGAGTCCCAAGCGATGTCAAACGTTCTCCTAAAGTTACGCACAACCGGCCAATCGCTTGCCATAGCCGGCGAAATTATCAAAAAGAATGCCAGCAGTACAAAAATGGCACGCATGTTGAGACTCAGCCCGGACACTGCATTCCCTTCGGAAGGTGAAGTGTCACTGTCGTGACGCCTTCATCTTTTCCATCGACCAGTTCCAATAGAATAGCACCGGGGTTTAAACCCGTCAGCTTACCGCGTACATCCGGCACAATGTCGGAGCCAATTACGTCGGTTATTCCTTGAAATGATTGTCCGCCGAAGGTTAGTCCAGAAATAAGGCTGCCATATTGACGTAGGGCCTCTTTTCCACCCCATTGTACGGGGTCCACTGCGGCAGAACCCATCATAACGATAAAGTCACCGACAGTGTCGCCGGAAAGACCTCCTGCCCGGCCAACCGTTCTTTGGTTTCCACCGAGCACTCGCGCTGTGACATTGCATTCGTGCATTTCATCAGGCGCTTCTTGGCCATCCGCTGTCTGCGAGTCTTCGGGGGGTGCAGAATTTCCATTTTCGTCGCCGAATAGAGATTCGCCGGCATTTTCTCCCATCGTTTTTCGAGGATCAAAGGTGCTGCTGGCGGGTAACCCGAGAGAGGACAAAATACTTTCACGGGAATAGGGGCGGAGTAAACGCATGGAAGCTTTCCGGTTATGGCCAAGCACTATGCTCAGCTCGACTGAGCATGTAATAGATTTTCAGATACTCCCGTCAATCAGGTCAGGCGCCGCTGGTACCCCGACAGAGCAAGCAATTACGCGCCTTTAGCGCGATCTACTCAGCTGCTAAACAAGATGCGCCCATTATCCACATAGCTTTATGATCTGGGCATCCACGAGTTAGGTATATTTTGAACATCTGAAGGCTGACACATGAAGTGTTTCTATATCAGTCTCGAGAGCGCCAAGGATCGCCAGCAGTCCATTGAAGAGAGTTTTAAGCGCACCGCTTATTCTGGCTGGAGCCTCGAGCGCATTACGGCGTTTGATGCGGGCCACATGCAAAGAAACCCTAAGCCCGGTCAGTTGAACCTCGCGGAGAAGGCCTGCTTTCTCAGCCATACGGAGGCTATCCGTCGCAGCCTTTCACATGATGGCCACGTCTTCATTTTGGAAGACGACGTCATATTTAGCGACAAAACGTTCCATGCATTGGATGCTCTGTTGAAGCACCAATCAACGCCGACATGGGATTTGTTCTATACGGATATTGGCCCGGCCTACATGGCAGACATGATTCGTTTGGCTGTGATGAAGACAAAAGCTGTCGCGGGGCAAGTGAAGACGCTGAACTTGCGCGAAATGCCGTTCTTTGGGGCGACATCATATCTCGTCCATGAACGGTCCAAGGCAAAGGCCCTTGGAATCTTGGACGCTGTGACGTCATTCGACGTCGCATACGACGCGTTCTTGTGCAAAGCCGTGTCGCAAGGAGCGCTCGATGCGCACGCGGTGTTCCCGTTTCTAACCACCATTAGCGACTTGGCGAACACCTCTAGTATTCAACCCGATGGCTTGCGCGGGTCAAACCTGGTGTCGAACCTGTTTAACCAACTCATGTGGATTGATGGCAGCGCAGACCTCCACAGGGAAAAGCTAGATGCGATTGAAGCGTCTCTTGGTAAAGAAGCCCGCGCGTTTGGTATGATATGGGCCGCCCTTGTCGACAAAGGTTCCATGGTACGGGAAGTGTGATTCCGTACGCGCGTCCGAGCTTTATCTGGGGAAGAAATGGCGGGAGCGACGGGACTCGAACCCGCGACCTTCGCCGTGACAGGGCGACGTTCTAACCAACTGAACTACACCCCCGCAAGGGTTGGGGCTTTTACGCTGGATCTTGTCGTCGATCCGGCCCCGTTTGAGCGCAGGGTTTTAACAGGTGTTTCCCAGCGGTGCAAGAGTTCCGCCTGGCGGCGAACTTAGGAAAAATGCCCGCAATTTGAAGGGCTTGGCCGAGGCACGATACGGCTTCTTTCCTATAGCGATGGCCGCTATAATTGGTTTTGACTAAAAACTATTATCTGAAACCTGCATCGGGCCATGGTCAAGACAACCATTACCTCCAGCCGCCGCGAGAAAGCTGGCACGACTGATACCGAAAACGCCGGACAACCCGCGTCGTCTTTCGTGCGTATTGCCATGCCGCGCGCCTCAGGCACCGACAACGCGCGGTTGCTGAAACTTGCCGAAACCGTTGGCAACATGGGCCACTGGTATGCGGACCTCGTGACCGGCGATATGACCTGGTCGCCGCAGATCTTCCGCATCTTCGGCGTCGATGCCAAATCCTTCGCTCCGAGTGTGCGCGCGGTGATTGCCGCGGCACATCCCGACGACCGTTCGCATATCGAAGCGAAGTTGGATGAAGCCACGCGCAGCAAGACCAATTTCGAATTCGACTACCGCATCCTCCGCCCAGATGGAAACCGGCGCACCGTCATTTCTACCGGCCAGCCGGAACTGGACGCCTCGGGCCGTGTGGTAGCGCTGTTCGGCGTCATCACCGATGTGACGGAGGCATTTGACACCGTTCACGCCATCCAGGATCAAAACGAAATGCTGGATTTGGCGGCGGAGCTGGCGCAGCTCGGTCATTGGGTATGGAGTCAGGAAGAGGACCGCCTCAGTTTCTGCTCGAACGAACTCGCGCGCATTCACGAAATGGCGCCGGGAACCTTCTTGCGTCAGTTCACGCATCCCAGCTTGCTCTCGGCGGTCGTTATCGTCGATGACCGCGAGCAGTATCGCGCTACTGTAACAGACGCTCTCCAGCGCGCTGCCGCCTATCAGATCGAATACCGCATTAAGACCCGCGGCGGCCTAACCAAGGACCTGCACGAGATAGGCCAGCCTATCTTCGATCGTGATGGCCGCTTGTCCCGTTTCATTGCATCGGCGCAAGACATCACATCGACCAAACAGCGCGAGAGCGAGCTGTTGGCGGCGCGCCGGGATTTCGAAGCACAGACCGAAGCTCTACGGCGCAGCAAAGCTAAGTTGCGCGATATCATCGAGAACTCAATCCAGGGCATCGTTGTTTTTCACGGCTTCAGGCCGGTGTTCGCCAATGCGACTTATGCCCGCATTATGGGGTTGGATACACCCGAAAGCGTCATCGCGCTCGACGACATTCGCAATCATTTGGATGCGGCAGGATCGGATCAGAAGGCTGCCTTCTGGGACGAAATTCTATGTGAAGGGGCGAGCGGCACGGCTCGCCAACGTCAGTGCAATACTGTCACGGCCGATGGCCGGCATATCTGGATCGAGTGCATCGGCACGCGCATCACCTGGGACAGTGCGCCGGCAGTGCTGGTGACGGTCATCGATGTCACCGAGCGTTGTCACGCGGAAGAGGAGCTGAAGCGTAAGACGTATGAGTTGCAGCAGCTAAATCTTCAGAAAGATAAGTTGTTCTCCATCATCGCTCATGATTTACGCAGCCCATTCAACAGTATTATCGGCTTCTCCGACCTTTTGGTGAGCAGTGCGCGAGATCTCTCCCACGGTCAGACCGTGAGTTATGCGCAAATCGTGCGTGAAGCTGCCACGGGGGTGCACAATCTGCTCGACAATCTTTTAGCCTGGGCATCATTCCAAATTCGCGACGGAGCGCTGAAGCTGGCACCTTTGGATATGGCAGCGGTTGTCTCCGGTAGTATTGAGCCGCTGACTTATATGGCAGAGACCAAAGGCGTGACTATCGCCCATAATATCTCCAATGTTTCGGCACTTGGCGACGAGCCGCTGATCCGCATTGTCATACGGAATCTCGTGTCCAATGGAATCAAGTTCTCGCGCAATGGTGGCGTGGTGCAGATCACTGCCGAGCCCATTCCTGATTTCGAAACCCCGCAAATACCCATGGTGCGTATCTCGGTCCACGACGACGGCGTAGGCATGTCCGGCGCTGCCGTAGCGACCTTGTTCGAGCTGGACAGTACGGTTTCGGTGCCCGGCACGCGTGGCGAGAAGGGAACAGGCCTCGGGCTTTATCTTTGCCGCGATATCATCGGGCGCCATGGCGGTTCTGTATTTGTCGATTCGGCGCCTGGCGCGGGTACATCTTTCCATTTCACGCTTCCCGCCGCGCTTTAGATACACATCATCTCAAAAACACGTATCCCGGTATTCAGGGTTGGCAGCGGCGCCGTCGCCCGCTAATCATACGCGAAGACATTCCAAACCACCGGGATCGCGGGTGAGCAGCGCCGAACCGTCCGAGCCGACGACACACCTTACAGATTTGGTCTGGGAAGACGCCGATCCCGGCAGCGGCGTGTGGTGGTTGTCGCGCGCCCATGACGACGCGCGGGATTTTTTCATCGCCGAAGATCCCTTAACCGGTTTCGTCGTCGCCGTGGTTACGCCGCGGCGCAGCGGGCATTTCAGGGTTGTTGCCGCCATCCGGCTTGCCGACGTTCTCAATTTTTACGACGCTGTAGCGGCTATAAAATCCCAAGTGCATTTATCGTTGACGCATCCCGAGGTCGCGACGGTTCGCGAATTGGTGCACCGCTGGCGCCGCCGCCGCACATGGGTGCTGATCCGCGACAATCTTCCTCTCGGTACGGCCGCTTATCTCATCGGCAGCTTGCTTGGTTTTTTCATCGCGGTGTTTGCCATTTCGTCGGGCCTCGCGGGCGCGCCGATCGTTTTCGTGGGGATGCTCATCGGGGCGATGGGCGGGTCTTTCCTGAAATTTCTGGCGGACCGCAAGCCGCGCAAAGAATCTCTCGCGCTGGCGGGTTCATGGGGCCGCTTTGCGGTCATCACGGCGGGTGCCATCCTCGGCGCTGGCCTGACGTCGGCCGGCGTGTTGACCCTGTTCTGGAACTAAATTGAACGAGAGCATTTTCCGGCGAAGTGGAAACCGGTTCGCCTCAGAAAATGCGACCAAATAAGACCTAGGACGCGCTGGCGGCTTGCAAAGGATCGTAGTTAAGGCTGGAAGCAAGCCAGCGTTCTACGTCTGCCACACTCATGCCTTTGCGTGCGGCGTACTCCTCCACCTGATCGCGTTCGATCTTGCCCACACCGAAATATTCGGCTTGAGGGTGCGCGAAATAGAACCCGCTCACAGAGGCCGCGGGCCACATCGCGAAGCTGTCGGTGAGCGTGATGCCGGCATTGGTTTTGGCATCCAGCAACTTCCACAGGAGTGCCTTCTCGGTGTGATCGGGGCAAGCGGGATAACCGGGAGCGGGACGAATGCCACGGTATTTCTCGGCAATAAGCTCTTCATTGGCGAGCGTCTCGTCCGCGACATAGCCCCAGAACTCCTTGCGCACACGTTGATGCATGCGTTCGGCGAAGGATTCCGCAAGGCGATCCGCCAGCGCTTTCACCAGGATGGAGTTGTAGTCGTCGTGGTCGCGCTCGAACTCGGCCACCTTCTTCTCAAGGCCGATCCCGGCGGTGACGGCAAAGCCGCCGATATAGTCGCTCACACCTGTCTCTTTAGGTGCAACGAAGTCGGCGAGGGCCATGTTGGCGCGTGCGCGATCGCTGTCCCGCACCATTTGCTGGCGCAAGGTATGCAGTGTCGTGAGCACTTTTTTGCGTGAGGCGTCGGTATAGAGTTCGATATCGTCGCCCGTGCTGTTGGCAGGCCAAAAGCCGACAACCGCATTGGCGGTCAACCACTTCTCGCCAACGAGGCGCTGCAACATGCTCTGCGCGTCGTTGTAGAGGTTTTGCGCGGTTTTTCCGACCACGGGATCTTTCAGGATCGCGGGGAACTGGCCCGCCAGCTCCCATGTCTGGAAGAACGGCGTCCAGTCGATGGTGCGTACGAGTTCAGCGAGATCGTAGTCTTCCAGAATCGTGATGCCCATCATGCGCGGCTTTTCCGGCGTATGAGCTTTCCAATCGATCTTGGTGCGGTTGGTGCGCGCGGCGGCGATGCTCTGGCGCTTCTTGCTCTGCTGCTGGCGTGCATGGGCTTCCCGCATGCGCTCGTAGTCGGCTTTGACTTCGGCGGTATAGGTGTGTTTGTTTTGCATCGACATCAGGTTACCGGCCACGCCCACCGCGCGCGACGCATCCGGGACGTAAACCGTGGACTGGCTGTAGCCCGGCGCGATCTTGACGGCAGTATGCACTTTCGACGTCGTGGCGCCGCCGATCAACAGGGGTACGGTGAATCCTTCGCGCTGCATCTCGCGGGCCACATAAGCCATCTCGTCCAGGCTTGGCGTGATCAAACCCGAAAGGCCGATGATGTCGGCTTTCACCTCGCGCGCTGCCTCCAGTATCTTGGCGCAAGACACCATGACGCCCAGGTCCACGACTTCGTAGTTATTACATTGCAGGACAACACCGACGATGTTTTTGCCGATGTCGTGCACGTCGCCCTTCACGGTGGCGAGCAGGATCTTGCCGTTGTTCTTGCTGGCATCGACAATGCCCAACGCGGCATTCTTGGCTTTCTCCACCTCGATAAAGGGGATCAGATATGCCACGGACTTCTTCATCACGCGGGCGCTTTTGACCACCTGCGGCAGGAACATCTTTCCGGCGCCGAACAGGTCACCGACGATATTCATTCCGTCCATCAGAGGGCCTTCGATGACCTCCAACGGGCGCCCGCCTCTGGCTTCAGCAGCGGCGCGCGCCTCTTCGGTGTCGGCGTCGATGAAGTCCGTGATGCCGTTGACCAAGGCATGCGCCAGGCGCTTGTTGACGTCGGCATTACGCCAGGAAAGGTCGGCGACCTTGGCTGCGCCGGCGCCGGCCTTGTATTTCTCCGCGATCTCCAGAAGGCGGTCCGTCGCGTCGGGCCGGCGATTGAGGATGACGTCTTCGGCGCGCTCTTTCAGTTCGGCGGGAATGTCCTCATAGACCGCCAGCTGACCGGCGTTGACGATACCCATATCCATGCCGGCTTTGATGGCGTGGTACAGGAACACCGAATGCATGGCTTCGCGTACCTGCTCGTTGCCGCGGAACGAGAAGGAGATATTGGAGACGCCGCCCGACACATGCGCATGCGGCAACGTGGCTCTGATACGGCGCGTGGCATTGATGAAGTCGATGGCGTAGTTGTTGTGCTCTTCGATGCCCGTGGCCACGGCAAAGATATTGGGATCGAAGATAATATCTTCCGGCGCAATGCCGACCTTTTCGGTCAGGATCTTGTAGGACTTCGTGCAAATCTCGACCTTGCGTTCCTCGGTATCGGCTTGGCCCTTTTCGTCGAAAGCCATAACGACCACGGCAGCGCCGTAACGCTTCACTTTTTTCGCCTGGGCAATGAAAGCCTCTTCGCCTTCCTTCATGCTGATGGAATTGACGATGGGTTTGCCCTGCACGCACTTGAGGCCAGCTTCGATGACGGACCACTTCGAGCTGTCGATCATCACGGGGACGCGGCTGATGTCAGGCTCGGCGGCAATGAGGTTCAAGAACTTCACCATCGATGCTTCGGAATCCAACATGGCCTCGTCCATGTTGATGTCGATGATTTGTGCGCCGCTTTCCACCTGTTGGCGCGCGACGTGCAGCGCAGCCTCAAAATCGCCGGCCAGGATCAGTTTCTTGAACTTGGCGGAGCCGGTGACGTTGGTGCGTTCACCGATATTCACAAAAATGGCTGTGGCTGGGCGAGGCGCCTCAGCCGGAGACGCGTCGCTCATGAGGCCAACTGGAAAGGTTCGAGGCCGGAGAGACGCATGGTAGTGGCCGGCTTAGGTGGTTTGCGGGGTGCCACACCAGTGACACTCTCACAGATGGCTTTGATGTGATCGGGTGTCGTGCCGCAGCAGCCGCCGACAATATTGACTAGGCCGTCCTTCGCCCACCCACCAACATGGCCGGCGGTGGTATGCGGCAGTTCGTCGTATTCGCCGAAAGCATTGGGCAGGCCCGCATTAGGATAGGCGCTGACCAGTACGTCGGCCACGCGCGACAGCTCGGCGACATAGGGGCGAAGCTGAGCCGCACCCAGGGCACAGTTGAGGCCAATAGACAGCGGTTTCACGTGACGCAGCGAATTCCAGAAAGCTTCCGCCGTCTGGCCTGACAGGATGCGGCCGGATTGGTCGGTGATGGTGCCCGAGATCATGACCGGCAGGCGGATGCCGGACTCCTCGAAGAATTCGTCGATGGCGAACAGACAGGCCTTGGCGTTGAGCGTGTCGATGATCGTTTCGGCCAGGATCAGGTCGGCGCCGCCGGCGACCAAGCCTTCCACCTGCTGGCGGAAAGCTACGCGCAACTCATCGAAGGTCACGTTGCGGAAAGCAGGGTCGTTTACATCCGGCGAGATCGAGGCCGTGCGATTGGTCGGGCCGATGGCGCCGGCGACAAACCGCGGCTTCTCCGGAGTTTTTTTCGTGTATTCATCGGCTGCCTGACGCGCGAGTTTCGCGCCTTCAAAATTCAGCTCATACACCAGCGCTTCCATGCCGTAGTCGGCCTGGGCAATGGTGGTGGAAGAGAAGGTGTTGGTCTCAATGATATCAGCCCCGGCTTCGAGATAGGCGCGGTGAATATCAAGAATGATCTGCGGCTGGCTCAGGATCAGAAGGTCGTTATTGCCCTTCACGTCCTTCGGATGATTCACGAACCGTTTGCCGCGGTAGCCGGCCTCATCCAGCTTGTGACGCTGGATCATGGTGCCCATGGCACCATCTAGCACCAGGATACGCTTTTCCAACGCCGCCAAAAGCGCGGCGGTGCGCTGGTCACGGTCTGGAGAGGAGGAAGAAAGAGGCATGAAGATCCTGCTTAAAGGTCGTGAGCACTACTTAATGAAAAGGATAGAGTGATGCAAACCTTGGCGAATTGGCGTGGGGCGCAAGTCGCCCGTTAAGGCCAATTGGTCTCTTGGCCGTGCCAGCGCTGGCAAAATCCTCTCCTGAGCGCGATGCGACTCGGAAGAGGGTTTGGCTCAGAAAATGGGGTAAATGGCAAGATGTGATCATGTGAAGTGGACATTAAGTTTCGACTCGATCTCTTGTGTTTCCTATAATATCGTTATATTTCAATGTTTTATATACTTGGCATCCTGCATTTATAGGGGTTTGGTCCTTGCATTTTTGATGCCTTTTCTATGTATCTGGACACTGCGCAGAAGATGCGTGAAATTTTCGTCGGCCAGAAAGGCGATGAAATGACTGAAGTGGTCACCTCTACCGCTGCAAGCTCGCAGCTCAACCTGTTAGCCCATCGGCAGCAGGTTTTTGTCGTTGAGCGTGATGGAACGGATTCTGGCTTTGCGTCCGCCGATACCGCCCCGACAGCGGTGGACCAGTTCGCCGATGCTTTTGCCCAATCCCATTCCTCTCAAAACGACGATCAGAATCCGGTAAACCATCACCAGGATCAGGCCGCGCCGGCACCCCGTGCCGAAGCGCCTGTGTCGGGCCCATCGCGGGCACGCGTCGAAATCAAGCATATCGACCTGGGCCTGACACCGTCCGAAGTCGTTGGCACGCCGGATATCCTGCAGCGCTTCGACACCAATGGTGATGGCCGGGTGGACTTGAGCGAAGCCGCCCGCGCGGGTCTCGCGCGTGAAGGCGTCTTTACTTTTGCCGGTCTCGGTGCGGCCACCCAGCGCCCCGAGCAACCGCAGACCCCGGAAGTCCTCGCGACAGGTGATGCCGCTGCGTCCGCTGCTCCGGCACTGACCGCAGGCGTTGCGCCGCAGGTTGAGGCGGCCGCGACGGGCGATAAGAAGATTTTCACGGAAACGGATCTGCCCGGCGCCAAAAAATTCGCTGTTGCCGCGGCTGCCCAGGGTACGCCTACAGGCGTGGCCGACGTGCCGAAGAAGTTCTACGGCCAAGGTGCCGAAGTGGTGGTCGGTAAGTTCGCTGCCGATAACGGGCCGAAAATTGCCGACAAGGCCGATGAAAAGCCCAAGATCGTTACCACTGAGACCGACACCGGCGAAACCAAGATTCATACGAAGGTCGCTCAGACAGACACTGATCAGAGCAATGATCAGAATGGTAATTCCAACGGCGGCGAAGGTGCGACGTATGAACGTGCCAAGCGCGTTGCCGCTGCGGAAGGCCGCAATAAGAAGGTCGTTCTGGTCGAAGTCGCGGCCTATGCCGATGCGGCAACCGCGCCTGATGCCGCCAGTACAGCCACGGTTGTCACCGCCTAAAGGATCCCTTGCTCGACGGGGCGAGGTTGAAGGCCGGAACCCAGGGTTCCGGCCTTTTGTCATGCGTAATAAATATGGCCCCGCTCCTGGATTTTAAGAGCTGTCCACGCTAAGTCCCTGACATGAAGAATCTCGGGTTTTCCCCTGAACAGGCCGAAACCGCGCGCAAACGCGACGACTGGCAGGTGATCAAGTCCCTGCTGCCGTTCCTATGGCCGAAGCCCAATGTTCCCGACGCGCTCGAGATCAAAGCGCGAGTCAGCATTGCACTGGTCTTTATCGTTCTGGCCAAGATCGCGACCATCTATGCGCCGATCTATTTGAAGGATGCGGTGGACGCCCTGGCGCCTTCGGACGCGAGCGCTGGGCTGACGGCTATCCCCCTCTCTCTCATCATCGCTTATGGCGCGGCACGCTTCTTGGGTCAGGCCTTCGCGCAATTCCGCGATGCCATTTTCGCCAAAGTCGGTGTTCGTGCGGTGCGGCGGTCTTCGGCCGTGATTCTGGAGCACTTGCACACGCTCTCGCTGCGCTTCCATCTCGACCGGCGCACCGGCGCCCTGTCGCGGGCCATCGAGCGTGGCCGCAACGCCATCGACAACCTTGTTTCAATCTCGCTGTTCAACGTGCTGCCCACCATTCTGGAAGTGGCACTGGTCTTCGCCGTCTTATGGAAAGCTTTCAACATCTGGTTCAGCATGGTCACGCTGGCTGTCGTGATCGTCTATGTGCTGTTCACCAGTTTCACGACCGAATGGCGTTTGAAATATCGCCGCGAGAGCAATGCCCTCGACAGCAAGGCCAATACGCGTGCCATCGACAGTCTGCTCAACTACGAGACTGTGAAGACTTTTGGCAATGAGGCCCTTGAGGTGCGCGAATACGACCGTCTCATGGGCGAGTACGAGACCGCCTCGGTACGCTCTCAATCCAGCCTCGCGTTGATGAACGTGGGGCAAGCCTTCATCATCTCCATAGGCCTCGCGGCTCTTATGGCGATGGCAGCGGCCGGCAAGCTGGCCGGCACCATGACGGTCGGCGATTTCACGCTGGTCAATCTCTACATGATCCAGTTGGCGCAGCCCTTGAACTTCTTTGGGTTCGTCTACCGCAACATCAAGCAGGCTCTCGTCGATATCGAGAAGATGTTTGACCTGATGGAAGTGGAGCCCGAGATCAAGGATAAGCCCGGCGCGTTACCCTTGGCGGTGAATGGCGGCGAAGTGCGCTTCGAGCATGTCACGTTTGCCTACGATCCGCGCCGGCCCATCCTGAAGGACGTGTCCTTCACTGTTCCGCCCGGCAAGATGACCGCGTTCGTAGGTGCGACGGGTTCCGGAAAATCCACCATCGGACGGCTTCTGTTCCGCTACTACGACGTTTCAGGAGGAAGCATCTCCGTCGATGGCCAGGATATCCGCGACGTGGCGCAAGGCTCCGTGCGGGCCGCCATCGGTATCGTGCCGCAGGACACCGTGCTGTTCAACGACACCATCCGTTACAATATTTCCTACGCCAAACCCGATGCGTCCGAGGACGAGATCGCCGACGCCGCCCGGCTCGCGCATATCCACACGTTCATCGCCGCTTTGCCGGATGGTTATCAGACACTCGTTGGCGAGCGCGGTCTGAAGCTTTCGGGCGGCGAAAAACAGCGCGTGGCCATTGCCCGCGTCATCCTCAAAGGCGCGCCCATCTTGCTGTTTGATGAGGCGACTTCGGCACTGGATACGCATACGGAGAAAGAGATCCAGGCCAATCTGCGCGAGGTCAGCACGGGCCGCACGACGCTCGTCATCGCCCACCGGCTTTCCACGATTGTGGATGCGGATCAGATCCTGGTGCTCGACAATGGAGAGATCATCGAGCGCGGCACCCACGCCGAACTTCTGGCGCAGGGTGGGTCTTATGCATCAGCATGGATTAAGCAGCAGAAATCCATGGCGGTCACCGCGAAGCCCGACGAGATTGACGCCTTCGCGCGCGTCGCGGAATAGCTTTACGCCCCAATATCTTGTGGTGAGGCCCGTGCCCTTGCGCAAAGGGTTCGTTGGTGGCGTTCGGAACACATCCTTAACCATCGCTTCTTAGTGTGACAGGCCGGATAAGAAGGGATTGGCGCCGAACACCGCCGGTCCTCGCCAATAATTGACGCCCAAAAAGGGCGTGGGGAAGCGGACCATGTCTCAGATCACGCAAGATGAAGAGTCCTTTGGCAGTGAGTCCGATGCAGCGCCGCCCGATGGAACGGCCAGAGTGCCGCTCAAAGGTCGTGGCGCCGCGCGCATCAAGAAGCCGCCTTTCGGTAGTGCCTCCCGCACGGTGACGTACACCGCCCAAGATAGTCATGGCGGAACGGAAGAAGCGCTTGATCCGAACGCCATCGAAGAAGGTGCATTTGCCCGCTGGTGGCGCGAATCCGGCAAGGTCGTCGCCGGCGGCATTGTCATCTCCGGCGTCTGGGCCCTGGCCTTCTCGCTCTACATCACCGCCAGCATCGGCTGGCGCCAGCTTTTCACCCTGCTGCCGGATCAGTTTGGCAGCTTCATGACCACTTTCATGCTGCCGCTCGCGTTTCTATGGTTGGTGGTGGCCTATTTGGACCGTGGGCGCGAGTTGCGCCGTGAGAGTGAGGCGCTGCGCCAGCATCTTACCCAACTCACCTATCCCACCGAGCATGCCGAAGGGCGCATCGCCTCGATCTCGGACTCCTTGCGCGCCCAAGCCGATATGCTGGTGGACGTCACTGAAGCCGCCGTGCGCAACATGCAGAAGCTGCAGACGGGTTTCCTGCGCGATACGGAAAAACTGGCCAGCGTCACCGGTCAGCTTGAAGCCGGTGCCGGCTCTGCTGCCTCCGCCGTGACCGAACAGGTGGCCAAGCTCCAGACCGTGATTGATTCCGCTGCCGACGTGAATCTCAAGATCGAAGACGCTCTGCGCCGTCAGCATGAATTTGTGCGGACCTCGAGCCACAAGACTCTGTCCGAAGTCAACAGCATGGGCCAGACCTTGGCCGGCCATGTGAACAGCCTCTCAACCGCCACCGAGCGCGCGCGCGGCATGAGTGCCGCTATTGCCCAGCAGCTCGCTGAACAGGAAAAGGCTCTCGCCAAAGCTGGCGAAACCGCCAAGAGCTATGCCGATGAGATGGGCCGCGCCGTGGCCTCCAATGCGGAACAAGTGGAAGATGCAGCCAAGCGTGCGGAATCCACCATCGCCGACATGGCGGACTCTCTCATGGGTAAAGCGCATAGCCTGCAAGCGCTCTTCGACAAGCAGCGCACGGAACTGTCCGCCGCCGGCGACCGGATCGAAGACCAGGCCACCAAAGTCAATATGCGCCTGGGCCAACAGACCGCCAACCTCGATCAGGTCATGGAGCGTGTGCTCAGCCGCGTGAAGATCGTCGAGGAAGCATTGGCGATTCAGACCAAGGAACTGAGTGCTGCCTCCGATGGGGCCGTGGCCAAGCTGCGTCTCGTCGAGAGCATGGTGAAGAAACAGGCCGAAGGCGTGGGCGAAGCGGCAGCGCGCGTCGAGACGCGCCTCGCAGTGGCCGCCGACGAGTTTGGCCTGCGGTCCCGTATTGTTACCGAGAAGTTCGACCGCGCGACGGCCGACCTGGAGAAAGCCTCCA
The DNA here is from genome assembly GCA_947472795.1 of Fidelibacterota bacterium. Classification (GTDB taxonomy): domain Bacteria; phylum Pseudomonadota; class Alphaproteobacteria; order Rhodospirillales; family Rhodospirillaceae; genus SHVO01. The sequence goes on along the minus strand of CANJBL010000002.1, from coordinate 269,956 downwards.
ACGTGGCGATCGCCAAGGCCGAAGCCATGGGGACCGTGTCGGACACGGTCATCCAAAAAATCGACACTGTTGGCGTGCGCGTGCGCGAGCATGCCGAACAGCTTGCCAACTCCGCCAGCCGCGCGGCCACGCAGGCCGATACTATCCGCGAAACCTTGCGCCGGCAGAACGACGAACTTGAGATGGCGGCCAATACGCTCACTACCCACGTTAAGCTCAGCGAATCAGCGCTTGCCCAACAGGCCCGTCAGATGGGTTCGACGTCGGAGCAGGTGCTGTCTCATGTCCGTTCTATGTCGGATATCCTGTCGCAGAATTCCTCCGAGCTGATGCAGATGTCCGCCCGCGTCACCAAGGAACTGGAATCCATCCGCGAATCGCTGGAAGCCACGTCGCAGAAAGTCTCAGACACGGTGTCGTACTCGGTCGCCAAGACCAAGGACGTCAGCCGCGAAATCGGCACGGAAGTCTCAGCACTCTCCAATGTGGCCGCGCAGGTCTCCAAGGACATGCAGTCTGTGCTTGGCACACTCGACGAGAGCAAAGAAGCCATGCGTTCAGCGGCGGATGCAGCCGGTCTGAAGCTTAAAGACGCCTCGATCTCCTTCCACGATCAGGTGGCCTCCATCGACAAAGCGGCCTCTCATGCCACGGAAACCATGGCTGTCGTCGGCGATGGCTTGCGGCAGCGTTCGGCAGCCGTCGCCACGGCGGCGGACGACGCGCAAGTGCGCCTCAACGGTTTTCGCGATGCCATGCAGAAACTCATGCTCGACTTTGAGGATTCCACCAATCGCGGCGCCGCGCAGGTCAGCGTGGCCGGCGAGAAGATGCGCCAATCCCTGGGCGAGTTCTCCGAGACCTCGGAAAAGATCGCCGGCGGCACGCGCGCCACGGGCGAGGCTTTCCGCCAGCAGCTGCTGACGTTGGGCAAATCAGCCGACGAAGCTGTCGCGCGCGTCGAGGTCGTTCTCAAGACTCTGCGCAAACATGCCGAAAGTCTGGTGGAAGCCAGCAACGGCATTACCGAGCAAACGGGCCGCGCTGGCCAGACCTTCGCCAAACAGGTCGACCACCTCATGGCGAGCGCCACGAAGGCGGCGGATACCGCTAGGCAGCTGGATGATGCACACGACAAGGCGCACACCGGCAAGTTCCTCGAGAACACCACCTACGTCATCGAACAGCTTCAGAGCATGGCGGTCGAAATCGCCCGCATCTTCCAGCCGTCCGTCGAGGAAGAGCTGTGGAAGCGCTACTACAAGGGCGACCAGGGCGTCTTCCTGCGCCATATCACCAAGACGCTCAGCCGTCAGAAGTTCGAAGCCATCCAGCGCAAATACCAAACAGACGAGAAGTTCCGCGGTTACGTCATGCGCTATCTGAAGGAATACTCGGCTCTGGTGAAACACGCGCGCGCCACGGACCGCTCCGAAGTCCTCACCACGACCTTCTCAACCTCCGACATGGGCAAGCTTTACATGCTGCTGTCGAAGGCGATGGAAGGAGCTGCGATGGAAGGCGCGGCTGAATAATCAGCCGTTTGGGCTCTAAAGCCAGCCAGATTTCTTGAAGCGCCAGTACAAAAATATGCACGCCGCCGCGATGGTGAAAAGCGCGAAGGGGTAGCCGTAGTACCACTCCAACTCCGGCATGTACTTGAAGTTCATGCCCCAAAGGCCTGCGAAAGCCGTCGGTACGGCGAACATGCCGGCCCACGCGGCCAAGCGCTTGGTCACTTCATTCTCGTCGATGGTCACAATGGCCAGGTTCACCTGCATGGCCGAGGAAATCGTATCGCGAATGGTATCAATCGACGAATTCATGCGCGTCAGGTGATCATAAACGTCGCGGAAGTATTCTTGCGAATTCATACAGACCTGCGGCACGCGCCCACCATACAGTTTGCCCACGGCTTCCATCAGCGGGAAAACCGCGTGCTTCATCACCATTACCTTCTGCTTCAGACCATAGAGCCGCTCCGTGTTGGAGCGGGCAGACCCTTGCTGGAAGATTTGCGCCTCAATAGCTTCCAAATCCGATTCCAGGCAGTCGATGATAGGGAAGTAGCGGTCCACCACCGCGTCCATGAGGGCGTACAGGACGAAGCCTGAACCCTGCTTCAACAGGAACGGCTCGCTTTCGCAGCGGTCGCGCACGCCAACAAAGTTCTTCTGGCTGCGGTTGCGCACCGACAGCACATAGTTGCGTCCGACGAAGACGTCGATCTCGCCAACGTTCAGCTCATGATTTTCGACCATCTCAATCAACTGAATGACCGCGAAGATGGAATCGCCGTACTCCTCGATCTTGGGGCGCTGATGGCCGACCTGAGCATCTTCCACGGCCAGTTCATGAAGCCCAAATTCGTGCTTCATCTCCGCCAGTTCTTCGATAGTGGGGTCCTTCAGCGCCACCCAAACGAAGCAGCCCGGCTTGCTGAGGTAATCGCTGATTTGTGGAGTCGGGATATCGGCCAGCTTTTTCCCGTCCTGGTAGGCGATGCAGTTGATCAGCATGGAACGCACTCCTGGAGGCAGCCCCTCTCCGGGCCAAAGATTACGGCGCTTCTTAAGCCCGAGCCAGTTGAAAGCAAAGCAAAAGTGGCTGTCATGGAATAGCCATTGGGAACCCGCGCCTTGCGGTTGAGAGAGCGTTAACGAAGCCTTGAGCAATGGCGGGCACTCTTGCGGTTCATACCCAGAAAGGGTTGCCGCAGGAGAAACCGCTCGTGAGCGCTGTCCGTTACCGAATCCCCCCGGAAATCAGGGTTGAACTCTCGTCACGTCAAGACGGGTTCATACCGAAAATTACACAGATCCTAGGCAAGACCGCCGCAGAAGCCGAGGCCGGAGGCGATCCGTCGGTGTGGCTTCAGAACTTGCAGGGCTACCTCGCGCGGGGCGAAGGCATGGTCGTGCATGCGCGCATGGGTCGCACGCTTGTGGGTTTTCTGGTTCTGGATTCCGAAGGTGGGGCAGCCCCCTTTTCCTGGGTCGATCATCGCTTTCGCAACCGTGGTCTTGGCGAGCGCTTCTACTCCTTCGCTTGCATCAATCTCGCGCGTCCCACGCCGGAATTTAAATTCCCCAAAGAGATGATCAGCGAGTATGGCGATGTGCTCAAAGCCGCCGGCGTACAGGCGACTTTACGGGACTCGTTTTATGTCGTTCACGACAATACGCCCAGCGGCGACACAGCCAAGGACGGTGTCCAGTCAGCGCCCTCGACCTCAGCCGCTTCGCATCTGAGCAAAGGCGAAGAGCGCTCGGGTCCGCGCGGTCTTGTGATCAACGATGGGGAGTGGGTAGGTTTCTCCCATCACGATGCCCGCCGCTTGAAGCTCCGCATGGGGCGCTTCCCACGGTTTGTGGAGCCAGGCGTCCGCTAGGTTCTTCAGTTCCGGCACCCAGCGCCGCACATAGGCCCCGCCGGCATCGAACTTCTCGCCTTGCAGCACCGGATTGAAGATGCGGAAATAGGGGGCTGCATCCGTGCCGCACCCTGCGACCCACTGCCAGTTGGCAGCATTGTTGGCCAAGTCCGCATCGACAAGCGTGTCCCAGAACCATTTCTCGCCCGAGCGCCACGAGATCAGCAGGTGCTTGACCAGGAACGACGCCGTGACCATGCGGACACGGTTATGCATCCAACCTGTGTGCCATAGCTCTCGCATACCGGCATCGACAATGGGGTAGCCCGTCTGTCCGTGTTTCCAGGCCGCCAGCGCGCTGGGGTCGCGGCGCCAGGGAAAGGACGCGAATTCCTCACGCAGCGGTGTGCGCGGCATTTTCGGCGCGTGATAAAGAAGATGCGCGCAGAACTCGCGCCACATGATCTGGCGCATGAAGCCCGTCACGCCGCGCGCGGGCTCCTGACGCGCCGCATAGTGCCAGACCTGATGCGGGCTGATTTCGCCAAATGCAAGGTAAGGGGAAAGCCGCGACGTGCCAGCTTCACCGGGTGTATCGCGATCTTCTACGTATTCGGAGATGGTCTCCTCGTGGAAAGTTGTAAGACGAGTCAAAGCGGCTTCCTCACCTGGCGTCCAGGCCTCGCGCAATCCTCCAGCCCAGTCGGGTTTGGTCGGCCGTAAACCCCAAGATTCAAGAGTGTCGCTCGCCAAGCTGCCTTTATGGCCGTTGAGATTCCCCGGCGCGGGGATGGGCGTGCGGGGCGAGGGCATCTTCAAACCGGTTCGGCAGAAAGGTGTGAAGACTTTGAAAAACGATCCGCTTTGGGTCCGCAATTCCCACGGCTCAAAAAGCAGCGCGCCGTTAAAGCTTTCGGCTTCAATGCCGCCCGCCTTCAATCCTGTTTTCACCACGGTATCGCGCGTCACGGCGGCCGGTTCATAGCACCGGTTCCATGAGATGCTGCGTGCGCCGCTTTCCTGAATGAAATCAGGAATGACTTTGTCCGACGCGCCGCGCCGCAAGATCAGTTTGCCGCCCCGGGCCGCGAGGCCTTTGCTCAAAGCCTCCAATGATCCATGCAGCCACCAGCGCGCGGCACCACCCAAAGCTCGACCACCTCGGGTTTTTTCGGGTTCATCCAGCACATAGAGAAAGATGAGTGGTCGCCCGCTTTTCACTCCTGCTTGAAGTGCAGGGTTATCAGCAAGGCGCAGGTCTTGGCGAAACCAGACAATGTGCGGAGGGATTTCAGTCATGACGTTCAGTGGCAATGTCTCGTTTTACTTCTATCTTCTTAGCAGAAGGGGCCGTGGGATTCTTCATGATGAGAATATGACGTATTTGAACTTCTGCGCAGGATTTTGGGCTGGGATTCGTCACTTATGCAGAGGTGCATCCGCCCCGTTATGATGAATGAAGAAAATCAGGAGATTCTATCATGAACAACTTGGTCCGAAACCTTGCGGGCAAAAGACCGCGCTTGTCTTTGCGGTGTCTCACGGCGTTCTCGATGGCTTCAATTTTCGCCATGATGTCTATGGCGCCAACGGCCGAGGCCTTTGAACGCCACGTGATCGAAATCCACCACGGCTATCCGCGCGGCTATCGTCCCATCATCGTGCCCGCGCACCGTTTTTATCGCGGTATTCCGGTCGTGCGGTTTTACGGGCCGCGCTATCCCGGCTTTGGTTTCTATTACAATGATGCGGCTGCCTTTACTTTCTTAGGGCTTACAGCCTGGCAGCTTTCTCTCTACGCCGATATGAATGAGGCCCAACTTCGTGCTCACGAGGCGGCTCTGGCGCAAGCAACCACGGCGCCGATTAACGATGATATCGTCTGGAATGACGCGGGCGCTACAGGCGACGTGAAGGCTATCCGCGAAGGGCATACCGCCGACGGCCGCGAATGCCGCGAGTTCCAGCAGATCGTGACGATCGCGGGCCGCACGGAAGATGCCTACGGCACTGCATGCAAACAGACGGATGGGTCCTGGAAAATCGCGGAATCGCCAACGCACTAAAAGGCGGCTACTCCAGATAATCGACGAGGCTCATGCCATCGGATACGGGGTCCGATGAAGCAGCGGCGCCACCGTTGTTGTTGGCCGTGCTGGACGTATTGAGATAGTCCACCAGCGTCTTACCGCCGGGCCCGGCGGTGCTGCCACCCAGCAACAACGTGGTATCCAGCGAGGCTTGCTGGGTTTGCAATTCCAAAAGCAGGGCTGAGATGTTCTCCGGACTTAAATTAGGGTCCATGGTCTGCGTGGTTGCATCGCTGACGCCCGCCTGATCTGCTGTTGCGCCAGTCTGCCCATCCGTTCCATCGCTCGGCACATTCTGCCCGCCGGCAGTTGTTTGTGCCTGTTTCTGGGCGGTATTTGTGCCCGCCAAGGCTTTGGCCGCCTGCTGCTGGATCAGCTGCATAAGTTGCGATTCCTGTAGCGAAATCGCGCCGTTAGCACTGGATATTGTCATCGTCGCTCTCCTTTTGCGTTTGGGACCGGCGGTCGAACCGCCGGCTTCCCCCCGTACGCTCGCAAAGGAAGAGGTGCAGAAAACGTGCCAAATCCGGCCAAATTCTCGGTGGGGGGTTCCTGTCACGGCGGCATCAGATTGAACGGGGAACTTGAGGAATTGCGTGCGGCGAAGGTTATGTTTCGCCTTTGGGGGAGATGACGTGAAGGTTCTTGGTACGGCGATCCTCACCCGATATCCGAGGACATTCACGAGCATCACCTTCGCCGCCGCAGTTATTTTTCAGTCATGCGGCGTTGCGGTCGCTCAGCCAATCTACGGCCCCGAACAGCAGATCATCGATACGTTGGACAATTCGCTCGGTCAGCCCGCGTCCAAGGATGTGGAGCTTCGGCTCGGCGCTGGGCCCGTTGCGACTTTCGCGCTCGACAATGGTGGAAGGCGCAAGGTCTATGGCCTTCCGCTCGTCTTCTTTCGCTACAAGGATTATCTCTCTATCGATGAGACGCAAGCGCGGCTCAACGTTGTTCCCGTGGACAGTTCCATTGGTATCGCGGGCTTTCGCGCCGGCCCCATGGTGAAGGTCGACTTCGGGCGGCGCGCCTTTGCCAGCGGCGTTACCGGCCCGGGCAAAGTGGGTACCAGCATCGAGGTCGGTGGCTTCGTAAGCTATACCGTCGGCGTCGTGCGTTTACGGGCGCGTGTGCGTCATGACGTCGCATCCGGGCACAATGGCAGTCTCGCCGAATTCGATTTCCGCACGGGGCTTTATCGTCGCGGGCCTTTTGGTCTTGGTTTGCAGGTTTCAACGGCCTGGGCCAGCAAGGACTACATGCAGTCGTTCTTTGGGGTCACTCCGGCGCAAGCGATAGGATCGCATCTACCCGTCTATTCTCCGCGTCCCGGCTTTAAGGATGTGCGTGGTAGCCTGACGGCGGAGTATAAGTTCTCCGAGCATTGGTCGTCGGCCACGAGTGTGCAATACGTCCGGCGCATCGGCGATGCTCTGCACAGCCCGGTGGTCACGCTGAAAGGCGCCGCCGACCGCATCAATACGGGCGTTTTCGCGCTCTATGCCTTCTAGCTATATCCGCAGGGTGCGCGGTCAGCCGCGCACTTCGGCTTCCGGTCGATCATCGCCACGTGCCACTTCGCTATGCCACTGGCCGTCACGATCCTCGTAGGAAATGGATTCCGTTTCACCCCCAAGCTGCTGTTCCTTGGCCACGCGGCCTGCCGCGCGGCGGGCAGCATCCTGAGTCGGGAAAGTTTCGGAATACACGCCGTTGGAACGGTAGGCCCAGCCCCCGTCGTGTTGGACAATCTCATATATGACTTTGGTCATGAACGGCCCTTGCGGTTGTTCTTCATGCATTCACAACGGCTGACGGCGCGCATTGTTCGCGAAGCGGGAAAGGATAGACTCCCTAATAAAGGGTCACCAGGTCAGGACGGGTTGAGCGCGCAGACCGTTGTCATATCCGTCAAGACTCCTGCACGTCGATTGTCTACAAGTTGTTGCAGGATACCCGTGAATCCACTGTCCGACTTGATATTGTAATGAAACATGCCGGCCGACGGACTAATTCCGGCAAACGTCTCTAGCGCGGTGACCGGCACTATGATCTCGCTTTCTGGAGGCAGAATGCCTGCCATATATGTGCCGAGGGTGCGGCCGTCGCGGGCGTCATAGAGTGTCAGCTGCGCCGACGTCGTCGTGCCGCCTGTATTGTAGATGATGACAGTACTGGCATAACCGCTTTCCAGCAGGGACGAATGCACATTGGCCACAGCGCCATGGTTGCCGGTGGTGCCTTCATCGCATGTGCTCAGGTTGGTAAGAGTGCCGTCGCTGGGGCGGAATAAAACGTGCTGCACGGACCCTTTCATCGAGCCCTCGATACTGGCCGTATAGAACTGCGGTTTGGAACCAACGCCTTCCATATCGGCGACGGCAAATTGCGGTGACGCGCCGGGTGCGATCATGGGGCTTGTCCATTGGGAAAGCTCATCGCCGTTCGCCCCGTCAAAAAGCGTCACGTTCACCTGCGCCGCCATCGCGCCTGCGTTGTAGAAGCGCAGATACGACTGCATTGAAGCTTGTGCGGATGAGAATATACCGCCAGCGCGCACAACATCCGGCGCGTCCTCCGGTGGGTCTGCCTGCAAGGAGCAGGTCGTCGTCATGTCTGTCATCACACCTACGCGTTTGTTGTCCACAAGGTGCTGAAGCGAACCCATGAAGTCGTTCTCGAGCCTCACGTCATAGTGGAACAAGCCGGCATCGGGGTTGATATGGGCTGTTGCCTCCACCGTTGTCATGGCCAAAAGAAGCTGACCGTCAGCGGGTATGGAAGCCGTCATATAAGTCCCGAGTTTTGCGCCGCTGCGCGCATCATAGACACCCAACGCGGCCGAAGCGGCAGCGCTACCTGTATTTTGGATCACAATTGTGCTCGGAAACCCTCCAGCAAGCAGGGAGGAGTGCACGTTGCCCAACCGCGACGGCGCGCGCTGCACTCCGGCGTCGCAGCTGCTCGCGTTGGTCAGCGTGCCGTCTGCCGGCCGGAATAACACATGCTGGAAAAGACCCGTCATGGCGGGATCGATTCGCAAAGTGTAGGTGTCTGGAAGCGCCACCTTGGCACTTTTCTCAATATCTGCGATGGCGAATTGCGGTGCCGCGTTTGGCGCAATGGAGGGGCTGGTCCATTCAATCAGATTCTTGCCGCTGGTTCCGTCGAACAAAGTCAATTGCACATTGCCGGCAGATGTTCCGGTATTCTGAAATCGCAGATAGGACTGTGTTTCCGCATGCGTGCCGGAATAGACCGCGCCCTGACGCACCGTGCGCGCTGCGGCTCGACTAACTTGACTCGGGCCTTTTACCGTCGTGCCGAGGCCTTGAAAGGCGGTGTTGATCAGGATCGCATTAATGGCGGTAAAGTTGTTGATGCCGATACCGTTAGCGGCGCTATTGACGAGCGTGCTGTCGCGCACTGTAAGGGCGCTGTTCGGATGCAAGCTGCCTTCGGCACCATAAGCAATCATCGTACCATTGGTGGTCTTGGGGCCTTGCGTGATGGTTAACCCTTGCAGCAATACTTCGCCGCCGTTGGGCAGATCGATGGCATAACTCGGCGTGCCAGTGACGCCATCGTCCAGCATTGAGTTCATGACCGTGGTTTTCAAGGCGCGGCTCTTGATGTCGTGACCGACGCGCGTGCCGGTAAAGATGCTGTCGGTCACCGTCAGTTGGCCGATGGCGTTGGCATAAATCCCATGGGAATAGCCATCGCCCGCCCCGTTGCCGCTGAAGGTCGAGCGGCGGATCGTCACGAGGATGGAGGCGCCGGGATTGATCAGCATGCCGTCTTGATTGTTGCTGAATATGCAGGACTCAACCGTGAGATTGCCGGACTGATGGCGGATGCCGGCGCCGTTTTTGCCGTCGGCATCGGTCACGCGCGCGCCGTCGAACGTTATGTTACGCACCGTGAGAGCCGCATTGACGATCAGAATGCCCTTGTGATTTGCCAATGGCTTGGTGACGCGCAGAATGACGCCACCCGCCAATCCCTCAATGGTGAGCGGCACATTAATCGTGGCATTGTCGTCGAGATAAATACCCGGATCGATCAGAATACGATCGCCGGATTTCGCTACGGTCACGCCTGCGGCGAGCGTCTTGTTGTCGCGCAGCAGGCCGACATGCACGTCTGCGGCCTGCAGCCGTGCAGAGAATATCGACATCAAAAACAGCATCAAACCGGCTGTTCGGCAAAACTCTAACATACGCGAAACCTCATCCCTGACGAGAGTTGTGGAAGCTTTCGCGAGGGATCACAACGCGATGGGGGTTGCGCCGTGTCGCATCCACAAGGCGCAATTGATTTTCCTCTCCAGTTTCTTTTTGCACGCGAGGGAAACTTTCAGGGCACGGTCGCGTTTCAACACCGAAGGCGGGGACCACATCAAGGGTGACCGGCATGTACGTCTATATCGATGGCACTTGGTCGACAGTTGCGTGGTTCGCCACCTCATTCCTTTTGACGGGAACAGGTTTGGCGTACTGCATTGCCTATCTCAACGGCGGCGACTAGAAGCGCTTAAAGGCCGGCTTCAGTTTCACGGGAACTTTGCGTCGAGCGGGCGGTTATTGTCGATGCCCGCACATAGCTGCGGGTGTTCAGGCCCCCGTTCCATGTTTTAGCATCCATGTTTTCTCTGCATGTAATCAGGACGCTCCTGCTGGCGCCCTTTGCGGCCATTCGCCTGCGTCTTTTGGCTGCGCGCGCCCGTCGGCGTTGGAAAGAATCGCCTGCCGGCGGTCATCATGTGCTGCTCGTATCGTGGGATTTCCCGCCCATGGACCCCACTGGCGCCCATGTACCCAGTTCCTTCGCACGTCATGCGGTTCTATGCGGTTGGGACGTGACCGTTATCTGTGGTCCATGCCCCGAGGAGCCCACGGCTGCGGGGCTTGAACTGGCCGAAAGCATTCCTCCCGCCGTCCAAGTTCATCATGCCGCTCAGCTGCCGGTAAAAGGGTTTTTCGCCCATCCGCTCATCAAGAAGGCGTTGCCGGCTGTGGATGGTGGCTATCTCACAGCCGTCGCAATGACCGAGACAGCTCTGCGCTGCCTTACGCAACCACCCTCCGTCGTCATCGCCAGTGGTCCGCGCTTCTCCAATTTCCTCGCGGCACGTTGGTTGTCCCAGGTTCTGGGCGTAAAACTGGTTCTGCAATACCGCGACGAATGGACCGTCAATACGCCGGCCTTTGTACAGAATTCGGCCGAGGATCAATGGCAGGAGCAGCGGTGTCTGAAACGCGCCGACCTTGTGACCTTTGTGTCCGACGGCAAGCACGCGTTGTACCGCCGCAGTTTCCCGCATCTGGATACGGCGAAGCTCATCACCGTGCCAAACGGTTGGGAGCCGTTTTTCCATGAGCGGTTGGCATCCGCGACAAGGCACCTCGCCGCGGCGAAGGGGCGCTTCACGCTTACCTACACCGGCCGTTGGCACGCATCGTTGGTGCCGCTTCTGGATGCGTTGGAACGGCTCTTCACGCTACATCCCATCTGGGCGGAGCGTCTTTGTGTCGTGTTTCTCGGCAATCAGCTCGCGGGCAATGCCGATCTGATGCGCGCGTTTTCCGAACGCCACCCTGGCGCACTTCTGGCTTTGCCGCCGGTGCCGGCGCGCACAGCGCTTGAGATCCAGCGCGAATCTTCCGCTCTGCTGCTCATCAACGATCATAAGTACGACGGCGTCGTTCCGCTCAAGACTTATGACTATCTCTGCGCCAGCCGGCCCATCCTCGTTTTTGGCCGTCAGGGCGGGGCCGCGAAGATCATTGAAGATGTCGGGGCGGGGCTTGTGACGGCTGTCGGCGACGCTATTGGTCTTGGCCGGGCGCTGGACGAATTCACCGAAGGCCCTGCGGAGCGATGGAACACTCCCGAGCGCAAAGCCTGGGCTATGCGCCATAACCGTGCTGTGTTGGTACCCCAAATACTGCGGCGGATGGAAGGTCTAACGGTGCAGGCCTACTCGGAAATTTAGCGCTTCACCAGCGCGAGCGCGTATTTCTCTGCTCCCGACGGACGGCCCTGCGCTACCCACAATCCCAATACACATCCCAGATAAAGCGTCACACCAGCGATGCCGATGGCAGCAAGGTGCAAGAAGAGGTGCAGCGTGTCTTCATCGGCCGGCCAGTATCTCTGGAAATAGAGGAGGGCTGCGCCCATCGCCAACGAGGCGATCATGGGCCGCCAGGTCGCGACGCCAAATGCCCTAAGCCCGATATCTAGTTCCCGGCGCAAGAGCCAGAGGTTCACGGCAAGGCCTGCGCCCGCGCTCACCACCACCGCCCAAGCGGCACCGGTAATGCCATATATCCGCGTGCTGATCACGAGCCCCGGGATCAATATCAGGACTGACGGCAGATTGCGCCACATCACCAGATCAGGCCGGCCCAGAGCGAGGTAAAGCGCTGTCGTATTGGCGCTGGGCAGACTCAAGAGTCCGTACAAGGTTAGGATTTGGATGAGGGGAATGACCGTCAACCACTTCGGACCCAGGAACAGGTGCACGATCTGCTCCGCGCCAATGGCGACCAGAACACCCAGAGGGACAGCCAGAAAGACCATGACGCTGATGGAATCGACAAAGCTTTGCGCAAGGCGCGCGCGATCTCCGCTCATTTTCGCGAAGCCCGGGAAGAGCACGCGGCTCACGGGCCAGATAAGTTCGCTGGATGTCAGGTTGGAGATCTCAAAGCCGACGTTATAGAAACCCACAGCCGCCGTGCCGCTGATCTTGCCGACAATGAACGTGTCCAGCCGGCTTTTCAGAACCGCCACGACGTTGTTCAGCGCCAGCCATTTAGAGAAGTGAAGAAATGACCGGCCGTTCTCCAAACTGAACCAGGGCCGGTAGGGATGCATGACATAAGTAAGTGTCAAAATACCTAGGCGTCCGGCCACAATGCCGGCGATGAGCGCGTGGTAGTCGCGCCAGATCAGCGCCAAGGTCACGGTGGTGACAAAGCCGGCCAGCTTACCGCCAACAAACAGATAGAACTCGCGATCGAACTTGATGTCTTTACGAAACTCCACGATGCCGATGTTCTGAATGCCGTTGGCGAAGGCCACAAGGGACAGCCACAGCATGATCGTGAACAGCCGCGGCTCATCATACAGCAGCGCCATGGGCTGAGCCGCCGCCAGCAGGATCAACGCCGCGATGGCACCGCGCAATACTTGCAGCGTCCAGGCGGTATTATAGAGCTTGCGGTCCGCGCTTTGGTTCTGGATCAGTGTCAGATCGAAGCCGAGTTCGAACAGCGTTTCTAGTACCGTGACCAATGTCGTCGCCAAGGCCACCAGTCCGAAGTCCGCCGGCACCAACAGGCGCGCCAAGATGATCGTGCTGAGCAGGCCAATGATTCGAATGGCAAAACGCTGCAGAATGAGCCAGGTGGCGCCGGTGGTGATCCGCCGCCCAAGATGCACGCCCCCGTCCATGCTTAAACCTTGAAGAGGCGGCAGACGAGGTTGGGGCGCATGAAAGTGAGCAACTCGCCCAAGGCCTTTAGCGAGAAGTAGCTCAGAGGGATCACATAGGCGGCCACTGCGGATCCGGGATTCAAACCGACTTCGCGCGCATGCTTGCGAAACTTACGAAAACTATTCTTCATGCTCTGGAAGAAATTCCAATAGACAGAACGCAAGGGTAAGGGGCTGTTCCGGCCAACGCGGGCCCTGGCGACCAGGACGTCGTCGCGGCCATTGTTCATGGCGCGCGCCATAAAGAAGTGCAGTCCGAGGGGTGTTGGATGCGATACCCGCGCGCGCTTCTGCACATAAATGCCGACGCCGTTGGCGGTCAACGTGTCAGCGAGTACGCCACAGTGCCCGCGATAGGCGGCGATATCGGGAAAGGGAAAGCGCGCAAAAATGTCCGAGCGGAACGCTACATTGTTGGCGTGGAAATGCGTGCTGCGGTGCAATTCATTGTTGGGGTCGCGCAAGGGGAAGAACCAGAAGAGAGCGAAAGCCTTGCTGTAGAGCGTGTTGTCGTACTCGATATAGGTCTGCCCTGCGACAGTCCCTACTTCGGGGTTCTGGAAAGAGTCGAGCAAGGCTGCGAGCCAGCCGGGTTCCGGTACCACATCGCAGTCGAGGAAAATCTTGACCTCTGTGTCGGTCTGCAGGGCGCCGAAGTTCTTCTGTTCATAGTAGCGCAGGCCCTGGGTAGCGATGATGCGCGTCCGGGCGGGGACCAACTCCGGCTTGAACTCTTCGGCCACCACGTTCTGCACCATTTCTCCGTCAATGACCTCTCGGTCATAGATGAAAATGATCTGTGGTGGCTCCGGCTGGGCGGGGAGGTCACAAAGCTGCTCGCGTAAAGCGCGCAACATGCGCCGGGTACGCTCCAACTCGGCAAAACGGGCGTTTTCCCACTCGATAGCGATCGAGAAAGTCGGCAGCGACGCGGCGCGATCTAATGGGGGGTTCATTTGGACAGCCCAAGCGGCCCAACCGTGCGCCCCTTGCGCACGTTCGGCGGCATGCGCGGACTCAACGAAACTTACCCGCGAAAGTTCCAGATATTCCGGGCATGGAATGCCTGCAACTAGTCTATTGAGCGATTCCCCCGCAAACTTACTCGGCCAGCATATGTGATGATATGCGGCTACCAACGCTATGGAAGATGGTCGTGAAAGTTTCACGGGAATTCGGGCATCCGATCACGCACTGATTGACACAATAGTTTCTTATTGCTCAAGATCGGTGTATCTGCGCCTGGGGCACTCCTTAAAAATGACGGATACTCGGCACAATCGGGCGACCACGGCTTTGGAATTGTTCGAACGTGGACAGCTTCCCGAGGCTTTGAGCGCAATCGATGCTGCGATTGCTGCCGCTCCCGGCTTAACGGGCGCTTACAACACACGCGGTTTGATCTTGGCGGCCCTGAATGACGGAGCCGGCGCCGTGGCGGCTTACAGCCGTGTCTTAGCTGAAATGCCTCATCACGCGGACGCGCTTACCAACCGGGGCTCGGCTCTCCTGAAACTGGGGCAATACGATACCGCTATGATCGATCTGGAAGCGGCTGCCGCTGCGCATCCGGCTTATGCCACAGCGCATTTCAATCTGGCGCGCGGCTATGCGGTTTTGAGCCGTGTAGACGATGCGCTTGCGTCTTACGACCGTGCTTTGGTGCTTTCACCGGGTGATGCCAAGACGCTTTGGGCCAAGGGCGTGGTGCAATTGCTTGGCGGCGACTTCGCGGAAGGCTGGGTCAATTACAACTCGCGTTGGCAAGCGCCCAGCTTCGGCAACAGCGCGCCGCGTGATTTCGGTGTCCGTTATACTGGCGCGGAGCCGTTGAGCGGCCGAACGCTCTTTGTTCATGCAGAACAGGGTTTTGGCGACACGATCCAATTCTGCCGCTATATCCCGCTGCTTGCGGCACAGGGTGCCAGAGTCCTGTTCATGGCTCAACCGGAACTCATAGGATTGCTGACGGCTTCGGAACTGCCGTGCACCTTATATACTCCCGGCGCATCGATGCCGCGCTTCGACTACCACATACCGCTGCTCAATCTTCCGGCGGCCTTGAAAACAACACTCTCCAATATTCCAACCGATGTTCCTTATCTCGCGACGCCTCCTGAGAAGCAGGCACGCTGGAACGCCGTTCTGGGAGTACGCACACGGCCGCGCATCGGCATCGCGTGGTCGGGCCGGCGCAGTCATTGCGACGATCATCTGCGCAGCATGGCGGTAGAAGCCTTTGCGCCACTTTTCGCGCTCGATGCCGAACTTCATGTCCTGCAAACCGATCTGACCGATGCCGAGCGCGCGTTTCTTACGGACAAGGCGCGCATCTTCGATGTGGCGGATCGTGACTTTGGCGACGCGGCGGCTCACGTGGCTGCGATGGACCACGTGCTGACGGTCGATACCTCGCTCGGGCATCTCGCAGGCGCTCTGGCGAAACCAGTCTCCATCCTGCTATCCGCGGCACCCGATTTCCGCTGGATGCTCGAACGCAGCGATAGCCCCTGGTATCCTACCGCCCGATTAATCCGTCAAAGTGCCTTTGGACGCTGGGACGACGCCATTGCCGCCGCACTTAAAATACTCAAGGAGACCCTTCTATGAAGCGCGAAGTGATCCGTGTCGAACCGCTCTCCACGTATCTTGAGCGCTTCAAGGCTCCCACGTCCGTCGTGACAAAAGCCGGGGATACCATTTATGTGTCCGGCCTGCCGCCTTTCGACCCCACCACGGGCGAGGTGATCGATGCGCCGCTTGAGCGCCAGGTGGAGATTGTCATGGAGCAGTTAAAATTGTGCGTCGAGACGGCAGGCTCCTCTCTCGAAAAGGTCCTTAAGTGCAATGTCTATTGCACCTCGGCGGAAAAATTTTCTGCGGTGAACGCCATCTATGCCCGGTATTTTCCCAAGGATCCGCCAGCGCGCATTTTTGTTTGCGTGCCGATGTGGCCGGGACATTTCGATATCGAGATCGACTGTATCGCGACGCTGTGAGGGAATCATGTTCGCCGTGCTGTTCGAAGTTCAACCTAAGACCGAGCAGTGGGATGCCTATCTCGGCTACGCCAAAGCCCTTCGTCCGGATCTGGAGACGATGCCGGGCTTTGTCGAAAATATCCGCTATGCGAGTCTCACGCGCCCGGGCTGGGTTCTCTCGCTCTCTACATGGGCCGATGAAGCCGCACTTGCCCGCTGGCGTTCTCACGAACATCATCACGCGATACAGGAGAAAGGCCGTGCGCAGGTGTTCCGCGACTACCGGCTGCATGTGGGCGAGATTGTCGAAACACCCGCCGCCATTACATTGATCGACGCCAAACGTCCGCCCGCATGGGCGAAGGCAACGGCCCCCGAAAGTATCGCAGCGTCGTTGTCGCTGCCTGCATCGGGTCTGGTCGGATGGGACATTTTCGATGCCGTGCTTACGCCAGGAGATGTGATCCTTATGTTGACGTGGCGCGATCAAGACGCCGCCGAGGCATTCAAGCCCGCACTGCCAGTAGGCGCGCGGTTGCGTCATGTGCGCGTCGTACGCGATTACGGTATGTTCGACCGTCGCGAGGCGCCGCAGCACTTCCCGGACGTCTCGGGAAAGCGCTAGACTGCCGGCGGACGTGTGACTTCTTCGGGGGATGCTCATGGATCAAGAGTTGAAGACAATCGAGCAAATCCGGGCGGCGGTCATCAATGCCTCGCTCCACTTCGGGCCGAAGCTGCTTGTCGCCATTTTGCTGATTATCTTCGGCATTCTCATCGGCAAATGGTTGGGCCGGATCACGGACCGCGGCCTCAAGCATTTCCATCTCGAACCCCCCGCACGCTCGCTTCTGGTCAGGATCGCATCGGCGCTGGTGGTTGGCTTGTTCGCCATTATGGCCTTGCAGAACCTGGGCGTGGAACTTCTGCCCCTGATCGCCGGCTTAGGTGTTGCCGGCGCCGGTGTGGCTCTGGCCATGCAAGGTGTGCTTGGCAATCTCGTGGCTGGACTCACAATTATTTTCACCAAGCCTTTCCGCGTGGGCGAGTACGTCTCGATTGCGGGGGAGGAGGGGCAAGTGGAATCCATCACCCTGTCCAGCACCGTGCTGAGTCATCCTGATCTTTCGCACGTCGTGATCCCTAACCGTAAGATTGTCGGGGAGATCCTGCATAATTATGGCAGCATGCGTCAGCTTGAAATCGTGATCAGCGTCTCCAGCAACGCCAATCTGAGTGAGGCAATCGCGGCCATTGAAACCGTTATCCGCGATAACCCCCGTTGCCTCCGTGAACCCAAGGCGGCAACGGCTATCAGCGGTTTTGCGAACGGGACCATCTGCATTACGGCGCGTCCGTGGGTCGACATCGCTGATTACGCGGCGGCCGGAGGGGAATTGCGGAAGGCTATCGTCGAGACTTTCCGAGCCAAGAATATCGTTGCTCCTCCGCCGCGTATGGACGTGCGGGTGATTGATGCGCCGTCGCCATCTTTGCAATAAGATGTTTCTGTCCCCATAGAACAAAGTTTCCATAGAACAAAGTTTCTGCGGAAATTGCTGCAACGGAGTCATTCCATGCGCAAAAATGTGGCGAGAGCGTTGCTCACGATGTTGGTGGCGCTGAGTTGGCGGTCCACCGTCGCGCAAACGCCCGAGAGTCCGGACCCCATCCGGGCGCTGGTAACGCAGCTCGATCTGCAAACATACAAATCCACCATCAAGGCGCTTACCCAATTCGGCGACCGGCGCGAAGGCACGGACAGGAATCGCGCGGCCATCGACTGGATCGAAGCGCAGTTTAAGAGTTATGGCTGTGCCGACATCGAACGCCTGAGATATGAGTACCGCCCCGCTCCACTGCCTAGCCCGGCTCCGGCAGCTGCGCGGCCGCCCGCTGTACCTGCGCGCGCGGCCGGAGGCGGGCGCATGCGCGGTCCCAACGCGTTCATTCCGCCAGAGACCGATGCCAATGCGCAGCCTGACGTGAAGCTTCGCGCGCTCAATATGCAGCCCACGAAACCCGGCACGCGCGAAGACATATTCTGCACAAAGGTCGGCAAGGTCCATCCCAACGAGATGTATATCGTGAGCGCTCATATGGATGGGCGTGGCTTCGGTGAAGCCGCGAATGATGATGCGTCGGGCACGGCCCTGGTGATGGAACTGGCGCGCATCTTCAGCAATCCAGACGTCGCGACCGATCGCTCCATCCGGTTCATTCTCTGGAACAACGAGGAGACTGGCCTGCAAGGCAGCAGCGCTTACGTATCGGCGCGGCGCGATTTGCAAGGCAAGGAAAGTCCCGCAGGCTCCGGTAGATATCCGGAACCGACGTGGCTGGGGGTGGCGCAGCATGACATGATGATGTTCGATCACGGTATGCCCCGTACAGACGGCACGGTCAGCGCGGAGCAAAGGCCCGAGGCGGACGTGAATATCGAGTTTCAGGAAAGCTCGCAGTTCGCGGGGCAGTCGCAAGCCCTGGCGTGGGCATTTCAAGGCGCCAATGAGAAGTACGCGACCGACTACCCGGCGGTCGTGGGCCGCCATATGACCAATACAGATTCCGCATCATTCCAGGACACGGTCGCGAGCATCAGTCTGCGCGAGAACGAACGCGGCGCGCAGATTGGCGCTGGTTGGGATCCCCAATGGCACCGGGCAACTGATCTCTTCGCCACCTATTCCGACAAGGATTTCCGTCTCGGCCTGAATGCGGCGCAGACGACATTGGCGGGGGTGGGGCAATTGGCGGGTGCTGCGCTCAAGAAATGAAGCGCAGTGACGCGGAGGATCTGTCCCGCGAGTTCACAGCATCAGAATCCTTTTGTACTTTTTGAATTGTTGATCTGCGAATCGATCAGCATAGAACGGCTGCTGTGGAACGACGGGATCGCGATGCACTTCCGGCTTTACTGCAACAAAGAGCATTGACGTCAAATAGTCGGACGTGAATGACAGAGGAAAGACAATGCGTTGCGCCAGAGCTAGGCTCAGCGCCTGGCTCTCGCCGATGTCGAGCACTTTTTGAATTGGGCCGCCTTTGATGCGCGATGTCAGAATGAGCCGCACAATGCGGTAGCCATTCTGTCCGTAAAATCCCAGCAAGAGCGTCGGAGAGAATTGATAAAACCCGTGATTGGTTTGGTTATTTACAGGGTTGGCGTGCACAACCACGCCTCCGGCACGCAATAGATTATGGGCATTAAAGAGCGCGCTTTTGATATCAAACACATGCTCCATCGTGCCGCCGTCAAAGACGCAATGATACTTTTGATGATACTGCACGGGCACGGGATCATTGAGGTCGTGGACGATTGAACAGCCTTCGAAATCCGAGACGTCCAATGAGTCTACCTGGTCGAAACCAAAGCCTTTGAAATACTCTTCCGGTGATTTGCCCAGGCCCTCTGTACTCTGGCGTCCAAACGTCACGAGCGAAGGAGACGCCCAAAGCTGAGGATTAACGTGCTGGCGGAGCGACCCGAACGTATTCGCAAAGATATCGTCCGTTTCTCTGGATATCCCCATCTCACGCCTGCTTTGCTGTTGCCTGCGCTAAGTTGTAAGCGATGCGGTTTTCATTGTCATCTTTCCCGCCAGCGCCGGATTAGCATACGGGCTTTGACAGAGGGTGCTTGAGGATATTTAATGTCCTTAAACAAACCTAGGTCACAGCATGATCCTCAAGAATCAGAACGAGTGGGCGTTGCATTGCTGTGTCGTGCTGGCGGGGTTGCCGCCCGAGCGTTATCTCTCGACAAAGGCGCTGGCTGAATTTCATGCAGTGCCCAAGGAATACCTCTCCAAGGCCCTGCAAAGTTTGTCGCAAGCCGGCATCATCGAGGGCACCTTGGGTCCAAGCGGTGGCTACCGTCTCGCGCGCAAGGCCAGCGATATTACATTCCTTGATGTGGTCGAGGCCGTGGAGGGGAAGAGCTCCACATTCGCCTGCACCGAAATCCGTAAGAATAACCCCTGTCGTCCGGCGAAGTACCGCGATCCCAAACCGTGCGGGGTGGCGCGTGTGATGTGGGAAGCCGATGAGGCATGGCGCAAGCGGCTGCGTGCGACAAAGGTATCGGATATCGCCAACGCGCTCGCGGACGAGGTGCCTGGCGATATTCTTGAAAAGACAACCGCCTGGGTCACCGCGCACACGTAATGGCGCTGGTAGTCGTGCTGTTAGCTCAGGCCGGCTCTATCAAGACTAAAAGCGATGTCTTTTGATCCCGGCACGTTTCGGAACGCGATGTTCAGGCGGTTCCAGGCATTGATCGTCATGACGGAGAAGGTGAGCCGACAGACACGATGGCGTAGACCACCTTGTCAGTCCGCGAGACAATCAGGTCATCGATCGTGCCGATCTTCTCATTGTTTTCGTTCACCACGGCGGCACCCATAAGTTTGCTGCCGCGAAAACCCGTGGAGACGTTGGTGATATCGACTTTATATTTGGCTATGGTCTGTGGCACGCCCTGGGCGTGGGAATACACAGGTATAAGCGGAATAGCAGCGATTAAGCCCAGCGCGAGTAACATTTCCTTCGTCATGCATCACCTGAAATTTTGAATGGTGGATATGATGAAGGATATAACGCCGGCTCTATGGGCCGAGTTCCGCCTCAGCTCTTGCTGTCGTTCTTGTCGCCGTCCGAGGTCTTCTTGTCGAGTTCCTCAAGCAATTTGACCAGCTCCGCCGGCAGAGGTTCCGCCGCCACGGAATCAAACATTTTGTGCAGCTTGTTCTCCAGCCAGACGTCGAAAGCGGGGTTCATTTTTGCGGAGGTCTCTCCACGAGCATCGGATTGCTCGGCATCCGATGCCTTCGCGCGAGGAGATTTAGCAGGCGGTTTCTCGTTCATTGCTGAATAAAGCCGATCAAGAATGGGCCCCGCAAAGGGGTCGGGGTCATCGAAGGTGTTTTCAAGGGCCGCGATGGCGGCGCCCACGATTCCGATATGCATAGTAGTCCGCCTCCGCAGTGTAGCCAATGCCGGCTACATCCACGCCCTGCTTTCTTGCGAATCAGCTGAACGGCTCAAGCGTGGAGGTTCATCACTTTCCTTTGCACTTTCTTTGGCCGCCTCGCCCTCGCCGAGGACCAAAGAGGCCATGCGCGCGCGCGCCACAGGCGGCTCTTGATGGTGCCGATGGAACAGCCCAGAGATTCCGCAGCTTCTTCGTAGCTCAGACCGCTGGCGCAAATCAGGACCAGAACTTCACGTTGTTCAGGCTGCAGCTTACCCATTGCATGTACAACTTCGCGCGAAAGAATATCATTTTCCTGTGCGCCCATGCGCGACAGAAACTCTTCCGGCACATCATCGAGACGAGACGGCTTGCGCTTATTGCGACGCAGAGAGCTGATGTATTCGTTCCGCAGAATTTTATAAATCCAAGCAGTGAAGTTGGTGTCCACGGCGAACTGCGACTGCGCACGCCACGCCTTGAGCGCGGTTTCCTGCAATAGGTCTTCCGCAGCCGCACGATCGCGCGTCAGCATGACGGCGTAAGCCTGCAGGCGGGGAAGGTGGGTCAGCAACATCTCTTGGAATTTGTCAGCCATTAGAATCTGCCCTCACAAAACAATGAAACATGGCAGGAACCCAAACGTCATATGGGCCGATTAGGTTCCCGGAAAAATGGCGTAGAGGCAATAAAATGCCGCAAAAAGAAGACATTATACATTTTGGGTTGCCTAGAATTTCAATAAAAGCAACTTTCAGTTGATTTTAGACCGTTCGCGCGCCTGTCGATGTTCGCGCGCCTGTCGATGATGGAACATTGGATTTCGACATCACGTTTCCTGAGCAGCCATATTTTTTAGGCCATGTTTTTCAGGGACCTCACCATGACCCATCAGTTCGACCTCAAGGCCGCGAAAGCCAACCCGAGCAAGTTCTTCTCCACGCCCAAAGAGGTGCTTGTGCATCCCGAGCTCAGCCGCACCAGCAAGCTGGATATTCTGCACCAGTGGGAAGTGGATGCGCGGCTTCTTTCAGTTGCGGAGGAGGAGAACATGCAAGACGGTGAATCAAGCCAGCTAGGCGCCGTCGTGAGTGCGTTGCTCGCGTTGAATGATGAGGAAAAGCAAAGCCATACCGCATCAGCGGTAAAGGCATCCCCTCCACGCAATTCCGGCGCGTAGAAATTGCCGTCCGCCCGGCAACTAATTTTACAAACCGCCGTTATGAAATCGACACTTTCGAAAATTGCATTTGGTAAGGCCGACCAACGCAGCGGCCGATGCCAGGCAGGTAAGGAATAGAGGTTTTTCCGCTTCGTCGTATGCATCCCGGCCGTCCCCCCAGCCAAGCATACGTCGAATGTCCGCAATGACCCCAATTGCGGAACATGTCCCTCCCGCGAAGTGAATATCTTCGCGGGAGGAGGCATCTTGGAAGAACAGATGCGAGTTTGTTCCCGTAATAGCTAAAAAAATTCCCCGCGATTACATGCTACCCGTGCTTTTCTCGCTCGTTCGTTCTGTTAGGATTGATGCCAGCTCATTCAACACGTTCGACGTTTCTGCGCCTAGGCACCGCAATAATCGCGGATTGCGCACCGATCGGATTGTTTTCGAAAAAAGGGGTTCTCTGATGTCGCTTTCCCACGAAATTGCTCACCATCTTCCGCTGCTGCGCCGCTACGCGCGCGCATTGATGGGCTCCCAGAGCGGCGGCGATGCCTACGTCCGCGCGACATTGGAGGCCATCGTGCAGTCTCCAGACCAGTTTCCTCGTGGCGTGCCGCCGCGTGTCGGTCTCTATCGCGTGTTCCATGTGATTTGGTCGGCGACGCATACATTGCCGACAGGCCCCAATGGAGAAATCGAAACGTCCCGTTTCCGTGATCGGCTCGATGCCATCTCGTTGATGCGCCGTCAGGCACTTCTGCTCACGGCCATGGAGGATTTCTCCAACACCGAAGCGGCGGTGATCCTCGCGACGTCGCCGGAAGATGTGGCGCGCATGGTGAAAGAAGCGCTCTACGATCTGGTGGCGCAGGTGCCGAAGTCGGTTCTCATCATCGAGGACGAACCGGTTATCTCCATGGACATCGCCAATATTGTCGAGGAAATGGGTCACGAAGTCTGCGCTACGGCCACCACACGCCGTGAAGCCGTCGCTGCCGCCAAGGCTACGCGCCCCGGCCTGGTGCTGGCCGACATCCAGCTCGCCGATAACAGCTCCGGTATCGACGCAGTGAACGAGATCTTGAGCCAGATCAGCGCACCGGTGATCTTCATCACCGCTTACCCTGAGCGCCTGCTGACGGGCGAGCGTCCCGAGCCGACCTTCCTGGTCACCAAACCCTTCATGACCGATACCGTCAAAGCCACCATTGCCCAGGCATTACTGCTGGCCGAAGACGAAGATGAAGGCGCCGGCGTTGCCAATCACGCAGTCGGAAAGAATACGGGCGCCAAGCGCTTGGTCAGCTAAAGCCAGCTGAGCCGTTAGGCGGCAAAATAAAAAAGCGGCCTGTGAAGGCCGCCTTTTTTGTTGCTTGTGACCAGAGAAGCCTTTGGGCTGAATGGAACTTCCGGCGCTCAGAGGTGTTTCACAATCGTTGGTCACACTTCTGGAAAAGGATTTTCTTTCAAATGAGCACCAAGAAATCTACGGCTGTTATTTTGCTGGTCATCGGTTCCGTTTTTGCGTTGAGTGCCTGCAACACGACCGAAGGCGTTGGAAAAGACATTAAATCCACCGGCAAGGCCATCGAACGCGGCGCTGACGACGCAAGGCCATCCAACAACTAAGCAACCACATTTGTGGAGGCTAATATGTTGGGATGGGCTTTAACATTCCTACTCGTCGCCATCGTCGCAGGCATTCTGGGTTTTGGTGGAATTGCTATTGCGTCGGTGGCGATTGCGCGCGTTCTGTTCTTTATCTTCCTTCTCGTCTTCATCGTGACGCTCATGCTGCACCTACTGCGCGGGCGGGCTCCGCCCATATGATCTAAACGTAAAAGGGAATCACGATGACAAGTCCTACGCTGAAAAGCGCCGCTGCTGCCGGCCCCTTCACTTTGCCTGCATTGGCGTATGCCGAGGATGCGCTCGCGCCGATCGTTTCGGCGCGCACGCTGAGCTTCCACTATGGCAAACACCACAACGGATACGTGGATAAGCTCAATGAACTTGTGGCAGGTACGCCCTTTGCGGACCTCAGTCTCGAGGAGGTGGTAAAGGAAACGGCTAAGGACAAAGCGAACGCCAAGATCTTCAACAATGCGGCTCAGGCGTGGAACCACGATTTATACTGGAAGAGTCTGTCGCCAAAACCGACGGGCCCGAGCGGCGCGCTACGAAAAGCGATCGAGGCGAGCTTTGGCAATATAGAGAACCTGAAAACCGAACTCACCAATGCGGCTGTAAATCATTTCGCAAGTGGCTGGGCTTGGCTGGTGGCCAAGAACAACAAACTTGTCATTGTGGATACGCACGATGCGCACACCCCGTTGGAAGAGGGCGCAACGTGCTTATTGACCGTCGATGTATGGGAGCACGCTTATTATCTCGATCGCCAGAACGACCGTAAAGCCTATGTGAAGGCCGTCGTCGACGGGCTGCTCAATTGGGATTTCGCGTCCGCGAATTTCGAAAAATAGGTTTCTGCTGACGTACGCGCAAAAGAAAAGAGCGGCCTTTCGGCCGCTCTTTTTTATATCTGCGTGTGACTAGATTCGGCCGGCCAGCAAAAGCACGACCACCACAACGAGGAGAACAGACGCTCCCCCGCTGGGGTAATAGCCCCACGCGCGGCTATAAGGCCACGTCGGCAGGGCACCGACCAAAAGCAGGATCAAAAGAATGAGCAGAAGTGTGCCTAACATGCGAAATCTCCTCCAGCAGACAGGCAGCGCGGACGGTTGAACGCGCCAATATGTCGTCGTTCATAAAACAGTCCTCCACTCGTAATTGTTCCGATGACCACGCGCGGGTGATAAGCCCGTTCGCATGGAGCGGGAACACCGCCATCATATTCGCGTTTTACTATGGACGGCGCGAATGAGACGCGACAGAGTGGCCCTTGGCTGCCCTGATTCGCGCCCTGTTTTTTGGAGACTTGCTATGGAAAACCCGATCAAGAAGTCAGATGTCGATGCGCTCATGGCCGATGTCGAGCGATTGAAAAAGGATTTGGCCCGCGCGATGGAGCATCTGAAGTCCGGCGCCGTCAATTCTGCGAGCAATCTCGCCGAAGACATGACCGATGAAGCGCTCGCGATCTATAAGACCATGGCGAAGAAAAGCCAGGTTGCCACGAAGGCGCTCGGCAAGCAGGTTGAAGAACAACCTATCACCAGCATTTTGATCGCCTTCACCGCGGGCTTCTTCCTCAGCCGGCTGACGGACCGCCGTTAAAGGCGCGCGCCATGGATAAGATCGTCAAAATCGCGTTGATGGTGCTATCGCACCGGAACTCCGGCGGGGAAAGCGGAGCGGCGCGCATCACGGCCGGCGCTTTGTGTACCGGTGCTGCCATCATCAGCATGACCGTGGGCATTGCCTGCCTACTGGCGGCATTGTGGATCTATCTTATCCCGATTGTCGGCAGCGCCGAAGCCGCCCTCATCGTCGGCGCAGTGCTGCTGGTGAGCAGTGGTATCCTCATGCTCATCGCGCACCGTCAGTTCACACCGGCGGAATATGATCCCAAAGCGCCGCGCGAATCAGCATTGGGTGAAGATCTCATGGAAGATCTGCGCGAGACTTTTGAAGACAACAAGCTGCTAACCCTTATGGCAGCACTTGTCGCTGGTCTCGTTCTCGGGAACAAGAAATAGGACTGAGTACGCCGGGGGGCGTCTTACAAAAACACACCTCCGCCCTAATGACGTTCACAACAGCCACATCACCAAGACCTAAATCTTTCCTTCAAAATCGCCTGCTGCAGGTTCTATCCGCCGTTTATGCGGCAGTCTGGGTGTGGGCCGCCATCGCGCCGAACTTCCGCAAGGACTGGGTCCTGGAAAACATCCTTGTGGTGGTGGGAGTCGGTCTCGCGGTTTGGATTTGCCGCACGCGGCCTTTGTCGGACCTCTCCAATATTCTGTGCGCGGTGTTCCTGGTCTTGCATACCGTTGGCGCGCACTACACGTACGCGCTCGTGCCTGCCGGCGAGTGGCTGAAACATGCCGCAGGCCTTGAGCGCAACCACTATGACCGCATCATTCACTTCAGTTTCGGTCTGCTCATTGTTTATCCGCTGCGGGAATATTTGATGCGGCGAGATGTCTTGCGTGGCGGCTGGCTCAGTCTTCTCGCTTTCGCGATCATCGCCACATGCAGCGGCTTCTATGAATTGATGGAGTGGGCAGCCGCCGTCATTGTCGATCCCAAAGCCGGTGCGGCTTTCCTCGGCACACAGGGCGATCCGTTCGACAGCCAGCAAGACCAGTTTGTTGCGTTCTGCGGCGCAATCCTAACGCTGGTTGTGGTGCACTTCACCGAACGCAAGCGAGCACGTACACACGCCTGAGGTGTGGAACCATTCTAAACGGACGCGCGTTTAATCCGCATCAGGGTGAAGCCATGCTTCGCCGCATTATGAGGATCGAACGATGACGAATGTATCATTGCGTAAATCAGTTTTGCTGGCGTCTATAGCTATCCCTTTGGCTATGGCCCTCGCTGCCTGTGGAAGCAGCTCTTACGATGAGCGCGCGGCGGAAGCCAACTACCTCGCCGACCGTGGCGAAGCGCTGGAAGATGCCGCCATCACGTCTAAAGTCGCGGCCATGTATACGGAAGACAGGCGCCTGGAAGGTTCGCAGATTCATGTGCGCACTTTTGGCAACGTCGTTCACCTGACGGGTTATGTCGTCTCGCGTAATGATATGCTGCGTGCCGAGGATCTGGCTTTGCAAGTATCGGGCGTGCGCCGTGTCGAAAACGACTTAGCGATTATTCCGTAACGCCTGCTTAGGCCGTCGGCGTCGTATCCTCTGCCACGCGGAAGCCCATGAGCATACCGCGTTCTTCCAACTGGCGGAGGATGTAGGCGGCGGCCTCTTCGGCGGTCATCTGCGTTGTATCGATGCGCAGCTCGGGATTTTCCGGCGCTTCGTAAGGCGAGTCGATTCCAGTGAAGTTTTTGACCTCACCTTTGCGGGCCTTCTTGTAAAGGCCTTTAGGATCGCGCCGTTCAGCTTCGGCCAACGGCGTGTCCACGAAAACTTCGAAGAATTCGCCTGCCTGCATCAAATCGCGCGCCAATCTCCGCTCGGCCCGGAATGGCGAGATGAAGGACACCAGCGTGATCAAGCCGGCATCGACCATGAGCTTCGAGACCTCGGCCACACGGCGGATGTTTTCCACGCGGTCGGTGTCGGAGAATCCGAGATCGCGGTTCAGCCCATGGCGCACGTTGTCGCCGTCGAGCATGTAAGTATGCCGGCCCAGCGCATAAAGCTGCTGCTCCACCAGATTGGCGATGGTTGATTTGCCCGAGCCGGAAAGGCCCGTGAACCAAAGTACGCAGGCCTTCTGTCCTTTGAGGGCCGCGCGTGCGCCCTTGTCCACATCGACGGCTTGCCAATGGATGTTCTGCGAGCGGCGCAAGGCGAACTGAATCATGCCTGCCGCAACCGTCGCATTGGTCATGCGGTCGACGAGGATGAAGCCGCCTGTCTCTTTGTTTTCGGTATAGGCATCGAAGGGGATCGGCAGATCGACGCTCAGGTTGACGCTGGCGATCTCATTCAGTTCCAAGCTCTTTGCCGCAAGCTGTTCGAGCGTGTTGACGTTGACCTTGTGCTTGATCTCTGTGACCGATGCCGTGATCGTGCGCGCGCCGATCTTCAGCCAGTATGGGCGGCCCGGCAAAAGCTGGGTATCGTTCATCCACACCAAGGTAGCATTGAACTGGTCGGCGACGCCGGCGAGAGAGTCCGAAGACGCAAGCAGGTCTCCGCGGCTGATGTCGATCTCATCGCGCAGCGTCAGTGTGACGGATTGACCGGCAATGGCCTCGGACAGATCGCCATCTTTCGTGACGATCCGCGTCACCACGCTTTCGCGGGCGGAGGGTAGAGCGCGGATGCGGTCGCCGGGGCGGACCACGCCGCTGACGATCTGGCCGGAAAATCCGCGGAAATCCAGATCCGGGCGGTTGACCCACTGCACCCACATGCGGAATGGGCCGCTTTTCACGCGCTCTTCGATCTGCACCGTTTCCAGATGGTGCATCAAGGTCGGACCCTTGTACCAGGGCGTCGCGTTGCTCTTTTCGGTGATGTTGTCGCCCTTCAGTCCTGAGATCGGAATGGCGAGAATGTTCTCAAAGCCGATTTGCTTGGCGAAAGCACGGTAGTCGGCAACGATCTTATCAAAAGTCTCCTGGGAGTACCCGACAAGGTCCATCTTATTGATGGCCAGCACGACGTTCTTGATGCCGATGAGCGATACCAGGAACGAATGGCGGCGTGTCTGCACCAGCACGCCCTTGCGTGCATCCATCAGGATCACGGCCAGGTCCGCCGTGGAGGCGCCGGTGATCATGTTGCGCGTGTATTGCTCGTGGCCCGGAGTGTCGGCAACGATGAACTTGCGTTTGTCGGTGGAGAAGAAGCGGTAGGCGACGTCGATGGTGATGCCTTGCTCGCGCTCGGCAGCCAAGCCATCGACCAGCAGCGCGAAATCGATCTCGCCGCCTTGTGTGCCGACTTTTTTGGAATCACTTTCGAGGGCTGCAAGCTGATCCTCGAAAATCATCTTGGAATCGTAAAGCAGTCGGCCGATGAGGGTCGACTTGCCGTCATCGACGCTGCCGCACGTGATGAAGCGCATGAGCCCTTTTTGTTGATGGGCTTGGAGATAGCCGAGAATGTCTTTCTCGATGAGGTCTGAAACGTGGGCCATTAGAAGTAGCCCTCCTGCTTCTTCTTCTCCATGGACGCGGCTGCGTCATGATCGATGACGCGGCCCTGGCGTTCGGAGCTTCGAGTCAGCAGCATTTCCTGAATGATGTCAGGCAGTGTTTCAGCTTCGCTCTCAATGGCGCCGGTCAGCGGATAACAGCCCAGCGTACGGAAACGCACCTTTTTCATCATGGGCTTCTCGCCCGGCAGCAGCGGCATGCGTTCGTCATCGACCATGATGAGCGTGCCGCTGCGGTTCACCACGGGGCGCACGGCCGAATAATACAGCGGCACGATGGGAATTTTCTCCAGGTAGATGTATTGCCAGATGTCCAGCTCGGTCCAGTTGGAGATCGGGAATACGCGGATGCTTTCGCCCTTGTGTTTTTTGGCGTTGTAGAGCTGCCACAACTCCGGGCGCTGGTGTTTGGGGTCCCAGCGGTGTTGTGCCGAGCGGAAAGAAAAGATGCGCTCCTTGGCGCGGGACTTTTCCTCGTCGCGGCGCGCGCCGCCGAAAGCCGCGTCGAATTTGTATTTATCCAAGGCCTGCTTCAGGCCTTCCGTCTTCCACATGTCGGTATGCAGCGCCGAGCCATGGTCGAAGGGATTGATGTTCTTCGCCACCGCTTCTGGATTCTTATGGACCAAAAGCTCGAAGCCCAGTTCCTTGGCCATGCGCTCGCGCATCTCGTACATGGCTTTGAACTTCCATGTCGTGTCCACGTGCAGCAGGGGGAAGGGTGGCTTGGAGGGATAGAACGCCTTTGCCGCAAGGTGCAGCATGACGGCGCTGTCCTTACCGATGGAATACAGCATCACCGGGTTGTCGCATTCGGCGACGACCTCGCGCATGATGTGAATGCTCTCCGCTTCCAGGCGCTGGAGATTATTTAAAGCGCTCATCATCTCACTTTATGTCTGGCGGACGCGAAAGCAGGCCACCCCGGCGGTGCGACGCCCGGGTTGGACCTGCTTAAGTCCTCGATGGCTCAAATATTTCAAGCGTCTTACCACCGTCGATGTACCCTGGCACGACCCTTCCGGGGGCAAAAGTGGGTTTCACCCGTCCCCTATAGAAATTTCTTCTTTTCAATAGCTTCGCCGTAGATGGACCTTATCCGGCCACCCCGGAAACTCTGGGCATGGGGAGAAGATTGTTTCATTCTAAGGCGCTTGGGCCTATGTCTGCCGCAGGTTTGCGAGGGTCGCTGGCGCTTTGGGCTGGCGTGCCCTAAAACTCGCGCAACACAAGGACAGACCGTGAGTACTCTCGATCTACTTTTCGGCGCGGCCTCCGGCAGCGTCAAGAACGGGCCCTTTAAGGTAACGCTGGTGGGCGCAGGTCCCGGCGACCCCGGCCTTTTGACGCGTAAGGGCTACGACGCCCTGCAGTCCGCGGAGGTGGTGTTCTTCGACGAACTCGTGTCTCCGGAGATTATCGACCTGCTGCCGCAGCATGCCCGCTGCATCTATGTCGGTAAGCCGCATCAAACCGCGAACATCACCCAACCCGATATTGCCCGCCAACTGATCGCCGCCGCGCGCGGCGGCCAGCGCGTGGTGCGTCTGAAGGGTGGCGACCCCATGATCTTCGGTCGCAGCGGCGAGGAGATCGATGCCTTGCGTGCGGAAGGCATTGAAGTCGACGTCATCCCCGGCATCACCTCGGCCATGGGTGCGGCGGCTTCGACACGTATCTCGCTCACGCATAGGGATTACGCGGCGCAAGTGACTTTCGTGACCGCCGCCCGCCGCGATGGCAGCCTTGCCGATGTGCGTGGCCTTGCCGGCGCAAAACGCACTCTTGTCGTTTATATGGGCATTGCCCGCGCCAAAGCGCTCAGCGAAGCCTTGCAGGCTGACGGTGTGGACGCGCAGCTGCCGGTGGCGATCGTGGAGAATGCCACACGGCCCGAGGAGCGCGTGATCATCACGACTGTCGGCGATCTACCCGAGGCCATCGCTAAACATACCGTACGCAGCCCGGCGCTCTTCATCGTCGGAGACGTCGTACGCACCTATGTTGCCGCCGACGTTGCTGTCACGGCGCACGGCTAAGGATCAACGCCATGGCGCAAGCCAAACCCATCAATAAGATTCTCACCGGCAATCGCCTGCGTACTGGCGACACGGTCTATTACACCGCCGCCGGCGCGTGGTCGGCTTATGTCAGCGAAGCCAAGGTTGTCACAACACCTGAAGGCGTCGAGGAATTGGATAAGGCCGGCAAAGCTGCGTATGCCGCCAATCAGATCGTCGATATAAATATCATCGATGTACTCCCTGGCGACGGTGCCAAGCCGTCCCATATTCGTGAGATCATCCGCGCCACCGGTCCGACGGTGCGCATGGATCTCAACAAGCCCGTAACTCCAGCGGGTAGGTAGGCCACCCAGTGTATATCTACGACAAATATGACCAGACCATCGCCCGTGAGCGGGTCACCGAATTTACCCAGCAGGTGAAGCGTCGCCTAGCCGGGGAACTGTCGGAAGATCAGTTCCGCCCCTTGCGCCTGATGAACGGTCTCTATCTGCAGCTTCACGCCTATATGCTGCGTGTAGCTATTCCGTACGGGACGTTGTCGGCAAAGCAGCTGCGCAAGCTGGCCGATATCGCCGAGAAGTACGACCGCGGTTACGGCCATTTCACCACGCGTCAGAACATCCAGTACAACTGGATCAAGCTGGATCAAGTGCCCGAGCTTCTGGCCGAGCTTGCCACCGTCGAGATGCATGCCAACCAGACATCCGGCAATTGCATCCGCAACGTCACGGCCGACCAGTTCGCCGGCGTCGCAGGCGACGAAGTGGAAGATCCTCGTATTGTGTCGGAAATCATTCGCCAGTGGTCGACGTTCCACCCGGAATTCTCATTCCTGCCGCGCAAGTTCAAATTTGCCGTCACGGGCGCGCCGAAAGATCGTGCGGCGATCCAGTATCACGATATCGGGATACATATCGTAAAGAACGAAGCGGGCGAGATCGGGTACGCCGTATATGTCGGCGGCGGCATGGGCCGCACACCGGTGGTGGCTCCGCTCATCAATGCGTTCGTGCCGAAGGCAGAGCTGTTGTCCTATCTGGAAGCGTGCTTGCGCGTCTATAACCGCTATGGCCGCCGCGATAACATTTTCAAAGCGCGCATCAAGATCCTGGTGCGTGACTTGGGTCCGGGCGAATACAAGCGTCAGGTCGAAGAAGAGTGGCAGCGCATCCGCGGCACCGGCATCGATATCCCGCCGGAAGAGGAAGCGCGCATCCGCAGCTTCTTCAAGCCGCCGCAGTACGAAACCATTGCCGAGCCTGTGCATTCTTTTGTCGAAGCGCAGGCCAAGAACCGTTCGTTTGCGCGTTGGGTCGAAACCAACGTGCATCCGCATAAAGTGCCGGGCTACGGCGCCGTGACCATTTCACTGAAGCCCATCGGCGGCATTCCGGGCGATGCATCCACCGACCAGATGCGCGCCATTGCCGATCTGGCAGAAAAATATAGCCTTTCCGAACTGCGTGTGACGCACGTGCAAAACCTCGTGCTGCCCAACGTCAGACAGGCCGATCTCCACGCCGTGTGGCAACGCCTGCGCGAAATCGGATTTGCCGAAGCCAACATCGGCCTTGTGACCGATATCATCGCGTGCCCGGGGCTCGACTATTGCTCGTTGGCCAATGCGCGTTCGATCCCCGTTTCGCAGCGCATCAGCGAACGGTTCGCCGATCTCGATAAGCAGCACCATATCGGCCCGCTGCAGATCAAGATCTCGGGCTGCATCAACGCTTGCGGGCACCACCATGCGGGCCATATCGGCATTCTTGGCGTCGACAAAGCGGGGCAGGAATTTTACCAGCTTACTCTGGGCGGAGCCGGCGATGAGACCGCCAGCATCGGCCAGCTTCTGGGCCCTGGGTTCTCGTCGGATGACGTCGTGGGCGCCATCGAGAAGGTGATCGATACCTACCTCGGCTTGCGTGAAAAGCCGAGCGAGACATTCATTGAAGCTTACCGCCGCGTGGGGCCGGTGCCGTTCAAGGAGAGCCTCTATGGCGGTCATTGATCGTAACGGGCCCATCGCCAATAGTTGGGTCCATCTGGCCGACGACGCGCAACCCGCGAAGGGTCAGTCCGTCATCGTGTCTTTCGCGCGCCTGAAGAACGAGCACAACAGCCTATTCTCGGCGTCCACGGCCGTCGGTGTGGAAGTTGTGGGTGATGTCGTTTTAGAAGATTTGGAGCCGTTTCTGCCGCGCCTCGGTATCATTGTTGTGCGCATGCCCAACATGCGCGACGGGCGCATTTTTTCGACGGGCCGTCTGTTGCGCGAAAAGTACGCCTATAAGGGCGAATTGCGCGCTATCGGCGATTTCATCCCCGACCAGGCGCGATTCCTCCTGCGCTGCGGCTTCGATTCATTCGAGGTAGGTGACGCATTTCCGGTGGACTCACTTAAGCAGGCCGTTGCGACCTACAGCGTTTGGTATCAACGCGCCACGGACCGCGGTGCGACCATCATCGATCAGCGCACAAGTGGTGTATCGTGAGCACCGCCGTTGCCCGCCGTGTCGAGCTTCTGAACAAGCGCTTCGAGAACGCTTCGCCGCTGGAGATTCTGAAAGGCTCCGTCGCGGAGTTTCCGGGCAAGATCGCGCTGGTGTCGTCTTTCGGCACCGAGTCCGCAGTGCTATTGCATCTGCTGGCCGAGGTGGACCCAGCAACGCCGGTTGTCTTCCTTGATACCGGTAAGCTCTTTGGTGAGACCAAGAGATATCGCGACCAACTCACGAAGCTGCTGGGTCTGACGGCGGTCAATTCCGTCGCGCCCGATCCGGCCGCCGTTGCTGCGCGTGATCCGCGCGGCGTGTTGTGGACGCAAAATCCGGACGCCTGCTGCATCTTGCGCAAGGTCGAGCCGTTGGAACGCGCGCTTGCGCCCTATGAAGCGTGGTTCACGGGCCGCAAGGCTTTCCAGGCAACGTCGCGTAACGCCCTGCCGTTGTTCGAAGCAGAAGGTGGGCGCGTCAAAATCAATCCGATCCTGCGCTGGACAAAGGCCGATCTGGAAGATTATTTCACCGAGCACGATCTGCCCCGTCATCCGTTGGAAGCCGACGGCTATCTCAGCATTGGCTGCATGCCGTGCACCTCGCGCGTTGAGGTCGGCGAGGATGCCCGTGCGGGCCGTTGGCGTGGCAGCGACAAGATTGAATGCGGGATTCATCTGCCGGCCGGGCAGCGACCGGCGCTGGCCGAAACCTGAACGCCGGCGTCACGTAGTCCCATGCAGGCAGGTCTGATCATCAATACACGAGCAACGCTCTACCACGAGCGCTTTCACGAGGCGTTCGGCGATCTGCCCTGGGCGATTTTCGACTGCCCTTTGACACGGCCGGAGCCGGTGGGCTTTTCGATTCCCTCGCCTGACGATTTTGACGCTCTCATTTTCACCAGCCAAGCGGGCGTGGCGATCTTTCCGAGCGATTTCCGATGGTTGGAGAAGAAGGTCTATGCCGTAGGCCAAGGTACCGCTGACGCTGCCCTGACGACGGGTTATTTGAAGGTCGTTTCTACCGGTCTTAACATCGAACACATGCGTCGCGCGCTCGACCAGGTCGGTCCAATGCGCGCTCTTTATCCGTCGGCGGACGAGATCAGTTACGATTTGCCCGCTGAATTTCCCTATATCCAACGCCTGGTGATCTACAGCATGGCGCCGCGCACGGATTTGCCGGTCTCTATCGCCAAATCTGCCTTGGCCGGTACGCCCATCGTTGTGCCGCTGTTTTCCCGCCGGGCTGTGAGTATTATGGCCGATATTCTGCGCAGCGCCGGTATCGATGCCGGGAACAGCAAGATCACGGCCGTGGGCATGAGTGCCAATGTCTTCACTGTCGACAGTCCTCCCTGGCAGCGTCAGGTAGCGGCCGAAGAACCGACGATGGAGGCGGTGGTGTTGCGCACCGCAGAAGTGATCGAAGGTCTATAGAGGAGTCTGCTTATGACATCCACGGAAGGAAGCTTTCCGGCGACCCGCCTGCGCCGCGCGCGCGCGGCGAGTTGGCGTCGCAGGCTGGTGCGGGAAACCGTGCTCACCGCCGACGATCTGGTGTTGCCGCTGATCATTGTCGAAGGTACGAAGGTGCGTCAACCAGTGCAGACGTTGCCAGGGGTAACGCGTCTGTCCATCGATCAGGCCGTAGAGACGGCGAAGGAAGCCTGCGATCTTGGCATCCCTGCGTTGGCTCTATTCCCCGTGACGGAAGAATCACTCAAAGACGAACAGGGGCGTGAGGCTCATAATCCCAATAACCTCATGTGCCGGACCGTGGCCGCCATCAAGAAGGCCGTGCCCGACATTGGCACCATCTGCGATGTGGCGCTGGACCCTTACACAACACATGGCCACGACGGCCTCTTCGATGGCGACGATGTCGCCAACGACGCGACGGTGGAGATTCTGGTCAAGCAAGCTCTGACGCTGGCGGAAGCGGGCTGCGATATGGTCGCGCCCTCGGACATGATGGACGGGCGCATTGGCGCGATCCGCAACGCGCTCGAGAAGCGTGGCTTCGTCAATACAATGATCATGTCTTACGCGGTCAAATACGCCTCGGCCTTCTATGGACCTTTCCGCGATGCTGTTGGCTCCAAGGGCAATCTGGGCCCGAAGGGCAAGCACACCTATCAGATGGATGTGGGCAACGTCGATGAAGCGCTGCGCGAAGCGGCGCTCGATATCGCCGAAGGTGCGGACATCGTGATGGTGAAACCCGGCATGCCTTATCTTGACGTTATTGCCGCGGTGAAGGCTCACGTGCATGTGCCGGTGTTCGCCTATCAGGTGAGCGGCGAGTACGCCATGCTGGCCATGGCCGGCAATAATGGTGCCTTCGACAAAGCGGCGGCTTTCAAGGAATCGCTGGTCGCTTTCAAGCGCGCAGGTGCTGCCGGTATTTTCACCTACGCCGCCCTTGATGTGGCGCGTGCTCTCGCCGGCAAGGGTTGATCCTTTGACAGTTGGGGAGCAGGAGCAGAGCGCACCCGCTGCATCGGATGTGCCGCTGATGTTCCCGCTGATGCTCAATGTGTCCGGGTTGCCCATCCTGGTGGTAGGGGGTGAGGGAATATCAGCGCGTTTTACCATGCTTGCTGAACACGGCGCTTCAGACGTTCACGTCTTCGCGCCGGATGCGGGCGCCGATATCCGTACGCTCGTTGCGGGCCGTCTTAACGAACATCTACCCGTAACCGACGATTTCCAGAACATCCGCCCGCGTCTGGTTTTCATCGCTGACGTTTCGGATGAAATTGCTCAAGGGCTTTACGCTCAGGCGCACACGGTGGGCGCCCTGGTGCACGTCCAGGACCGCATCCCGCTGTGCGATTTCCACTTGCCCGCCCGGGTACGGCGCGGTCACCTCCAGGTCACTGTTTCCACGGATGGGAAAGCGGCGGGGCTTTCCCGTCACATCCGTGAATTTCTCGAAACCCACGTGTTTGGTCCGGAATGGGCACAATATGTGGAAGAGGTGGCGGCCGCGCGCGCCCAGTGGAAGCGGGAAGGGCTCTCCTTCGCCGCCCTAGGCAAGGCAGTGGCAGACCTGGTCTCGATACGTGGTTGGCTAAAAAACCCCTGAAATAAGCGGGACCGCTAGTGTGGCGGATTTGAAGTTTCTATCATTTTTTTCAGCAAGCACTTTTAGGAACTTCAAATCCATAAGCCACACTATATTCTATGTTTTCTAGTGTCGCCTCGATTCCAAAGTTCGCAAATATGCCTGCTGTGAAGGTAGGCGAACTTTGGAATCGCGACACTAGTCTTTTCGTAGGCTTTTGGCCTAGGTAGGATAACGTCTTCCGGCGGCGGCTAAGTGTGCCGGATTTGGTAGGTCCGGGGGCACCATGACCGCGCAACCCAGCTTCTGGAAAACCTGAGCATGACCGATTCCATCATTCTGATCGGAATCGGCGGCGGCTTGCTGGTCATCGCAGCGGGCATCTTCTTCTTTCTTCAGATCATGCAGCGCTTGCGCTTGGTCAGCGACCTCAGAGCGCTGACGGCTGACATGAGCCTTGCCGAAAACGTGGCTGGCATCGGCTATTGGAGCCGCGACCTCGATTCGATGGTGATCTCATGGTCGCCCGGTATGTATGACCTGTTCGGCCAGGATCGCCATCGTTTCGTGCCGAGCGTCGAGACCATGCGGCCGCTGATCGTTACGGAAGACCAGTACGCGGTCAGGGCGCTTACGGATCAGATCGTCACGGCTGCGCATGAAGGCGAAGCGGAAATACGCATCCGGCGGCCCGATGGCACCATCAAGGATGTGGTGGTGGCAACGCGCGTGCATGGCACGAAGGCGCAGAAGATCAGTCGGCTCTTCGGCATTGTCGCCGATGTGAGCGCGCGCAAGGTCGCCGAGCGGGCAGCCAGTGAGCGAGAGGATCAGTTGCAGCGCGCCATTTCAGCCATGGGGGCGGCCATATGGGACTGGGACGTCCCATCTGGGCGCCTTTTCGCAGGCCCACGTTTTGCCGAAATCCTCGGGCTCGATCCCCAGAATTTCAATCCCACCATGACGCTGCACGATCAACTGTGTCATCCGGAAGACGTGCCGCTCGTGCACAATGCCTTTAATGCGCACGTGCACACGGGTTCGCCGTATTCCGTCGAGTACCGTATGCGTCACAGCGCCGGCCACTATATCTGGGTGCACAGCAGCGGACGGGTGGTCACGTATTCCGGAAAAATCGCCGTGCGGGCGATCGGCACGGTTATCGACGTAACCGAGCGGCATAGAGCTCAAGAGGAACTCCAGCGCAGTCAGGACTCCCTCGAGCTTGCCATGAAAGCGTCCCAGGCGGGCCACTTCGACATCATCTTGGCGACCAACGAAGCATATTGGTCGCCGGGTGCTCTTGAGATTCTTGGCTTGCGTGAAAACCATGGATATCCCAAGGCACAACTTCTGGCGCATCTGATCCATGCCGAAGATCTGCCCGAGTTCCTCGCCAGCGTTGAAGAATTCCGGTTGCGCGATACGCCGTTGGACGCACAGGTGCGCGTTCGTCATGGCGCCGGGCATTATATCTGGGTGCATGTGCGCGCCGTGCACCTCCGTACGGATGCGGGCAAGATCTACCGGACGATCGGTCTCATCCGCGATGTTTCCACCAGCATGCAAGCGCAACAGGCTCTCGCTGACAGCGAGCGCAAGTTCCGGAATCTCATCGAAACGTCGCTGCAGGGATTTGTCATTATACGGCGCGACCGCGCGCTGTTCTGCAATCAAGAGTTCGCCCGCATCTTTGGATATGGGCGGCCCGAAGACGTGCTTGAGCTCGAAAACCTCTCCGCGCATATACCTGCCGACCGTAAAGACGCGCTTCTTGTGGATTGGGACCGCGCGCTGCGTCGCGAACTTGACGGCAAGGTCTTCCGCAAACGTATTCTGGATCGAGACGGCAACAGCAAATGGATTGAAACCATCGAGCGTCTCATCCAATGGGAGGGCGAACCTGCGCGCCAGCAGGTGGTGCTGGATGTGACGGAACAGGAAGCTGTTCAGGTCAAGCTGCGCGCCAGCGAAGAACGCTTCCGACTCCTGGCCGACAATGCGTCAGACCTTGTCACACTGCACGATCACGATCAGGTTTTGCGCTACGTTTCTCCTTCGGTAAAGCGTGTCACGGGCTACGAACCTGAGGAGATCGTTGGCCGGGATATGTATCTGTGGGCGCTACCTGATGATATTCCCTCCCGCGAAGAGCGCCGTCGTCTCGCCCAGGAACCTTTTATCGGAACAGCGCTGTGGCAAATGCGCCGCAAAGATGGATCGATCATCTGGGTGGAATCCAGCAGCAGTCGCGTGCCCTCCGTCGCCGGGCTCGAGGGCTATGGGGTCGTATCGGCTTTACGCGACGTCACGGAACGCGTCGAGCGCGAAGCCGAGCTGGGTGCGGCGCGTGACCGCCTGAAGAATCAGGCCGATGAATTGACGATCCTTGCGCAGAATCTCGAAATGGAGCGCGAACGCGCCGAGCAGGCCAACACCGCGAAATCCCAGTTCTTGGCGATGATGAGCCACGAATTGCGCACGCCAATGACGGGCATCATGGGCATGGCAGATTTGCTGCTTATGTCCAAACTCTCCGCCGAACAGCGGGACACCACCAAGCTCCTGCTGCGTTCTGCTCGGGTGCTGCTTGATCTTTTGAACGATATTCTCGATTTCTCCAAGATCGAAGCCGGACAGCTGGAGATCGAGAGCATCTCCTTCAGCGCATCGGAGGTCATTGCCGATGTGCTGAAGCTATTCGGCACGATTGCGTCGGAAAAAAGTATCCGGCTGACATCGCGCCTGCCGGAATCGTACTGGGACGTTATCAAAGGCGATCCCAAACGCACACGCCAGGTGCTCTCCAATCTCGTGGGGAATGCCATCAAGTTCACGGAGAAGGGCGAGGTCGCCATTTCCTTCACCCAAGCGGAGCAGTCGGCGGGTCAGCTCAGTCTTAAATTCAGCGTGCGCGATACGGGAATCGGGATCGAGGACAAGGACGTCGGCCGTTTGTTTCGGCCTTTCATCCAGGCCGATATTTCTACGTCGCGCAAATACGGCGGCACGGGTTTGGGACTCGCAATCTCGAAGCGCCTCGTTGAAGCCATGGGCGGAAATATTGACGTAACGAGCGAGATGGGAAAGGGCTCCACGTTCGCCTTCACCACCAGCGTCGTGCCGGACACAGCCTATGCACGCATCGAGAAGGGGGCGCAGTCGAGCTTCGCAGCGGGCGCGCAGGCACGGGGTGCGACGGCGGTGACGCCACGCCTTATCCTTCTTGCCGAAGACAACGAAACGTCGCGCTATCTTATCTTGACCATGCTGACCCGCCTGGGCCACGAAGTTGTGGCCGTAGAGAATGGCGTCCAAGCGGTCGCCGCTGCCGGCGAGAGAGCTTATGACATCATCCTCATGGACATGCAGATGCCTGTCATGGATGGTCCCGAAGCCACGCGGCAAATTCGCAAACTCAAAACACCCGGCGCAAAGGTCCCTATCATCGCTTTGACGGCGGACGTGCTCGCCTCGCATCGCGGAAGCTATTTTGCTGCCGGCGTGAATGCCATTGTCGGCAAACCAGTGAATTGGACTGAACTGGCCGAGGAGATGGACCGTCAGATGTCGGGAAAGGAACCGGCTGCTGCTGCGGTGCCAAAATCCGTGGAGCCGAAACCTGAAGCTGGAAAGGCGAGCGGTGCGGCGGTCGCTGGCAAAACCTCTGACGCCACGATTCTCGACGAAGAGGCCATCCTGACTTTGTCCTCGGCTCTAGGAGAGGATGTGCTGGCCCCAATGTTGATCACCTTCGATGCCAACATGATCAAATACCGAGATGACCTGTCTGCCGCCGTCCACGAAGGCAACCTCACGCAGGCCAAACGCACGGCCCACGCGTTGAAGGGATTGTGCGCGCAGTTCGGCGCCATGCGCGTCAGCGAACTTGCTAAGTTCATTGAAGTGGAAGCGCACAATCTCCGTGGCGTGGAACCTGTGCTGCCGGCGCTGGCCGACGCCATTGCCGCCACGCGCGAAGCTTTGACGGCGCGGCAAAAGCGCCTCGCACGCGCTGTTTAGGTCCGGAGAGTTAGGTCGGTGGAATATTGATTCCCTTGAAGCGATTGCGGCCCGACGCCTTGGCTTCGTAGAGCTGTCCGTCAGCGGCTTCGAGCAGAAACGATGGTTCCCTATCCGGATGAGGCACCATAGAAGCAACACCCAAGCTGACGGTAACGTGGGAAGCTGCTTTCGAGCCGGCGTGCGGAATTTCAAGCGCGGCTACAGCTGCACGAATGCCTTCGGCGACCGCAATCCCGCCTTCAAGCGATGTGTCTGGCAGCAAGGCGACAAATTCCTCGCCGCCATAACGGGCCAGTAAGTCGGCGGGTCGTTGCAGCGATCCCTCGGCGGCTTTGACGACTTCCTTCAGGCAAGCGTCGCCGGCGCCATGGCCGTAGGTATCGTTGAACTGCTTGAAATGGTCCACATCCACCATGATCACGGCGAGCGTCTGGCCGGTACGCAGCTGTCGGCGCCATTCGCGCAGCAAGAGGTCATCGAAGGTGCGCCGGTTGGCCACGCCCGTGAGCCCATCGAGGCGCGCCATACGCGCCAGCATGTCGCGCGATTTCTTCAGTTCCAAATGATTGCGCACGCGCGCGCGCAGGATCGCGGGATTGATGGGCTTGGTGATATAGTCGATCCCGCCGGCTTCTAACCCGTCAATCTCGTCCGTGGTGGACGAGCGGCTGGTGAGGAAAATGATCGGTATATCCTGCAGGATAGGGTTAGCCTTAAAACGGCGGCAGACCTCAAAGCCGTCCATGTCGGGCAGGCCCACATCGAGCAAGACCAAGTCTGGTATGTGGACTGCTGCGCTGGCCAGCGCGCTGGAACCGGTGCCTTCCGATAGCATGTTACATTCGAGGCTTAAGACTCCGCCAATAAGTGCGCGTATGGCATCGTCATCTTCCACTGTCAGGACCGTTGGCTTTTTGTCGACTGCCATCGGGCAAGGCTCCCTGGACCGCTAGTCTCTTTTTAGGCACAATTGCTTATGAGCATCTTTTCCGGAGGGAAAGGACCTACTACATCTCATTTATCCCCTCAGAAGCAGCAGATGGCAAGGTACTGCGGGGTCAGACCGGATATTGGTGATGAACGACGCTGAACCCTTTGTTTTGACGCCCATCGATCGCCTGCGTTTTATGGTTATCGACGATGACCGGGCCATGCTGGAACTGATCGACGCCATGTTACGGATGGTGGGTGTGGGCAGTGTCATGAAAGCTGCCAACTGTCTCACGGCGTTGAATGTGCTGGCTGATCAGCGCAAGAAAGTCGATTGCATCATCTGTGACCATTCCATGCCGAACATGACCGGCCTGCAGCTTCTCCAGGAAATCCGCGCCGCCCGCTATGCCCATGTGCCGCGCGACATTGCTTTCATCATGATCACTGCGCATGGCCAGGAGGCCGTGGTGAAAGCGGCTATTAATCTCGACGTCAGCGGCTACATCGTCAAGCCGTTGCGTAAGGATGCGCTCATCAAGGCTATTCACCGTGCGTTTGCCAAACCCATCGCCTTGAAACCGCCCGAGGACTACAGCGGCGTCGCGCTACCCCCCGACGACGCATGACACTGCGTTCGTTCCTGAGTGAAGGCTAATCATGGGCCGTCCCAGCGTGGAAGATGCTGCTAAGGAAATCCTGCGTATCGCCGTTCGCGATCAGCGTCTGACGGCAGGTGCGGCGATTCACGCAGGAACAGTGGTGGAGGGATTTTCTTATCTACCCTGGAACCAATCTGACCTTTCACCGGCTCTGGCCTTTGCACAATCAAAGGGCTGGATCACTGAAAGCGGTCAGCTGACCGGGGTAGGCTTCGCCGCCGCTCCAATTTGAACGTCCCATTATCTCCGCGGCTCCCGTGAAGTTCGCCACGCCTCTGCCCATTGACGCGATCCTGGGTGACGTTGTGGCCGCGCTCACCAATGGCGTGGCGGCTGTTGTGCTGGCGGCACCCGGCGCAGGCAAAACAACCCGCATTCCGCTCGCATTGCTGGAGATGCCTTGGCTTGCGGGCCAAACGATCCTCATGCTTGAACCGCGGCGCCTCGCCGCACGCATGGCGGCGGCGCGTATGGCCGCGACCCTCAACGAGCCTTTGGGCGAGACCGTGGGTTACCGCGTGCGCATGGACTCCAAAGTCTCCGCCAGGACTAGGATCGAAGTCGTCACCGAAGGGATTCTCACGCGCCGTTTGCAAAGCGACCCAGAACTCACCAGCATCGGCGTTTTGATCTTCGACGAATTCCACGAACGCAGCCTGGATGCGGACCTGGGGCTTGCCTTAGCGTTGGATATCCAGCGCGGTTTGCGCCCCGATCTGAAGATTCTGGTCATGTCGGCCACGCTCGACGATCAAGCGGTGTCGGGTCTTTTGGGTCAAGCTCCCGTGATCGCCTGTGCCCACCGGCCGTTCCCGGTGGAGACGCGTTATTTGGAAAAACCGCCGGCGGATCTCCCGCGCGAACTGCCCAAGGAAATGGCGGCGCTCATCCGCCGCGCGCTCGCCGAGGAGCAGGGCAGCGTGCTGGCGTTCCTGCCGGGTGAGGGAGAAATCCGCCGCACGGCAGCGCTTCTCAATGAAGCGCAGCTGCCTGTGGGCGTGGACGTTGCGCCGCTCTTCGGCGCACTTTCGGCGCAGGATCAGCAGCGCGCCGTTGACCCGCCGCCGCCGGGCACACGCAAGGTCGTGCTCGCGACCACCATCGCCGAAACCAGTTTGACGATTGAGGGTGTGCGTGTGGTGATCGATTGCGGCTTCAAGCGCGCGCCGCGATTCGATCCGCGTCGTGGCATGACCGAGCTGGAGACGGTGCGCGTCTCCAAGGCGTCGGCTGAACAACGCCGTGGCCGCGCCGGCCGCCTGGAACCAGGCGTATGTTATCGTTTGTGGACCGCGCCGGAAGACCGTGGCCTCAAAGCTTTCGACGAGCCGGAGATGCAGCAGGCCGACCTCGCGCCGCTGGTTCTCGACCTCGCTGCCTGGGGCGTCGCGGACCCAGCCGCTCTCAGTTGGATGACGCCGCCTCCCGCCGGGGCCTTTGCGCAAGGACGCGATCTTTTGCGCCGCCTGGATGCCCTCGACGCTTCAAACCGCATCACCGCCGAAGGCAAAGCCATGGCCGCTCTGCCCTTGCATCCGCGCCTGGCTCACTTGGTTCATCGCGCCAAGGACCTTGGCCAAGGTGCTTTGGCGTGCGACGTGGCGGCATTGCTGGCCGAGCGGGATATCCTTGTGGGTACACGTGATCCCGATATCCGTTTACGGCTTGATGTGCTGCGTGGGCGCGAGCGGGGACTGAAGGTCAACCACGCCGGTCTTGCGCGTGTCAGAGCCGCCGCCAAACAAATCCACGGTCTTGCACGGGTGAGGGATGAAGCATCCGGCAGCGACGGCGCCGGTGTGCTTGTGGCGCTGGCTTACCCTGACCGCATCGGCCAGCGGCGCGGCGAAGGCAAATACCGCCTGTCCGGCGGCGGTGGTGCCTTTGTCGATCCTGCGGAGTCACTGGCGGCGCAGGAATTCCTGGCCATCGCCGATCTTGATGGTGCCGCCCGCGATGCGCGTATCTATCTGGCGGCTCCTGTGACAAAGGCGGAGATCGAGGGCGCTTTTGCAGACGACATTGTGGATGCCGATGAGATCGCGTGGGATGCGCGTGAGCAGATCGTCGCTGCGCGGCGTCAGCGGCGCCTTGGCGCACTCATCCTCGAAGACAAGCCGCTGAGCAAAGCCCAA
Organism: Fidelibacterota bacterium; assembly: GCA_947472795.1. Taxonomy (GTDB): domain Bacteria; phylum Pseudomonadota; class Alphaproteobacteria; order Rhodospirillales; family Rhodospirillaceae; genus SHVO01. The sequence continues at coordinate 225,760 of CANJBL010000002.1, read as the reverse complement.
CCGGAAGCCTTGCGGCGCGCCATGCTGGCGGGTATCCGCTCGCTCGGATTGGATGTTTTGCCCTGGGGCGAGGGCGCACGCGGGCTCCAGCAGCGCGTGGGCGTCTTACGCAAGGCCTTCCCGGAAGACGTTTGGCCCGATCTCTCGAACGCAGCGCTGCTGGAACATCTGGAGCAGTGGCTGGAACCTTATCTCGACGGCATCACGCGGCGCGGCCATCTTGCGCAGCTGGATGTCGCGTCCGCCTTGCGCAGTCTTCTGCCGTGGCCGCTGCCGCAAAAACTCGACGAATTGGCGCCCATTCACATTGGCGTACCTTCGGGCTCGCAGATCGCGGTCGATTACGGCGACACGGCCGGACCGGCGCTGCACGTGAAGCTTCAGGAGGTCTTTGGCCTGCGCGACACGCCGGCGGTGGGCGGTGGCCGCATTCCTGTGACGTTGCATCTGCTTTCACCGGCGCGCCGCCCTGTGGCGGTCACGCGCGATCTCAAGAGCTTCTGGGCCAATATCTATCCGCAAGTGCGTGGCGAGATGCGCGGGCGCTATCCGCGCCATATCTGGCCTGAAAACCCGCTGGAAGCCCATGCCACGCGCCGCAGCATCAAGCCGCGCGGGACTTAGACCCTTCAAGAGACTTTTGGGGCCTTCAGCCACGCGAGGCTGTGCCGCCCGCCAAGAACCGTCCCCAGCCATGCGCCGGTCTCTTTCATCGCGACGTCAAACTGCCAGGGCGGATTGACGACGATGAGTCCGGTGCCGCGGAGGCCGGAAGCTTTGTCTTTTGTGGGAGCAAACGTCAGTTCGCAGGCAAGCGTCGGCGCATCGCAGTGTGTGAAGGCCGACGTCAGCGCTTTGTGGCGCTCGTCGGCCAGAAGGGGATACCACACCACGAAGATGCCCTCGGCCCAGCGGTGCAACGCCGCGCCAACCTCTTGGGGTACATCCGCGTATTCGGTCTTCACCTCGTAACTGGGATCGATCAACGCGAGGCCGCGGCGAATCTTCGGCGGTGTGAGCGCGATCAGCGCTTCCAACCCTTCACGTTGATGCACCGCGATACGTTCATCCAGACGGGCCCAGCGTTTCAGAACGGGAAAGCTGGTGGTGTGCAGTTCATTGAGGATGAGCTGATCACCCTCGCGCAAATAATCACGCGCAATGGCGGGCGAACCAGGATAGCGCACCAAGGTCCCATCCGGATTGAGGCCGCGCACGATATCCATATAGCGCTGCAATTGCGCGGGAATGTCCGTGCGTGCCCAAAGGCGCGCAATGCCGCTGTCGAAGTCGCGTGTCTTTTGCGCTTCCGGCGTGCCCAGGCCGTAGTCGCCTTCGCCGGCGTAGAGATCGATGACTGTGAACGGTTTCTCTTTCTGGGCGAGATGGGCCAGCAGCAGCGAAAGCGCCACATGCTTGTGCACATCGGCAGCGCTTCCGGCATGGAACTTGTGCTGGTAGCTCAGCATGGCTGAAAGCCACCGCTGCGAGTCGCACTCAGCAGCCACACACGCTTCGCCGACACGTTTTCAAGAAGGCATAATTTATTTATGTCTTTATACAATTTCTCTGCCTTTTCTGATACTTAGCGAAGGTCAATGCCCATATGGGCCGCATTTGAGCATCCGGCATCGCTCGAATGGTAATTATGTCACATGGCTCGATTTAATAACAAAATTACAAAATTCCTCATTGCGCCGATAGAAACATATTTTGTGTCGCACCGCACCAAACCGACTTTGAGCGGCATAGCCCCTCTGTTATAACCCCGCGCGAGAAAACAGGCAGGTTTCGCCGGTTTTCTAGCCCTTTCTGTATCGGCATCCGATGTCCACCCCGCGCAACATTTTTTTGAATGTCTGCCTTAGTGTTCATCTTCCCGCCATTTTTCTCGTCCAAAACAACGTCCCAGGACTTCGAGCTTCGCAGGCACCCCGCGTCATTGCGCGCGGGCCGTTGAGCTTGAGTCGCGGCAAACAATAAATAGACAAGGAAAGTCTAAATAAAATGAGGATCCTGATTGCGCTGCTGGCGGTCTGTTTGGGCTCCGCGATTTTGTGGGCTTCCCTCGACCGTCCGCTTGATGCACCCGACTGGCATGGCCAGATGAAGGGCATCACGTACACCTCGAGCGGCCTCTACACCGAGGATCAGGTCAACGAGGGTGTTCCCGAAGGCGTCATCCGCCGTGACATGGAACGCCTGTCATCCCTGACGAAACGCGTCCGCACCTACACCACAGACATCGGCCTGGATCGCGTTCCCGCCATCGCGAAGGATTACGGTTTGAAGGTTTCGTTGGGCATCATGCTCAGCGACGACCTCGAAAAGAACGAAATCGAATTGGCGCGCGCGATCAAGGTCGTCAACGATAACCCCGGCGTTGTCGATCGCGTTTTCGTCGGTAACGAAGTCATTCTCGTCCGCAACCTGACGCCCGAGCAACTCACGGCTTATATCGTTCGCGTCAAGAAGGGCATTAAGAACAAGAAGGTCGAAATCGGCACGGTCGATGTGCCGGGCACCTGGATCGACCATCCGGAAATGGCGAAGGAAAGCGCTTTCATCGGCATCAACCTGCTGCCGTACTGGGAAGGCGTTTCCGCCGAAAAATCCATGGACTGGGTGGAGAACTATGTCACTCAAATCCACAAGCTGTTTCCCAACAAGAAGGTCGTCATCACCGAAGCGGGCTGGCCCTCTGAAGGCCGCGTAAAGCGCGGCGCCGTGCCGTCGCCGGCCATGGCGGCTTACTTCTATCGCCACTTCCTGACGCTCGCGACTGCCAAGAACTATGACTACTACGTGCTCGAAGCCTTCGACCAGCCGTTCAAGGCCGTACAAGAAGGCGCTGTCGGCGCGTTCTGGGGCATCTTCGACGCCGAAGGTAATCCGAAGTTCAGCTTCACAGGCACGCTGACCTCATTTGAAGACTGGGCCTCTTACGCCGGCGCCGCTGCTGCCGGCAGCCTCGTCATCGGCCTCGCCGTATTGCTCGTGATCCCGGCTGTTGGCTTGCAGGGCTATCTGCTGCTCAGCGGCATCATCGGCCTTGTCGTCTCGGGTGCGCTGTTCATCCTCGAGGCAACGTCGGTGCGTTATGTCGCGTGGGGCGCCATAAGCGGCGCTCTGTTCGTTGTGCCGGCCGGTCTGTTCACGGGTCTGCTGTTGATCACCGAAACCTCCGAGTGGGCCCTCAGCTTGTGGCGCAAAGGCCGCAAGCACTTGCCCGCGGAACCGCTGTCGTTCTATCCGAAAGTCTCGATTCATGTGCCTTGCTACAACGAACCGCCTGAAATGGTCATACAGACCCTGAACGCGCTCGCACGGCTGGATTATCCCGATTACGAGGTCATCCTCCTCGATAACAACACGAAGGACCCAGCGGACTGGAAACCGGTGGAAGCGCACTGCGCCACCCTGGGGCCGAAATTCCGCTTTTACCACTTCGATAACATGAAGGGCTTCAAGGCCGGCGCGCTCAACAAGGCCCTGGAACTGACCCATGCGGACGCCGCCTATATTGGTGTCATCGACAGCGACTATCAAGTCATGCCGAACTGGCTGAAGGTCGCCATGCCCGCTTTCGCCGATCAGAAGGTCGCCATCTTCCAGGGTCCGCAAGATTACCGCGATGCCGACGAAAGCCTGTTCAAGCAGCTCTGCTACGAGGAATACACCGGCTTCTTCCGCATCGGCATGGTGGAGCGCAACGAGCACAACGCCATCATCCAGCACGGCACCATGTGCGTGGTCCGTCGTATAGCGATGGAAGAGGTGGGTGGTTGGGCGGAGTGGTGCATTACCGAAGACACCGAATTGGGCCTGCGCCTGTTCGAAGCCGGCTATACGGCGCACTACACGTCCGAAACCCTTGGGCGCGGCCTGATGCCCGACACGTACGACGCCTATAAAATCCAACGTTATCGCTGGGTCTATGGCGCCATGCAGATCATGAAGCGGCATGCGGCAGAGATCTTCCGCGGCAAGTCCAAGCTCACCATTGCCCAGCGCTATCATTTCGTGGCCGGCTGGCTGCCGTGGTTCGCGGACGGTTTTGCGCTGGTATTCGGTGTGCTCGCCCTGGTCTGGTCGTTACTCATGGCCGTTGCGCCGAAGCACTTCGACGTGCCGCTGACGGCGCTCTCTTCCGTGGCGCTTGCCATCTTCACCGTGAAGACGCTGAAGACCATCCTCCTGCACCGCGCCAAGGTGGGCACGGGCTTCATGGGTGCCATGGCCTCGGCGGTAACCGGTCTCTCGTTGGCTTATACGGTGGGTCGCGGTGTCATTTCCGGCCTGTTCACTTCGGGTAAGCCGTTTATGCGTACGCCCAAGTGCGAGAACACGGCGGCCTGGACTCATGCGCTGCGCATCACCGCTTCGGAAAGCATGATGCTCGTGGCCACGATCATCGCCATTGTCGCTACGGTGCATATCCGCCGTCTCGACGATCCAGCGGAACGCATCTGGGTGATGGCCTTGGGCACGATGGCGATCCCCTATGCGGCGTCGCTCGTGACCGCGCTGATCTCGACCTTCAAGTTCAGCGGCAGCGCGCTCAAAGTTCCGCAGGCCGATCTGGCTTCGCCGCAGGTTTATGGTCCGCAGAAAATGGACGCCGCCGCCTAAAGGCAGCCGTTCAATCGACGTCGAAACGGGCTCCGGCGACGGGGCCCGTTTTGCTTTGGAGCGGGAGGGTAAAATCTACCAAAAGTAGAATATCCCAGCTTATTTCATGCCTCTGAGCGGAAAGCGGCCATAGCGCTAGATATAGATATTTAACGCCTTTCCATCGCTATATTTGGAATACCCGTATAATCCACAGGCGAATATCTCGCCCAACAGGTATACGCGCGCACTCTATATACAAGTGAGACTTTTCGGCTTCGATTTCAGCCCGAGATGGACTTGTAACAGAGCCAGTCGGGGCTCAGTCCGGCGATGGTTTCCAGGATGCCCTCGCGCAAGGCGGCCGGCGTCTCCGCCCATGGCGTGACTACTGTCCGGATCGAGAAAACCACGGCGCCGGTTTGAGGCAGTTTCAGGAAACCCTGCTCCTCTCGCCGCAGAAAGAAGTCCGTATCGCGCACGGGGTTCACGGGTGGTGTCGGTGCCGGCAGGAAAAGCTCCGGTGAACTGCTCAAACCCCAGTTGCCGCGATGATAGAAGCGTTCTGGTTTCAAGCGCGCGAGGAAACGGTCCACGGCTGTGGTCATGAGCGCGGCATACTCCGGCACGGGGGCGTGGGCCTCCAGCACCGTGCCGCCGATTTTCTCACGCAGACGCCAGCGGTTCGGGAAACAGAGCACGCCGGCAGACAAAACAAAGTTTTCAAGTCCGTGCCGCGTGAGGATGCAAAGGTCTTCTGCTAAGCGCGTACCAAGATTGCTCAGCGCGGCGACAGGTTCTGCCCGCGCCATATGAAGACGGCTTGCGAGTTCTGCTATGGCACTGTGTGCTTGGGGCAAAACGGCGAGCACCTCGTCTCTGTGGGTGTCGATGAGGCGTTGGCGTAAGGTAAGCAGGTTATCATCGCCGGGCTGAGGCTTGAGCCAATCGGAGAGCGGAGCGGGGTTCAGCCCCATGTGGCGCGGATGCAGGCCGGTGTCCGCCATGGGTTTAACGCTCGATCCGCATCCAGCGCGTGCGGTGGATGTTGGTCACATTGTCGGCGTAACCCTTCACGTAAGGTGCCACGAGGCTCTTGCTTGTGAAGAAGCTCAAGGGCACGAGAGCCGCATCGTCAAGCATGAGCTGCTCGGCCTGTGTGAGAAGTTCTGCACGTTTCTCCAGGTCCAGCGTGACTTTGCTTTGGTCGAAGATCGCGTCGAAGGCGGGATTGTTGTAACCGCCGTAATTCAACGAACCGGAACGGGAATCCAGCAAGTAAAGGAAGGTCTGTGGGTCGTTGTAATCGGCTCCCCAGCGCGCTTGTGCTGCGGTGAAGTCGCCAACCTTCATCACGTCGTAGTGAATCTTGGCTTCGTTCCCGATGAGGCGGACGACCATATTGCATTCCTTCAACATGGCGGACTGCGCCACGACCGTGCGGCGGGAGTCGATGCTGATCATATACTTGTATTCAAAGATCAGCGGTCTATCGGCGGTATAGCCAGCCTCGGCCAAGAGGCGTTTGGCTTCAGCGCGTCGTTGATCCATGGACAACCCAAGAAAGTTCAGCTTGGGCCCTCCATGATAGTTGTCGATACCTGGCGGCACGAAGGAGAAGGCGGGTACTTGCTCGTCCTTCAAAACTTTATCCGTAAGCACTGGGCGGTCCAGGCATAAGGATATTGCTTTTCGCAGGCGCGCATCGCTGAAGGGCGCTTTGCGTATGTTGAGAGCGATATACTCAGTGCCCAGCATAGGTGAAACGTGGGCTTCGCCGGGCATGTTCTGCTTCAGCAATGGGTATTGGCTGACAGGAAACCCGCGTGTGCCGATGTTGGCGTCGATATCCCGGGCCCGGAAGCGGTTCAGGGCCGCCATGGTGTCGTCGGTGGCGTAGTAGATGACCTCATCGATGGCCACGTTCTTGGCATCGAAGAACAGCGGGTTCTTCTTGGCCACAATCTCGGCATTGGCTTTCCAGCTGACGAGCGTGAACGGTCCGTTAGAGACCATATTTCCCGCCTTGTTCCAGTTCTCGCCAAACTTGCGATAGGCGTGCTCCGGAATGGGGTAGGCCGTGTAGTGGGTCAACAGGCCGAGCAGGAAAGGGGTGGGGGTGGCCAACTCGATCTCGACGGTGCGGTCATCGGGAGCGCGCACGCCTACCTGATCCGGCGGCAACTTGCCGCTGTTCACCGCCTCGGCATTCTTGATCTGATATTGGATAGATGAGTAGGGCGCTGCCGTCTTCGGGTCGAACAGGTGCCGGAAGCCAAAGACAAAGTCCGAAGCTTTCAAAGGAACGCCGTCCGACCAGACCAGATTGGGGCGGAGTTTGAAGGTCCAGAGCAGGCCGTCCGGGCTGATGGTCCAGCTTTCCGCCATGCCAGCGATGGGCCGCGCCTCGATATCATCGGTGGTGAGACCCATGAACAGGTCGCCGATGATGTTGTTTTCCCAGGCCGTGCTGGCCAGGTGCGGGTCGAGGGTCGAGGGCTCCGCCTGGTTACCCAGACGAAAGACCACCGGCTCCGCGGCAAGGGAAACCTCCGCCGTTACCAGCAGTGCGAGCACGGTCAGGCTGAACCATCGGGAGCGGTGAACTGCCATGGCTCACGGTACCCCAAAACCAAGCGGCGCGGCACCAAGTTCCTCTTGAACTTTATGGAAGGGAGAGCGACTAAAGGTTCAATTCCGCTCTGGGAGAGACCTCTGTCCCGTCCATTATCCCGTCGCCGCTTTCTCGCCGCCACCGCCCTGGTCGGATCGGTCGCGTCCGCGCGCGCGCCTATGGCCCGCGAGGAGGATCCGTTGCCCGCCACGGCGCGCCTCAATGGCTGGTTGGAGGCTCGTTACGAGTTCTGGCTGGCACGCAGCCCTCTCCAGCAGGCCTATCTCGGTCTTAAGACAGACGCCGGGAAGTGGGACGATATTGGCGACGCGCGGCGCAAGGACGATCTCGACAAGGTCCAGCAAGAGCTTGCCGATCTGAAGGACAATTTCCAGTCCGTGAACCTGTCACCGGCGGGTTCGCTGAGTTACCGGCTTTACGATGATCGCTGCCAAACACTCATCAACGAATTCCCCTGGCGGCACTATCAGTGCCCGGTGAATCAGGTAGACGGCTGGCAGCAGGAAATCCCCTCCGTCATGATGAACGTCCACGGCGTTGAGAATGTGGAAGACGCACAAAGTTACGTCGCGCGCCTGCAGGCCATCACCCCGCTGATCGACCAAGTCATCGAGTCCATGCGGCTGGCGGAAAGTGCTGGCATCCTTGCTCCGAAATTCGCCTACGAGCATGCCATACGCGATTGCCGCAACGTGATTTCAGGCGCGCCATTCGATGCCCCGCTGGGGAGCAGCCCGCTCTGGGCGGACATCAGCGGCAAGATCGATCGCCTCTCGCTCGAACCCTCTGCGCAGCAAAAACTGAAGAGCGATGCGATAAGAGTGCTTGTGACCAGCGTGCGGCCGGCGTTCTTGAAGCTCATCGCGGCCTGCCAAGCCGCCGAGCAGCGCGCGGGCACGGAGGACGGCGTGTGGCGGTACCCAAACGGCGGCACCTACTACGCCAGCCGCCTTGCCTATCATACCACCACCGAAATGAGTGCGGCCGAGATCCATGACTTCGGCGTGAGCGAGGTGGAACGTATTCACGGCGAGATGCAGGCGCTTATGCAAAAAATCGGCTTCAGTGGCGATCTGAAGGCGTTCTTTGCCTACCTCAAGACCGATCCGCAATTCTATTTCCCGCAAACGCCGGAAGGAAAGGCGGCCTATCTCGCCCGCGCGCGATCCGTGACTGACGGCATGAGCAGGCGTTTGGATGAAGTGTTCCTGCGCAAGCCTCGGGCTCGGCTCATCGTACGGCCCGTGGAAGCCTTTCGCGAGCAGTCGGCCACGTCGGCCTTCTACAAAAGCGGCGGCGCCTTTGATAACCGGCCCGGAGTCTATTACGTCAACACCAGCGATATGCACGCCCTGCCCAAATACGAGCTGGAGTCCCTGGCCTATCACGAGGGCATCCCCGGCCATCATATGCAGATCGCGCTGGCCCAAGAGATGGACGATCTGCCGCGTTTCCGCCGCTTCGCCGATCACACCGCGTATTCGGAAGGCTGGGCCGTCTATGCCGAGCGTCTGGCCAAGGACATGGGTTTCTATCAGGACCCGACGGCGGATTTCGGGCGCCTCTCGTCGGAACTTTGGCGCGCCTGTCGCCTCGTGGTGGATACGGGCATCCACATGGACGACAAGCGCTGGACCCGCAACCAGGCCATGGACTACCTGGCCGAGAACACACCCAATGCGATGGGGGATATCGCCAACTCCGTCGAGCGCTATATCGTCGATCCCGGTCAGGCCACTGCCTACAAGATCGGGATGGAGAAGATCCTCGCCTTGCGTGAGGACGCCAAGGCACGGCTGGGCGAGAAGTTCGATCTGCGCGGCTTCCACAACGCTGTCCTGGGCGTGGGTGCCGTACCTCTGACGATCTTGTCGGATGTCGTCGAGGATTGGATCAAGGAAACGCTCTAGCGGTGTTTTCCTATGACCGCCAGGTCATGGCGACATGGGCGAGTCCGGCTTCCGTGAAAGGCTCACCCTCACGCTCAAATCCCATACGTTTATAGAAATCCTCAACAGCCGTCTGCGCATGCAGGATTGCCATGCGGCCCTTCAGGCGATGGAGCAGATGATCCATGATGGTCCGGCCGGCACCTTTCCCTCGACGCTCCTTCACGATGGCAACCCGCTCAATCTTGTGAATGCCGGGCGCATAGGGGCGCAGGCGCGCGCAGCCGATGGCAGTGGCGCCGTCCATCAGCAGGAAATGCTCGCAAAGGAAGTCCTTGCCGTCCCACTCATCGGTGGAGGAGACGCCTTGCTCGTCGCAGAAGACTGTCTGGCGGATGTGCCGCACCGCGGCCATGGACGCTTCATCATCAACGCGGAAAGCGGTGATGGCGAAGGCCACGGGGCCTACTTGTCGAGCCAGGACGGAACCGGCAGGTCCTTGGATCGCAGGAAAGCGGGGTTGAACAGTTTGCTTTGATAACGGGCGCCGGAATCCGTCAGGAAGGTCACGATGGTTTTGCCCGGGCCCAACTTAAAGGCCAGGCGGATGGCGCCGGCGATGTTAATGCCCGTGGAACCACCGACGCACAGGCCTTCATCCTTCAGCAGATCGAAAACAATGGGCAGGGCTTCGTTGTCGTGGATTTGGAACTGATCGTCGATCGGCACGCCTTCCAGGTTGCCGGTGATGCGCCCCTGACCGATACCTTCGGTGATGGAATTACCCTCGGCTTTCAAGGTGCCGTGGGCATAATAGTTGAAGAGGGCCGCCCCCATAGGGTCCGCCAGCGCCACGACGATGTCCTTGCGCTTGGCCTTGAGGCCCAGGCCGACGCCGGCGAGGGTTCCGCCGGTGCCGACGGCCGAGACAAAGCCATCGATACGGCCATTCACATCGTCCCAGATTTCCGCTGCCGTTTCCCTGGCGTGGCCGTCACGGTTGGCGACATTGTCGAACTGGTTGGCCCAGATAGCGCCGTTAGGTTCCGTACGCGCTAATTCTTCCGCCAGACGTTGGGAGAATTTGACATAATGATTGGGGTCGGCAGCGGGCACCGCTTTGACCTCGCGCAGGTCCGCACCGAGCAGGCGCAGGAAATCCTTTTTCTCCTGACTCTGCGTTTCGGGAACCACGATGACCGAGCGGTACCCCTTGGCATTGCCCACCACGGTCAGGCCGATACCGGTGTTACCGGCCGTTCCCTCCACGATCACACCGCCGGGTTTCAGTAACCCCTTGGCCTCGGCATCCTCGACAATGAACTTTGCCGTGCGGTCCTTGATGGAACCGCCCGGGTTGGCGTACTCGGCCTTTGCTAGGATGGTGCAGCCCGTTAACTCCGAGGCCTTGCGCAGTTTGATCATCGGCGTATGGCCAATAGAGGCCACGACATCCGGGAAAAGGCCGAGGGAGGGGCGGGCAGACATGGAAATGCCTAGTGGTTTAATGAGTGGGTTTAAGGATGATGGGCTTTATTGAAGCCGACCCAGAGGACGTCCGAAAGGCATGCCGGCGCTAGCCAAAGCTGAAAGCGCGGTCATGGAGAAAATGTTCCTCTCAGGTGGCTCTGCCACAGTAGTCTAGTCTCCACGTACCGGATTTGCGAGCGATCACAGCTTGATCGTGCCTGCAAAGATAGCCGACAATCGCGCCTCGCAACCAGCAGAAATCACCGGCAGAACCCCATGACGGCGGCCTTCGTTTCCTGCTTCTATCGATCCTCCGACGGACTAAAGCTGCACTATCGCGACTATACGGGGCCGCCGGACGCGCCGTTCACCGTACTTTGCATTCCGGGCTTGACCCGGAATGCCCGCGACTTTGAGGATTTGGCCCCCCACCTTGCCACCCGGTACCGTGTTCTTGTTGCCGAACTTCGGGGGCGCGGGCTGTCGGAATACGCCAAGGACGCCGCGACTTATGTTCCCGGCATCTATGTGCGGGACATGGGGAACCTCATCAAAGCCACCGGCCTGCGCCATGTGGCTTTGATCGGGACGTCCCTTGGTGGAATCATCTCGATGGTCATGGCCGGGGTCGTGCCGGCGAAGCTTCTGGGTGTGGTGCTCAACGATATCGGACCTGAACTTGACCCGGCGGGCCTCACGCGTATCGCGAGCTACCTGGGTAAAAGCAAACCCATCACCACGTGGGAGGATGCTGCCGACGCCATCAAGATGCTCGATGGTGTGATCTATCCCGCCTATCAGCAAAGCGACTGGCTGCGCATGGCCCGCCGCCGTTTTGTGGAGGAGGAGGGGGGGGTCCGGCCCGACTACGACCTTAATATCTCCAAACCCTTTGCCGGTAGCGCGAAGGCCGTGGATCTTTGGCCGTTTTTCCTGTCGCTGAGGGGCATTCCCACCCTCACGATCCGCGGCGGCACATCGGATCTGCTGAGTGCCGATATCTTCGCCCGGATGAAGCAGCAGCTGCCGCACATTGATCAGGTCACCGTGCCGAATGTGGGGCACGCCCCCTATCTCGATGAGCCCGAGGCTCTGGGGGCCGTCGACGCCTTCCTGGCCAAATTGCCGCATCGGCTCGTGCCGTTAACGGTGCTTGGCCGCACCATGCGTTCGGTCGCGATGCTGGTGAAACTTAAGATGAGCGGCGCCATCTAATCCGCATTACGCCAACCCGTATAACGTAAGGCTTTCCGCAAATGAAAAACCCGCCGAGCTATGGCCCGGCGGGCTTTCCATCACAATCGGATATCGATCCGGCACGAACTGTTCAGGGCAGAGCCCTTAAAGGCTTGAGCCTTCCGTCCACACCGACTTCGTAACCGTTCTTGTGTGCTGTCCCTAAGAAAACAAAAGTGGCTTAAGGCCTACTTCTTTTTGGACTTCTTTTTGGCCTTCTTTTTCGCAACTTTCTTCTTCGCCTTTTTCTTAGCAGCCATGATCAAATCCCCTGTTCAATGGGTTTGGGTTTACGTCTGGGCGCCTCGAACCAAAAAAACCGAACACCACGTTCGATGTGAAACACCCAAACACTGATGAGATAAACGCAGTTAATAAAATTTCACAAGAGATTTTGCGCGCGCGCCGAATTTTTTTCTTGATTTCTCTTTTGAAGTTACTTTGACCCGTCGCGACGCATCATCATCGCAACGCATATCGCGCTCAAAAAAGCTGCGATGACTCTCTGAGACACGACTCACCTTGACGCACATCAATGCGTTCCGCTGGAGTGCGAACGTGCGCATTGCACTCCGCGCGCGGTTGCGCGGCGCCGTATTGTTCGCGACAGACTTTGCATTTGAAGCCCGCATTATTTCAGATGCGGAGAGACGGCCGAAAAGCGCGCAGTAATTCAGTAATTGCGCGGCTTCGTGTGCGATTTCGATGCAGATAATTTTGAAGGAGCGGCAAGCGCGGTGTCTTGCACCAATGTGGGCCGCGAATAGTTCACGTGGCATCTCGCGACGGTCTTCATGCCGGCGGGATTTTGCGTGCCATCGGCTGCCTTCCCGCGGAATTTTCAGGAGAACGAAGCGCAATAAGAGGGATCGGTCGATGATAAGGGCAGGCGCGATCGCAGGATGTCTCGTCCACGACCATCACGTTGTCTCGGCATCATCGACGGGGTCGTGATGAGGTTGAAGAGAGGAGGCGGCGACCCTCAAACGGTCAAAAACGTAAAAATTCCGCGACTCGGGGGCGGCGCGTCAGCTCACGTCGCCGTTTGCTGACATGAGAACGGCGATGGGGCGTGTCTTTGGGAACTGCGCGAGCATAATCACAACGATCACCATGAGCGGTACGCTCAGGATCATGCCGGTGATGCCCCACATGGCACCCCACAAGGACAGCGAGACGATCACCACGACCGGACTCAAGTTGAGGCTGCGGCCGGTGATGCGTGGCTCAATGAAGTTCTCCACAAATCCAAGGACCGCCGCCATGCTGGCCATGACCATCAGGGCAGGCGCCAGCGCGCCAAACTGCAGCAGGGCAAGCACCGTCGGGAACAGGATGGACAACGGCGATCCGATGTAGGGGATGAAATACAGGACAAGGACCAGCAACGCCCAGAAGCCAGCAAAATCAATGCCCAGGAAGCGCAAGATGGCGTAGGTGAGCATGCTGTTCAACAAGCTGATGGTGCTTTTGATCAGCACATAGGTCTCGATTTTGCGACCCATGGTGACCAACGTTTTACGTATGGTCTTCTCGCGGTTGGGGTCGGTGAAAATGGCCTTGAGCTTGATATCGAAGGTTCTGAGTTCCAGCAGCATGAAGGCCACGTAGATCAGCACCTGGAGCGTATTGGCGGCGATAGAGCGTAAGCCAAGGGCGAACCTTTCGATGACGCTGGAAAGGTCGATCTGCTCCGTCAGAGCAGCCAGGGTCAGCGGTTTACTGAGACGCAGGGTTTCCGCAGCCCAGGTGGAAGCCTCGGTGAACATGCCCTGCAGCCGGTCCTGGTAGCCCGGCGCCGCGCTGACGACGTCACTCAGGTTGCTCGCGGCGATCTGGACGGTGACGGCGGCCACCAAAACCAGGACAAGTGTCGCCAGCGCCAAGCCCAGCCAGTCGGGGATATGCCGGCGCCCGAGCCGGATGCGCTGAAAGCGGCGCCCCAGGGCGGCGATGAGGTAGGTGATGAAAAGCGCCAGCACCAGCGGGATCAGGATCTCCTGCCCGACAACCAGCATATAGAGCGTGAGCGCGACCAAACCGAAGGAGGCTGCGGCAGTCACCACCGTCGCCCCAGCAGGGGTCAGGGATGAAAGACGGTGTGGCTCGGAAGGGGTTTCTGTCACGCGGGCGGCGTCCTGGCTTGAAGGAATGAGCTAGAAAAAGAACCGATAGCTGATCTGGGTTTGCAAATCCTTCTGCCGCACCCTTTCGCCAATGTATTGGCGTTCCGGGCGCCAGCTATCCACGTGCAGCAGTTCAACCGTCAAGCGTTGATTGACCACGGGACGGAAGATATAGGCCAGCGTGAAGGCCGTCCCATGTTCGTTGTTGTTGTCGGGGAACCTGTCTTCATCTTCGGTCTTGAAATACTCACCGCGGAAGCTGAGGCGGTGGCGTCCCCAATCCTTGCTGATAAGGCCAAAGGCGGATGTGTAGTCTGTATAGACGATGGGTCCCACGGGCGCCGGGATCGTGATGACCGTCGTGCTGCCCTTCATGTATTGCGTGAGCACATCGACATCGCCGGAAAGCTGGACTTTGTAGGATACGGTCCAGAACTTGGTATCCCAGGCCCACTGCGACAGCACAAAGGCATGGTCATTGGCCTTGTTGTCATACCGGAGCACAGAAAGCTTGCCGTAGTCGGCATGCTCGAGGCTAAGACCGACGTAATACCCGGCGTGCCCATCGATCTCGTGGAAGGGCTTTTCCGTCGGGGCTTGGGTATTGAGATTGCCCGTAGGGCGGATGATCCTGATCTGCGCGAGGCTCAGCTTGTCGAAGAGCCCTGTGACACGGTCGTTCAGCGACCAACCGCGCCAGGCCAGCAGCGTACCCGCAGGGTCATTGGCCAAAAATACGGCGCCGGTCAGGTCCATCTGCCAATCGCCCTCGCGATGATAAATGGTGGCTTCCCCGCCGATGGTTTTCAGTTCCTCGCCCACCCAGCTGTTAATGGCCGAGGGTGTAATGGTATAGGGGCTGGTCCAGGCAAGGCCGGCATTCTCCCCCGAAATCGGTGGAAAGAAGGCCCCCGCCTTGGCCTTAATGCCGAAGAGCGTATTGGGCACGGGCTTGTATTGCAGGAAGGCTTCACTGATATCGAGGGCCGTGCGTTGGCGATCATTGGCAACGACGGCAACGTACCCGGTCCAATCGAACCCAAGTTTTGGCTTGAAGACGACGGCGCCATCGGCTTTGGCCAGCACACGGCCGTCGCCCTTCGCATTGCCGCTGAAACTCAGCTTACCGAGCCCGCCGTTCTCCCAGCTCTGGTTATCGCCTGTATAGATGGCGCGGGCCTCAAGGTATCCACTGATATCGAGACTGAGGTCGCCGGTGGACAATACGTCGTTCACCGCGCGGGCCGGCGTGGCCTGCACAGCGAGTGTCACGAATGGCACCAGCGCTAATGCGATGCGGGAACGGAACATGCTGTTGTCCTCATCCCCTCCGGACGCGAACCATTTATCCCCCCGTGGCGGCAACAACACCTGTTATGCCCCGGCCGCCGAAATGCGGCGACCACCGCGACGTTGTGAAGAAGACCTCGAATTCCTCCGCCGGAATGGGCCGGCTGATGAAATAGCCTTGGCCGGTGTCGCATCCCAGGTTCTGCAGGATCTCGAGCGAGGCGCGATCTTCAACGCCTTCCGCCGTCACCCGCAGCCCCAGATTATGACCTAATTCAATGGTCGATTTGACCAGAATCTGATCGCCCCGGCTGTCGGCCAGCTTCATGACAAAGGATTTGTCGATCTTGATCTCCTGAACCGGCAGTTTTCTGAGGTAGGCCAATGAAGAGTGGCCGATACCATAGTCATCGACGGATAGCGTCAGGCCCATGTCGCTCAAGGCTTTCAGCACCTGAAGGGCATGGAGAGGGTCCTGCATAACGGCGCTTTCGGTGATCTCGAGAATGATGCGCCCCGGGCTCACGTCGTAGGCCGCCAGCAGGTTGGCGATCTCGGCCGGCAGGTCGCGGTTACCCAGGTCATGGGCCGACAGGTTGACGGCAATCTTGATGTTGATGCCGCGGTCCGCCCACGAGCGTGACTGTTTCACGGCTGCGGCTAAAGCCCATGCTGTGAGCTTGCGGATATTGCCGGTTTGCTCGGCCAAGGGAATGAACAAGTCCGGTGCCATGAAGCCGCGCTCGGGATGGTTCCAGCGGATCAAGGCCTCTACGGCGGTGATGGT
Organism: Fidelibacterota bacterium; assembly: GCA_947472795.1. GTDB lineage: Bacteria > Pseudomonadota > Alphaproteobacteria > Rhodospirillales > Rhodospirillaceae > SHVO01. The sequence goes on along the minus strand of CANJBL010000002.1, from coordinate 209,716 downwards.
TTCGGTCGCAAGATCGACCTTGGGCTGAAAGACGAACTTGAATTGGCCTTTGTCCAAACCTTCGCGCAACTCTCCCATCATCGACAACCGCTCGGGGCGGTGCGGATCGGACTGCGGGTCGTAAACGGCGTAGGCGCGATTGGCCTGCTTGGCTTCGTAGATGGCCGTATCCGCATGCTGCATCAGGGTGCGCGCCGTGGCGCCGTGGTCCGGGAATCGCGCTTCGCCGACGGTTGCCGAGATATCGATATTGAAGCCGGCCACACTGACCGACTTATCGAACAGGTTCAGGATGCGATCGACGATCAGATGGACGGCAACGGCGTCATCAGTATCCAACGCCAGAGCGAAGATGTTGCTGGCGTGGCGTGCTACGGCATTTGATTGCGGCACGATCTGCCGCAGGGTTTTTCCGATCTTACGAACCAGTTGATCGGCCGTGTCGTGGCCCAGGGTATTGATGATTTCCGAGAAGCGTCCGATTTGGACAAGGACCACGCTGAAAGATTTCCGGTTTTCCTGCCGCTCGATGATCATGTCCGCCACGTGACCTTCAAAGGACATGCGGTTGGGTAGGCCGGACAATGAATCATGGCGTGCCTGGTAAGCGATGCGGTCCTCGCGTTCTGCGATGCCTGTCATCATCTGGTTGAACGTCTCCGACAAGCGGCCGATTTCATCCAGCTGCGTGACGGCGATCTTTTCGGTGTAACGGCCGGCCTGAATGCGCTTGGCGGCTTCATCCAGGATGCGAATGGGCTTCGTGACGCTGCGTGCGATGAAGGCCGCGCCGCCAAGCGAGCCCACCAAAGCGGCCACGGCAAGGCCGATCAGCAGCAGGAAAAGCGACCGGTAAGGATCAAGCGCCACATCCAGCGAATACTGCAGGATGACGTTGGCTTGCGGGGCTTCACGCGGGCCTGCGAGCGGCGCCACGAGCGTCACATATTCGCTGCCGCCCATAGGCAGAAGTTGGGGCGCGTTGGCGGACCCGCTATCCAGATGCGTAAGAAGGATATCCTTCAGGTTGGACGACAGCGTCGTGGCAGGCGCTTTCCAGACTTTTGTCTGATCCTGATAGGCAAAGGTGATTTCGACCGGCACCGTCGTGGCGTGTTGCAGATCGACCAGGAATTTGTCGCCGCTTTCAATGCCGACCACGATCCAGGCCACCGGAAGCGGGGCAAGAACGGGCACCACCACAAGCTCATAGACCTTGCCATCGATGACCGTTGTGGCTGTGGCGCGGCCTTTCTCGTCGGCGGTGTCGATCATGTCGGGGAATTGGAAAGGCTTTTCCGGCGCGCGTGTCGCCTGGATCGGCGCAGCGGTGTCGGCAAGAATCTCGGAGTCCAGCGACACCAACAGAACGCGGTCGGCCTTGATGCGATCGGCAAGGTTGTGAAGGGCCGAGAGCGTGGTGGCGCGGTCGTCGGTCGCGACGGCCTGGCGGAAGCCAAAGTCGGAGGCAAGCAGGGCCGAGCCGCCGGCAAGAGCGTCGGAGGTGTCGCCCATGCGGCGGTTGAAGATCTCGTTGGTGGCTGTCAGCTGGAATCGCGCTTGTTCAAAGATGTTGCTGCGAATGGCGTTCTGCACCAACAAGATCGTCACAATGCTGATGACGACAAACAGCATCCCGAAAAACAGGATCAATCTGGCTTGGAAATGGCGGAAGCTGCGTAACACGCGTGATGCTCCGAGAACTAGTGGTCCGATTCTAACATTCGCATACCGGTTCGAGGTGCTATTTTGCGAATGTTAGAATCAAGGGACCACTAGAAACTTTATGTATCTAGTGGAGCTTACGATTTGACATTCGCTGCGCAGTTTCTTCGCGAGGGAGATAGCGAATGTCAAATCTGCTCCACTAGCCGTCAGTAGTCGTTGTCGTCCACGGCTCCCGGCCGGCGCTGCGTCCGGGCACGTTTGAGCTCTACCTTGGCCGTCAGCGACAAGGTGTCATTGCCGGTAACGCGTACGTCGGTCAGGTCGGGTGATCCACTCTTCTGATTGGGATGCCAGACCCTGACGGTATAGGTGCCCGCGGGCACGGCGATCTTGGTGTCGCCGTTCGCGTCGGAGTTGGCAAAATAGGGTGTTCCAACGACATAGACGTAGGCCAACATGTTGTCATGGATGTTGCAACCCAGGGCAACGGCGCCTTCCTTGTCGAAGACCACGGTGCTGGCCTCATCATTACTGTAGAGCTTCAGTTCAAAGGCTTTGGCAGGTGAGAAGGAATACACTTGATGCCGGAAGGGGTCCTTATTCGGGAACGCGACCGCGGTTCCAATCTGAACCGGAAGCACGAAGGGAATGAACTGCTTACCCTCTTGTACCATCACGGCTTTGGTGCCGGACTTGGCGGGGATAGATACCTGCCCGGTGGGCGTAGCTGTGACGACCGCAAAAGGGATGGGTTTGCCATCGGCCGATGTCACGCGGGTTTCCAGTGTGCCGGCGTAAGCGGGGACGGCAAGCAGAAGCGCGCCGGTCGCGAGCACTCCCCTCCGCATGTCCGCTCTCCCTATACCCAAGGCTTTGTGCCCCTTATGAATTTGGCGGCCATTATTGCCCCGGTGCGTCCCAAAGGCCAGAGCCAGCCGGACGAAAGGTTGCAGCGCTCAGCGGAAATTCTCGTTTTTCAATAAAGACTTGGCCCGCATTAAGATTAAGTCGCAGCGAAAAATGCGCTCGCCCATCCCCCAACCCACTAGGAATGGGGTTAAGCCATTTGCGAGCACCTAGTGGATGCAAAAGAGATCAGGACGAGGCAGCCGGAACTTTACGGCCGATCTGCGTGTATTCGACGGGCCCTGTCGGCGCTTTGATCTTGGGCGTCCAATCCAGTTTGTAGCATTGGGCATCCACGCCGGAGCCCTTGAGCTTGCGCTTGCCCATATCCTGGAAGCGGAAGGCCGGCCCGACGCTCCGCGCTTTGACTTCTTCACCGCAGAAAATCTGCGTATCGCCGGCAGCAGAACAGATGCCGTTGAGTATTCCCAAGGCGGGGCCGTAGTACTCGCCTTCTTCGAAGCTTGCTTCGCCGGTATGGACGCCGACGCGCAAGACCAAGGGCGCATCGGGATTGTCTCGGGCGTAAGAGGTGGCTTCCTGCTGAATGTCCATGGCCGCGCGGCAGGCGGCGGCAGCGTCAGGGAACGTTAGCAGCATCCCATCGCCTGTGTGCTTGACCTCCGTGCCGCGAAAGTTCTTTGTCGCCGCGCGTACGGCAGCGTTGTGCGCGCGTACGACGCGTTGGGCGCCGGAATTGCCGAGCTTGCTGGTGAGCGCCGTGGAACCCACAATATCGGTGAGCAAGAACGTCACCTTTTTTATTTCGGCGCCGCGCACGGCAGGATCGGCCCATTGCTGGATCAAATCCGAAATGGACGGCAATGCGGCGGTTGTGTCGTTCTGGATCTGCGCCATCATCGCGATCCGTCCTGCTTCGATGAGTTGCGCAAAGCGCGGACGCTGCGCTGAGGCTGCCAGCCGGTTGACGAAGGCATCGGCAACAGAGGGGTGCGTTCCCGATTGCTCAAGGGCGTAACGGAGCAGGTCGAGTTTGATGCCGTCGGAATAGCTGCCGTGGGTAGCCAGGGCGCCGGCAGCACCTGCCACATAGAGGTTGAAGCCGACGCGCTCGAAAGATTGCAGCTGGGGTCGCGTCGCGGTGAGAGCGGCAAGTGCTGCGTCGGCAAAGGCCTTCAATGCCGTGCGTTCTTTATCCAGAAGTGAGTCCATGACCGAGGCTGCGCTTTCCACCAGACTTTCAGTCGGTGCAGCAGCTACTACCTCGCCGGGAGAGGATGTGATTTGGAAGGACGTCTGTTCGCCCTGATCTGCGTTGGTCTCCATTCTTTGCGCAGCGACCGGTGTCTGCTCGGCAGGTGATGCTGTCGCGTTCTCAAGGTCCTGTGGCGGAGGAGCATCCTCCGCCTGCATGTTCATCGAAGCGTTTGCATCCGCTGACGATTCGGCGGGAGGTTGCCACTTCGGCGTTGTGTTGCGGTTGCCGTACAGCAAGGTCTCAATGGCGCGTTGCTGGGATTCCGAGCTCTTGCTGCGCCACAAGATCCACTCCACCGGAATGTAGATCTTGAACAGCATGAGGCCCGCCGACAAAACAGTCGCAGCGAAAGTGAACAGGAGCAGCATATTGAAAGCACTGCCGGCTGCCGCGCCGGACTCGCGGAAATTCGACAGCATGATCGCCATGATCATGGTGACGATGGCGCCAATTCCGAAAGCATTTAGCCCGACCATCATGGCGCGCGAGGCGATGTTGGTGTCGGTGGAGGGACCCTTTGTCTCGGGCGGTGCTTGTCCATATTGGGCAATGACGCGCACCGTCATCTGCCCGCTCTCGGGGTCGAGGCCTTCTTCAAGGGTCTGGGTGGGAGAGCCGGTTTCGGCCTCCAACGCACGCGCTGCTTCGACGGCCTGATTTTGCTCGCCGGAGCTTAGGCGTGCATGCAGCGCCCAGCGGCCCAGCTTGGCGACATACACCTCGAAATAGGTGATAGCCTTCATCGATCCCCGACGTGTCCCCGCGCACCGCGCCCCACCGCGCGGTGTCGCTGGTTTTCAGTTTAGCACCCCCAGCCTCTGCGTCTCACCCGGAATAGACTTCCCGACCTAAATGCGGGGCGCGAACATGCCGGCTTTTGCCAGGAGCTGATCCCAGTTGTTCATGGACTGGAGCAGGAAGATGACGGCATGCAGGAAACCCCGCTTATGCCACTCCAGTACGACGGCATCCGGCAGGTTCTTGAATTTTTCTTCGTTGATGCGCTTGAACGTGCCGAGGTTGCGCTTCTGGCCAGGGGTAGGTTCGATCTCCAAGGTGCAGTCCTCGACGATGTCGGTCTTCTTCAGAGCGTCTGAAAATTCGCGCGTATAGAGGAAAGCGTTATGAAACTGCTCGCACAGATCCAGCGCCTGTTTCACGACTTCCGTTTCCTTGCCGTCGGCGCCGAACAGGGGACGCAACGCGCCTTCCGTCGGTTTCGTGCCGGAATCGACACCGAGCGTCAGCTGCGCGTCATTGCCCATGTTGCCGAGCAAAATGAACGGATAACGCCGCACATAAGCGGGGATGAAGGTGCGATTGTCCCAGCGGCCGTCGGCATCGACGAAAAGGTTCTGGTCGGGGCTGATTCCCAGCGCTGCCGAGGGCACCAGCTCATCGCCGAGCAGAAGAATGGGGAAGTGGCGCGCCACCATGGTGAACTCGGGCACGGTCAACGGCACGGTGTTGATGCGGGCGGCAAAGCTGAAGTCATTTTCGGCGCGGATCTTCAGATCTTTATGCAGTTGCGACGATACGGCCTCGATGTTCGAATAAAACATCGGCAGAGGTTCAGCCTGGGACGAGCCCGGAGTGGAAGCAGGTGTGGTGTTCACGGTAATCGATCCTTTGGTAAAGGGCGGCGGCTTGTTGCGGCTCGTTTCAGGTGGCTCGCGCGATGGGCGGGAGAATAGGGGCCGCAACACGCAAAGGCAAAGGTCGTTTTAACGAGCGACGTTGCTAGAATAAGTAGCTGAAGTGCCTACGATTTTTTGATTTTTTTCGGCTTTTTTGGACCGGTCTTTCTGGCCTTTCCGGCACTGCCGGGCGCCGGCTTTTTGGCCTTCGCGCGTGTCCGCTTTTCAGGGGTCTTCTTGTCTAGCGTCTTTTTCGATGCTTTCGCCGCCACGCGGGTCGCGCCGTAGTAGCGCCACAGCAGCAGCGAAGCGCTGGAGCGATAGGGTCGCCAGCTTTCGCCCATGCTCTCCAAATGTTTCTGCGTCGGCTTTTCTTTCAAGCCGTGCAGGATCTGTACGGCGAGTTGCAGGGCCAGGTCGCCGACGGGCCATACGTCCGGCCGGCCCATGCCGAACATGAGGTAAATATCCGCCGTCCAACTGCCGATGCCCTTGAACGCGGTCAAGGTTGCACGCACCACGTCGTCTTCGGCTTTTTCCAACGCTTCAAAGTCAAGGGTGCCGGCGGCGACGGCTTCAGCGAGCCCGAGCGCATAGCGTGTCTTCTGACCGCTGAAGCCGCTAGCCCGTAAGCCAGCTTCGCCCATTTTTAGAAGTGTCTTGGCGGTGACGGTTCCACCGGCGTTGCGTTCAAGCTTCGCCCAGATCGCCGCACCTGCGGCCGTGGAAACCTGCTGGTCACCGATGATGCGGATCAAGGTGGCAAACCCCGGTCCGACAACGCGCGGTGCCGGAACGCCAGCGTGTTTGATAGCACGCGAGAGATGTTTGTCGCGTCGGCGCAGAATGCCGAGATGTTTTTTGATGACTTCTGGGTTCCCGACCATGGCGCCTATTTTACCTTACGGCTGAAGGTCCACGCGCTGTCGGTGGAGTCCTTGGGATCGAAGCGATAGCCGGCAGCGTCGAAGCTTTTCAAGTCAGAGGCATTGCTGATGCGATGCTGCACAATATATCGCGCCATCATGCCGCGCGCCTTTTTGGCGAGGAAACTGACGATGGTCGCTTTGCCGGCCTTGATCTCCTTGAACGCCGTGTGGATCACGGGCGCATCAAGTGCCTTTTCTTCGACCGCGCCCCAATATTCCACCGAGGCGAGGTTGACAACGGTCGGCGCTTTCATCCCGGCGGTCATGCCGTTCAGCGTGGTGGCGAGCTTTTTTCGCCAGAAGGCATAGAGGTCCTTGCCCCGCGCGGTATCGACGCGCGAGCCCATCTCCAGGCGATAAGGCTGGATGGCGTCCAAAGGCCTGAGCACGCCGTAAAGGCCGGAGATGATCGCAACATGCTTCTGCGCAAAAGTGATATCGGCTTTGTTCAGCGTCTTCGCATCGAACCCCAGGTAGACATCGCCGTTGAAGGCATAGATGGCGGGTTTCGTGCCGGCATTATTGGTCTCATCGAAATTCTGGAAACGCTCGTAGTTCAATTGCGCGAGGGCCGGGCTCAGATCCATCAGGCGGCGTAAATCATCGCGTGTGTAATTCTTGGCGCGTACCGCAAGTTCAGCTGTGTCGGCAAGCAGCTGCGGCGTTGTCGACTTCGCGAAGTCGGGCGCGGGTTTAAAGTCGAGTTTCTTGGCGGGCGAGAGGAGGGCAAGCAACATGCTGATATGCGGGCGCTTTAGGAGACGCCGCCGTCCTTGCCACGCACGCCGCTTTCGAGGGACGCGGTCTCCGTGTCCGCCGGCGCGGGCTCCGGTTCTTTATCGACCGACTTCTCATTTTGCGCGGCTTTAAGATCGTTCAGGAGCTTTTCGGCAACGGTGTTGGTCGTGGCGTAACGCTCATTCACGCGGCTGAGGTTATTGATCAGGATGGCGATCAGCGCTTTGACGAAGGGGTCGCAGGTATTGATCTTCTGCTGAATGTTGCTTTTCGAGATGCGCACCACCACGCAGGGCTCCAGCGCAATGGTCGTTGCCGAGCGCCTTTCGCCGGTGATGGCAGCCATCTCACCGAACATGGCACCTTTCTCCAGTACCGCAAGCCGCACGGGCTTACCATTGGTGGTTTTGTAGACGCCGATGCGCCCTGATTCTAAAACAAAGGCATCCGTGCCATCGTGGCCTTCACGGAAAATAACTTTGTCCTTCTCGTAAAGAACACGTTTCAGCAGCTCGCCGGCCTTGGCGCGGATATTGGTTTCAGTATCGGGCTGCGTGCCGCTGCCAAAAGTGGTCATCACATGCCGTCCACGTTAGAAGGAGGGTGTCCAGGCGCCATCACCGTTACGGCAGGCAGTCAGGCTGGCTTTGTCGAAATAGTCTTCCAGCGCGATGGTCTGGACAAAAACGCGGCACGTAAAGCCTCCGAGTGCGCTTTCGCTTTCGGTCTGAGCAGTGCCGATGCGTCCATCCACGAACCAGTAGATCGTTTCCCCTACAGACGCCTTCATGGCGGTGCGCTGCGCGGCGTGTTGCATGCCCGCTTGGTCGGATGTCAGCCGTTTGAGAAGGTCCGCCGGGAGAACATCGGGAACGTCGTCATTGGATTTCCCCGGCTTAGCGTTTTTGCCGGCAGACGATGTGGAGCGTGGCGCGGAGTAAGAAACCGGACTCGGCGTGCTCGCGGTCATAGGCCGCATGACGGCGGCATTGCTATTCAACGCCGTTGCAACCTGCCGGCTCTGGCTGGTGAGCGCCGACATGCCGCGTCCGAGGATCTGCAAGTCGGTTCCGACAGCCTGGGCGGCCGTGGTGAAAGGCGCTAGGGCAGCCCCTGTTGTTTGCTGGGCGAGCATGGGAATCGTGCCGCAGCCCGCCAATAGGCAGGCCGCAATACCGCACCCCACGCGCGCTAAAAGTTTTTGTACCGGCATCCCCGAACCCAAAGTCCCCGAGAGGCCATTATAGACCGTCCCGAAAGGGATGCTCGTATCTATTTAGGCCTGTCGATGGGTCCGGAGGGCCTTAAGTTTCAGGTGATTTCAGTAGGGATCGGGCGCGGAGGACTGATTCTGCACAAGCTGCCAGTCGCCATTCGGTGCCTGACATGCGGTGCCGACTGCTTCCTGACTGCGGCCGTCGATCTGAACGTCTTGCCTGAACTCGCGGCAATAGCGTTGACCGGCCCACCCGTCGCGCATGGTCACAACGGAACCGCTGGCGTGGTTTGTGTTCCAGGCCATGCCCTCGCCCACGGGGCCCGCCAGCGCGCGGCGATAAGCGTCATAGTAAATGGCGCGATCGTCGGAGGTCATGACGTCGCCGACGTAAGCTGGGAAGAGGCCGAGGCTGACGACCGGGCCATAGACATAGGGGCGATAGGCTGGCCGCGGATAGGCGACCGGGCGTGGCACGTAATAGCCGTCGTAATAAGGACCGCCGTACCAACCATAATAAGAAGCGCCATAGTAAGGCCGGTAGGTAGGGGCATAAGGCCCGTAATAACCGCCCAGCGGTATCCCGACCGAGAGCGAAAAATGCGAGTGACCACGGGCTTCAGCCGGGCCCGCGACCCCAAAGCTCAAACCCAAAACCACTGCCGAGGCAATGGCCGCCGACCGCAAAAGACCTTTCATGGAACCCTCATAAAGTACGTCCTGACCGCAAGAATAGGGCAGCGGCGGCTCTAAATTATGGCGTGCTTTGTCATCTGCACGGCGGGGCTTCAGGCCCTGACAGCCTTGTAATGACAGAGCAAGCGCGAGGTAATGCGCGGTGGTGCAACCCTATAGATGTAACCCCGTTATGCTTCGGACGGGCGTTGCAGTTCAGGCAACCAAATTTTCAATCACGATTCCAATAGGTTCGATATAATGACCAGCAATCTGTCAGAGGCTATCGGTTCCGCCAGAAGCAACCCGGCTGACCATCGTATCCAAGAAAGTACCGCCATGCGGGTATTGGTGATTGAAGACGACAAAGACGCGGCGGACTACCTGGTCAAAGGTCTGCGCGAGAGTGGCTATACGGTCGATCATGCAGCCGATGGGCGGGATGGGCTTTTCCTGGCTTTGTCGGAACCCTACGATGTCATGATTGTCGATCGCATGTTGCCCGGTCCGGACGGCCTGTCGATCGTTGAATCGGTGCGCAAAGCCTCGATCCCCACACCAGTCCTTTTCCTGAGCGCGCTGGGCGACGTGGAAGACCGTGTCGCCGGCCTGAAAGCGGGCGGCGATGACTATCTCGCCAAGCCCTTCTCCTTCTCCGAACTGCTGGCGCGTCTCGAAGCGCTGCTGCGCCGCTCGGGTGCTGTGCCCGAGAACACTTTCCTCAAGGTCGGCGACCTTGAAATGGATCTGCTCGCGCGCAAGGTCACGCGCCAGGGCAAGCGTGTCTATCTGCATCCGCGTGAATTCCGTCTGCTCGAGTATCTCATGCGCCATGCGGGCCAAGTCGTGACGCGCACCATGCTGCTGGAGAATGTGTGGGAATATCATTTCGACCCGCAGACCAACGTCATCGATGTGCACATCAGCCGCCTGCGCCAGAAAATCGATAAGCCTTTCGATAAGCCCATCCTGCAGACGGTGCGCGGTGCGGGCTACAAACTCGATCCGGCAGCCTAGGTTCGTGCGCGCAAAGCAGGACCCCGTAAAGCAGGACCTATGAAGCGTCTTTCGGAAATCTTCGGGTCTATCACCTTCCGGCTCGCCTTCATTTACACGCTGATCTTCGGTGTCTCCGTTGGCGTGCTGTTTTATTTTGTCTATTTCTCCACGACTGGGTTCGTGGCGCAGCAGAAAGAAGCGGCAATCGAGGCCGACGTCACCGGCTTCCAGGAAACCTTTGAGCGTTCCGGCGTCACCGGGCTCATCATCGCCATCAACCGTCGGGCAAGTCCCGGTGCCAATCGCGACGGCATTTATCTCCTGGTGGATTCCGTCGGCAATCCGCTGGCGGGCAATTTGCGCAACTGGCCGCGCAATGCCGTCGCCGACGACATTTGGGTGAACTTCACCATCAACGACCTGCGTCGTGCCGAGGCTGAAATCGCCGACGTGCGCGCCAAGCAGTATGTGATCCCGGGCGGACAACAGAACTATATGCTCCTCGTCGGGCGCGACGTGCGCGATGCTCACGAATTCCGGACCCGCCTGCTGGATTCCCTCAACATCGGTCTTGGCATCACGCTGGGGCTGGGCATTCTCGGCGGGTTCATCTTCAGCCGCACCATCATGCGGCGCATCCAGGCGATTACGCGCACTTGCCGCAGCATTATGTCGGGCGATCTGTCGCAGCGCGTGACGATCTCGCGCCAGAATGATGAACTGGGGCAGTTATCGCTGAGCATCAATGCCATGCTCGATCAGATCGAACGCCTCATGGCCGGTATGCGTCAGGTTTCCGACAACGTGGCTCATGATTTGCGCACGCCGCTGACGCGCCTGAAGAGTCGTCTGGAGAGTACGCTGCGCCATCAGGAGAATCCGGCCGAGCGCGAAACCATCGAAGGTGCCATCGCCGATGCCGACAGTCTGCTGGCGACATTTGCCGCCTTGTTGCGTATCGCGCGCGCCGAAGCAGGTGCTGCGCGGAATTTCGTCAACGTCGACTTGCATGCTTTGGCCGAGGAAGTGGCCGATCTCTATGGACCTCTGGCGGAAGAGAAGGGATTGAGCTTCGTGACGCAATTCCAGGAGGGGCTAACAGCGCGCGGCGATCCCAATCTCATTGCGCAGGCCCTGGCCAATCTCATCGACAACGCTATCAAGTACACTGAGCAGGGCGCGGTCACCGTATCCCTGACGACCCAACAGGGTCGCCCCACTTTTGTCGTCGCCGATACTGGCCCCGGTGTCCCGCCAGCTTATCGCGACAAAGTGCTGGAACGGTTGTTCCGGCTGGAACAGAGCCGTACGTCGCCTGGGGCCGGGTTGGGCCTCAGTCTGGTTTCTGCCGTGGCCAAGTCCCACGAACTCGAACTCAAGCTGGACGATAACCAGCCCGGGCTGCGCGTCACGTTGAGCTTTCCGGTACAGCAGGCTGCGACCGCTTCGGCAAAATCTGGCACCAAGCTGCCCAAGGCTGCGCCCGCCAAGCTTCTGCCGGCGCCGCAGAGTGAAAGCGCCCCGCCTTCGGACGCCGCCGCCGCTTAAGAAGCGTAAATTCTGTTTCCAGCAAATTCTGTTTCCAGGGTGGCGCACTTGCTCTAAGTTCGCGGTCTATTTTGTCCAGACGTTTATGACCGCCGACGAATCCTTCTCCGCCATCCGCAACCCCATCGTGCGCGCCATGGCCTTGGGCCGTGTTTCGGGGGTCATTGGAACACAGATCATCAACGTTGCCGTCGGCTGGGAGCTCTATGAGCGGACCGGCAGCGCTTGGGCGCTTGGCCTTGTTGGTCTTTTCGAGGTAGCACCCGTCCTCTTCTTTATGATCCCGGCTGGAAATGCGGCGGATCGTTTTCCGCGGCGTAACATCGCCATGTTGGCGCAGTGCGTCACCTTCCTGGGCGCCCTAGGTCTCACCGCCATTGCTTGGCTTCATGGGCCGGTCGAGTTCATCTACGCCATGTTGGTCCTGGTCGGCGCTTCGCGGGCCTTCTCCGCGCCGGCCGTCGGCACGATCCTGCCGCAGCTCTTGAAGCCGGAGCAATTTGTCAGCGCCAACGCGTGGATGTCTTCGGCCTATCAGTTCGCCTCCATCTCAGGTCCTGCGATTGGCGGAGCCATCATCGGTTGGACAGGCGGCACGACGTGGGCCTATGTGGTCGCCGCCATCGGGCAACTGGTGTTTGTCCTCGCTTTCTCCATGTTGCCGGTCGTCAGGCCCCCCGAGGCGACGGAGAAGCGGAAATTCTCCGACCTTTTCGCTGGTTTCAGCTTTATCCGCCGCACGCCGGTCTTCCTCGCCGCCATTACGCTCGACATGTTTGCCGTTCTGCTCGGCGGCGCGGTGATGCTGCTGCCGATTTTTGCCAAAGACATTCTGCATGTCGGCCCTGAAGGGCTGGGTTGGCTGCGTGCTGCCCCTTCGGTCGGCAGCCTGTGCATGCTCATGATTGTCGCACGCTTGAAGCCCTTTGCCCGGCCTGGGCGGGTTTTGTTGGCGGTGGTGCTAGGGTTCGGCGTGGCGACCATCGGCTTTGGTCTCTCGACCAGTTTTCCTCTGTCCATCATCTGCCTGTTCTTCTCCGGCGTATTTGACTCCGTCAGTGTTGTGATCCGCTCGACGTTAGAGCAGATGCTCACGCCAGACCGCCTGCGTGGTCGTGTCGCGGCCATCAACTATGTCTTCATCGGCTTTTCCAACGAGCTTGGCGACTTTGAAAGCGGCGCGACCGCCGCACTTTTCGGACCTGTAGCCTCGGTCGTGGGTGGAGGGATCGGCACGATCCTGGTTGTTATCGCCGTCGCGCTGGCATGGCCGGCGCTCGCGCGTGTCGGCCCGCTGCATACGCTGCGGCCAACGCAAGAATCCGAACTACAGAATGAGATCGAAGCCCGTCACCCAGCCTGAAGGCTGTCAGGTGATGATGCCAAGCGGCTTATAGGAGAGAGTCGGGAAAACCTGTTCAATGGCGCTCTGGCTGGCGCGTTTGACCAGAACCTCACTCAACACCTGGCGATAGTCGGTGACCACCGGCAAGTCGCCCTGATCCAGCACGCTGTCGGACAACCCCGGCCAATGGCCATAGAATTTGCCGCCGTTCACGCCGGCTCCCATGACAAGCATGGGCGCTCCGGCACCGTGATCGGTGCCGTTGTTGGTGTTCTCGCGCACGCGCCGTCCGAACTCGGTCATGGCGACGATAGTCACGCGCTTGGCGATGGCACCAAGATCGTCCGTGAAGGCAAACAGTGCGTCGGAAAGTTCCTGGGCCTGCCGGCTGAAGTTGTTGGAAAGGTATTCGTGATGGTCCCAGCCGATAAAATCCGCCGTAGCCGTCTGTACGCCGATATCCATCTTAAGGACCTCGGCCAGCGGCCGCAGCACATTGGAAAGCGGGCCATAGGTGTAGTTGGGGTTGGGCTGCGTAAAAGGCAGGGAAAGAGCCTTCTCACGCACGGCCGCGGCGGCGCGCAACGTCTTCTGTGCCGCCAGCTGTAGCTCGCCGTCACCTTTATGCATGGCGGCCAGGGCATCCGCATAGGCGCCGTAGATCTGAAAGCCAAGGCGCGAGAGATTGCTGAACGATAACGATCCGCCCAGCCCGTCGAGCGAGGTCGTGACGCCCTGGCCGTCGGAGACGGCATCGAAGTCCCCCAGAGGCGCGGCCCTTGCCGTCAAATGGCGCGTGAGCCACCCACTGCGGGCCGGTCCTTCGTTGTCCGCAAGGCCGTGCGTGACCATCTCCTGCGTCTCGAAGTGACTGCGGTTCTCCGTGGGCACACCGGCGGCTTGTACGATGGCGAGTTTTTTATCGACGAACATCTGATGAAGCTGGCGTGCCAACGGATGCATGAAAAAGGACGTGCCCTCCTGCTGGCCCAGATAGATGCCGGCGCCGGGTCCCGATGAGGGGATGGCGATTGTGGGCCGCTTGTCGCGGTAATTGCCGTCGTCGGACGGTGAGACCAGCGACAAACCGTCCATACCGAAACGCAGGAACAGGAACACCAGGATATTGCTGTCAGGCGAGGGCGTGTCCGCGAGCGCCACGCGCAAGCCCGGCGCCAAGGAAACCAAGCCGCCCGCTGCTGCCGTGCCGATGAATGAGCGCCGCGTGAGGGTCATGGTGTCATCTCAGCACGAATTCGGGCGCGGCGGCGATGGTCGCGATGACGTCGCGGGCGAAATTGATTTCCCAGTTGGCGGCGACACCGGGGTTGGTGGCGGCCTCCTGGGGAATGGTGCCGGCATTGGTCGCCAGCGCCGTCAACGCTTTCATCGCTTCATCGCTCAAGGTGTAACCGATCATGCGGCCCACCCAGTATTCGACCATTGCCGCCGGCGAGTTAAAAGTTTCAACGGGCGTCTGGGCGACAAGTGACTTCTTGATGCTGGTGGTGTCGGAAAACGCTTTCAACTGATCCCACGCTGTGACCATGGCGTAGGTCGATAGCCAGAACTGATTGCTGTCAGGGCGGCCATCGGGCGTGGGCCAGGTGAAGGGGCTGTCGTTCACATCCTGCAGGTAAATCCGCCAATACGGCGTAGGGGACAGCAACGTGTCGGTCGTGCGCACCATGCCGATGAAGCGTTCGTAGGGACGGCGCACTTTTGTGCAAGGTCCGGTACCGACCTCTGCCCCGCCCAGCAAGATGGCGCGCAGCACGATAGCGATTTGGTTGGGGTGATATTTGTAGTTCGTCCAGGCTTCGATCGCGCGGGCCATGACGGAAGAGGGCGGGTTGTCGCCGAAGATACGCCGGCACAGCTTGCCGCAGATGAAAGGTCCCGTGGCTGGGTGGAAGGCGACAAGGTCCAGCACCTTCTGGCCTTGTGCTCTTGTATTCTCGCGGATGGTGGAAAGATCAAACCCGAGGCAGCGGCCGGCCTTGGTGTTGTGGGCCGACGAGTTGTAGATGAATTGTCCGTCGTCGGGATAGTTCACTTGCTGATCCGGCGGACTTCCTTCCATGGCGCCGTTTTGCCCGAAGCGCACGGTCCAGCCCGAAAGTGCCCGGGAGGCTTGCACGATGTCTTCGTCCGTAAAGCCGCGGTCGCTCACGTCGCCGTCTCCGGGGTTTTTCCCGAAATAGGCGCCGCGGCCCATGGTGTGCAGTTCCATCAATTCGCGCGCGTAGTTCTCATTGGGGATGGTGGCCGTACTCGCGGCGTTGTCCAGGTAGAACAGCATCGAGTTCGACATGGCCACCGCTTCCAGCATCTGCCGGAAATTTCCGAAGACGTTGGGGCGGATGACATCGCGGTCATAGATGATCAGAGGATTGCCGACGAGATAGCTTTTGGCACGCCCCACATTGAAGTGATTCGACCAGAAGTCCGTCATGAACTCGCGCAACTGGTAGCGGCTGTGCGCGTTGCGGATATAGACGGAGGAGATGAATTCCATCTCCATGCGCCCGGCCTCCTCGAAGGAAACCGTCCATGGGATCTGGCGCGTCGTCTTCCATATCTTTTCCAGACTGGCCGTGAGGTAGCTGAGCGGCCTGTCCTCGTTGACGCCCTTCCAATGGTAATTGGTGAGGTTGTCGTCGAAAGAGTCGTACTGGATATGGACGGTAAAGGACTTGAGATAGCGGTCGAGATCAGGGTCATCGCCCGCTGGCGGACGCAGTTGATCTTCGACCCAAGCGGTCCATCCGTTTGCCGTCACATTGGCAACATCAAGGTCACGCGCGCCGAAGGTGACGCGGTTCAAAGCGATGCGCTCGAAGGTGGGTTTTGTATTCAGGAGTCTGCCGTCGGAAAGCGAGGGTTGGACTATTAAGCCAAGTTAACATGACACACTTAAAAGTAGTATAACAATCTCACAAGGATCTGAAAAATAACAACTTTCCAAACTTACTTACACGGGCATTTCGGAAATGTTGGGGAATCCTTGGCAACCGCCGCATTTATCTGGGCGTTGGGCTTTTGACTCGGTGGGTATGGCGTGTGGGTCACGCCATTCTCGAAAACGGCGGATGAACGGCGGCACAAAAAAAGCTGCACCGCCATTGAGGGGTGAGGAAGGGCGCGATGCTTCAGGTCAAATATCTGGCCTACGTGGCCATTATCTGTGCGGTTTTGCTGGATCTTTACAGCGCGAAGCCCGGCACATCCGCCGATATGCGTCTGATGCTCGACGCGGCGGCGCTGCTTTTTGCTGTCGCCGGGCTTGGCGGTCTTGCGCGCCGGCCGGCGCGTATTCCCCGCTAGCCTCGCGCTTCGTTACTTCCAAAGGCGTAGCGGCAGGTCCGAATTTTTATGATTCTTTTATGCCCGGGCGACATTGGCGGACATCGCTGTATTCCATTCGGTTTTTTCCTGAACACGTAAAAAGTGCACCTTTTTCCAATAGTTTAGGAAAGAGGTATTGGCCCGCGCCCGCGCCCGCGGGGCCTGCGGTTGTGAAGACCGCGCTCCGCACGTCGATATTTTCTTTATGCCGATAGCGGCAATTCCACATCGCGCTTTTACGGGTCTTGGAGCGAGGCTTCTTCCACCAGAACGGTAACCCCCGATGGGGCAACAGTGGAGGACAGCATGAGCGCCTTTAACACCGACGTCGCGATTTTGCTCCCGGACCTGAACCGGTTCGCCCGTGTGCTCACCCGTAATGAAGACGACGCCCACGATCTGGTGCAGGACTGCGTCGAACGCGCCTTGCGCAAACAGGACCTGTTCCAAGCCGGCACCAGCCTGAAGTCGTGGCTCTTCACCCTGATGCGCAACATTTTCATCAGCCAACGCCGCCGCGTCGCTCTCGATAAGCGCTACGTGGCCTCGCTTGGCGAAGACGGTCGTGTGCAGCGCCCCAGCCAGCTCAACAACGTTTTCCTCAAGGAGACCGTGCGCGCCATGCAAGACCTTTCCGCCAGTGAGCGGCAGGCCATCGTCGCCCTCGGCATCCATGAAGGCTCCCAGCACGATTTGGCGCGGGCCACGCGCGAGCCCGTCGGCACCGTGAAGTCGCGCCTCTGTCGCGGTCGCGCACACCTGCGCTCCATCCTTGGGCTCGATATGAGCGGGTTGGCTGCGGCTTAAGAATTTTCGAAATCCATTGGTTCGGCGTCTCCCATCCCCCAACTAGCCGCCAGTGGAAACTCAGCCCCGCAGCGATGAATTCGCTGCGGGGTTCTTTATTTCTGCACGGAGCTTCGAGCGGTCTGTAAGCGATAACCGACGCCCGGTTCGGTGATGAGCCAGCGCGGTGCGGCCGGGTCGCGTTCCAGCTTCTGGCGCAACTGGCCCATATAGACGCGCAAGTACTGCGTCTCCTCCACGTAAGCCGGCCCCCATACCTCTTGAAGAAGTTGCTGATGGGTGATGACCTTGCCGGGATGCATGGCGAGGATTTTCAACAGGTCGTATTCCTTGCGCGACAGCTTCACTGGCGAGCCACCCAGGGTGATCAGCCGTTTGCTGAGGTCGATGGTGATATCGCCGGCGGTAATGGTGGCGGCGTTTTCCGCCCCTTCACTCCGGCCCTGACGAAGAGCAGCGCGCATGCGGGCCAGCAGTTCGCCCATGCTGAAGGGCTTCGTGACGTAATCGTTGGCACCGCGATCCAGCGCTTCGATCTTGTCGGCGTCTTCGGAACGAATAGACAGAACAATGATCGGTACCGTTGACCACTCGCGCACCAGCTTGATGACATCGAGCCCGTCCATGTCAGGCAGGCCCAGATCGAGAATCAGCAAGTCGGGCTTCTGGACGGTGCAAACCTTCACCGCTTCCTTGCCGTTCTCCGCCTCTACCACGACATAGTCATGCGATTGCAGGCTCGCACGCAGGAAGCGGCGGATCTGCGGTTCGTCATCAACGATTAGAACTTTGGGGCCCGGTGGCGGGCTGGTGGTCATGATCACACCTCGGCGATGGCCGCCATATCCGGCGTGCGGATGGGCAGCCGGATGCGGATGGTGGTACCCCGGCCGGGGCCTTCACTCAAGGCTTCAATGGTGCCGCCGTGCGCCTCGACAATGCCTTTGCAAATCGCTAACCCCAAGCCCGTGCCGGGTACCGTCCGGTCGCGATGCTTGGTGCGATAGAATTTGTCGAACACGGCGCCCAGGTCTTCCGATGCGATGCCACGGCCCTCGTCGGCAATATCTATAACCACGTCGTTGCCCGCCTTGCGGGCCGTCACCTGGATTGCAGTTTCCGGCGGCGCGTACTTGGCCGCGTTGTCGAGCACATTCACCAACACGCTTTCCATCAGCACGAAGTCCACCTGCACCAGCGGCAGCACATCAGCGGTATCGGCATAGATTTCGTGGCTGCGCAGGCGGCGGTGGGCCGCATCGAGTGAGGTTGAAATCAGGTCTTCCACGTCTGCCCATTGCATACGCGGCACCAGTGCGCCTGACTCCAGGCGCGTCATCTGCATGACGTTCTTCACAAAGCGGCTCAGGCGCTCGGCTTCTTCCAGGATTGTTGTGAGCAACTCCTGCGTCACTTCCGGCGAGTAGGTATTGCCGTAGGACAACAAACTCGACGCCGATCCGATGACGGACGCCAGCGGGGTACCGAAGTCGTGCGAGATGGCCGAAAGCAGCGCCGAGCGCAGGCCCTCCGTCTGCGACACAATGCGCGCGGTTTCCAGTTCCTGTTTGCGCAAGGTGTGCTCGACGGCAAGTGCCGCCAGCCGGCAGATGGAACCGATCACGCGCCCAAAGCTCGCGGATTTGACCACTGTCATCGACACGCCTTTCAGCGCCAGCACCGCCACGGTGCCCTCTGCGGTCGTCAGGGGCTGAAAAGTGACGTCAATGCTTTGAAATACGTCGGATCCGCGCCCGGCGGGTTTGCCGTGGCCATAAGACCAGCGGGCCGCTTCGATCTCGTCCTGGGTCAGCGTGGCTTGCGGTGGATAGGCCGTTTGCAGCGACGACGCGCGCACCGAGGAAAGGTCCTCGGGCTGGCCGCCGCTAAAGGGGGCGAGCAGCACCGTGTCGCATTCGAAGATGTCGTTGCACTGCTGCACGATGGCCCGGAAGATCGCCGTGGTATCGGTGGCGATGGCGATGTCGCGTGTCAGCTGGAATAGCGCGCGGGCCTCGCGGGCCTGGCGTTGGGCGCGGCTTGCTTGGCGTCTCAAGCCGCCCGAAAGGTTGCTGGTGATGCCCGCCACCAGCAAGAACACGATCAGGAGGACGACGTCCTCCAGCCCGAAATTCAGCTCATACTTTGTGTTGCTGAAGAAATAGCTGAAGAGGCCGACGCTGACGAGAGTCGTGAAGGACGCCGCCGCCATGCCGTAAGCGTTGGCACTGTAGACAACCGCCATCAGGAACAGGGGCGCCAGGCTTTGTGCAGGCAAAACACCTGATAGCCATTTGACCATGATCGCCACGAGCGAGACGGCGAAGGCGCTCAGAACATAGGCGTGATACCACGGCCTCTGTTCATCCAGCCTCCACGCCAGGCCCAGCACGGGCGTATAGCTGCGCTCCTGCGCTGGGTCGGAGATGACTTCGATATTGAGCGCGCGAGCGCTCTTCTCCATGCGGTTTGCGATGGCGCCGGGCACGCCCGGGCGCATGGCCCAGCCCTGACGCGCGCCGAAGACCACGGCCGCAGGCGCATGGTGGTCCCATGTTGCGAGCAGGGCATCCACATCTTCACTGCTGCGCCAGGAGAGCAATGAGATATCCCAACGTTCCGCGAAATCGGTGAGGTCGGCGGCGGTGGTGAAACCCATCAGCTGCGCCCAGCTCTCCGGTGTCGTGCGCACGGCAAGCACGAGCGCGAGATCGCGCTCCTGGGCCATCCACAAAGCTTCCCGCGCGAACTGGTCCAGGTCCACGGTCGGACCGGCGACAGCCAGTAGATAGGGCGAGCCGGGAAGAGGCGGTGTGGTAGGGAAAGTCATGAAGACGCTGCCGAAGGCTTGAAGACGGAGCCATTATGGCGGTTTCGCTGGCGCCAGTAACGCCTCATGTCGCAGGCTGGTTGCTTTAGATTTGCGATCGTCTGACGGCGCTGAGCGCTAGGATCAGGGCAAAAAGCGCGGTGGCGGCCGCGACAATCGAAGGTCCCGACGGTGTATCCCATGTCGTGGAGGCAAAAAGACCTCCGCCCACCGCGCCAATGCCCAGGACCATCGTGGCGCCAGCCATGGTCTCCGGCGTGCGGGCAAAACGCCGTGCCGTGGCCGCCGGGATCACGAGCAGCGCCGTCACGAGAAGTATGCCCACAATCTTCATGGCGATGGCGACGGTCAGGGCCATCAGCACAATGTAGGTCAGCAGCACCGGCAAGCGCGGTACGTCTTCCGCCACGGCCATGTCTTCATGCACCGTCAGCGCGATCAGCGGTTTCCAAATGACGGCAAGCAGCACGAGCACCACTGCACCGCCGCCGTAAATCCACGCGAGGTCCATTCCCGTGACGGACAGGATGTCGCCAAAGAGATAACCCATGAGATCGATGCGCACCTTGTCCATGAAACTCACGGCGATGAGACCGATGGAAAGGGCCGCATGCGATAGGATGCCAAGAAGCGTGTCGGTGGCCAAACGCTGCTGGCGTTGAAGCGCCAACAGAAGCAGACCAACGAGAAGCCCTGTCGCCACAATGCCAATAGCGGGGTCGATGCCTAGCATCAGTCCCAAGGCGACACCCATGAGGCCCGCGTGCGACAGCGTGTCGCCGAAATAGGCCATGCGTCGCCACACCACGAAGCAGCCCAACGGACCGGCCACAAGCGCCACTCCGCAACCGGCCGCCAACGCACGAAGGATGAAGCTGTCCATGAGGTGCTGCTCAGTGGCTGTGATGGTGATGACCGTGCTCATGCGCGCAAGCTGCAACGCTGCCGGTAACACTGCCGTCCGGCGCATGGGTGTGATCATGATGATGGCTGTAGATGGCAAGCGCGGACGCGGCCTGCGGTCCAAAAAGCTTTTGGAACTCTGCGTCGCGGCTGATGTCGGCGGGATGGCCTGAACAGCAGATGTGCCCATTCAGGCAATAGACCCGGTCCGTGGCGGCCATCACCACGTTCAAATCATGCGAAACCATGAGCACGCCGCATCCGATGCGCGTGCGCAGATGAGCGATGATCTGATAGATGTCCGCGGCACCTGCCATATCGACATTCTGCGTCGGCTCGTCCAGCACCAGAAGATCAGGCCGGCGCAGAAGCGCGCGCGCCAGCATCACGCGCTGCCATTCGCCGCCCGACAGCGTGTGCACGCTGGACTCTAAATGGTGGGCGGCGCCCACCTCGTTCAGCGCGTCCTGCAGCGCAATGGTGGCGTGCGATTCCGTAAGGGTCAGGAAGCGGCGAACGCTGAGCGGTAAGGTGCTATCGAGCGCCAGCTTTTGCGGCTGATAGCCAATCTTCAACGCCGCAGCCCGGCGCACCTCGCCGCGATCAAGGCGCTCAAGGTTCAAGGCGATCTTCACCAGCGTTGATTTGCCCGCACCGTTCGGCCCGACGAGCGTGACGATTTCGCCGCGTCTCACCGTCAAGTCCACGTTATCCAGAATGCGCCGGCCACCACGAGTCACGGTGGCGCCGCGCACATCGATCAGCACTTCAGTTGTCATAGCGCAGCGCAATGCGGACAGAGGCCGCTGATTTCGACAATCTGGCTGTCGATGGTGAAGCCGCGTTCGGCCACGGCTTGGGTCAGCGCGCGAGTGAGGGGTGCGCTTTCCAACTCGGCGGCGGTGCCGCAGGCGCGGCAGATGAGAAACTGCGCGGCATGATGCCCTTCACCGCTTTCCGCATTCAAATGCGCGCAACCGATGAAGGCGTTGAGGCTCGCCAGACGATGAACAAGTCCGTTCTCCATCAGGAATTCCAGCGCGCGATAAACGGCCATGGGCGCGGTGCGTCCGCCGTCGGCATTGAGTTGCGCCAGGATGTCGTAAGCGCCCACCGGCACGTGACTCTTCCAAACAATCTCCAGCACATCGCGGCGAATGTCCGTCAGACGCACCTTGCGCGCAGCGCAAATGGTCTCAGCCTTGCGCAGGGCGGACGCACTGCAGCGGCTGTGATCATGATCGGGTTTGGGAAAGGAAGCGGATTTGGCCATGTCTGCGGGCTTGTATATGTTATAACATCACACTATAGCTTGATCCCGACGGAGGCAAGGTCTTTGCCGGACGGATTTCAGGTTTCAAGCATGCGCGCATTGGCGCTCTACCTTCTGACTTTTCTGACGTGGACTATTCCGGCCTGGGCCGCGCCGCGGGCGGTAGCTTCCATCAAGCCCGTGCATGCTTTGTTGGCCGGCGTCATGGAGGGTGTCGCTGCGCCCGACGTGCTGCTCAAAGGATCGGCTTCGGCGCATGCTTACACGTTGCGCCCCTCCGATGCCGAAAGCTTGAACAAAGCTGACGTCGTGTTCTGGATCGGCCCCAGTTTTGAAGTCTTCTTGCAAAAGCCGCTGGCAGCGCTCGCGGGTAAGGCGCGCATCGTCACGCTCATGGATACCGCCGGCGTGAAAGTGCTTCCCGCCCGTGAAGGTGGACTGCATCAAGACGCTGAAACGCCTTCATCTTCCAGCTATGCCGATGGACATCTGTGGCTTGATCCTCGCAATGCCAAAGCCTTGGTCGAAGACATGGTTGTGGTTCTGTCCGCTTTGGACTCTTCCAACGCTGGGCGTTACCGCACCAACGGCGATCTCCTGCAAGCAAAGCTGAATGCGCTCGACCGTCGTCTGCAGGGCCAGCTTGCGCTCGTCGCGGATCGTCGCTTTGTCGTCTTCCATGACGCCTATCAATATTTCGAGCGGCGCTATGGTTTACGGGATGCAGCGGCGCTCACCGTCGGGCCCGACCGCGCGCCCGGTGCGCAACGTATTGCGGCCATCGAAAAAGACATGCGTACCCACGGCGCCTCGTGCATTTTTGCCGAGCCCCAATTTGAGCCTAAGCTGTTGCGGACATTGGCTGATGCTTTGCATGCGAGGGTTGGTCAGTTGGACCCCGAAGGCAGCACGCTTGCAGCCGGCCCCGAACTGTACTTTAATCTCATGCAGGGATTAGCCGATCACCTTGTGAGCTGTCTGTCCGCTTCATGACACGAATCTTCCGGCATTCACGGATCTGGAGTTTCGCCGTCGCGCTCTTGATCGCGGCGCAGCTTGGGCTGTCGTTCCATATTTTCCAAGACAAGATCGGCGACCTCACACGCGGCGACGACTGCGCCTTGTGCCAGGTCGCCTCCAGTATGTCGGCGGCGCCCACGGCGGCGGCTCTACCATTGCCGACACGTTTTATTGTCATCCGCCGCACCACCTTCGCCGTGCTCGCGCCACGGCAAGCCGAAACCACGGCAAGCTTCCAGTCCCGCGCGCCGCCTCTCCCCGTCTCCGCCTGATTTTTTGAGTGACGCCGGGATCACCACACGCACGCGCGTGTGGTGATCCCGTGCAATTCCCATATTTCCGGAGACGTTCATGTTTATGTGCCACCCCCGAGGGGCAGCGTTCGCGCTGTCCATCCTCGCCACCACCGCGCTGCATACGACGCTTGCCGTCGCTGCCGAGGCGCCGAGAAGACCACCAGAAGCCATCGATCAGGTCGTTGTTACAGCCTCGCCTTTCTCCAACGACGCGGACGACATCGCTACCATCATCGGCACCGTTAGCCGCGCCGACATTCTCAAAAGCGGCGGCGCCAATCTGGCCGATGTGCTGGGGGATGTGCCGGGCGTCACAGGCACCAGCTTTGCTGCCGGCGCCAGCCGACCCGTCATTCGCGGCTTCGATGCCAACCGCGTGCGCGTGCTGGAGAATGGCATCGGCAGCTTTGACGTCTCCGACGTTGGCCCCGATCACGGTGTGCCCATCGATCCGCTCTCGACCCAGCGCGTCGAAGTGGTGCGCGGCGCGGCGACATTGCGGTATGGCAGCCAGGCCGTTGGTGGCGTGGTAAACGCCATCAACAATCGCATCCCCATGGAACTGCCGATGCACGATATCAGCGGCGAGGCGACCGCCGCCTACTCCACGGGTGCCGATGCCAAACAGGGATCGGCCATGGTTGATGGCAAGGCGGGCAACTTCGCCTTCCATGCGGACGGTTTCATCCACCGCACCAGCGACTACGATATTCCGGGCGGCACGCAAGCTAACTCTTTCTTCCGCGGCGATGGGTTCGCGGGCGGCGGTTCCTATTTTATGGGCGACGATAGCCACGCCGGCGCTGCCATCGTGCATTACGATTCCAAATATGGAATTCCCGGCGATACCACCTTCATCGACATGAAGCAGACGAAAGGGATCGTTGGGTCATCTTTTGCGCTGGATCTGGGCCCCTTGAAGACCCTCACCATCGACGGCGGTTATGCGCACTACACGCACAGCGAGATCGATCCTGCTACCAACGATGTGCTTTCGACCTTTATCGACAAGGAGTGGGACAGCCGCGCTGAAGCGCTGACGGGTGCCATCGGTCCAATTTCCGATGCGGCCTTCGGGTTGCAGGCGCAGCAGAAGCATTTCTCGGCTCTGGGCGAGGGCGGCAACTACCTCTTTCCCACGCAAACCACGAACGTCGCGGGTTTCACGTTCGCGGAAATCCCACTAGGGCCCGACGTTCGCTTGCAGTTCGGGGGCCGCGTCGAACATGTGAGCATCGACGGCACGCCGGCAAGCAACGTGCTGGTGAATTTGGCTTTCACGCCCGTCAGCGGGTCCGCCGGGTTCCTCTGGGAAGCGGCTCCGGGCGTGAAGCTCGGGTTCACCGCCACCAGTGCCGCTCGGGTGCCGGGTCAGACTGAACTCTTCGCGCGTGGGCCTCATGATGGGCCCGGCACTTATGAAACCGGCAACCCTAATTTGCACATGGAGCGTGCCAACTCGGTGGAAGGCACAGTGCGTTGGCGGACAGATATTGTCGATTTCGAGGGCGCGGCCTGGGGTGCAAAGTTCAAGAACTTCATTTATGGCCGTCTCACCGGCGTGATGTGTGACGACGACGGCAATTGCGGTCCGGCTCAGAACGAACTGCGTCAGCTTTTCTATGAACAGCGCGACGCCGCGTTCTGGGGCTTGGAAGGGAAAACAACGGTCAGTGTCTATCAGATGGACGCAGGAACCGTTGGCACCGTGGTGATGGCGGATTACGTGCGCGCGCGCCTTGCGAACGGCGGCGGTAATGTGCCGCGCATGCCGCCCTATCACGTGGGCGGAGGCCTCGCCTGGAACAGTAAGCCTTTCGATGCCAGCTTCATGTTGAAATACTCCGGAACGCAAAGTGCGGTCGCTTTCGCGGAGACGTCGACGAAGGGTTATGCATCGTTGGATGCACAAATCGCGTGGCGGCCATGGCAGACCAAGCCGAACCTCGAGATCTCGCTCGTGGGTCACAATCTCACGAACCGTATTCAGCGCAACGCCGTGGCCATCAATAAAGATGAAGTGGTCTTGCCGGGGCGTGACATCCGGGTCGTGCTGCGCTCGGCTTTTTAAGTCCGTATCGGCTGGCCGCCGCGTACAATATCTCCGCCGAGATCGTTCGTCAGGCGGAAGGTGCGGCCAAAGCGGGTGAGGGTGATGGCGTGCTCCGGCCCTTCGCCAATGGCACGGTAGCGACGGCGGAACTCTTCCGCCGTCGCATCTTCGCCAAGCTGGCAGAGTGCCGCGAAATCCTTGCGTGTGCGGCGCGCGCCGCTCCAAGTCTGCGGGCTACGTGGCAATGGCGTGCGCACATCCGCCAAGGCTTGTGCATGGCGTTGCAGCAGAGCCATCAGCGCTGTGAAGGCGGCGGTATCCAGCGCCATGCGGTCCCATGTTGCGGGCACGGCAAAGCTGTCGACGGCAACGATGGGTCCGCTGTCCACTTGTGCGGCCATTTCGTGCAGCGTGACGCCGAAATGCAGGGCGCCCTCGTAAAGCGCGAACACCGACGGGAAGATGCCGGGATAAGCCGGCGGTCCCGGATGGAAGTTATAGGCGCGGCCCGACAGTCGCCGCAGAACGTCCGCCGGCACAATGACTCCCGCGCCGAATGAGACGAGGCGCGCTTCGGCCGTCAAAGCGGTCTCGATGTCTGGCAGGGTCGTGGCCACGCGCACATCGGCTCCAGCGGCCCGTAAGGGCTGGGCGACGGTCTCGGCAAACTCCCGTGCGGTAAGAAGGATCAGGCGCCCCAAAGTGCATCCTTTCAAACAGTTGCTCGGGCATTTATCTGGGCTTTTACCCCTTGAAACCGCATAGCGCAGGTACTATTACACCCTCGTAAACAGGACTGTTTTAGTCCGCTTTGCCCAAGAACGTTGAAAGACCGCTTTCGGGGTCGAAAATATGTTCAAAGTCAATAAGTTAACAGATTATGCCATGGTGTTGCTGCTGGAGATGGCGCGCGGGTCCACTGTGCGTTCGACCCAACACGTCTCCGATCGGACGGGGATTCCCCTACCGACGGTAGCCAAAATCATGAAAAGCCTGGGCAAAGCCGGTCTGGTCCAGTCCCAGCGCGGCGCCGGGGGTGGTTATGCCCTGGGTCGGCGTCCGATCGAGATCACTGTGGCCGATGTCATCCAGGCCGTTGAAGGTCCCATCGCGCTCACGGCCTGCGCCGAAACCTCCGACGAGCATTGCAGCATCGAAGCGGTGTGCCCCGTGCAGGGCAAATGGAACCGTGTGAACCGCGCCGTGCGCGCCGCGCTGACCGAAGTGACCTTGGCCGACATGGCCGAGGACATTCCCACCTTCGGTCCTGCGCCGCGCGCCAAAGAAGAACCGCGCGCTGCAACCGCGCTTCTCGCGCCCGTAAAGTAGAGTGAGAACGTAGAAATGGTCGCCACCCGCGAAACCGCCGCCGCCGTCCGTGATGTTGAACAGTACAAGTACGGCTTCGTCACCGATATCGAGAGCGATAAGGCACCCAAAGGTCTTTCCGAAGACATCATCCGTTTCATCTCGGCCAAGAAGAACGAGCCGGAATGGATGCTGGAATGGCGCCTGAAAGCGTACCGCTATTGGCTGACGCTGGCCGATGAAGAACCGACCTGGGCGAAACTGCATTTCCCCAAGATCGACTATCAGGCCTCCTACTATTACGCCGCGCCCAAGCGCGAGAAGCTGGCGAGCCTCGATGAGGTCGATCCCAAGCTGCTGGAGACTTACAAGAAGCTGGGCATTCCGCTTCTCGAACAGCAGATGCTGGCCGGTGTCGCCGTCGATGCCGTGTTTGACAGCGTCTCGGTGGCTACCACCTACAAGAAAAAGCTTGAAGAGATGGGCGTGATCTTCATGCCCATTTCCGAGGCGCTGCAAAAGCATCCTGAGCTGGTGAAGAAATACCTTGGCTCCGTGGTGCCTTACAGCGACAACTTCTACGCCACGCTGAACTGTGCAGTGTTCACGGATGGATCGTTCGTCTACATCCCCAAGGGCCTGCGCTGCCCCATGGAGTTGTCGACCTATTTCCGCATCAACGAAAAGAACACCGGCCAATTCGAGCGCACGCTGATCATCGCCGACGAAGGTTCCTACGTCAGCTATCTCGAAGGTTGCACGGCCCCGCAGCGCGACGAGAACCAGCTGCATGCGGCCGTGGTCGAGTTGATCGCTTTGGACGACGCCGAGATCAAGTATTCAACGGTGCAGAACTGGTATCCGGGCGACGCCGACGGCAAAGGCGGCATTTTCAACTTCGTCACCAAGCGCGGCGCCTGCCGTGGCAAGAATTCAAAAATCATGTGGACCCAGGTCGAGACCGGCTCATCCATCACCTGGAAGTACCCGAGCTGCATCCTGCAGGGCGACAACTCGGTGGGCGAATTCTACTCGGTCGCCATTACCAACAACCGCCAGCAGGCCGATACCGGCACTAAGATGATTCATCTGGGCAAAGGCACGCGCTCGAAGATCATCTCCAAGGGCATCTCTGCGGGCCGCGCCGACAATACCTACCGTGGTCTTGTGCGTATGGGCCCGAAAGCCGATGGCGCACGCAACTACACCCAGTGCGACAGCCTGCTCATCGGCGACAAGTGCGGCGCCCACACAGTGCCCTATATCGAAAGCCGTAACCCGACGGCGACGACCGAACACGAGGCCACCACGTCCAAGATCAGCGACGATCAGCTGTTCTACTGCTTGCAGCGGGGCATGAAGCAGGAAGAAGCCGTCTCGCTCATCGTCAATGGGTTCTGCAAAGAGGTTTTGCAAACCCTTCCTATGGAATTCGCCGTCGAAGCCCAGAAGCTCGTCGGCATCAGCTTGGAAGGCAGCGTGGGCTAGGCCCCGTGCGTTAAAGGAAAAGTTATGTCTCTCCTTGAAGTCAAAAATCTTCACGCGTCCGTTGCCGGCAAAGAGATCCTGAAAGGGATCACGCTCACGCTGGAGCCCGGCTCCGTGCACGCCATCATGGGCCCCAATGGCACAGGCAAGAGCACGCTCTCCAATGTCATTGCGGGGCGCGAAGGCTACGAGGTGACGAAGGGCGAAGTTCTGCTGGACGGCAAAGATGTGCTGGCCATGGAAGCCGACGAACGCGCCCGCGCCGGCATTTTTCTCGCCTTCCAGTATCCCGTCGAAATCCCCGGTGTAACGACCTCCGCTTTCCTCAAGACCGCGCTCAACGCCAAGCGTCGCGCCGCCGGTCAACCCGAGATCGACGCCATGGAATTCCTGAAGCTCGTGAAGGCAAAGACCGCTGTGCTCGGCATGCCCTACGACATGATCAAGCGCGCGCTCAACGTCGGCTTCTCCGGCGGCGAGAAGAAGCGCGCCGAAGTCCTGCAAATGACCATGCTGGAGCCGCGTGTCGCCATCCTCGATGAAACGGATTCCGGCCTCGACATCGACGCGCTCAAGGTTGTCTCGGAAGGCGTGAATTCTCTGCGTTCACCCGACCGCGCGTTCCTGGTGATCACGCATTACCAGCGTCTGCTGGACTACATCGTGCCCGATTATGTGCACGTACTGGCCAATGGGCGCGTTGTCGCCAGCGGTGGCAAGGAGCTCGCGCTCCAGCTCGAAGCCGAAGGCTATGCGAAATACCTGAACACGGCGGCCTAGAACGTATGAACGCGCTCGCGATCCTCGATCATTCTTTCGGCGAGACCTACGCCAAGCGTCTTGGTGTGGCTCCATGGAGCGGAGCTTTGCCGGGTCCCAAGGTGGAAGAGTGGCGTTTCACCCCGTTGCGTGCGCTGGCGAAGGTCCCCTTCGTTCCGGCGCCGGTTGATGCGGCCATCGGCAGCATTCCGGGTAACGTGCCTACCATCCCGGGCGCAGCGCGTCTGGTGTTGGTGAATGGCGCTTACCGCAAGGATTTGTCCGACGCCAATCTCGGCAAGGGCGTGGAGATCTCGCAAGGCAAGGTTCCCGCCAAGGAAGGCTCGTCCCTCGTAGCGCTCAACGCTGCCTATGCACCTGCCAGTCTCGCGGTGCACGTCAGCGGCGCTGCTAAGAAGATCATCCACATCATCTCCATCGGCGCGGCAGCATCGACGCCTGCGGCCTTGCATCCACGCATCACTGTTACAGCCGAAAACGGCTCCGCCATTACGCTTGTTGAATCCCATG
This sequence comes from Fidelibacterota bacterium, assembly GCA_947472795.1. Lineage (GTDB taxonomy): Bacteria > Pseudomonadota > Alphaproteobacteria > Rhodospirillales > Rhodospirillaceae > SHVO01. The sequence continues at coordinate 180,220 of CANJBL010000002.1, read as the reverse complement.
TTGGCTTGCCGGGGCAGGCTTATTTCTCCAACCCTGTGACCAGCATCACGGTGGGCGAGGGCGCCTCGGTGCGCCGTTACGTCAGCGTCGATGAAACCAACGAAGCCTTCCATCTCGCCACGACACTGGTGAAGGTCTCGGGCGGCGGGCATTTCGAGGCTTTCCATCTCGGCCTTGGCGGCGCCTTGACGCGCCAGGAAATCCGCATTGCCCTCACCGGCGAGAACGCTGAAGTGCGCCTCAATGGCGCCTACGCGCTCTCCGGCCACTCCCATCACGACTTCACGACGGTCATGGATCACCAAGTCCCGCACTGCTCTTCGTCGCAGGTGTTCAAGGGCGTGGCCGGCGGTGAATCGCGCGGTGTTTACCAGGGGCGCATTCATGTGGCGCGTGACGCCCAGAAGACCGACGCCCGGCAGCTCCACAAGGCGCTTTTCCTGAGCCGCGGGCCGCAAATCGATTGCAAACCCGAACTTGAGATCTACGCCGACGACGTTCAGTGCGCTCACGGCGCCACCACCGGCGAGATCGACCCCAATCATATGTTTTACCTGGCTGCGCGTGGCATCGATCCTGACACGGCGCGTCGTCTGCTGATCGAAGGCTTCCTCGCCGAAAGCATGGACGACATCAGCGAGCTTGCCGTCCGCGAACAGTTCGGCGCGGCCCTGACCGCGTGGCTGGCGCGCTACGGAACGGCTCAGCCATGAACAAGCCCTTCACCAAGTCTCCGCAGACTGCATCTGCCTTCGACGTCATGAAGGTGCGCGCCGACTTCCCCATCCTCGCGCGTGAAGTCCACGGCAAGCCGCTGGTCTATCTCGACAGCGCGGCCTCGGCCCAGAAACCGCGCCAGGTCATCGACGCCATTACGCGCGCCTATGGCCACGACTATGCCAACGTTCATCGCGGCGCCTACTACCTCAGCGAAACTGCGACGGCGGCCTACGAAGCTGCGCGCGAGAAGGTGCGCGGCTTCATCAATGCTGGCGATGTGCGCGAGATCGTCTTCACCAAAGGGGCTACGGAAGCCATTAATCTTGTGGCCGCAGCCTGGGGCCGCGCTTTCATCAAGGCCGGCGATGAAATCGTCATCACCGCCGTCGAGCATCATTCCAATATCGTGCCATGGCAGCTTCTGCGCGATGCCACCGGCTGTATCCTCAAGATCGCGCCCGTAGAGCCCGACGGCAGCATTGACCTCAATAAGTTTGCGGCAGCGGTCGGTCCGAAGACCAAGCTCATTGCCATCGCGCATGTCTCCAACGTTCTCGGCACCGTTCTGCCTGTTGCGGCTATCGCCGACATGGCCCATGCCGTGGGCGCCAAGCTGCTGCTCGATGGCTGCCAGGGCATCGTGCACGAAGCCGTGGACGTGCAGACCCTCGGCTGCGACTTCTATGTTTTCTCCGGTCACAAGCTTTACGGCCCCACGGGCATCGGCATTCTCTGGGCCCGTCACGAACTGCTGGAAGCCATGCCGCCATACCAGGGCGGCGGCGATATGATCGACAGCGTAACCTTTGCCAAGACCACATGGGCGCCACCGCCGGCCAAGTTCGAAGCCGGCACGCCGCCTATCGTGCAAGCCATTGGCTTGGGTGCGGCTATCGATTACCTGAACACGCTCGACCGTGAAGCCGTGTCCGCCCACGAACATGCGCTGCTGCGTCATGCCATGACCAGTCTCGCGCAGATCCCCGGCTTGAAGCTCATCGGCACTGCGCCTGGCAAAGCTTCGGTGCAGTCCTTTGTGATGGACGGCGCTCACCCGCACGATCTCGCCACGGTGCTCGACCGTTCCGGTGTTTGCGTGCGCGCGGGCCATCACTGCGCTCAGCCCCTCATGGAAATCCTAGGCGTTAGCGCTACGACGCGCGCATCCTTCGCGCTCTACAACACCATGGCCGAAGTAGATGCACTGGTTACCGCTCTGCGCCGCGCGCAGGAGGTGCTGCTATGACAGCCGCCGCTGCGCCGCTCGCGGACGATCTGCGCCTCTTGTACCAGGAGATCATCCTTGATCACGGGAAGAGCCCGCGTAATTTCCGTGTTGTCGAGCATCATACGTGTAAGGCCCAGGGCAATAACCCCATGTGCGGGGATCGTGTCACGGTGACGGCGCGTGTTTCGCCGGCGGGCCTCGTCGAGGATGTCGCTTTTGAAGGTAAAGGCTGCGCCATCTCCATCGCCTCGGCGTCCATGATGACAGAGACTCTCTCTGGCCAGCCGGTCGAGATCGCCCGCAAGCTCTCTGCAGCCGTGCAGGATCTTTGCACCGGCAGGTTGGAGACGGACCAGGCCAAAGCCGCCGTCGGTGGCGCGCTGGATGATGGAGTTGAGAAGCTTGCGGCGCTCTCGGGCGTACGGCAATTCCCCGTACGCGTGAAATGCGCCACCTTGCCTTGGCATGCGCTGATGTCGTGCCTCGACGGCAAGGGCCAAACCACAACAGAAAAGTGATGAGTGGAACGCGATCATGATGCCTCCTTATGAAATGTCCGCCGGCGACGACGAGCCACCCAAAGAAGGCGACAGCGTAAAAGCTGGTGTGCCGAAAGACCCCGCTGTGCCCGTAGCCGGCGATGAAGCGGTCGTGGAAGCTTTGCGCTCGATCTTTGACCCGGAAATCCCGGTGAACATCTATGACCTCGGCTTGATCTACGACATGAAGATCACAGACGTCGGCAACGTCGATATCAAGATGACCCTTACCGCGCCGGCGTGCCCGGTGGCGGGCTCACTGCCGCGTGAAGTGGCCGAAGCCGTCGCCCGTGTCGATGGTGTGGGCGAGGTGGATGTGGTGATTACCTGGGATCCGCCCTGGACGCCGGCCAATATGTCGGAAGTCGCCAAGGTCGCCCTGGATATGTTTTAACCGGCACTTATATAAGTTCCGTTAGGAAGGTCCTGTCATGAGCACAACGACAACCGAAACCGTCGCCCGCAAGAAGCCGCCCGCAGCCATCCGCATTTCGGATGCCGCGGCAACGCGCATCAACAATGTTGTCTCCCAAGCCACGAAGCCGGTGCTGGGTGTGCGCGTCAGTGTCTCGGCCAAGGGCTGCTCGGGCAATAAGTACGTCGTTGAATACGCCGAGGAGCTGCGCAAGTTCGAGGACGTGGTCGAACACAACGGCGCCAAGGTCTTCATCGACCCGAAGGCCGTCATGTACCTGCTTGGCAGCCTGCTCGATTACCGCGAGAGCAAGATGGAAAGCGGTTTCGTGTTCGAGAACCCGAATGAAAAAAGCCGCTGCGGTTGCGGCGAAAGCTTTTCTGTTTAGCGAAAGCCCGCAACCGCCCTAAGGCTTTTCCGTCTGAGGCTTAGAGCGCTGCGGACAGCAACGTCAGGCGCTTATCCACTTCCGCCAGCAGCTTGACCGGATGCACGGGCTTGTACAGCACGCTCACGCGCCCGGCTTGGAAGTCGTTGTCGTCTTCCATCAGGCTTTCCAGCCGGTCCGGCTGACCCGTGACCAGGATCGTGGTGATCGTCGGTTCCATGGCATTCAGGTGCTGGCGCAATTCCAGCCCGTCCATCACCGGCATCATGACATCGACAATAGCCAGATCGACGGCTTCGTCGCGCAGGACGTCGAGCGCTTGCGCCCCGTCGCCCGCTTGCACGACTTCATAACCTCGATGGCGCAGCAGTTCCGTATAGGACTCGCGCACCATGATATTGTCATCAACGACAAGTATCCGCCCCAACATGGTTACCCCCGTAACCCACATCCCCAAGGACGGGCAGCATATGCTTGCCGATGGCGGCGGGCAACGGTGTCCTGTAGAACGATTCGAAATAGAATGCGTGCCTGCACGGCAGGAGCGAACGCTGACGACAACAGCAGCCTAGACGCGGTAAACTAACCGCCTGCGGAGGACGTAATGGAAGCAACGCTACAAGTTCTACTAGGTATTGCCTTGGTGGCGGTATTTCTCGTGCTCGCCACGGGCGTCGTGAGTTTCATCGTCGGCGGCGAATTTAATCGTAAATACGCAAACAAACTGATGCGGCTGCGCGTGGTCACTCAGGCCGTCGCGGTGCTGCTTCTGCTGGCGCTATTGTTGATGAAACATCTGGTGCACTAAGCACGCGCACAGCCAGCTTCACATGAAGCTGGGGCGCTCGGGTCTGTAAACGACCTTGTTTACTTCCTCGAAATTTTGAATCTGATCGGTCAGTTCACGGCGCCGGTTCCGCGTGGCTTGGGTCAGCGCCGGCGTGATGTTGGTGCTCGAGAGCGCATTCTCGGCGATCAACTCTTGCACCCGGTCGAGGAAGGACTTGTGGGTCAGGGCTTCGGCCATATCGGCACTAAAGCCAATGAAATGCGAGAGCCGCACAGGTTTCTGCGGCGAGGGATGATAGGCCGAGACCGAAAAGGCCCCTGTCTTACGATCGCGCCGTTCCAGAATGGCGGCCCGGTGGTAAGCAGTGCCGGGCGTGAACACAATGGCCGTCTGGCTGTCGTGCTCGACCATCAGGTCTTCCAAAGCCCCCAGCACATTGGCTGCTGCTTCCATCACAATGGCTTCGGTGACCTCTTCGGCACCGGCCAAAGCTTCCACTTCCGCGATGCCTTCACGGCCTTCGCCGCCCATGAACACCGTTTCGCCGCCGATGTGCACCGACACCCAGTTCGCGCGGTTGTAATCGTTTTCGTATTTCGAGACTTTGCGCCGCCACAAGCTATCCCAGTCCACGGCGTCGGGGTCTTTCAAGACATTGGGGTCGCGGCGCACTTCGTCCACCACCACCGCCGTCATACGCATAGTGCCGGGGATGTTCTGGCCGCGTACGACAACCATCACCGTGGAAAGTCCCGTCTTCACCGGAATGGTGACGCGGTTCGAGCGCATGACCAGGGCGGGCGGCGCATTGCCGCCCTCGTCTTCGTCGAGTTCTTCCGCGCGGTGAACAACCGACTTTTCGCGGAAGAGCGTAATGGTACCGATCTCAGTCATCTCTCGTGCGAAGCTCCCTGATGGCGGGAGGCCCGACTATATTTTCGAAGGCCCCAAAGCACAAACCAATTCAACTTATGTAAGCAGCGTTACTCGGCGCTGAGCCGCTGATAGCGAAGCTCGCTGTGGTGTGATGCAGTGAACGCTGCAAGATGACCAACGAGCAAGCTGATATCACTCTTTAGTTTTCCGAAATCGGCGCGCCGCTGCAGGGTCACTTCATCCATATAGAGGTTACGATTGATTTCGATCTGAATGGCATGGACGCCGTTGACGGGATCGCCGTAGTGCTGCGTCGTGAAGCCGCCGGCATAGGGATTATTGCGCGTCACATGGTAGTCCATGGCCCCCAGGCTGGACTCGACCGCTTCCGTCACAGCTCGCGCGCAGGACATGCCGCTGCGGTCACCCAAGACCATGTCGATAGGGCCGCCGTCGCGCGCGATATCCACCGGCAATCCGGTCGATGGCATCGAGTGGCAATCGACCAGAATGCAATACCCGAAACGGTTCCAAGCGCGGCCGATGAGTTCGCGCAAGGCTCGGTGATAGGGTTTATAGACGCTCGTGATGCGCGCTTCGGCATCGGCAAAAGAAAGCTTCTTGCGGTAGATCTCGCGGCGGCTGGCGACAATGCGGGCAAGGGTGCCAAGCCCGGCGGCGACGCGTGCCGACGTGGTGTTGACAAAAGCCGGCAAGGGTTCATCGAACATTTCCGGGTCAAGCTCGTGGCTTTCCCGATTCACATCGAGGTAGGCGCGGGGGTAAAGCGTGCGCAGCAAAGGCGCGCCCAAGGCTGGTACGTCGGCGAACAAATCGTCGACGTAGCAGTCCTCCGATTTCCGCAACGCCCCCAGCTCCAATGCCGAGGACGCCACGAACTCCGGGGGGTAGTAGGAGCCGGAATGAGGCGAAGCAAAGACCAGCGGCGAGGTCAGCTTCGCCGGCTCCAGCACTTCAATGGGTGAAACAGGGCTCATGCACGCCGAAAAGTCAAAACCCGGAAATATGGAGTGAGTTTAGAGTGCCGGAATGGCCCCGCAACAGCCTAAAACTGGCTTCCAGAACCCTTGCCAACGGGTGGGCAAGTGGCTAAACAAACCGCCTTGCCGCCAAGGGGTTCCGTTCCCGGCGGAGGCCCAGAGGATCGGTCAGTTAGTTCAGCGGTAGAATGTCCCCTTGACATGGGGAAGGTCGCAGGTTCGATCCCTGCACTGACCACCATCCTCTTCACCTGCGCCCATTTTATTTTGCAGCACAGCCTCTCAGGAATATCCCCGCACTGAACAGCGCGCGACCGCGCATGTCTTCAATCGAGGGCAAGGGTGCTACGCCTAAAGCAGCAGCCCGTAAGGGTTCTAGGATCACAAAGCTGGTCAGTAGTTTCGCACCCTGAAAAGGGTCATCCAACATCAGCAGCCCCTTCTTCTTCTGCGCTTTCAGCCACTCTTCCAGCTGATGAATGCTGCGCAACCCTCCCTGACGATAGAAGGCTGCGGCGATCTCCGGGAAGCGGTCAGCCTCGGCGATGCTGGCTTTGAAAAGGCGCACGGCGAATGGCCCTAAAATGAACTGCGCCAGGCGCGCAAGGTAATCGACAAGCGCGCGTTCCAGTTCTTCGGCGTTCCGCACGTTGATATCCGGCTCCGGCCGTTCGCTGCTTTCGATATGGCAGCGCATGACCGCTTCAAAGAGCGCCTCTTTGGTCGCGAAGAAGGCATAGATCGTCTTCTTGGAGACCCCAGCCTCCTTGGCCACGGCTTCCATGCTGGCATTGCCAAAACCGCGATCCAGGAAGGCAGCCTCGGCCGCTTTCAGCACTTGGTCTCGGCGCAAAGCCTCGGTTCCCCGGGGTGGCCGGCCGCGTTTGCGGGCCTCACTGCCCGGCTCGGGGGGCATTTCAGGGGTATCCATGCGCGCACCTCATGGCTGCCATGAAAAGAAACTATATAGTTCCTTTATACACAAAGGAACTATATAGTTCCCTATATGGCGGGGTGAGTGGCCGCGGTCAAGGCACTTCCCCCAAACAGCATAAGCAGGTGGATCATGGTTGCTCTGACACGCACATCTCAGCTCACAAAGGACGAGACCCTCCAAAGCGCCGAGATGCCGCTTCATGCCGGGCGAGGCCGTAAGGCCCTCCTGGCCCTTCTCGCATCGACAGCTCTTTTGGGTGGTGCTGCGCTTGGGTGGCAATACTGGGCAACGAGCCGTTTTCAGATTTCCACCGACGACGCTTATGTGGCGGCGGACTCAACGGCCGTGGCCCCCAAAATTTCAGGCTACGTGACCGACATCCGCGTCAGCGACAATCAAGCAGTGAAGGCCGGGCAGGTCCTCGCCAAAATTGACGATAGCGATTTGAAGACGGCTCTGACCCAAGCTCAAGCGAACGTGGCGGCTGCGGCGGCCAGCGTTGAGAATCTCGAAGCACAGATAGAACAACAGTTGCAAAGTATCGCTGCCGCGCGGTCCAACATTACCGCCGATCAGGCGAACCAGCTTTATGCGCAGCAGGACTTTCAGCGCTATGCCGATCTGGTGAAAACCGGTTACGGCACGGTGCAGAAGGTCCAGCTGTCGCAGTCGGCTATCAGCCAGGCCAACGCGGCCGTGTTGCGCGACCAGGCAGTCCTGGCGGCCGCTCTCAAACAAAGCGACGTGCTGCGTGCGCAGCTGAGCAGGGCGCAGGCGGATCTCATGCATGATCAGGCGCTGGAGAAACAGGCCGAACTCAACATGAGCTATACCACCATCGTTGCCGCGGTCGACGGAACGGTGGGCGCCCGCTCTCTGCGCGTGGGCTCTTACGTGCAGGCCGGCACGCAGTTGATGCAGATTGTACCGCTGCAAGCCGTGTACGTGACCGCCAATTACAAAGAAACGCAGCTCACCAATGTGCATCCCGGCCAGCGTGTCGAACTGGAAGTAGACACGTTCCCTGGTGTGAAAATCGCAGGGCACGTCGATAGTTTGTCTCCGGCCAGCGGCCAGGAATTCGCACTTCTGCCGCCCGACAATGCCACCGGCAACTTCACCAAGATCGTACAGCGCATTCCGGTGAAGATTGTGATTGAGCCCCAGGCTCAGCTGGCGGGGCGTTTGCGTCCGGGCATGTCGGTGGAAACCATCATCAACACCAAGCCCGGTGATGATGCGCGTGAATCTACGTCCGTCGCTTCACGCTAAAGGAGCGGATCATGTCTAGCGTTGCAGAGAAGCCAGACGACGCCGTGTCCTTAAAGACCTGGATTGGCGTTTTCGGCGCCACGCTTGGCGCCTTTGTCGCCGTGCTCAATATCCAGGTTACCAATTCGGCGTTGTTGCACATCGAGGGCGGCATCGGCACGGGCGGTGCCAATGGCGCCTGGATCTCCACGTCCTACCTCATCGGCGAAATCATCATCATCCCGCTGACCGGGTTCCTGGCGCAGGTGTTCTCCCTGCGCCGCTACTTCATCGCCAACGTCATCCTGTTCCTGATCTTCTCGGTGCTGTGCGCCTTCGCCCAGAACCTGGGTGAGATGGTAACCTTCCGTGCGCTGCAGGGCCTCGCCGGCGGCGTTATGATCCCGCTCGCCTTTACGATTATTGTCATGACCCTGCCGCCGTCCAAGCAACCCATCGGCATGGCTGGCTTTGCCATCAGCGCCACCTTTGCGCCGGCCATCGGTCCCACCATTGGCGGCTATCTCACCGACAATTTTGGCTGGGAATACATCTTCTATATGAACCTGGTCCCGGGTGCGGCCATGCTGGCGGCTCTGTGGTGGACCTTGAAGCCCGAGCCCATGCGCCTTGATCTGTTGAAGGGCGGCGACTGGCCGGGTATCGCTACACTGGCCCTCGGTTTGGGATCGCTCCAAACCGTTCTGGAAGAAGGCAATCAGGAAGATTGGTTCGGCTCGCAGATGATCGTGCGCCTGTCGATTGTTGCAGCCATCTCTCTCGCGCTCTTTATCTGGATCGAACTCACCACCCGCAGTCCCGTCGTGAACCTGCGCCTGCTGACGCGCCGCAACTTCGGTATCGGCACTTTCAGCAACTTCTTTCTCGGCTTCGGCCTCTATGGGGCGGGCTACCTGATGTCGCAGTATCTCGCGCAAAGCCAGGGCTATAACGCCCAGCAGATCGGCATGGTCTTGATGTGGACGGGCTTGCCGCAGCTCTTCATCGTTCCCTTCGTCCCTACGCTGATGAAGAAATTCGATAACCGTGTGTTGGTGGGTGCGGGCCTGCTGCTCTTTGCGCTCAGCTGTTTCATGAACGTCGGCCTATCGCGCGATTACGCCGCCGACCAGCTCATTGTGCCCAATGTCATCCGTGCCGTTGGCTTCGCGCTCGTCCTGACGCCATTGGCCGCGCTCGCCATGATCGGCATGGAGCGCTCCAACGCCGGGGCGGCATCGGGCCTCTTCAATATGATGCGCAACCTCGGCGGCGCCTTTGGAACGGCCATGCTTGTGACCTTCTTTACGCAGCGCGAGCAATTCCATTCCAATGTCATCAACAGCCACGTCTCGCTTGGCGATGCGGCGACCGTCAATCGCATCAACGGGCTCAAGCATCTGTTCATGAGCCAGGGCGCCGATGCGGTGGAGGCGGGCCGCCAGGCCTTGGTGGCGATCGGTCACACGATCCGGGCGCAGGCCAGTTTCATGGGCTTCGCCGACACCTTCGCTTTACTGGGTGTCATGCTGGTGATCGCGGCGGTGTCGGTTGCCTTCCTGAAGAACGGCCAGGGCAGCGCGGCTGGCGCACACTAAACTTACCATCTCTCCAAAAGCAAATCGCCCGCGTGAGGGTCACGCGGGCGATAACTTTTAGACTGTCGCGCAGATATTACTTCAGGCGGGTGAAGGCCGAACCGAACAGAACTTCATCGGACGGAAGTTCCTTGGCCTTCTTCAAAGGACGCGCAACCCAGGTTTCGTTGATCAGGTCGCGCCAGGTGATGTTGTTGTTGGTGGCATTGCCACCCCAAGAACCGCAACCCAGCGACAGAGTCTGGCGCATGCCGTTCCAAAGGTTGCCGCTGTTGGACAAACCTTGTGGCTGGTTCACGATCACGCGGCTGGTTTTGGTCTGCATGGCGAGCTTCATGATGTGCTCGTCATTGTTCGAGTGGATTCCGCACGAGTGGCCCTGGCCCTGATAAGCCTGGGCAGCGTTGGTGATCTTGATGGCTTCGTCGATGTTCTTGGCCTTGTAGATGGTCAGAACGACCGACAGCTTTTCGCCGGAGAATGGATGGTCCGGACCCCAGCCCGTTTCCGGGACCATGAAGAACAATTTGCCGGCGGGCAGATTGATGCCGGCGACTTGGGCGATCTTCTCAGCGGACTGTGCGACGATTTCCGGGTTGAGATGGCCATCGACCCACATGCCGGCCTGCAGCTTCTTCTTCTCTTCCGGCGAAACGACGTAGCCGCCTTCGTCCTGCAGGGCCTGCATCATCTGGTCGTAGATTTTTTCCATCAGGATGACGGAGTTGTCGGCCGAACAGGACGCCGCGAGGTCTACCGTCTTGGACATGCGGATCTTGGTCGCGACTTCCTTGACGTTGACGTCGTCGTCGACGGTGACGACGGCGTTACCCACGCCTACGCCCAGGGCCGGTGTGCCGCTGGAATACGCGGCTTTCACCATCGGATTGCCGCCGGTGGCAAGCACCTTGTCGCATTGCTTCATCAGCTCGTTGGTCTTTTCCAGCGACGGCGTTTCGATGCCGATGATGATGTCGGCGGGGGCGCCGAAGGCTTCGAGGGCGGCGCGCATGTTGTCGCACACCAACGTGTTGACGCCTTTGCAGCGCGGATGCGGCGCAATGATGATGGCGTTGCGACCCTTGATGGCCGAGATGGCTTTGATGACCGGGGTGGCTTCGGGATTGGTGGACGGCGACAGGGCGCCGATGACGCCAATCGGCTTGGCAATTTTAATGATGTTGCGTTCCGGCAGTTCTTCGATGATGCCGACCGACTTGTCGTCGATGATGTCCATCAAAGCCGCGCGGGTCTTGCGCGAGATCTTCATGAACTTGCCGTCGTAATTGCCGAGGTGGCTTTCTTCGACGGCCTGCTTCGCGATCCGTTCGGCCATACCCGGACGGGCGCAGGACCACACCACAGCGCGGATCAGATCATCCACCTGCTGCTGGTTATAGGTCTCGAGCACAGCCTGGGCGGCGCGCGCGCGCTTCATCAAGCCTTGGATTTCAAGGGCCGCCGGGCTCGGCGCCGGACGTTCGGCATGGGTGTCGGGCATCTGAAACTCCCTGGTTTTTTCGGAAAGCAAGAATAGGGCTAATTCTGCGGGTTATATATTGAATTAGACCAGCCTAAGCAATAGCTTCAGGCAGGGCGCTGAAGATGCAAAAAAGCTATACCTCCCATGCATTTATGGTGCCTGTCCTCCGGGTCCTCACGCAGCCTTTACCGCGATTTTCCCCGAAAGATTATGGTTACATCTGACGCTGATATTTTGTTTGAGCGCCACGATACGTCCCCGTCGGGGGCGGTCGGACAGATTCTCCTGAACCGGCCCAAGGCCCTCAATACCCTCACGCTGGATATGTGCCGGTCTCTGGACGCGCAGCTGCGCGCCTGGAATGAAGACAAGGATATCCACGCCATCCTGATCGCCGGCGCTGGCGAGAAAGCCTTCTGCGCTGGCGGCGATATCGTCCAGCTTTTCGAGGCTCACCACCGTGACGCAGACGCAGTCTTTGCGCACGCTTTCTTCCACACCGAATACCGGTGCAACATGCGCATCACCGCACTGCGCAAACCTTTTGTCGCCTTCATGGACCGCGTGGTCATGGGTGGCGGGGTAGGCGTGTCGGTGAACGGGTCGCATCGCATCGTCACCGAACGCACGCTCCTCGCCATGCCCGAGACGCGCATTGGACTTTTTCCCGATATCGGCGCGTCCTATTTTCTGTCGCGGTTGCCCGGTGCCATGGGCCTGTTCGTTGGCTTGACGGGAGCGCGGCTGAACGGCGCCGATTGCGTGGCTTTAGGGCTCGCGCAGCATTTTGTGCCCCACGTGCATCTTCCAAAACTTCGTGAAACCCTGATGCAGTCTGGCGTTGATGCGGCAATCGCGGCGGTCTCCGAAACGCCTCCGCCCGCGCCAATCCTCACACACAGCGACGCCATCGCGCGCCATTTCAGCCAGAATAGCGTGGAAGATATCTTCGCATCTTTGGCCGAAGACAAGGATCCTTGGGCGGCAACACAGCTCGCCGCCCTGCGCACGTTCTCTCCGCTGTCCTTGAAAATTTCGTTCCGGGAAATTCGTGAAGGGGCCCGGCTTTCGCGCGCCGACTGCTTCCGCATGGAATGGCGTTTGGCGCGGCGTATTACCGAGGACGGGGATTTTTACGAAGGGGTGCGCGCGCTTCTGATTGATAAGGACAATCGTCCACAGTGGCGTGCCAAAACACTGGCGGAAATCAATGACGCAGTCATTGAAGATTATTTTGCTCCGCTCGGGCCGGACGAACTGGATTTGTCCGATATCATTGCGCCAAGCTGACGTGCTAACTATCTGCGGGATAAAAGCGGGAGCGTAAAGCAGTGGCTGAGCCGAAATCATTCTGGCGCCAAAAGCTCGACATGCTCATGGGGCGAGGCCAGCCGAAGTCGCCGCAGGACTTTGTGCGAGAGCACCATGCGAAAGTGCACCGCGTCTCTGGCTCCGAACTGGCCGGGATTTTTGCCGCCGCTCTTTTTGCCAAGAAGACTTTGGACTCCACACGCCAAGTGGAAGAACCGTTTCCCGATGCTTACGTCTCCGGCGAACAGCCGCTGGATGACGCGGGCAGGGCTGTCCTTGCATCCTATGCCAAAGCCCTTGAGGAATTTCGCCCGGATCTTGTCGGGCGCAATACGACCGTAAGCCTTATGGCCGCGAAAGGGCTCGAGACCTGGGTCGCGACGTTCTATGCCGCCGCTACTCCGGACTCGTTTTCTCAGGCACATGAGATCTGGAAGCGCCTCGTTTCCGTGGAAGCTCTCGTCCCCGAAGCGCACGCGTTTCTTCTTCGCCGCGACGTCACCGACGTCGAAAGGGAATACTTCAAATACCGCCCGGCGATTTTCGTGAAGTAATTCGTCCCTAGTTCGTCCCTGGTACGAATTAATTTTGCCGCACGGTCCAGTCGCATGTGGCGTTGTTGACCGTCATCGTCGTCAGATGCTTGTCGCACAAGCTAACGCGCTTTTGGCAAAGAGGGCCGCGCGCGTTTGAAATGGTGAGGATACCGTCGACGATCCCCCACTCCCGCAGATGTTCGCATCCGGGAATATTGCTGGGATAACGGTAGATAACATCATCCTGCGCTTCGATGGGATGCTCGATGAGCGTCCAGGTGTATTGGCGGAAGGCATATTCAAACCGCATGCTGATCTTTTCATTGCGGTTGTTGATGATGTCGATTTGCGCCTTCTCGTCTTCGTCTTGCGCGCCAGCGGTGCTGCCGCCGGCAAGAAGTGCAAGAACCGCAAGAACCGCGCAGAAGCGCAGGCCATATGCAATCAAATGTCTGGACACGCGATCCTCCCGCTCCCGTAGAGCGGGAAGCATCCCACGATTTCGCGGTTCATTAAAGGTACCGTTCGATGACGGCTCGACCTTTAAATGTCGAGGGCTTCAGCAAACTTCGCGTTTTCCTGGATGAATTTGAAACGCTCTTCGGGTTTGCGGCCCATGAGCTGTTCCACCAGTTTGGCCGTGGCGCGCTGCGCACCTTTTTCCTCGTCACCGGCGATTTGCACTTTCAACAAACTGCGGCGTGACGGATCCATGGTGGTTTCTTTGAGCTGGCCGGGGGGCATTTCGCCGAGGCCCTTGAAGCGGCTGACCTCGACTTTGCCGCGGCTATCGAACGTGCTGGCGAGCAGCTTGTCCTTGTGAGCGTCGTCCATGGCGTAGTGCGTCGTGCCGCGTTGGGAGAGGCGGTACAGCGGCGGCAGCGCGAGAAAGAGGTGGCCGTTTTCGATGAGCGTCGGCATCTCGCGGTAGAAGAAAGTCATCAAGAGACTGGCGATGTGGGCACCGTCCACATCGGCGTCGGTCATGATGATGATCTTCTCGTAGCGCAGCTTGCTCTCGTCATAACGGTCGCGGATACCGCAGCCCAGCGCCTCAATGAGATCCTGTATTTCCTGGTTGGCGCGCATCTTGTCGTCGGTCGCCGACGCCACGTTCAGAATCTTGCCGCGCAGGGGCAATACAGCCTGCGTTTCGCGACTGCGGGCCTGCTTCGCAGAGCCGCCGGCGGAATCACCTTCGACGATGAAAAGCTCCGTGCCCTGCGGCGAAGAGCGTGAGCAATCGGTCAGCTTGCCGGGCAGGCGCAGCTTCTTCGTGGCCGACTTGCGGCTGAAGTCCTGATCTTGTCTTTTCTTCACGCGCTCGTTGGCGCGCGCGATGACGGTTTCCACCAGTGTATTGGCCGTGCCCACGTCGCCCGAAAGCCAGTGGTCGAAGTGATCTTTGATCACGGTTTCCACCAGCCGCGTCGCGGCGACGGAGACGAGGCGGTCTTTGGTTTGGCCTTGGAACTGCGGGTCCTTGATGAACACCGACAGCATGATGCAAGCCCCGCCCCAGACATCGTCGCCGGTGACGTTGGTCATGCCCTTGGCGCCGGTCATTTCGGCGTAGGCCTTGATGGCCCGCAGCAGGCCGGTCCTCAGACCTTGCTCGTGTGTGCCACCATCGGGGGTCGGAACAGTATTGCAGTAGGAGTTCAAGAAACCAGACTCGTCATCGGGCCAACACACCGCCCATTCCACGCGTCCGCCGATGCCGTCGCCTTCCGCCATCTCGGCCTTGCCGGCAAAGAAAGAGTCGACCAGGCGCTTGCGTCCGGCCAGCACATGCGAAAGGTAGTCGGTGAGGCCGTTGACGAAATGCAGTTCCTCTTCGGCCGGCGTTTTGTCGTCGCCCCTGAGCAGGCTCTTGTCGCAGGACCAACGAACCTTCACGCCTTCGAACAGGTAAGCCTTGGAGCGCACCATGCGATAGACGTTGGCGGGGCGGAAGTGTGCTTTGTCGCCGAAGATCTGCGTATCGGGCGTGAAGATCACGGTCGTGCCGCGGCGGTTGACGGCACCGCCTTTGACAAGCTTGCCCTGCGGTATGCCCCGGCTGAATTTCTGGGTGTAGAGGGTCTTGTCGCGCGCGACTTCGACGGTCAACTCACTGGACAGCGCGTTGACGACGCTGGCGCCGACACCGTGCAGACCGCCTGAGGTTTGATAAACCTTGTCCGAGAACTTACCGCCGGCGTGCAGTGTAGTCATGATGACCTCGAGCGCCGACTTCTTGGGGAACTTGGGGTGCGGATCCACGGGCATGCCACGGCCGTTGTCCCGGATCGTCACTTCATTATCCTCCCCGAGGTGCACTTCTATGGTGCTGGCGTGACCGGCCACGGCTTCGTCCATGGCGTTGTCGAGAATTTCGGAGATGAGGTGGTGCATGGCGGTTTCATCGCTGCCGCCGATGTACATGCCGGGACGGCGGCGAACGGGCTCCAGACCCTCCAGGACCTCGATGTCCTTAGCGGTGTATTCACCGCCGCCGCTGCCTTTCGGGGCCTTGCCCTTGGAGGATTTGCCTTTGGGGTTCTGTTGGAAAAGATCAGCCATGTGCGCCATGATAGGGGAAAAGGGGCCGCAAACGCTTTGCGAATGCAGCGTAAAGTAGGTGGGATCGTTGCACGGCACAATATGTGGGTCGTGAGAGGAACGGGGATTTCATGAGCAGCACACGCGCGGAGCCGCAGGGCGAGCTATCATTGAGGGTATTGGCCATGCCGGCCGACACCAACCCATCGGGACGCATCTTCGGCGGATGGGTGCTCGGGCAAATGGACATCGCCGGCGGCATTCACGCTGCCGGCCAAGCCGGCGGCAGAGTCGTGACGGTGGCTGTGGATGCCATGAGCTTTCACAAGCCAGTGCACGTCGGCGATGCGGTCAGCTGCTACGCGCGCATCCAGCGTATTGGGCGTACGTCGATTTCCGTGCTTGTTGAGACTTGGGTGCGCAGGAGCCGCTTAGGAGGTCCGATCCATGTGACCGAAGGGCTGTTCACCTACGTGGCCGTGGACGAGCAGGGCCACCCCCAGGAAATCCTGAATAAGCAATTTTAATCGTCCCTGGTACGAATTAAAATTCGAATTAAAATTGGTGCCAGGGACAATTAAGCGGCGCGGGCGGGGCGGCCACGTTTCCGGCGAATGAGGGAGGCCCCAGCCTGTCGGGTGGCAAAGGCTGCGAAACTGTCTTTGCCAAGCGGCCAGCCGCCATTCACGGCGTCACGGATGGCGGAAAGGGTGGTGTCGGGGAATGTCCCCTCGAACAGACTGCTGTACGCCGCGGCGCGATCGGCCGCGCTTTCGCCCAATTGTGTGTAGAGGTCGTGCGGCGAGATGGCCGCGTCGTCTTTACCTTCAGCATTGGCCTTGTAACTGGACCAGCGATACTCACCGGGGGTCTTAGCGAGACCCGCCCGCACAGGATTGAGCTCGATATAACGGCTGCAAGCAAAGAAATAGTCGTCCGCCTCAATCAGTGACGCGCGGTAACGACCTTCCCACACGCTGCCTGTGCGCGCTTGCGTATCGTTGATGTGGCGGCTGTAGCGCCAGTTCACGTCGCGCATGGCCCGGGGCAGAGCGTGGAAGGTCTCAGGTGAGGCCAGCAGATGGACGTGGTTGGTCATGAGCACATAGGCATGGATTGCGACGCCGTGCTTAGCCGCCGCTTCTTCCAGCCAGCCCAAGTATTTCTTGGCATCTCCCGCCTCGAAAAACACCTGCCCTCGGTTGTTGCCGCGCTGAACGATATGGACCGGATGTCCGGGCAGGAAAAGACGAGGACGGCGCGCCATTTTATTGTCCCTGGTACTATTTAATTAATTGTACCAGGGACGAATTAATTGTCCAAGTGCTTAAAGGGGCCCAGTTCGGTTCGCACAGCTATATCTTCACTGATGGCTTCCCGCTCCTGCTCCAGGAAGCGGGCGACGGCCTGACGGAATCCAGTGTCAGCTATCCAATGGGCCGAATAGGTGGCCCGGGGAAGATAGCCCCGCTGGAGCTTATGCTGACCTTGAGCACCTGCCTCCACCCACGCCAGCTTATGAGCAATGGCGAAGTCGATGGCGCGGTAGTAGCAGACCTCGAAGTGCAGCATAGGGATATCGACGAGCGTGCCCCAATTGCGCCCGAAGAGCGTGTCGCCGCCGCGCAGGTTCAGCGCGCCACATACGGGTGTGCCCGACTGCTCACCTATCACGAGCACAACAGCGTCGCCTAGGCGCTGACCAAGAAGGTCGAAGAACTCGCGCGTGAGATACGCTTGGCCCCATTTGCGGTCGGACGTGTTCATATAGAAATCGAAGAAGGCGTCCCAGTGGGTCGAGGTGATCTCACTACCAACCAGTGTGCGGATCGTGATGCCGGCGCTGTTGGCCTTCTCGCGCTCCTTGCGGATGGCTTTGCGTTTGCGCGAGGAGAGCGCTTCGAGGAAATCGTCGAAGCTGGCATAGCCTTCGTTCTTCCAATGATACTGCTCGCCGAGACGCGGTAAAAAACCGGCTTGCGTCATGAGGTCCGCCTCGGATTGGGTCGGGAAGGTCACATGCAGCGATGAGACCTTCAGGCGTCGGGCGAGTTCTTCCATGCCGGCGAGCAAGGCCCGCTGCAATTCTGTTCGCGTGGAGGCGTCGCTGTCGCCACGCACGAGAAGGCGAGGTCCCGTGACTGGAGTGAACGGTACGGCGCATTGCAGCTTCGGATAATAGCGCCCGCCCGCGCGTTGGTAGGCTTCCGCCCAGCCCCAGTCGAAAACGTATTCGCCGTAAGAATGGTTCTTCAGATAGAGCGGAGCGCACGCCAGGATGCGGCCCTTGCTGTCCTCCAGCACCACGTGCTGCGGCTGCCAACCCGTGTCGGCATCTACGGAGCCGGAATCTTCCAGAGCGCTGAAGAAGGCGTGTCGCACAAACGGATTGTGCTGCGGCCCATGCACACCCGCACAGACATCCCAATCCGTCGCATCGATATCGTGAATGCTGGAGACGACCTTAAGGGTCCAGTCCCGGTCCGTGGCGCGTTCATCGTCCATCGGGGCGTTACATCACCTCGAAGACGGCTTCCACTTCCACCGCGGCACCCCGTGGCAGTGACGCTGCGCCGACGGCCGCGCGGCTATGGCGTCCGGCCTCGCCGAACACCTGAACCATGAGGTCCGAGGCGCCGTTGATGACTTTCGGATGATCCGTGAACGTTGGCCCAGCAGCGACAAATCCTGTGAGTTTCACGACGCGCATCACCTTATCCAAGTCGCCGTTGCAAGCTGCTTTTGCCTGGGCGATGAGATTGAGCGCGCACAGCTTGGCGGCCTCGTAAGCTTGCTCCACCGTGACACCGTCGCCGACAAGACCGATGCATTTCACGGCGCCGTCCTGAAGGGGTAACTGCCCGGAGACAAAGACCAGGGCGCCCGTGCGCACAAATGGCACATAATTAGCCACCGGCGCCGAGGCTGAAGGCAAAACGAGCCCTAAAGTCTTGATATGCGCCTCTATCTTACCAGCCATGAGGGCTCCCACATTGATTTGCACAACGACTTTATATAATGGGACTTTATATATTGGCGTCGCTGGCCACCCACCATACCATGTCTGATCCCCCAGGCAGAGAACACAAGAAGGCGCTCCGACAGCCCCATGGAAAAGCTTTCCCTTCCAAAGAATAAAATCAAAGTTCTGCTTCTGGAGAATATCCATAAGAGCGCCGCCGAGCTTTTCAAAAGGCAGGGCTACGGCAATGTTGAGCTTGTGAAGGAGGCTTTGGACGCCGATGAACTTAAGCGGCGCCTGAAGGACGTCCATATCATTGGCATCCGCTCCCGCACCAAGCTTACCAAGGACGTTCTGGCGTCGGCTGAAAGGCTGCTCACGATAGGCTGTTTCTGCATCGGCACGAACCAGGTGGATCTGACGGCGGCCAAGAAGTTGGGCATTCCGGTTTTCAACGCGCCCTATTCAAACACCCGCTCGGTAGCAGAACTGGTGCTGGCCGAGATCATCATGCTGTTCCGCGGCATTCCGCAACGCTCCTGGGGTGCGCACGAAGGCGAGTGGGACAAGACCGTCAAAGGTGCGCGGGAAATTCGCGGCAAGGTCATCGGCATCGTCGGTTACGGGCATATCGGCACGCAGCTCTCTGTCATCGCGGAAGCCATGGGCATGCAGGTGCGCTTCTACGATGTGGTGGAGAAGCTGGCCATCGGCAACGCAGCGCCGTGCCGCTCGCTCGATGAACTCCTGGCAATCTCCGATGTCGTGACGCTGCACGTGCCGGAAACACCTGAAACCAAGAACATGATGACGGCGGCCAAGTTCAAGAAGATGAAAAAGGGCGCATTCTTCATCAACGCCGCCCGTGGAACGACGGTGGATATCCCGGCGTTGGCGGAAGCTTTGAAATCGCAGCATGTTGGAGGCGCTGCCATTGACGTGTTCCCAAAAGAACCGGCAACGGTGGAAGAGAAATTCAAGAGCCCGCTGCAGGGCATGCGCAACGTGATCCTGACGCCGCACATCGGCGGCTCGACGGAAGAAGCGCAAGCCAACATCGGCGGCGAAGTCGCCGAAAAGCTGGTGAAGTATTCCGACAATGGCTCGACCCTGGGCGCGGTGAATTTCGTGGAGGTGGCGCTGCCGCCTCAGTCCAATACTACGCGCTTCATGCACATTCATCGCGACGAGCCGGGCGTCATGGCACGCATCTCCGAAACCTTCTCGCGCCGTGAGATCAACATCGCGGGTCAATACCTGCGCACGGATGGCGAGATCGGCTATGTCGTGACGGACGTGATCGGGCGCGTGAAGGTGGGTATGGGTATCCGTAAGGATTTGGCGGATATTCCCGGTACGGTGCGCACGCGCTTCCTCTACGAGGCGCCCCCACAAAAATAGGCCGCAAAAGTAGCTTTTCAGAAATAATACGCCCTTTCCTCGAAGTCGGCGGAACCCCTCGCGCGCTGTGGCGTTAGCTCGCCATGCGCCTTGACCGTAGAACCAGCATTGTGAGCGGACTCGCCGCTGCCGTTGTCGCCGCGGTGGTTGCCTTTCTGCTACTCTTCGACTTCAAAAGTTATACGGAACGGCGGGCTTCAGCGGCGCTGGGCCGGCCTGTCACAATCGCGGCTCTTCACCTGCGGATTTTTCCGCTGGGTGCCTTGGTTGACGACGTGGTGGTGGCCGACCGGCCTTTGGGTTCACCACCAACAGAAGACCGCCCACCCTTTATGCAGGCACGGCGCATTAATGCCGTGGTTGCCTTCTGGAAGCTGTTCCTGGGTCGGACAGTCTTCCGACATCTGGCGGTGGTGGAAGGTTTGGCGCGCATCGAGCGCAAGCCCGACGGAACGCTGAGTTGGCAATTGCCTGACAGCAACGATGCCGCGGCTGTGCCGGAAGTACAAGACCTGCGCCTCTCGAATGTGAAGCTACTCTACCGCGATCCCACTCACAAAACAGATTTGGCGCTGAACCTTTCCACGCAGGAGCACGGGGCTGAGCCGCCTACGCTGACGGTGAAGGGCGAAGGACGTTACGAGGACCAGGCCAGCAAAGTAGAGGTGACCGGCGGCTCCGTGTTGACCCTGCGCGACAAGACACATCCTTATCCGATCAATGGGACTTTTGTTTCAGGTGCGACGTCGATCACCATCAAAGGCACGGTGACGGACCCTCAGACGATCTCGGGCTTGAATGTAAACCTGCTCATCAAAGGCCAGGATGGCGCCGATCTTTACCGCGTCGCGGGCGTGGCGCTGCCGCCAACGCCACCGTATGTCATCGATACACACCTAGACCGCGACGAGCGTCGGTGGATTTTCAAAGACCTCAAGTGGACCATGGGTCGTACGGACCTGACCGGTGAGTTGGTCTGGGATTTGAGCAACAAAACACCGCTCCTCACGGGCCAGCTCCACGGACGCACCGTTGCGCTGGTGGATCTGGGCGGTTTCATCGGAGCGGCGCCGGGTGAGGCGAAGACCCCCACGGAGGAACGCCGTCAGGCGGCGGACCGTGAGCGTGAACGCCGTGTGGAAGCCCCAAAGCCGGAGCAATCCGTGGCTACGGAGCTAGTGATTCCCGACAAAGTGCTCGACCTTCAGAAGCTCAACAGCATGAATGCAAAAGTGCACTTCGAAGCCGACCAGATCGTGGATGAGCATGTGCCGCTCGATCGCCTAAAGGCGGAGATCGAACTCCAAGACGGTGTGTTGAAGCTGAAGCCCCTCGAATTCGGCGCGGACAAAGGAAAGATCACCATCCAACTGACCGTGGATGGGCGTGCGCGCCCGGTCAAGACCACCATGGAAGCGACGATGCAGGGTTTCCCGCTGCAGCGCCTTGTCGGTAAGGCGGGGGGCGGCAACACCAGTTGGGGATCTATCGGCGGGCATGCCGAGTTCTCCGGTACTGGCGATTCCATGCACCGTGTTCTGGCCTCGTCCAACGGCAATGTGGGCGTGGCAGTGGCCGGCGGTCAGATCAGCCTGTTTTTAGTGGAGCTGATGGGCGTGGATTTGGCTGAAGCATTGGGCATCATGCTCACCAAGGACAAACCGACCCCGATCCGCTGCATCGTCGGCGACTTCGCGTTGGAAAGCGGCAAGATGAGCGCGCGCACGATGGTGGCCGATACGGGCGATACCTTGTTCCGCGGCAACGGAAGCGTGAACCTCGGGCGCGAGGTATTCGACATGCGTGTGCATGCAAAGCCCAAGGACATCTCGCCGGCGACGCTGCGTTCCAAATTGGTGTTGAGCGGAACCTTTGCGCACCCCTCCTTCGGACCTGATGCGAAGGCCATGGCCTTGCGCGGCGGTGCGGCGGCGGCGCTTGGCGTGTTGCTCACCCCGCTCGCGAGCCTGCTGGTGCTGGTTGATATTGGCGGCGGTAAGGATGCGAACTGCACTGCGCTGCTCAAAGAAGCCGAGAAATAAAATTAATTCGTCCCTGGCACGTAAAATTAATTCGTCCCTGGCACGAATTAATGCGGCACGGGGAAGCTTGCGCCCAGCATTTGGCGCCATTCGGCGGCAGCGTCCGCGACTTTTCCGGCCTTAAGGTGATGATCGGCGAGTGTGGCGCGCCAATAGGCGGCCTTTGCTTTGCCGTGCCACTCTTCACCGATATCGAGGGCGGTCTGTCCGCCCGGCGGATGTAACGCACAGGGCGTGCGCTTGCGGGCCCAAGCCCAGAAATCCACCAGCGCGCGTTCGAGTTCGTAGGGCCGCGGAGAACCCGAATAGAATTCCTGCGCAAGAAGTTCCAAAGCAAAAGATGAGATCGGCACTAGCGCTTCGTTGCGCCAGGATTTGAGTGCGGTCATTAAGAGACGTGGCCGCCCGCCATAGAGACTGTCGGAGAGGCGTAAGGTCGCCGCTTCGGCGACGGGGTTGGTGATGCTCCAGCCGGTGGCGCGGGCGAGCGTGGGTTTACCGGGAATGAGGTAAGCACCCTGGTGTTCGCGGCACGGCAAAACCTTCACCCATAATGGTCCGCGCGGCACCAGCACGCCGGTTTCGGCAATGGTGACGCCGTCGAAGCGCGCCTTCAGCACCGCCCAGATGATCTTGAGCGCGTCACCGGCTTTTTGTGCGGTGAGTTTTGGGGGCAGCATATAGAGCACATCGACTTCAGTGATGGGGGCCACGGACGTGCGCTTGCCCACCGCCCCTGCGATCAGGTGATCGTTCGTATCCAACGTGCCTTTAGGATAGAGTTCGGCGCGCAGGACGTTGGTGATGTCGTCGCACGTGGCGCGCGCCACGGCGTAGGCGTTGTGGCTGGGGACCGCACGGCGCAGGAATTCGCCGAAGCAGGCGCCCAAGGTGGGAGCTTGTGCCGCGAGCGGAAAGCCGGAGACGCGGATCGGATCAGCGGATGGGCGTTTTACGAGGGCAGGAGGAAGCGGCATCCTAAAGCATTTTCCGGTGAAGTGGACGCCGGTTCACCGCTGAAAATCCGACCAAAAAAGATTTTAGGACGTGCTCGTCATGTAATGACATGACCACGTCCTAAGAGCAGCCGCTGGTGCCGCCGCAAGTCTCGCACTTCATGCAGGTACCGTTGCGCAACAGCGTGAAGTTTCCGCATTCGCCGCAGGCATCGCCCTCGTAACCCTTCATACGTGCCACGTGTGCCGCGCTGCGCCGGGTTTCGGTGACTTCGGTAACGCGCGTGACTTTCACTTCCTCGGCGGCGAAGGCGCTATGAGAAAGGCTCTGGTCCATGGCCAAAGACCCATTGCTCCCGGCGTTGGCGTTCAGTGCGACCGGCGTGCCGGCAGACGTGCTGCCGCCGGCATTCTGATTACCCACCGCGGTTGTCGTACTTTCGCCTTTGCGGCCGTGATTCTTCAGGAAGTAGAGATTCGATGAGCGGATGAAGCCCGGCGAGATGCTCTTTTCGGCAATCTGCAGGAGTTTCTCGGCCTGTTCGCCGTCGCCCATGGCATCGGGCAGTACATCGTGTGCCTCGGCATGGGCGAGGTCGTGGCGGCCCAGATAGCTCACGGCCAACTCGCGGAAGACATAGTCGATGATCGACGTTGCCATCTTGATGGAGGAGTTGCCTTCCACTGGCCCCGAGGGGTCGAAGCGCGTGAAAGTAAAGGCATCGACAAACTCTTCTAACGGCACGCCGTACTGAAGGCCGATGGAGATAGCGATGGCAAAGTTGTTCATAAGGCTGCGGAAGGCCGCGCCCTCTTTGTGCATATCGACGAAAATCTCGCCGAGGCGGCCATTCTCGTACTCGCCGGTGCGCACATAGACTTTATGGCCGCCGACGATGGCCTTCTGGGTATAGCCCTTGCGACGGTCGGGCAGGCGCTGGCGTTCGCGCTCGACCACGCGCTCGATAATGCGTTCGGCGACAATCTCGGCGCGGGAGGGAGCAGGTGCCTGCACGATCTTTTCGACCGTATCTTCGTCGTCGGTATCGTTGTCTTCGATAAGGCTGGCCGCCAGAGGCTGTGAGAGTTTCGATCCGTCGCGGTAAAGGGCATTGGCCTTCAATCCCAACTTCCACGACGTCATGTAGGCCGCGCTGCAATCAGTGACTGTGGCGCTGTTCGGCATATTGATGGTCTTGGAGATGGCGCCGGAGATAAAGGGCTGGGCGGCCGCCATCATGCCGATGTGGCTGCTGACCGGCAGCAGACGTTTGCCAATGCGGCCACAGGTGTTGGCGCAATCGAAAACCGCGAGATGCTCCGGCTTAATGTGCGGCGCGCCTTCCAGGGTCATGGCGCCGCAGACAAAAGCATTAGCGGCATCGATTTCTGCTTTGCCGAAGCCCAGCGCTTCGAGCATGTTGAAACCGACGTCGTTGATCTGCTCGGAATCAAAGCCCAGCTTGGTGATGCAGAACTGCTCGCCCAGCGTATAGCGGTTGAACACGAATTTGATATCGAAGGCGTCGGGCAAGGCAGCTTCGATGGCATCGAGCGCTTTTTTGTCGAAGCCGCGATCGGCCAGCGTCGTCGCGTTGATGGCCGGTGCATCCTTCAGGGTCGCGCGGCCTACGGCGTACCTGGTGATGTCCTCGATCTGCACGGGCGTGTAGCCCAGCGTTTTCAGCGCCAAGGGCGCGATACGGTTGATGATCTTAAAATAGCCGCCGCCGGCGAGCTTCTTGAACTTCACCAGGGCGAAGTCGGGCTCGATGCCGGTGGTATCGCAATCCATCACCAGGCCGATAGTGCCGGTGGGCGCGATGACGGTGACTTGCGCGTTGCGGAAGCCATGGGCGGTGCCCAGTTCCAGCGCGCGATCCCACGCGCGCTTGGCGGCACTGACCAATTCGGAATCCGGACAATCGGCGGCGTTGAGCGCGACGGGACGAATGCTGAGGTTCTCAAAATCGTCGTGATGGCCATAAGCCGCGCGGCGATGATTACGGATCACGCGCAGCATGTCGGCGCCATTGGCGGCAAACCCGGGGAAGGGGCCGTGTTCTTCGGCGATCTCGGCGGAGGCGGCATAGGCCGCGCCGGTCATGAGCGCGCTGACAGCGCCGCAAAGCGCACGGCCTTCGTCGCTGTCGTAGCTCAGGCCATTGGCCATGAGCAGAGCACCGAGATTGGCAAAGCCCAGGCCCAGCGTGCGGTAGCGGTGAGAGAGTTCGGCAATCTCCCGCGATGGAAACTGTGCCATGAGCACGGAGGTCTCGAGCGTCATGGTCCAGAGGCGTACCGCGTGCTCGAAGCCGGTGACGTCAAATGCGCCGCTGTCCTTGCGGAAGGCCAGCAGGTTCAGCGAGGCAAGATTGCAGGCCGTGTTGTCCAGGAACATGTATTCCGAACAAGGGTTCGAGGCATTGATGCGCCCCGATTGCGGACATGTGTGCCAATCGTTGATGGTGGTATCGAACTGCAGGCCCGGATCGGCGCACTGCCAAGCCGCTTCACCAATGCTGTCCCACAGGGCACGGGCTTTGACGGTTTTTGCAATCCCGCCGCCGACGCGCCCGATGAGGTCCCAATCGGCGTCCTTCTGTACGGCGTCCATGAAGGCATCGGTGACGCGCACGCTGTTGTTGGAATTCTGGCCGGCGACGGTGCCGTAAGCTTCAGAATCCCAATCGGTATCGAACTCGGGAAACTCGACGGCGACGGCGCCTTGGCGCGCGAGGTGCAGCACGCGCTGGATGACATTGTCCGGCAGCAGAGCGGCACGCGCGGCTTTGATCTCCTTGCGGAGTTGCTTGTTGGCGGCGGGATCGAAGCGGCCGCCTTCTTCCGTGGTTGTGTCGGCGCCGTCCCAACTGCGCACGGCGCGTAAGATAGCGGCGATATGTCGCTTGGTGATGCGCGAGCCGGTAACGAGCGCGGCCACTTTCTGTTCCTCGCGCACTTTCCAATTGATGAAGGTTTCGATGTCCGGATGATCGACGTTGAGGATCACCATCTTGGCGGCGCGGCGCGTTGTGCCGCCGGACTTTACTGCGCCGGCCGCGCGGTCGCCGATCTTGAGCCAGCTCATGAGGCCCGAGGAGGCCCCGCCGCCGGAAAGGCGCTCGCCTTCGGCACGCAGGGAAGAGAAGTTGGTGCCTGTGCCGGAGCCATACTTGAACAGGCGGGCTTCGCGCACCCACAAGTCCATGATGCCGCCTTCGTTGACGAGATTGTCGTCCACGGCCTGGATGAAACAGGCGTGGGGCTGCGGACGTTCGTAGGCGCTGGTGGCCGCCTTCAGCTCGCCGGTGCGAAAATCGATGTAGAAGTGGCCTTGCGATGGGCCGTCGATGCCATAAGCCCAATGCAGGCCAGTGTTGAACCATTGCGGTGAATTGGGGGCCGCCATCTGGCGGGCCAGCATGAAGCGCATCTCGTCGAAATAGGCGCGGGCATCGGCGTCGCTGTCGAAGTAGCCAGCCTTCCAGCCCCAATAGGTCCATGTGCCGGCGAGGCGGTCGAAGACCTGGCGGGCATCCGTCTCGCTCACGGTGCGCTCGCTTTCGGGAAGCTCGCTGAGTTCGGCAGTGGCAGCGGTTTTGCGCCAGAGGAAATCCGGCACGTCGTTCTCGGCGATGGGCACGAGGCGCGCTGGGATGCCGGCGCGGCGGAAATACTTCTGGGCGAGGATATCGCTGGCCATCTGGGACCAGTCCTCGGGCACGGTGATGTCATCGTGGCGGAAGACCACGGAGCCATCGGGATTGCGAATCTCACTGACGGCCTGGCGGAAGGCGATGCCGTGATAGGGAGATTTGCCTTCGGTGGTGAAAAACCGCGAAATGCGCATGCCCGAAAACCCTGCCTTCTAAACCTGCATGGGGACGCGCCGGGTCGGCAGGCCATCCGGTGTCTCCCACAGCGTTGGGATCACCTAACGGCTTGGATTTCCAAGCTTTTTCCCCTCGGCCCCGCGCCAGGCACTACATATAGAGGAGTGCGGCGATGGAACCGCTAGATTAAGGGAATGGGCTTGCCGGGGGCAATATTAATTGCGGTCCGACAGCGGGTTATCCCCAACTTATAGATGCACGTTTTGGCTGAAACGGCGCTACGGTCGGCTGGACCGCTCTCAGGAATCTCGCCATAGTGCCGCCCCAGACACAGGGCATAACCTGGGCCAAGCGGCTGTTACGGAGTTGAGCGGCAATGACTTTTGGGACGTGGCTTCACACCAAACTCCACGGCGAGCGCGTCGGCGAGGACGCTTACGGCAACGTCTATTACAAGTCCAAGCGTATGCGCGGGACACGTCAGGAACGCTGGGTGATCTACAAAGGCGAACCTGAAGCCTCGAAGGTGCCGCCGGAATGGCATGCCTGGCTGCATCACACCGTCGATGCTCCCTTGGACGGCCCGGTGCGTGCCTGGCAGAAACCCCATCAGCCTAACTTGACCGGCACGGCGCAGGCCTACCTGCCGCCGGGTGCTGACCAGCGCGGCGGACATCGCGCCAAAGCGGCCGACGACTATCAAGCCTGGACGCCGGAGTCCTGAGCCCGCCGTGAACGATCCCACGGGCCCTCTGCAAGAGTCACCCACGCTGTCGAAGACGGAGCGCCGCGAGTACATCGCGGGCGTCGCGACGGCCTGCGTGCTGGCGGGCTTGCTGGTGTTTACCGCCTTGGCCAACCGCGGCAAGGCCGCCACGGCAGAAGGCGCCTTCACCCTGACCGCGGAGTTCCATCGCGCCGACGGCGTTCATGTGGGCAGCCCCGTGCGCATTGCCGGAATGACCATCGGCGCCGTGACCGCTGCCACGCTTGATGATGGCGCGCAGGCGGTACTGACGATGAAGCTGAGCCAGTCCGTGCCGTTGCCCGACGATACGGCGGCCGTGATCGAGACCGACGGTATCTTTGGTTCAAAATATATCGAACTGCGGCCCGGAGGCACCGAAGAGATGCTGAAGTCGGGCGCGCGTATTTCCTATTCGCAAGATTCGGTCATCATCGAGGACCTGATCGCTCTCATCGTTCAGCGCGCCAAGGATGCGCGCGCGAGCAAATCAACTGAACCGTACGCGCCCAACGCAGGTGAAACGCCATGAAGCGCAATCCCATTGAAACCGTTCTCGGGGCCGTGGTGCTGGTGGTGGCCGCCATGTTCATGGTGTTCGCCTATTCCATCGCCGACCTGAAAGCCGTGAGCGGCTACGAAGTGAAGGCGACCTTCCTCAAAGTGGGCGGACTTGAACGCGGCAGTGATGTGCGCATCAGCGGCATCAACGTCGGTACCGTGACGGGCCAGAGCCTGAACCCGGACACGTTCCAGGCGCAGGTGATCATGTCCATAAAGCCGGATGTGAAACTACCTGCGGACACTGAGGCGTCTATCATCAGCGATGGTCTCTTGGGCGGGAAATATATCAACCTTGTGCCTGGACATGCGGCCGAACGCATCGCGGCAAAGGGTGCGATCACGCGTACGCACGACTATCAGTCCTTGGAGGATCTGGTAGGCCAGATCATCTTCCTTGCCACCAATACCGACAGCCCAGGCACAAAATGAAACGTTTCCTGACGGCAATGGCTTTTGCTGTTCTCGTGCTTCCGCAGGTCGCGCGCGCGACGGATATTCCTATGAACACCATCGTGCTGGGCGGCCTCGACAAGGTCGGCGCGCGCGTCAACACCGTCACTGGCAAGGTGGGCGAGCCGCTGACCTTCGGTACACTGGAGATCGTGGCGCGCACGTGTGTGACGCATCCCCCCGAAGAAACGCCCGAGAGCGCTGCTTTTCTCGAGATCTATCAGGTGGGCGAAGGCGGCAAGCAGAAGGACAAGGTCTTCAGCGGCTGGATGTTCGCTTCATCTCCGGCGCTCTCGGCACTGGATCATCCGGTCTATGACGTCTGGGTACTGCGCTGCGAGAATAGTGCTGCTTCCAAGGCGCGCTGAGACAGCGGCCCGTCAAAACTCCCCTGATGTGTGAGCGCTGCGCTGAGCTGGGCGAGGTAGTCCTGCTGGCTGATCTCGATAGCGCCGAAACGCTTCAGATGGTCGGTGATGAACTGGGTGTCCAGCAGCGCGAAGTTCCCCTGCTTGAGAATGCCCACGAGATGGCACAAGGCGACCTTTGAGGCGTCGGTGGCGCGGCTGAACATGCTTTCGCCGAAGAAGGCGGCACCCATGGCAAGGCCGTAAAGACCGCCCGCGAGTTCGTCGTCTTTCCAGACCTCAACGCTATGCGCGAGACCCGCCTGATGAAGGTCGGTGAAGAGGTCGATGATCTGGTCGTTGATCCAGGTATCCGGGCGGCCCTCGGCGGATTCGGCGCAGCCCATCATGACGCCATGGAAGTTCGCATCGATCGTGACGGTGAACGTGCCTTGGCGCAGGCGCTTGCGCAGCGAACGCGGCAGATGGAACGCATCGAGGGGAAGGACGCCGCGCAGCTTCGGCTGGACCCAGAAAACGTCCTTCGCGCCGCGCGACTTGGCCATGGGAAAAACGCCGTAGGCGTATGCCTTGAGGACGAGGTCCGGCGTGATATCGGTCAAGGAGATCGGCCTCCTTTAGGCGCTACTTCTTTTCCTTATCGGCTCCGCCCGCGGCAATGAACTCTTCCAGCCAGCGGATGTCGTAGTTCCCGTCAATGATAGCCGGTTGGTTCAGCACGGCAACATGCAACGGGATCGAAGTGTCGATGCCGTCGATGACATATTCGTGCAAAGCGCGGCGCATGCGCATCAGGCATTCATGACGTGTGCTGCCCTGGACAATCAGCTTGGCAATGAGGCTGTCGTAATTGGGTGGGATCTTGAAACCGGAAAAGAGACCGGAGTCGACACGTACGCGCCGCCCGCCGGGGGCGTGGTAGCCGGTGATCTGACCGGGCGAGGGCGCGAAGGTGCGCGGGTTCTCGGCGTTGATGCGGCACTCCATCGAGAAGCCTTCGAACGTGACGTCTTTCTGTCCGAAGCCGAGTTCCAGCCCCGCCGCGACCCGGATCTGCTCGCGCACGAGGTCAAGGCCCGTGACCATCTCGGTCACCGGATGCTCGACCTGCAGGCGGGTGTTCATCTCGATGAAGTAGAATTTGCCGTCCTCATACAGGAACTCGACTGTGCCGGCATTGTCGTAGCCAATTTTGCGCATGGCCTTGCAGACCACTTCGCCGATTTCGTCGCGCTGCCCGGCGTTGAGGGCCGGCGAGGGTGTTTCCTCGAAGATCTTCTGGTGGCGGCGTTGCAGGGAGCAGTCGCGCTCGCCCAGGTGCACAACGTTGCCATGTTTGTCGCCCAGCACCTGAATTTCGATATGGCGCGGACGGCCCAGGTATTTCTCCATATAGACTTCGCCGTTGCCGAAAGCGGCTTTGGCTTCAGTGCCGGCAGTTTGGAAAGCCTCGCGGACTTCGTTGCGGCTCTTGGCGACTTTCATACCGCGTCCGCCGCCGCCGGCGGTGGCCTTGATCAGCACCGGATAGCCAATGCCATCGGCGATCTCGATGGCAGCGTCCTCGTCCGGCACGCCACCCTCAGAGCCCGGCACGACGGGAATACCCGCTTCCTTTGCGGTCTGCTTCGCCGTGACCTTGTCGCCCATGGTGCGGATATGGATGGGCGAGGGGCCGATGAATGTGATGCCGTGGTCGGCGACCATCTCGGCGAATTCGGCATTCTCCGACAGGAAGCCGTAACCGGGATGGATGGCATCGGCGTGCGTGATGGTGGCGGCAGAGATAATGGCAGCCTTGTTGAGATAGCTTTCGCGCGCCGACGGCGGCCCGATGCATACGGACTCATCGGCCAGACGAACGTGCATGGCTTCGGAATCCACCGTGGAATGCACGGCGACGGTTTTGATGCCCATCTCGCGGCAAGCCCTCTGAACACGAAGGGCAATCTCGCCGCGATTGGCAATAAGGACTTTCTCGAACATCGTTTATGGCTACTCGATGATGACGAGCGGTTCGCCGTATTCCACGGGCGAACTGGTTTCGACGAGAATGCGCGCGACCTTGCCGGCGCGCGGCGCCTTCACGGGGTTGAAGGTCTTCATGGCCTCGATCAGCCCCAGGGTCTGACCCTCGGCGACTTGATCACCGACCTTTATGAAGGGCGTGGCGCCCGGTTCGGGCGACAGATAAAACACGCCAACCATGGGCGACTTTACAGTGCCTGGATGGTTCGCGGGGTCGGCGGAATTCGCCGGAGCGGGCGCACTGGCAGCAGCGGCGGGCGCGGCCGCCACGGCAGCGGGCATGTAAGCGGGTGCGCCGACGACGGCATTGGCATGGCGCGCGACGCGCACGCGCACATTGCCCGTGTCGTATTCGATTTCGGTCAGGCCCGTTTCATTGAGCACGCCGGCGAGCTGGCGCACCAGTTCGCTATCAAGCGAGGTGCTTGTTTTGGCCGGGGCCGCTTTGGCTTTGGGAGCGGCAGGGGTTTTAGCGGCGGTGCTTTTAGCAGCAGCCGGTTTGGCTGTCGCTTTCGCCGGTTTCTTATCTTTGGATGCTTTCACGCTGTTTTTGCCTTGCTGAGAAGCTGAGCCATTGCGTCCATCGCCAACTCGTAGCCGTTCGCGCCGAAGCCACAAATAACGCCCGTGGCCGCGCGCGAGACGAATGAGTGATGACGGAACTCTTCGCGCTTGAAAATGTTCGAGAGGTGCACCTCGATGACCGGCAGACCACATGCCAGAAGGGCATCGAGGATCGCTACCGAGGTATGAGTGTAGGCCGCCGCATTGATCACAATGCCGCCGGCTGTGGTACGGGCCCCCTGGATCGCCGACACGAGCCCACCTTCGTCGTTGGTCTGACGGAAATCCACTGTCAGGCCATGGCTTTGCCCGCGCGCCTCGGTGAGACGGCGGATATCCTCCAGGGAGGTGCGGCCATATATCTCCGGCTCGCGCTGCCCCAAAAGATTGAGGTTCGGCCCATTGAGAACGAGAACTGTACGGCTCACGCCAATTATCCTACCTGGGCAGCCCCAAAAGGAGACCCACCCTCCATCGCCTTGGATATACCACCCCTAGGCCAAGAGCAACCACCCGTTGTCAGGCTTTAAGGCAAAAAATCTATTCCCCACTAGGACTTGTTGCAAGATTCCGCCCGCCATCCCATACTTACGCTTCATGTTTTTTGGCACACAAGCGGCCTGCCCAGCCCGGCTTTTTCGATGCAGATTGTCCTGAATGGTGAAACCCGGACCGTGGCTCCGGGTTTGTCGGTGACCGGCCTCCTCGCGGACCTCGGGATCGATGTCCGCAAGGTGGCGGTCGAGCGCAATCTGGAGATCGTGCCGAAGTCGGCTTTCGAGACAACGGTGCTCGCAGACGGCGACCGGTTGGAGATCGTGCATTTTATCGGTGGCGGCTAATGGACGGCGATCAGAAGCAACTCGGCGAAGATTTCTTCCAGGTGGCGGGTAAGCGCTTTGCCTCGCGTCTTCTCGTCGGCACGGGAAAATACAAGGACTTCATCGAGACGGCGGCGGCTATTGAGGCGTCGGGTGCCGAGATTGTCACCGTCGCCGTGCGGCGTGTGAACATCTCCGATCCCAAACAGCCCATGCTGATGGATTACGTCGACCCGAAGAAATACACCTATCTGCCCAACACGGCCGGCTGCTACACGGCGCAAGACGCCGTGCGCACGTTACGTTTGGCGCGCGAGGCCGGTGGCTGGAATCTGGTGAAGCTGGAAGTGCTCGGCGACCAGAAGACGCTTTATCCAAACATGGTCGAGACGCTGAGCGCCGCCGAAGCGCTGATCAAGGACGGCTTCGACGTGATGGTCTATTGTAGCGATGATCCGATTATGGCGAAGACACTCGAAGATTTGGGCTGCTGCGCCATCATGCCGCTGGGATCATTGATCGGATCGGGCCTCGGCATTCAAAGCCCGGTGAATATCCGCATCATCATCGAGCACGCAAAGGTGCCGGTGCTGGTGGATGCAGGCGTGGGGACGGCTTCGGACGCCGCCATCGCCATGGAGCTGGGCTGCGACGGCGTGCTGATGAACACCGCCATCGCCGCGGCCAAGGATCCCATCAAGATGGCCAAGGCCATGAAGCTGGCTGTGGAGGCGGGGCGTCTCGCCTATCTTGCGGGCCGCATGCCGCGCAAGATGTATGCCGATCCGTCGAGCCCGTTGGGTGGTCTCATTTAGGAGATGCGCCATCGCTCCCCAGCCCATGACCCTGAAAGATGCGTCTGAAGCGGCTGGTTTCGCGAGCACTCCCTCTGGCTTGAAACACGTGGTTCGCGGGTGGCTGGAACGCAACGCGCATTTTTTGCGAAGCGTGGTGGGCTCGGCCTTTTTGCACGCGCTCATCATATTGGCTCTGATTTACGCGCGGATTGCTCATGATCTGCCGCGCCCCATCGCCGCGCTAACGGTCGATCTGGTCGAAGAGGAAAGCATTCCCGGTATAGACCCCGCAATGATGGCTTCGCAGAAGCCGCTGGCGTCAGCCCAGCCGGGACCAAGCGTGGCGCGCACCGCGCCCGTGACGCGAGACAAAGCGCTGAGCTTGCAGCAACTGTTCGCCCTCGTTGAGAAAGCGCATGACCCGGTGCCGGTGGTTGTTGGAGTCCCCGCGGCGGCGAACGCGTTCGCCCCAAGCCTCGATAGCGGAAAGGGCATCGATGGCACGGGGCAGGCGGGGAATGTACGACTGAAGGATTATATCAGAGCGCAAGTGGAGCGGCGCTGGCAAATCGCCGGCACCCATCCCGAGAACGGCCATTGGACGATCTCGCTCCGCCTCGTCATTGACGGCGATGGCAGTGTGGAGAAAGCCGAAGCGATTTTGGACCCGCGCCACGCCGAAGATCAAAAATACCTGGAGGTCGCAAAGAGCGCGCGCGACGCGGCGTTGTTGTCGTCGCCGTTGCGTTTGCCAGCGGGCATGTCGGAGATGCCGAGCGACATCATCCTCGATCTCGACAGCCGTGAATCAACTCATTGAAGGTTTTTACGGGACCAAATCCTTCGCGACCCGGAATCCCACATAGCTGAACAGATCGAAGTCATGACCCGCCGCGTCGGCCTTGCCGCGCGCCGCCGCGCGGATGAACACCGGCAGGTTACTCCACGAGCCGCCGCGAATGACTCGCTTGTTGCAGTCCCCTCCCGTCCAGGCTTGGCCATTTAAAGGCGCGCCGGCATAGCTTTCGTTCCAGCAGTCGGCGGTCCATTGCCAGACATTGCCGAGTACATCGTAAAGTTCGAACGGATTTGGGGCGAAGCTGCCGACTGGGGCGATCAGTGAGTCGTCCCACTTGCTGCCGCAGCCATGGCAATTGGCGTTGTTGACGCCGACGGCCTCACCCCACCACCGGCTGGTGGTTGTTCCGGCGCGCGCGGCGTATTCCCACTCCGCTTCCGTCGGCAATCGGTAGAGGGCCGTCGCGCCGGCCTTGCGATTTAACCACACGAGGTAAGCTTCGATATCCCGCACGTTGAGGCATACGGCGGGCTGATCGTGCAAATCAGCGGTGCCGGGCGGATAGACCAACCCATGACCGAGGGAACGCCAGGACTTGTCCATGCGCCTGTCGCACGGATCGGGCTGATAAGCGGTCTCGGCGAGAAACGTTGCGAATTCCTTCTGCGTCACGGGATAGCGCCCCAGCGCGAGGGAGCGCACCGAGACAGTGTGTTGCGGACCTTCCGAATCAAACCGCCCGGCTTCGGTGGCGGGGCTTCCCATGGTGAAGGTGCCGCCGGGGATCACAACCATTGGCGGACATTGCGGGCAATCTTGGAACGTATCGCCGGGCCGCGAGGGCGGTGCCGCACGCGAGGTTTTGACGGCTTCGTCGGGTTGGGAAGAGGGTGCCGCATCGCGCAACGCGGCGATTAAGGTCGCGACTTCCCGCTTGTCCTTTGCTTGAGGTGCCGCACGCAAATAGAGCGAAAAAGCATAACCTGCCGCGAGGGGTTGCGCGCCCTTCACCAGGAGTTTTCCGCGTTGGAATTGAACCTCCGCGACCCATGGGGCGAGGCGTGCGGCCTCACCGAAGGCGGTGGCAGCGGTGAGAGACTCCTGCGGCGTTTGCGCGGCCTTCGCCAAATCCTGCGCTTTTGCCACCGCGTCAGCGGCTGCGGCGGAAGTGCTGGGGAGTGCGCGAAGGTGATGCGCGGCATCTATGGCCTGCGTCATGGCGTTGAATTCGGCTTCGCTGTTTGGCAGCGTGCGGGAAATGGCGCCAACCAATGACTCAAGATCCTCAGCGGCGAATGCCGCAAATGGCAGCAGATGGACCGTCAGAAGCGTGACAGCAAACCAGAACCACCAAGGGCGCAAAAACATCCAGATCTCATTCCAACAGGGTCATCCAACAAAACCACTTTCGGACCCGAAGGCGGTGTTGCAAAGCTGTTATCCTTAGGACCCCCGGCAGGTTTTGCCTGGTACGTGAGCTTGTTTGCCCCGCCAAGCCGATCTTTCGATCTGCCGATAACTCTAAGTCCTTGATCCGACTGCTACTACGCCGTGGCACACGGCTTGCTTTGTATCTGTCCGAACGCCCGGGGTGCGCCAGGAGACTGGCGACCGCTGGGCACATAAAAACGAGCAGCGGAGAGCGGAGATGAGTCTCCAGGGTACATTCAACACGGCCGTGCAGGCGATGAACGCGCAGTCACAGGCCCTGTCCAACATCTCCACCAATATCGCCAACACCAATACGACGGCATACAAGGCGTCGGACACTCATTTCCAGACGCTGCTCAACCACACTCAGCCGGTGGACAAGAGCTTCTTCACGGTCAACACCTTCGATTACCGGCAGGTGGACAAACAAGGCACCATCAGCACAACCAATCGTTCGCTGGATCTGGCCATCAACGGCCGCGGATTTCTGGTGACCAATACGCAAGCCGACGGCAGCGGCGTATGGCAGTACACCCGCGACGGGGCGCTGTTCGGCAAAGCCACGACGCTCGACGTCGATACCGACGGCAACGGCGCGAACGACCAGGGCACACGCCTGACCACAGCCGACGGCTCGTATATTTATGGCTGGGCGGCCCACGACGACGGCATGTTCAACCAAGTCAACGACCTAAAGGCGCTGGTGCCCGTGACCTACAGCACGGATTCCATTTTCCCGTCCAAGGCGACGAACCTCATCACCCTGCGCGCCAACATCTCGGCCGCCAACGAGGGCCGCCAGAATGTAAGCTTGCCGTTCGTCGATCAGGAAGGAAACTCACGATCGCTCTCCGTGGGCTTCACGTCCAATCAGGATGGCAACTGGACCCTCGACATGGCGGCCAACGATACCAACAATCAGCCGGTGCAGGTG
This sequence comes from Fidelibacterota bacterium, assembly GCA_947472795.1. Classification (GTDB taxonomy): domain Bacteria; phylum Pseudomonadota; class Alphaproteobacteria; order Rhodospirillales; family Rhodospirillaceae; genus SHVO01. The sequence goes on along the minus strand of CANJBL010000002.1, from coordinate 143,905 downwards.
ACGTTCGATCCTCCAAATCTCTCCTTCAACGGTACAGGTAATCTGGTGACGCCCGCCGACGGCCTGCTCAATGTCACGGTCAGCGACGTCAATGGTCCGCAGTCCTTCACATTGGAAGTCAAGAACGTCACGCAATTCGCCGATAACGGCGCTCTGACGGTCAACAACGTTGATCAGGACGGCTATATCCAAGGCCGTTTGCAGAAGGTGTATTTCAACGATTCCGGTGTGCTGATCGGCAGCTACACCAACGGCGAAGTGAAAAACCTGTTCAAGCTGCCCGTGGCAACCTTCGCCGCCGACGGCAACCTTGAAGCCAAGCCGGGCAACATCTTCGTGCAGACTTCGGAAGCCGGCGCCATGCAACTCAATGGCCTGGGTCAGCCGCAAGGCACTACTCAGATCGTCGCCGGTGCGTTGGAGCAATCCAACGTCGATCTCGCCGATCAGTTCTCGAAGATGATCGTCACGCAACGCGCCTATTCGAGTGCGGCTAAGGTGCTGACGACAGCTGACGAAATGACCCAAGCCGCGCGCGATCTGAAGCGCTAGCAGACATACGCTAGAGTCTTTCTAGTCGCGTTTTGTACCAAAACGCTTTGGCGACGAAATGACTCAAGCCGCGCGCGATCTGAAGCGCTAAGCCGCGCTTGAGTTAAGGCGCGCCGACTACGACTGATGGACGGCGCATCAGCAGCTTTTCCTTGAAAACGTCATAGACCGTAACGCCCGCAGCGGCGGCGATTTCCTTGGCCGTCATGCCCGTTTCCGTCAACAGCACGCGGATGAACTCGGGCCGTGCACGCCAGGAGCCGTTTTTGCGCGGCCGCATAGGCCGGCGCTGAGCCGCGCGTTCAGCGGCCGCGCGTTCCTCGGCGTCCAGGCCGCGAAGGATGGCATCCTGCATGGCTTCGTCATGGCGTTTCTTTTCCGCCTCCATGCGCGCGTTCTCATTGACGTTGCTGTGCGGAGGCGGCGTGCGCCCCGCATGACGCGGGTGTTGCCACCACGCGCCCACATTCTCCGCCGCGGCAGCGCCAAAGTCGGCGGCAAAGCCATGCGCGCGGCGTGGGCGCTGACGGTGCGCCGGCTGCGGCTCATCCTTCGCGTCGGCCATGCCGGCGGCTTCACGCAAGCTCATGCCGTGAGATGCAGCCAGCCGTTTAGCGGCCTGCATGGCAGCGTCGCGCTCACCTTCGTAGGTGGTCGATTGAGCTACTTCCAGCAGTTTGCGGAAGCGCACACGCTCCTTCGCGGTGAAGCCGGTCTCGCTCATCTTCGCCCTAATTCAGTGGTTACGGGTTAGCGGGTTAGGGCTTGCGCGCAGCCGCGATCAGGCTGACGAGCTGAGTCTTAGGGATGGCGCCCGCGACAAAGTTATTGCCGACGAACATTGCCGGCGTGCCGTCGATGCCGAGCTGCTCGGCGAGATCGTGGTTGCGAGTGATGACGGCGGTGATCTCGGGATCCTTCATATCGTCCTGTAGCTTCTTTACATCCAGACCCGTGCTCTTGGCGATATCGATGATGCCCGCGTCGGTGAGGCTGCCCTTATGGCTCATCAGAGCGAGATGCAGTTCGGTGTATTTGTTCTGCTTGCGAGCAGCCAGCGCCGCGCGCGTGGCGGTGACGGACGAAGGCCCAAGGATGGGAAATTCCTTCACCACCAAACGCAGTTTCGGGTCTTCCTTCATGGCTTCCACGACGCTTGGGAACATGGCTTTGCAGTAGCCGCAGTTGTAGTCGAAGAACTCGACCACCGTGACGTCGCCTTTGGGATTGCCGAGGACGGTGTTCTCGCTGGGCGTATAAATCTCCTGCTTGCGCGTATTGGCAATGGCGACGCGCTTATCTGATTTCGCCTTGTCCGCAGCCACCTCTTGGGCCTGGATGGCTTCATTGATGATGCCGGGGTTCTCGAGGATGTACTCGCGCACCATTTTTTTGATCTCCGCCTTTTGCGCATCCGTAAAGGCGCTCTTCTCGGCGGCGCCGGCGGGCAGCGCGCACAAGGCGGCAAAGGCGGACAGGGCCAGGGCGGCGGCAAAACGTGGCATGGACAGAACCTTTTTCAAGCGGGTCTTTTTTGCGAATCCGGCGGTCGAATGAAGCCTAGCTTACCGCCGTTTGTTCCGCATTTCGCGCAAAGAATTTTGCGCCATGATCTTGATATCTTGGAGGCGATACCAAGTGGGCGTGTCTTTTTCGAGTAACTTTTCCGCTACATTGCAATATCGGGCCACATCGCCGAATTCCCCTAAGAGAATGGCTTTTTCAGCCGCCGCGTAAGCCGATAAACTCTGATTGTCCACCTGGGAATAGGAGCGGGCCAGCATGTCCCAGGCCTCGGCGTTCTCCGGATCGATGGCCACCGCATGCTTCAACATGGTCTGGGCCTCGACCTGATAGTCCGGGTTATTGCCTTCCACAACAGCGTGGGCAAAGGCCACCAGAATTTCAGGCGCGTTGGGCATGTACTTCAGGGATTCGCGGTAAGCGACAATGGCGTCCTCGATGTGGCTGCGCGAAAGCTGCATGTCGCCTTTGATCTGCCAGAAGTAGGGATCTTTGGGTGCATCGGCGATCAGGCTATCGACCAGCGGCATGGCCTGGTCGAACTGGCCACGGCGGTAGTAGGCAATGGTGCGGGCGTAACGGCCCTCGATGCTTTTGTCGGAATCGGGGTAGCGCTGCAGCGTGGTGATTTGGGGTTTTAGAAACGCGAAGAGTTTGGCGAGCAAGCGCTTGTGCATGCGCTCCAGTTCTGGATCCGGCGGCACATTGGTATAGGGCGAGGTCTGCATGACCGCCTGGATGGAACTCATGCGATCTGTGTTCAGCGGGTGGGTACGGACGTAAGGGTCTTGATTGGTGGTAATGAGGCGCTCTTCGCCCTGGAGGCGCAGGAAGAAGTCGTAAAGGCCTTTGGACGACTGGTGCGTTTCTTCGAGCGTCTTGAGTGCGAACTGATCGGCGCGCGCTTCCTGGCCGCGGCTGAAGGCGAGCACTTCGCCGATGGCCGCGCGCTGGCCGCCCATCATCACAGCCATGCCGACTTCGGGATTGCCTGTGGCCACGCCCGCGGCGACCCCGAGCAGGGTGGACAGCAGGCTGATGGTATTGGCGGCGGTCATATCGCTGGACATCATCACCGTGTGACCGCCGGCGATATGGCCGAACTCGTGCGCCATGACGCCAATCACTTCATTGGAATTCTTGGCGCGCAGAAGAAGGCCGGTGTGAAAAAAGACATTGTTCCCCTGTGTCGCGAAAGCATTGATGCTGTCATCGACAACCATGTGGAGCTGGATGGTGTCCGGCTGCAGACCAGCCGCCGTGAGCAGGGGGCGCGCATAGGCGTGCAGCGTGGCGCCGATCTCGGTGTCGTCGAGCACGGTCCCGACACTGAATTCTTGCGCGCGCGCACTCCCACTTGTACCAATCAGGGTGCCTGTACCAATCAGGACCAGCGCGACGCGCAGGATAGACGCCATATGGCGCATCCGAAATGGACGGCGCTGGGGTCGCGGAAAAGTGGGAAGGTTCACGGAACTCACACTATGCGGGTCGAGCGTCATGTCGCGTATCACTCTTGTGACGTAACAGGGGGCCATAGTCCAAGCGGGCAGGCTCGGAACGCTCGTCAATTATGGCATTTTCCGGCCGTCCGCTGCCGCCTTTTTTCGCTCTGTGGCGCTGTTTTAATGAGCGCGAGCCTGGGCGGTTGTGCCGATTTTCCCGAGATTCGGGTGCAAATGGGCGCAGGAGACAGAGCGACAGCGCAACGTTTTGTCAGCATGATCGCCGCCGACGAGCCGGAAGCCGGGCGCATTGCCGAGGCTGTGCTGGCGGATGGCGGCAATGCGGCGGACGCAGCGACGGCATTGGGGCTCGCGCTGGCGGTGACACTGCCGTCTTCAGCCAGTCTTGATGCACAGGGTGCGTGCCTCGTTCACGATGGGGCCGCACGTACAACCGAGGCCCTGGATTTTTCCTCTGGAACAAGTGCCCGCGGGCTGCGAGCACTCCATGCGAAATACGGACGGCAGCCCTGGCCACAGGTTGTGGCGCCGTCGGAGAAGCTGGCGCGCTTCGGTTACCGCGTCTCGCGTGCCTTCGCGCAAGATCTGGCGGGAAGCGGGGCCATTCTTACGGGTGATGCGCGTGCGCTGACGATGTTCATGACGCCACAACGGCACATGGCCCAAGCGGGGGATACTCTTACGCAGGCGGCGTTGGCCACTGTGCTCGCGCAGTTACGTGAACATGTTGCCGAAGGTGGTGGGGTGGAGGATGCGCCGCGTTGGAGCGTGCCTGACATGAAAGAAGAGAAGGGGGGGCGTGTATATGCATTGCGCCATACGGGGGACTCTGAAGGTGCCACCTCGGGGATGACGGGCTTTGTGGTCGGCGATACGCAAGGGAGCGCTGTTGCCTGCGTGCTCTCCATGGGTAAACCGTTCGGTGCGGGTCATGTGAACACCGCAGGCATCTTGCAGGCCATGCGCGGATCGCAGGCTTTGGAGGCTTCCCTTGGTGTGGCTGGCGACCAGCGATTGCGTTTTGCCGCGACGGGCGATCTCCCACGATCTGCGAGACTTGTGAATGTGATCCGGTGCGCCGATGCTACGGATACATGCCAGGCGGAGAGTGATCCGCGCGGCAGCGGCTACGCCTACACGGCGCCGGTAAGGGGAAATTGATGGTACTCAAAATCGCCGAACGCGCTCTGGTGCCGCCGTTTATGGTCATGGATGTGATGCGCGAAGCCGAAGCCCTGGAAGCCGCGGGGCGCCACATCATTCACCTGGAGGTCGGGCAGCCCTCGACGGGCATTCCACGTGCCGCTGCGGACCAGGTGGCGCGCGCGCTGACGGATGACCCGTTGGGCTATACACTGGCAGCGGGGATGCCGGTCTTGCGCGCGCGCATTGCGCGGCACTACCGCGATACTTACGGCGCCGCGATTTCGCCCAAGCGCGTGTTCCTGACAACGGGCTCCTCCGGCGGCTTCGTGCTGGCATTTCTCGCTGCCTTCGCGGCAGGCGATCGCGTGGCGTTAGCGGCGCCGGGCTATCCAGCCTACCGCCACATCCTGACCAGTCTCGGCATCACGCCGGTGCTCCTGCCGGTGGATGAGACGACGCGCTATCAGCCGACCGTTGACCATTTGAAAAGCCTGCCCAAGCTGCCCGACGGATTGATCCTTGCCAGCCCCGCAAATCCCACGGGGTCGATGATTCTGCCCGATGAGTTCCGCGCGCTCGCGGCGTTTTGCCATAACAATGGAATAAGGCTCATCTCCGACGAGATCTACCACGGCATTTCCTACGGCGTGACGGCCACGACGGTGGCAGATATTTCGCCCTCGGCTTTTGTCGTGAACAGTTTCTCGAAGTATTTCAGCATGACGGGCTGGCGCTTGGGCTGGCTGATCGTACCGGAGGATTTGCAACGCCCCTTAGAGTGTTTGGCACAGAATCTGTTCATCGCGCCGCCGGCGGTGTCGCAGCACGGAGGGCTGGCAGTGTTCGACTGCCGTGATGAGCTGGAAGCCAATGTGCAGCGGTACGCGCGCAACCGCGACGTTCTGTTACGGCATTTGCCGGAAAGCGGCTTCACGCGCTTCGCGCCGGCGGACGGCGCTTTTTACATTTATGCCGACATTGCGGACTTTGGCGAAGACGCTGAGATGTTTTGTAAGCGCATGCTTCACGAAGCCGGAGTTGCGACAACACCCGGTGTCGATTTCGACCCCTTTAAAGGGCAGCGCTTCGTGCGGTTCTCCTTCGCAGGCGAGACCGCCCATATGGAAGAGGCATGTAGACGCCTGGCGAAATGGCGGAAAGCATAAAGCAAAAGGCCCGGCGATGAGCCGGGCCTTCAGTTTGTCGTGCGCTAACGTTTTTATGTCTCGTCTTTGTTCCACCATCCGCGTTTGGCGGGCTGCGACGGCTCGTTGCTGGCAGCCGGCGGCGGCGGAGGTGCCGCAGGTGCGGGTGTGGGTGCAGGCGGCGCAGGTTCGCTGGCAGTTTCAGTAGCGCCGTCGTTTGAGTCATTCCGGCGCCAGGTGTCCTTGATGGCGCGGAAGAATCGCGATGGACCGCTTTCTCCGGAATTGCCGCCAGCGCCATCACCTTCCACGTGGGCGCCTTCCACACGTGCTGTTTCAGCCGTAGCGGCTACATAGGCAGGTGCGTCGTTCTCTGCGCGTTCGGACTGTTGTGATTGGCCCTGTTCATGCGTCTCGCCGTTATGTGCGCCAGCGTTGGCCTGTCCGCCATTCTCGTGAGGCTCGCCGCCGCGACGCCGTCTGCGGCCACCACGCCGTCCGCGGCGACGGCCGCGACGACTGGCGTCATCACGACCTGGGCCTTGATTGCCTTGATCGCGGCCATCATTGTGATTCTCACCGGCTTCGGCGCCGTTTTCATCGCCGCCATCGGTCGGAGCCTCTTGCGGGCTGCTATTTTCTGCGCCCAACTCAACGGGCGCTGCTCCGGGAGCCGGCGCAATTTCACCATCACGGCCTCCTCCGCGACGCCGACGCCGACGGCGGCGTTTGCGACCGCCGGCTTCACCACCGCCTTCTTCGCGTGCGGCTTCTTCACGTGCACCTTGTTCGCGTCCGCCTTCTTCGCGGTTGCTGTTGCTGTTGCGGTTCCGATCACGATCACGGTCGCGGTTGCGATCCCGACCGCGATGCTCACTCTGCCGTGGCGGGGGAGCGTCGGCCTCATCGGCGTCGCTCGTGTCTTCATCCGGCGCTTCGATTGTCGGACGCTCCAATTCACGCGGAGCTTCGCGCGGGGCAGTTTCGCCTGCATCGTCACCGATCTGGCGTACTGCCTTCACGCGGTCGAGGCGGATATTGGGCGGTACCAACGAGGCATCGCCCATGACGATGATCTTGAGGCTATAGCGGGTTTCAATGCTGGCGAGGGAGTCACGCTTATAATTCAGCAGATACAGCGCCACATCCGGGTGGACAGTAACGGTGATCTCGCTGGAGCGCTGACGCACACCTTCTTCTTCCATCATGCGCAGTGAATAGACGGCGGCAGATTCCGTCGAACGCACCATGCCGGAGCCGGCACAGTGCGAACAGACGCGGAAGTTGGCTTCGATGAGGCTAGGGCGCAGACGTTGGCGTGACAGTTCCAAAAGGCCAAAGTGGCTGATACGCCCCACCTGGATGCGGGCGCGATCTGCCTTCAGCGCCTCTTTCAGACGACGCTCCACCGAATGGTTGTTGCGGTTGTCTTCCATGTCGATGAAGTCGATGACGATAAGACCCGCAAGGTCGCGCAAGCGCAGCTGGCGCGCGATTTCATCCGCGGCTTCGCAGTTTGTCTTGTAGGCCGTTTCCTCGATGTGCCGTTCCTTGGTGGCGCGGCCCGAGTTCACGTCGATGGCGACAAGCGCTTCGGTTTGCGCGAACACAATCGAACCGCCGGAGCGCAGCTGCACCGTTGGGCTGTTGATGGCTTCCATCTGGCTTTCCACCTGGTAGCGGTGGAACAGCGGAATGATGTCGTCCTTGTAGCGCTGCACCTTCTTGGCATGAGAAGGCGTCAGCATCTTCATGAAGTCCTTGCCGACCTTGTAGCCTTCTTCGCCTTCGACCCAGACTTCTTCGATGTCGCGGCTGTAGATGTCGCGGATGGCGCGCTTGATGAGGCTGGCCTCTTCGTGGATCGGGGCCGGCGCGCGGCTGGTCATTGTGACTTCGCGGATATTGTTCCACGTGCGTTGCAGATACTCATAGTCGCGCTTGATCTCGGCCTTGTTGCGCTCGGCACCGGCGGTGCGCAGGATGACGGCCATGTTCTTCGGCAGTTCAAGATCGCCAAGGATCGCCTTCAGGCGACGGCGGTCTTGGGCGCTGGTGATCTTGCGCGAGACACCGCCGCCGCGTGGGCTATTGGGCATCAGCACGCAATAACGACCGGCAAGCGACAGGAATGTCGTAAGGGCTGCACCCTTGTTGCCGCGTTCTTCCTTCACCACCTGCACCAGCATGATCTGCCGGCGCTTGATGACTTCCTGGATCTTATAGTGGCGCGAGGCGACGAAGCGGTGGCGCTGCTTTTCTTCGGCCGCTTCATCATCTTCATCTTCTTCGCCGCCGACAGTTTCCACACCGGCGGTTTTGGCATCGCGTTTCGCCTGCACTTCGCCGTGTGAATCTTCCGCAGTTTCGCGCGCCGCACCCGCTCCGCCGGATGCGTCCTCGGACGGTTCGCCGCCGACCGTTTCCGGAACGTCCGGTGTGAAGGCAGCGTGTTCTTCCGTGCTATCGATTTTCACGAAACCGGCTTCGGTCACGGAATCGTCGTGGCCATGTTCGTCGTGATCATGCTCGTCGTGGCTGTCGTCATCGCTGATGGGCGATGTGATCGCCGGTGGAATGAAAGCCAGCGGAATGGCGTCGCCATGATCATCATGAGCGTGATCGTCGTGGGCGTGATCGTCATGCGTGTGATCAGGTTGACCATGATCGTCGTGGTCATGATCGTGGTGCGTGTGATCGTCGTGACCATGGTTTTCGTGATCGTGGTTTTCGTGATCGTGGTGATCATGGCCATGCTCGTGCTCGTGATCATCATGGGGCATAGAAGCGTCAGCATTCGCGGCCTGACCGGCATTGTCGCCGGACGCCGTTCTCGCGGCTTCACGGGTAGCCCGGGCAGCGCGCTGGTTTTCGCGGCGGCGCTCTTCTTCTTCCTCATGGCGCTGGGCCTCAGCAATGAGGCGTTCGCGGTCAGCCACCGGGATCTGGTAGTAGTCGGGATGAATTTCGCTGAAGGCGAGGAAACCGTGGCGGTTCCCGCCGTAATCGACGAAGGCGGCCTGGAGTGAGGGCTCAACCCGGACCACTTTGGCCAGGTAGATGTTCCCTTTGATCTGCTTCTTGGTTGATGTTTCTACATCAAATTCTTCAAGCCGCGTTCCGTCCAGTACCACGACCCGAGTTTCCTCCGGGTGCGTGGCCTCGATAAGCATTCTTTTGACCATAGTCAGGTGTACTCCGTGCCACCGCGGTGCCCGCGCGGCCCAGGGTCAATGGACCCTGATGCGCGCGTCCGCGGCGGATTTGTGTAATGGATGAGGGAACGCCAACGAGCGTTCCCGGTTGAGCGTGGTGCAGCCGAAGGGAGCGAATGCCGATGGCAGCCGCGCGCAGCGACGTCGTGTGACGGTCGTTGGCGGTCGGCGATGGGCGATTCAACAGTGATCTCGGCACGTAAGGCCCCCGGGGCTTTCGATGCGGTGGGATCGATGGAGCGAACTCCGTCTTTCCCGTTTTAAAATAGGTCTCTTCCGGCCCAAAAAAACCAGATGACTCAATGAGTCAAGGCCACCAGGGGCATCCGGGAACGGGCAAGAGCCACTGTTCTCGAAGGCCGAACCGGCATGCCGGAAAATACCACGAGCGGCATAACCATAGACGGGTCCCAGCCACGGTGACAACGCCTAATTCCCCGCCTGCGGGCGGGCGAAAATTGAGACCAACCAATGCGCGACTCCGCATGAATCTTGCCGCGACTCGGGAAAACGGTTATGTTATGGAGAGTCAAGCACTTACCCCCATATTTTGCGCCCTGACATGACGGATCCGACCGATCTCAAAGCCCAGCCGGACCAGGAAGCTGATGACGCGCTATTGGGTAACCAACTGAAAAATATAGAAAATATTTCTGTGCCGCGGCGATTTGTCGTGGCTGCCGGGACGGCGGCGGTCCTATGGCCTTCGGCGTCGAAGGCGCTCGGCATCGCTTCGACCATGCGCCTGTTCGATCACGGCACCCACACGCGCCTCGTCATCGAATTGTCCGAGGCTGTGGACTTCAGCCTGTTTCGGCTCGCCGATCCTTACCGCGTCGTCATCGACATGCCCGAGCTGGACTGGGCCATCGGCAAGAATGCTCCAGGCGCCACGGGACTGGTGAAGACGGTTCGTTACGGCCTCTTCCAGACCGGCGACGCACGCATTGTCGTTGAGCTTGCCGGACCCGCCGACATCAAGAACGCGTTCGTATTACCGGCAACGGGGGGAACGCCACCGCGCTTCGTCGTCGATCTGGAGCCCATGGCACGGGAGAAGTTTCTGGCCGTGCTCGGCCCCGGGCATAAGATCGGGCAGTTCGGTACACCTGCGCCCAAGACCGCGAGCGTCCAGCCCGTTGAGAAAAAACCGCCTGAAGCGGTTAAGCCGGCGGTCAAGGATACCAAAAAGGTTGTCGCCATCGATCCGGGTCATGGCGGCGTTGATCCCGGTGCCATCGGTGTTTCCGGCATCTATGAAAAGATCATCACGCTTGCTGCGGCGCGTCAGTTGAAGGCACGGCTGGAAAGCACCGGCCGCTACAAAGTTCTTCTGACCCGCGATCAGGACGTGTCGCTCGGTCTCAGCGAGCGACGCGATATCGCGCGTAACGCTCAGGCCGATATCTTCATCTCGCTGCATGCCGACTCGTTCGTCAACAAGTCCATGCGCGGGTTGTCGGTCTATACGCTATCGGAGAAAGCCTCGGATAAAGAAGCCGAAGCCCTGGCGGAACAGGAGAACAATGCCGACAGCATTATCGGCGTGGACCTGTCTCACGAGACGCAGGAGGTCCGCCATATCCTGATGGACCTGGCGCAGCGCGAGAGTATGAATCTCGCCACCAAGCTTGCCGGTGAGCTGATTGGCGAATTGCAGCGCGAGGTGATTCTGCTGCGCAATAGCCACCGGTTCGCGCGTTTCGCCGTGCTGAAGTCGCCCGATATTCCGTCGGTTTTGATCGAGATGGGCTATCTCTCCAACCGCGAAGACGAAACGGCGCTGAAAAAAGAGTCTTACCGGGCCAAGCTCATGACAGCGGTCGTGCGCGGGTTGGACCGGCATTTCGGACTGACCCAGAGCGCCAAACTTTAGGGCTTTGGTTTGAAGCTGGGGACCTTGCGGCCCCTGTTTGGCGTTTATCCCGAAACGGAGCGGATTTTTGCCGTAATTCAGGGCTAAGACCCGATTAATCCGGCGAAATTTCCGCAAAAAGTCTCAAAAAGTCATGCGGGAGCCACTCCTCGGCTGTGCTAAGGAACCGCGGCGTTACGTCCTCGAAGAGGTACTCTGTTTCATGATGCGGAAGCTGACGATCATAGGCTGCGTCGTCCTGCTGGGCATGATTGCCATGGCGGGTATGGCGACCTTTATCTTCTACCATTTCAGCAGGGGGCTGCCGGACTACCGCGCTCTGGCGAACTACACGCCGCCCGTCATGACCCGTGTCTATGCCGGCGACGGTTCGCTGATTCAGGAATACGCCGTCGAAGGTCGTGTGTTCGTGCCGATCGAGGCCATCCCGAACCGGGTGAAGTACGCCTTCATCGCATCGGAAGACCAACGCTTCTATTCTCACCCGGGCGTGGACCCGGTGGGCCTCGTGCGCGCCGCCGTCGTGGCATTGGGCGAAAAGATCATCGGCAGCGACCGGCGCATCAAAGGCGCTTCCACCATCACGCAGCAAGTGGCTCAGAACTTTCTGCTCGGCAAGGAATACACTTTCGACCGCAAGATCCGTGAAGCCATCCTGTCGCTGCGCATCGAACGCGCCTTCACCAAAGATCACATCCTCGAGCTTTACCTGAACGAGAACTATCTCGGGTTTGGGGCTTACGGTGTCGCCGCGGCGTCCCTGAACTACTTCAACAAGTCGCTGGACGAATTGACCGTGGGCGAAGCAGCTTTTCTCGCCGGTCTTGCCAAGGCTCCCAACAATTATAATCCCACGCGCCGCCCCGAGCAGGCGAAGGACCGCCGCGACTACGTGATTGGGCGTATGCGGGAAGACGGCTATATCACGTCTGCCGAAGAAAAGACCGCGCGCGCCGAACAGATTGTGGTGCGCAACCGCGCCGAAACAGAATCCGTAGCGGATGCCGATTACTTCGCGGAAAACGTTCGCCGCGATCTGGCCCAGCGCTTTGGCGAAGATGCCCTTTATAAGGGCGGTCTTTCGGTGCGCACATCGCTGGACCCGACCCTGCAGCGCGTGGTGAACCGCGTCATGCGCGCGGGTCTTATCAGTTATGACCGCGCTCATGGCTGGCGCGGTCCGATCACGAAAGTGACTCCGGGAAATTGGGCCGAAGCCCTACGCCGTGTGCAGGACCCGCCGGGCCTTTTGTCCGACTGGCAGTTGGCAGTAGTTGAGTCACTCCAGGCCGACAAGGCCGCGATCATCCTGCGCGACGGCAATGGAGGCGCGATCCCTCTCAGCGAACTGCGCTGGGCGCGTCAGGCGCTGCCGGATCAGCATGTGGGCGAGACGGTCAAAGCGCCGGCGCAGGTGCTGCGCGTCGGCGATGTTATCGCCGTCGAACCTGTCACCAAGAGCGGCGATGTTTCGTATCCCGCCGGCACATTCGGGCTGCGCCAACTGCCGCAAGTCGAAGGCGCCATGGTGGTGATGGACCCGCATACGGGCCGCGTGCTCGCCATGAACGGCGGGTTCTCTTATGCGCGCTCGCAGTTCAACCGCGCGACCCAGGCCATGCGTCAGCCGGGTTCCTCCTTCAAGCCCTTCGTTTATCTGACGGCGTTGGAGTCCGGCTTCACGCCCTCCACGCTGGTTCTGGATGCACCCTTCGTGATGGATCAGGGGCCGGGGCTGCCAAAGTGGAAACCCAAGAACTACACCGATGAATTCCTGGGCCGTGCCACGATACGCATGGGCATCGAGCATTCGCAGAACCTCATGACCGTGCGCGTCGCGCAGGCCGTCGGCATGGACAAGGTCGCGGCCACGGCGGAAGCGTTTGGGATTGTCGATAAATTCCCGCAGAACCTGTCGGCGGCTCTGGGCTCGGAAGTAACTACCGTTCTGCGTATGACCACGGGTTATGCGCAGTTGGTGAACGGCGGCAGGAAGCTCTCGCCGGTGCTCATCGACCGCATCCAGGATCGCACAGGCAAGACGATCTATCGTTCCGATAACCTGCCGTGCCCCGACTGCGTGGTCGCGGCCTGGAACAGCCAGGCGCCGCCGGCACTGCCCGACAATCGCCCGCAGCTGGGCGATCAGGCCAGCATTTACCAGACAGTACACCTGCTGGAAGGCGTAGTGCAGAACGGTACGGGCCGTACCGTGGCTGCTGTTGGCAAACCGCTCGCCGGCAAGACGGGCACGTCCAACGACGCCAACGACCTGTGGTTCATGGGCTTCTCGCCGGATCTCGTGGCGGGTGTGTTCGTGGGTTTTGACGAGCCGCGTTCCCTCGGGGCCAAGGAAACCGGCGGCGGCGTGGCCGCTCCTATCTTCCGCGACTTCATGATGGAAGCCCTGAAGAACAAGCCTGCCACACCCTTCCGTGTGCCCCCGGGCGTGAGCCTCGTACGTGTGGACCATGACTCGGGCCGTCCGGCGGAACCCGGCGATCGCCATGTGATCCTGGAGGCTTTCAAGACCGGCACGTCGCCCAGCACGCAGGTCACGATCCTGGGTCAGTCGGACGACGATGATGCGGCCGGCGTAAACCTGCCCAACCAGCCTTCGGCGGGTGGCCTCTACTAGTACTAACGTCAGATCACCTCTTGTCTAAAAGCCGTGGTTTTCCTAAAACGCGGCTCTCAGCCCTTCATCCTGTGAGCTTTCGCCATGCGCCCCGACATTGAAAACAAGGTCAACGACATCAAGCGCTGTTTCGATTTGCTCCGGAGGCATCTTTGACTGGGATCGTGCCCTCCTGCGCCTGGATGAGCTGAACGCCAAGGCCGAAGACCCCAATCTCTGGAATACGCCGCGCGAAGCGCAGAAGCTGATGCGCGAACGGACCCAGATTGAATCCGCCGTTTCCTCGACCCGCAAACTCGAACGTGAGCTGGACGACGCCGTCACCCTGTCGGAATTGGCCGACGAAGAGGGCGACGAAGCGGCGTTGGAAGAAGCCCGCAAGCTGATCGCCGATCTTTTGAGTCGTGCGAAGCAGGTGGAACTGGAAAGTCTGCTGTCGGGCGAGGCGGACCCCAACGACTGCTATCTCGAAATCCACGCCGGTCAGGGCGGCACCGAGGCGCAAGACTGGGCCGAGATGATGGCGCGCATGTACACCCGCTGGGCCGAACGCAAAGGCTACAAGGTGCAATACCTGGAAGAGAGCGCCGGCGAAGGCGCGGGCATCAAATCCGTGACCTTCCTGATCTCGGGCCTCAATGCCTACGGCTGGCTCAAAACCGAGAGTGGTGTGCACCGGCTGGTGCGTATTTCGCCGTTTGATTCCAATGCACGCCGGCACACCAGCTTTTCCTCAGTGTGGGTCTATCCGGTGGTGGACGACACCATCGAGATCGAGATCGACGAAAAGGACTGCCGCATCGACACCTATCGTTCGTCGGGCGCCGGCGGCCAGCACGTGAACAAGACCGACAGCGCGGTGCGCATCACGCACATTCCGACCAATATCGTCGTGCAGTGCCAGAACGAGCGTTCACAGCATCAGAACCGGGCCAAGTGCTGGGAGATGTTGCGCGCACGCCTGTATGAGCAAGAACTGGAAAGACGCGAAGCTGTCCTGGCGAAGCAAGAGGCCGCCAAGACCGAGATCGGCTGGGGGCACCAGATCCGCTCTTACGTGTTGCAGCCCTATCAGCTGGTGAAAGACCTGCGCACCGAAGTGGAAACCTCGGACAGTCAGGGCGTGCTGGACGGCGACCTGGACAAGTTCATGGCTGCATCGCTGGCCTCGCGCATCAAGACCGCGGCGGATGCTTAAGGTTGGTCGCATTTTCTGCGGCGAACCGGTTTCCACTTCGCCGGAAAATGCTCTAAGCGGCGATCCAGGGTTTAAGGTAATCCTCGCCCATACCGGCTTGGGTACGGGCCGGCATATTGAATGGCCCCTTGAGGCCTTTGGGGAACTGCTCGGCCATGATCGCGTGATAGGTCGCGATGGGTGCGCGCTTCTCTCGCGCGCATAGAAACTCGAACCAGCGCACACCTACGGCGAGATGCTTGATCTCATCGGCATAGATGACGTCAAGGATCGCGGCCGTGGCTTCGTCGCCGGAGAGGCGCAAGCGGGTTGAGATTTGCGGCGTCGTGTCGAGCCCGCGTGCTTCCAGGGTCAGAGGGATGGCTACGAGACGCGTCGCGAGATCGCGCGCTGACCGTTCGGCCGCATCCCAGAGGCCCGCATGGGCGGGCAGGTCACCGTAAGCAGCGCCCAGTTCCGTCAAGCGCGCCGCCAGAGCGGCATAGTGCTGGGATTCCTCGACGGCGACATCGACCCAATCGTCATAATAGCCACGCGGCAGATCCGCCGCCGTAAAACGCGCGATGATGTCCCACGCGAGATCGATGGCGCTGAGTTCGATATGCGCGATGGCATGCACAAGCGCGACGCGGCCCTTGGGTCCGGCGGACCGCTTGGGCATGTTGCGCGGATCACAGAGTTCGGGCTTGGCGGGGCGGGCGGGCTGTTGCGGTGGGACTGCAGACCCTACGGGCAGCGCGCCGGCGCGCCATGCAGCAGCGGCGATCCCGGTCTTGGCGACTTTATCGGAAGGGGCGGCGGTGGAGAGGATTTCCACCGCCCAATCACAGAGAGATATCGTCACAAGGCCTGCAGGGCCTTGGCGACTTCGACGGCATGGCCGGGCACGCTGACTTTGCGCCATTCCGCGCGCACGATGCCGCCCTTATCGATGATGAAGGTGGAGCGCTCCACGCCCATGTACTTGCGGCCATACATGCTCTTTTCAGCCCAAACGCCGTAGGCTTCGCAGACCTTTGAATCGTCCGAGGCCAGCGGGAAGTTCAGCTCGAATTTCTTTTTGAATTTCTGATGGCTGGCGACGTTGTCTTTCGAGACGCCGATAACGACAGCATCGGAAGCCTTAAAATGCCGCTGTCCGTCGCGGAAGTCGCAGGCCTCGGCCGTGCAGCCGGGAGTGTCATCCTTCGGATAGAAGTAGAGCACAACCTTTTTGCCGCGCAGGTCCTTCAGGGAGACGGAGCCGCCGCCATCGGTCGGCATGGTGAAATTCGGCGCGGGTTTGCCAAGGAGGGACTTCGCGGGTGAGCCGGTTTTTGCTGGTTTGGCGGCAGCTTTCTTCACGGGCTTCTTCGCGACTTTTTTCGCGGTCTTTTTGGCAGTCTTTGGTTTGGCTTTGGTCTTGGATTTCGTCTTCGCGGCCATGATGGGCCTCCCTCTCTAATGTGGTGCGTCGGGTCCGAGTTTCGCGCGCGCCGCCGCTGCCGGTTCCTCGATGATACGCTGAAATGCCTCATACACGGCACTTGCCGTATCGCTCATGAGGTTCTCCAATCTGGCGAAGTCGGGCATGCCGGCTGTTGCCGCCAATTTCACCTTGAGCCCTTCGGGAATGTCGGCGGCCGGCACATCTTCTTCGGTGGTGAGACGTAGCATGAGCTGGAGCCGGGACCAAAGCGCAATGCCCCCGGCGATGACCTCGCCGTCGCCTTTGCTCAAGGCGCCACCCGTCATCAGGGCTGAGGTGATGTCTTGCGGGCGAGCGCTGTCAGGTTTGGCATCTGGGTGCCGGAGCATCAGATATTGCAGAATGAATTCGGCATCGACGAGGCCGCCGGGCTTTAGCTTAACATCCCAAAGGCCGCCGTCTTTCCGCTCGCGGCGCATACGGGCCCGCATGTCCGCCACGGCATAGACCAGCGCGTCCGGATCGCGCCCGCGTGCGAGGATTTTAGCGATAGCGCTCGCAATATTATGCTGGAGGTCATCGGGCCCAAATACCAGGCGCGCGCGGGTGAGCGCCATGTGTTCCCAGGTCCAGGCTTCTTCTGCCTGGTACTTGGCGAAAGCTTCCAGGTTGCAAGCAACCGGCCCCTTATCGCCGTTGGGGCGCAAGCGCATATCCACGTCGTACAGCTTGCCCTCGCGGGTCAGCAGGGTGAAGGCAGTGATGAGACGCTGCGTGAGGCGCATGTAATAGGCCGGCGCCGGCAACGGTTTGGGGCCAGTGGAATGGGAGTCCATATCGGCGTCGTAGATCACTACCAAATCGAGATCGGAGGAGGGCGTGAGTTCGAAGCTGCCCAACTTACCGTAACCCAGGATCGCTAGCTTTCCCCCCGCTACCGTCCCGTGCTGGAGGGAGAACTCGTCGCAGACCCGCGGCACAAGCTCGCCAATGACAGCCTCGGCAATGGCGGTGAAGTGTTCGGCGGCTTGGAGCGGATCAATCATGCGGCGCAAAGCCTGCACGCCGACCCGGAACCGCTGATCGTTGGTCCAGCGGCGGCAAAGATCCAGCATGATCTCGAAGGCTTCCGCCGCTTCCAAGGAGCGGGCAAGATCTTGGCGCAGATCGGCAAGTCTGCCGAGCGGTTCATAGAAAGAAGGCGCCAAGACGTAGTCGAGCAGAGCGGGGGCGTGGCTGAGATGCTCGGCGAGGCGCGGCGCATCACCCATGATCTCTGCGACCAAGTCGAGAAGATCTGGATTAGCGTAGAAAACGGAAAGAAGAGGCACGCCCGCCGGTAAGACCGAGAGGCAGCGGTCGAAGCGCATGAAGGCCGCATCCGGCTGAGCGGTTTTGCCGAAGGCGCTGAGCAGGCCGGGCATAACCTCGGTCATCAGTTGTCGCGCTCGATTGCTGCGCGTGGCGCGGTAGCGGCCGTGGTGCCAGCCGCGCACAGTCTGCGCAACCATGACAGGGTTGTGATAACCGAGACGCTTCAGCGTGGCGATAGTGTCAGGATCATCCTCCGTGCCGGTGAAAACCAAGTTGCCGTCCACGGCCAGAGAAGGAGAGTCCTCGAATAGTCCGGCGTAGTGAACTTCGACCGTGCGTAAGGTTTTCTCGACTTCGGCCATGAAGGTCTGAAGATCGCGGTGTGCCATGAAGGCCGCGACGTGCGCCAGCTTGGTAAGATCTTCCGGCAAGGTCTGCGTCTGTTCATCGGCGATCATCTGCAGGCGATGCTCAAGTTTGCGTAAATAGCGATAGGCCGCTGCGAGGTCGTCGCGTACGGAGGGCGTGACAAAGCCCAAGGTTACAAGCGCATCCAGAGCAGACAGAGTCTGCGACGAGCGGGCTTCGGTGAAGCGGCCGCCCCAGATGAGCTGCTGGATCTGCGCGAAGAACTCGATCTCGCGGATACCGCCGCGCCCTAACTTGATGTTATGGCCAGCGACCTCGACTGTACCGCCGCCCTTGTGGGCGTAAATCTGGCGCTTAATAGAGTGGATATCTTGGATCGCATAGAAGTCGAGCGATTTGCGCCAGATGAAGGGCTGAAGGTCGCGGATGAACGCGGCGGCGGCTTTCATGTCGCCGGCTATCGCGCGCGCCTTGATCATGGCCGCCCGTTCCCAGTTCTGGCCGTAGCTTTCGTAATAAATCTGCGCTGCTTCACGCGAGACCGCGACGGACGTCGAGCCGGGATCCGGGCGCAGCCGCAGATCGGTGCGGAAGACATATCCCTGCGCCGTGCGTTCTTGCAGAAGGCGCATCAAATCCTTGGTGAGCTGGACAGCGAACTCCGGAGCGCTCTTCTTGCCGATATAGGGCAAGTGCTGAGCATCGAAGAAAACAAAGAGGTCAATATCTGAAGAATAGTTGAGTTCGCGGCCACCATGTTTGCCCAAGGCCAGAATTGCGTAGCCACAATCGGTTGCCGGAGCACTCAGATCCGCCAAGGTGATGTGACCGCGCTCTTGAGCTTGTAACAAAAGAACGCGCAGAGCTTCGCGGACGGTTGTGTCGGCAAAATCGGACAGCGCAGAAGTGACCTGATCGACGCTCCAGAGGCCCGTGATATCGGCAAGCGCGATGATAAGGGCGGCTTCAGATTTCGCCTTCCGCAAATTGATCATGGCGGTGGCGACGTCGGCACTTCCACCGTCAACGGCTTTTAAGAGGTGCGCAACGCCGGCGTCCGGTCCTTCCGTCGTGAACCGCTGGAACGCCGCCGGATTGTCGAGAAGCAACCCGCTGAGGAACGGGCTGTTACTGAAGACAGCGTCCAATACGGCTCGCCATTGGATATTTGCGACGATATCGCGCATGAAAGACGCAAGATCGGGGGCCTGTGACTCCGCGGCGGCCAACCAATCGTTGTGCAGACGCGTGAGGCGACCGTGATCCGCGGGGATAGGGAGTTGGATATGGGGCAGGGTTATCATGCGACTCGCGGGATTTACGTATTCTCTACCGTTTCAGAGGACAGTGGGATATAGAAAGGAGACGGTCAAGCTGCGGACAAGAGCGTACGAAAACCGCTTCGCCGGCCCACCGTCAATGACCATTTGCCCCATGATCAGTATTTGGTTGGGGCCAGAGCATTGGAGCCCGCGGCGTTGACACACGGCGCAGTGAGATTTTTGATTCGAGCGCTGGAAGCGACCATCATCCTCATCCTTCTGGGTGCGGCGGTGATGGCGTGGCGTTTGAGTCAGGGCCCTCTTACCCTCAATGCTGTAGCTCCCTACATCTCGAATGCCTTCTCAGATTTGGCGCCGGGGTATCATTTCCGTATCGATGGGGCTCAATTCCGTTGGGCGGGCTTGTCCGGTTCGCCCGAGTTGACGGTGCGCGACGTGCGTGTGCTCGATAGCAGCGGCGCAGTGATCGCCGGCCTGCCGAGCATGGTGATCCGCCTGAGCACGCCAGCGTTGAAGCGCGGCATTGCGGCGCCAGAGCTGGTGCGGCTCACGAATCCCATCATGCGTTTTGTGCACCGTGCGGATGGGTCGCTGGGCTTGGGCGTGGAGACACCTGGATCAGCGGTGGTCGGTGTTCCGGCGGTGGGGGTGGCCCCGGCGCAAGCGCCAACGGTATCAACCACAGATGCCACCAGCGGTAACGCGCTCGCGGTCTCGTTGATTGGAGCATTGACGCGAGCACCAGGAGGCGACAACCCCGCGGGCTATCTCGATCGTGTTGCCATTGAAAACGCCACGATCGTTCTCGTGGACGAAGTCTCCGGCCAAAGGTGGCTAGTGCCCGATGCGGTGCTCAACTTCACGCGTGCGGCAGGTGATGTGGCGATTGATGCCAATTTTCCCGTGTTTGAGGAGGGCAAGCGCTGGAATCTGACCGCGAAAGGTGGATATTCGTCGGTGAGCGGCGACCTCAAAGTGAATTTGAATGTGGACGGGTTTCGTCCATCACGCGTGGCGAGCCTCGCGCCGCAGTTGGCTCCTCTCGATGCCGTTGACCTGCGTTTGAGTGGGACGGCGGCCGTCACCCTGGCGCTGACCAATGCCGGCGCACGTTTGCGTGACCTGCAATTCGATGTGAAGGGGCAAGATGGCCAGTTGCGTCTGCCCGATCCGGTCTCGCAAAGCTTTCCCGTGAAGGCCTTGTTGCTGAAGGGCAGCGCAGGACCAGACTTGGATCGCATCGTCATCGACTCCTTACGCGTGGAACTCAATCGCGGGCGAGAAAAAGCTCCTACGATTGTGGTCTCGGGCGAAGGCCAGAACCTCAATAGCGCCCCGGCGGTAGACCTCAAAGCCAGCATGGCCGAGTTGCCGCTGGTGGCGTTGAAACAATACTGGCCCACAAGCGTCAAGCCGAACACGCGCTCGTGGATCGATGCCAACCTCAATGAAGGCGGGCTTTACGACACGCGCTTCAAGTTGCGTTTGACCGGGCCCAATATCAACGCGCTCGATGCAACAGAGGCCGTGCTGACATCGGAGCTGCGCGGCGTTGACGTGAAGTACCTTGGCAGCTTGCCACATGTGCAAGAGACCAACGGCATCATGACCATCGCCGGGACAGAGGTGGTGATCGACATCACCAATGGGCATGTGCCCGATACCATTTCCGGGAAGGGCCTTTCCATTCCCTCGGGCAAGATCAGACTTTATGACCTGGGCAGCGGATCTGAGCGCGCTAACATAGCGCTCAAGATCCAGGGTGGATTTGGCGAGGTCATGCGGCTCATCGACTATCAGCCGCTAGGTTACGCCAGTCTCGTCGGCCTTGATGCCAAAAGCGCAGCGGGCGACGCGAACATCGATCTCGCGCTCAATTTTCCCCTGATCAAAGATCTGAAACTCGACCAACTGAAGATCGATGTGAAGGCTAAAGCGGACAAAGTCGGAATCCCTCAGCTTGCCTTCGGGCTGCCTCTCACCGATGGGCAATTGGGCCTGACACTTGACCGCGCCGGCATGGATGTTTCCGGCAGCATCGTGCTGGGCGGCATCCATTCGACGATCACCTGGCGCGAGAACTTCGGCGGTGGAGAATTCCGCAGCCGCTATGAACTGGATCCCATCGTCAACAATGCCCAGCGTCCGCTCGTTGGCCTGAGCGTTATTCCGTTTGTGCCGCCGTACCTGGATGGGCCCGTTCCCGCGCACGTCATCTATACCATCAACCGCAACGACACACGTACGTTGGAGGCGCGCGCGGACCTGACGGCCTCGGCCATGTCCTTGCCGCAACTGGGTTGGAGGAAAGAAGAGGGTAAGCCCGCGTCCGCCACGGTCACCGCCGTCTTCGCGAAGGACCATCTTGAATCAGTGCCGACGTTCCATGTCATGGCTGGAACGGATCTGGATGTGAGCGGGGATTTGAGTTTTACATCCGAAGGCAAGATGCGTGTTCTGTCCATCAAGCCCAGTATGGTGAGCGACACCCATCTGGCGGCGGAAGTGAACGTCGACGATGCCGGCGGCTATAACATCAATGTTTCGGGCCCTGCGTTCAATTCCAGTTACTTCTGGAAGGACCTGGGCCGGGATGATGCGCGCGGGCGCGCGGAAAACGGCAACACCCAATTCTCGACGCCGCTGCGTATTCAAGCCTCCTTCGATCGCATGTGGATGAACAATGGCGGCGATTTCCGTGATGTCCTGCTAAGATTCGAGCGGGACTACACCGGTATTCAAGCCATCGACTTCACCAGCAAGATCAATGGAACGGTGCCGGTTACCTTTCAGCTGAGCAGCGATAACGGTAAACGCACGTTCAAAGGCAGGAGTGCCGACGGCGGCAGCGTCATCCGCGCCATTGGGTTATTCGGCGACATCATGGGCGGCAACTTGGACATCGATGGGGAATTCGCGCCGGACGGCACCATCCGAGGCGTCGCAGAGGTGAAAGACTTCAAGCTAATTCAGGCCCCGCTGCTGGCGCGCCTCCTGTCTGTTGCGACACTCACGGGTATTGTTGACGAGCTGCGTGGGCAGGGAATTTCATTCAAGACCCTGCATGTGCCGTTCTCATATGCAGATTCCACGCTGCGCGTGAGAGACGGTGAAATGTACGGGAGCTCCTTCGGCCTGACGGGGCACGGGGCCTATACATTCCCCACGTCGTATATGGATTTCGAAGGCACGCTGATCCCCGCCTATTCGGTGAACTCTGCCTTGAATTCGATACCGCTGATTGGTTCGATCTTGAGCGGTGGGGCCAAAGGTGGGGGAATCTTCGCTGCGACCTACACCTATCGCGGCGAGGTCGCGACCGCACAACCTTCGGTCAATGCGTTGGCCGCGCTTGCGCCGGGCTTCTTGCGCCACATTTTTGATATCTTCCGCTCGTCGCCGCGCCCGCCACAGCCGCCGCCGCCGGCCATTGCGCTGCCGCCGGAAACGCCAGCCGTACCTAGGAACTGATTTTCACAATCGCGTGGCGCTTCTTGCCGGCGCTAAGTTTGATGACGCCGTCGGTGACAGCCGCCGTCGTCACGACCGCGTTTTCATCGTCGCATTTCTGATCGTTGATCTTGGCGCCGCCGCCACGGATGAGGCGGCGCGATTCACCGTTGCTGGGGGCGAGGCCGGCGCGGACGAACAAGTCCCAGGCAGCGATACCGGTCTTCAAGTCAGAGGCATTGATATTAACGGTTGGCAGATCATCACCTATGCCGCCCTGCTCGAAGGTGCGGCGCGCGGTTTCGGCGGCGTCGTTGGCTGCGGCCTCGCCATGCAGCAAGGTCGTTGCCGCCAGCGCCAGGACCTTTTTTGCCTCGTTGATGTCCGCGCCCTGCAAAGCTTCCAGCCGCGTGATCTCGTCGAGCGAGAAATCGGTGAACAGCTTCAGGAAGCGACCAACGTCGCCATCCTCGGTGTTGCGCCAGAACTGGTAGTAATCATAAGGAGCAAGGCGCTCGGCTTTCAGCCAAACGGCGCCGGCGGCTGTTTTGCCCATCTTCGCGCCCGATGCGGTGGTGATGAGCGGGCACGTGAAGCCAAAGAGTTCGGCCTCGACGATACGGCGACCCAAGTCCACGCCTTGGATGATATTGCCCCACTGGTCAGAGCCACCGAGTTGCAAAGTGCAGCCATAGCGCTTGAAGAGTTCGACGAAATCGTAGCCTTGCAGAATCATGTAATTGAATTCAAGGAACGTGAGCGGTTG
Organism: Fidelibacterota bacterium; assembly: GCA_947472795.1. Lineage (GTDB taxonomy): Bacteria > Pseudomonadota > Alphaproteobacteria > Rhodospirillales > Rhodospirillaceae > SHVO01. The sequence goes on along the minus strand of CANJBL010000002.1, from coordinate 120,555 downwards.
TTCACGCTCCAGCCGCAGTTTGACGCTATCCATCGTCAGCATACGGTTGATCGTGAAGTGTTTGCCGACGTCGCGCAGGAAAGGAATGTACTGCAATCCATCCAACCATTCGGCGTTGTTGGCCAGGATGGCATCCTTGGATCCGAACGTCAGGAATCGATTGAAGACTTTTTGAATGGAAGCAATGTTGGCTGCGATCGTGGCGTCGTCCAGCAAGCTCCGAGACTCATCTTTACCTGAAGGGTCGCCAATTTTCGTCGTGCCGCCGCCCATGAGGGCGATGGGACGGTGGCCAGTCTTTTGCATCCAGCGCAGCATCATGATCTGCACGAGGCTGCCGACGTGCAGGCTGTCGGCGGTGGCATCAAAGCCGATGTAGCCCGTTATGGGACCGGCGGCGGTCTTGGCATCCAGCGCTTCCAGATTGGTGCACTGATGCAGGAACCCGCGTGAAACGAGTGTCTGAACAAGATCTGAGCGGAATTGAGCCATGGCCGTCACTTCTTCGCCGAAGATGCTGGACCCTGTGGCAGGCTGGCATAATAATAAAGCCGTGCCTGTACGGGCGCGGGGGGTGCTTACCATACCCGCCATATTCGGACAATGTCAGCCACATGAACACCAGCGCGAGCCTTTCCGCCGCCTTTAAGCCCCTTCGTGTCATTGGTCTCATGAGTGGCACGTCGATGGATGGGATCGACGCTGCCTATATGGAGACCGATGGGGAAGACATCGTGCGCTGCGAAGCCGCCGTCACGGTGCCCTACGACGGTGCATTTCGCCAACGCCTCGCGGCTTTCATCAAGGCCGCCCCAGACCGGGGTGCTGCTTCGCACGAAGGTGCGATTGAGACGGAACTTACAGACCTGCACGCGGCAGCGGTGTTCCATCTGCTGAAAGCCATGGGTGTCACGCCGTCAGCCGTGGATCTCATCGGGTTTCATGGCCAGACCATCTGGCACCGGCCGGCGCGCCGGGCCACCTGGCAGATGGGCGACGGTGGGCGTCTCGCCGATATTTTAGGCGTGCCTGTTGCCTTTGACTTCCGCACGGCGGATGTCGCGGCCGGCGGGCAGGGTGCGCCATTGGTGCCGGTCTATCACGCAGCGCTTGCGCGCGCGCAAGGTTTGCCGACGGCCATCCTCAACATTGGTGGTGTTGCCAACATCACCTGGGTAGGGACAGCCGGCGAACTTCTGGCCTTCGATACCGGGCCCGGCAACGGCCTGATCAATGATTGGGTCGAGAGCCACAACGGCCAAGCCATGGACAAGGACGGCGAAATGGCCGCCAAAGGGAAAGCCGATCAGGCCCTCGTGGCGCGCCTGCTGGAGCATCCGTTTTTTAGCAAACATCCGCCTAAATCTCTCGACCGCTTTGAATTCAGCACGGCCAATTTTGTGGGGACCCACTTCGCGCACTTCAGTCCCGAAGATGGCGCCGCGACATTGACGGCTTTCACTGCCGCCGCCGTGGCGCGCGCCTTGAAGCATTGTCCGATCAAGCCGCAGCGTCTGCTCGTCGCGGGCGGTGGGCGTCACAATCCCAGTCTTATGCGGGAGATCGAACGCGCGGTGGGAATTCCCGTGGCGCCGGTCGATGGATTGGGATGGGACGGTGATGCGCTCGAGGCGCAGGCTTTCGCTTATCTCGCTGTGCGGTGCCTGCGCGGACTACCGCTGACGTTTCCGACGACGACGGGAACGCCCATGCCACTCACGGGCGGACGTCTGGTCCAACCCGCTGCCCAGACCAGGTCAGTTCAGGCAACATCCGTTCAGGCAAAATCAGCTTAGGCGTGAGGGAACGGGATCAGCTCTGCGCGGCAGCTTTGCGCTTGCCGGTCGTGTTGCCCGCGCCCATGCGCGCATCGACATAGGTGCTGACGGAATTGACCAGATGATCCATATGGTCCTTGAAGAAGTGGTTCGCACCCTTCACCAGCTGATAGTCGATGATGATGTTCTTCTGCATCTTGAGCTTGTTTGCCAGCTTCTCGACTGAGGGTTCGGGAACCACATCATCTTCCGTGCCCTGCAGAATGAGACCGGAAGAAGGGCACGGGGCGAGGAAGGAGAAGTCGTACATATTGGCCGGCGGCGCGATGGAAATGAAACCCTCGATCTCCGGCCGGCGCATCAGCAACTGCATGCCGATCCAGGCACCAAAGGAAAAGCCCGCCACCCAGCAGGATGCGGCATTGGGATTGACCGACTGCAGCCAGTCGAGCGCCGAAGCTGCATCGGACAGTTCACCCTGGCCATTGTCGAAATCGCCCTGCGAACGCCCGACACCGCGGAAATTGAAGCGCACGACGGAAAAGCCTTTACGCACAAAGACATAATAAAGGTTGTAAACAACCTTATTGTTCATGGTGCCGCCGTGCTGGGGATGCGGATGCAGAATAACCGCAATCGGTGCCCGGGGAATCTCGCTGTGGTGATACCGGCCCTCTAAACGCCCTTCGGGGCCGGTGAAAATAACTTCGGGCATAAACGATCCTTTGTGACCACTCCCAGTAAACGCCTGTCGCAGGGATGTGGCTGGGCACGTTTATTTAGGGGATGCAGGTGCCCCGTGCAAATGTGAAATCGGGACAAGCAGATTCAATTCTAAGATGTTTTGAGTGATCCAGGCTTACTCAAAGGCCGTATAGCCACACTGAAAGTCTCTCTTTAAGCGTGGGCTCAAGGCCGCGCCAACCGAGGGCATAGTGTTGAACCAGATCATAGAGAAAATTGCTCTATATCAATGGTTTAGAGAAAAGGAGCCGCCGTTGAAAGATTCCTCGAAGGCCCGTTATGCCGTGGCCGCGCTGGTTGATCTGGCCTGTCAGTCTCCGCAGCAGCCCACCACCTTGGCCGTCATCGCCAAGCGCCAAGATATCTCGGTGTCCTATTTAGAGCAGCTTTTTGCCCGGCTCAGAGCCAATGGGCTGATCAAAAGCGTGCGGGGGCCGGGCGGCGGTTACGTTCTGGCCCGCCCCAGCCATGATATTACCATCGCCGACATCTATACGGCGGTATTCGACGGCGCTGGTGTGTTGGCTGCAGCGTCGGCAGAGGGGGCATCCGTCCAGCGTCAGATGGAACTGCTGTGGGACGCCATGGAACGGGAAGTGGCGCGATTCCTGAAAAGCGTGACGGTTCAAGACGTTCTGTCTGGCAAGCTGGCCGCAGGACGCGCTCCGGCTGAATAAGCGCTTCTTCGGGCCTTTACGGATGGTAAAAGGGCCCCATGACACCTTCTTCGCCACCACCGCGTTCGCTCACCTACCTCGATTACAACGCCACGACGCCGGTGCTGCCGTCCGTGGCCGCAGCCGTGACCGCGGCGCTCGGGGACTTTGGCAACCCGTCGTCCGTGCATACTGCGGGCCGCAAAGCGCGCGCGGCTGTTGAAGGGGCGCGCGAGGCGGTGGCGGAAATGTCGGGCGCACCCGTGCAGCAAGTGATTTTCACTTCGGGTGGGACGGAAGCCAATGTCCTGGCGTTGCGCGGCCTTGCTGCCGCAGCCAGATGCTCGGCCGTTCTGGCCTCCGGTGTGGAACATGCGTCTGTACTGGCCGAAATTCCCGAAAGTGCGCGCCTTGCGGTCGATCAGGATGGGCGTATCGATATCCAGGCTTTAGAGGCCGAGTTGAAGCACCGCGCGAAACCAGTGCTGATCACTGTCATGCTGGCCAATAACGAAACCGGCGTCATCCAGCCTATCGACAAAGTTGTGGCCCTGGCGCGGGCGTATGGCGCGCTGGTCCATTGCGATGCCGTGCAGGCCGCTGGAAAAATCCCTGTCGATCTGAAAGCACTCGGTGTGGATAGCGTCAGTTTGTCGGCGCACAAGATCGGCGGTCTCAAAGGCGTGGGCGCATTGGTCCTGCGCGCCGGGCTTGAGATTGCCGCCGACCTGTCAGGCGGTGGACAAGAGCGCCGGCGCCGCGCGGGCACGGAAAATGTGCTCGGCATTATCGGGTTTGGAGCAGCGGCGCGGGAAACCAAAACCCTGCTCGCACAAGCTGGGCGCATTGCGGATTTGCGGAAGTCCCTGGAAGACGCCGTATTGCAGACCCCGGCTGTGCAGATCTTTTCCAGCACTGTTGCGCGGCTGGGAAACACATCATGTTTTGCCCTGAAAGGCGTTTCCAGCGAGACGCAAGTCATGCGCCTCGATCTGGCGGGCGTGGCTGTGAGCGCGGGTTCGGCATGTTCGTCCGGAAAGATCGCGCCGTCGCATGTCCTGCTGGCGATGGGTATGCCGGCCGCGGATGCCACCTCGGCTATTCGCGTGAGTTTGGGCTGGGAAACCACCGCCGACGACATTTCCGCCTTTTTGAAAGCTTGGCGGCCTCTAGTGGAGCAGATTTGACATTCGCTACTTGGCTGGTGGAGAAATTGGATGGCGAATGTCAAATCGTAAGCTCCACTAGATTCATAGATTCCTAGTGGTCCTTTGATTCTAACATTCGCAAGCCAGTCCCTAGAACCGGAATGCGAATGTTAGAATCGGACCACTAGCGGCGAGCGCCGCGGCGTAATACATAATCCCCATGCCGAAAGTTGTTTTTATCGAGCGGAACGGAAACCGCAAGGAAGTGACTGCCGCAAGCAACGTGACGCTGTTGCAGGTGGCACATGCCAACGGTATCGACATGGAAGGCGCTTGCGAAGGCTCCATGGCGTGTTCCACATGCCACGTGATCGTGGCCGACGAGTGGTTTGCTAAATTGCCGGCGGCCCATGCCACGGAAGAGGACATGCTGGATTTGACTTACGGTGTGGCCCGTACGTCGCGCCTTGGCTGCCAGATCGTGCTCACGGATGCTTTGGATGGACTAACCGTGCGTCTGCCGTCCGCAACCCGCAACATGATGGATTGAATGAGTAACGTATCGCCAAATTCACTGGGGCTGGAAAAAACGCCGCAAGAGACGCGCGTTGTCGTTGCCATGTCGGGCGGCGTGGATAGTTCCGTCGTCGCGGCTCTGCTGAAGTCGCAAGGATACGATGTCGTCGGCCTGACCATGCAGCTTTACGATCATGGCGCCGCCACGGCCAAGAGCAAGACCTGCTGCGCTGGCCAGGATATTTATGATGCGCGCAGGGTGTCAGATCTCATTGGCATTCCGCACTATGTCGTCGATTATGAAACGACCTTCAAAGCCGATGTCATGGACCGTTTTGCCGACGGCTACATTCACGGCGAAACGCCAGTGCCGTGCGTTCTCTGCAATCAAACAGTGAAATTCCGCGACCTTTTAAAGGCAGCGAAGGATCTCGGTGCCGACGCGCTGGCGACGGGTCATTATGTTCAGCGCCTGGAAGGTGAGGCGGGGCCCGAATTGCATCGGGCTTACGAGGATGACCGCGATCAAAGTTATTTCCTTTTCACGACCACGCGCGACCAACTGGATTTTGTGCGCTTTCCGCTGGGCGGCATGGGCAAGCGCGAAACACGTGAGCTTGGCGAAAAGTTCGGACTTCATGTCGCGGCCAAGCCCGACAGCCAGGACATTTGTTTTGTGCCGAATGGCGACTACGCCAGTGTCATTCGCCGTTTAAGACCCGATGCGGCCATTGGCGGTGAGATTGTCCATGTGGATGGACGCGTGCTGGGCCGGCACGAAGGGGTGATTCATTTTACTGTCGGCCAACGCAAAGGTCTTGGCGTTGGCGGCGAAGCCGAACCGCTTTATGTGGTTCGTATTGAACCGGAAGCTGCTCGCATCATCGCCGGCCCGAAGGAGGCGCTACTGCGCCAGTCGTTCCGTTTGCACGGCGTGAACTGGTTAGGTGCTGGAACGAAGCCGCCGGAAGAGGGCATTGCTGTTCATGTGAAGCTGCGCAACACGCACAAGCCTATTGCTGCGACGATCTTCGGCGAGGCCACGGACCGCACAGGCGCGCGGGTGGTCCTAGCCGAGCCAGAGGCGGCCGTTACGCCCGGCCAAGCTTGCGTGTTTTACGATGGCTTGCGCGTTTTGGGCGGTGGCTGGATCGCGCGCGAGACGAATGTGACCCATCAACCGCATAACCTTCGCCGCCAGAGCGCGGCGGCTGGCCAAGTTTCAGTCTGAATATATAAGCATGTTCAATAAGTTAGGTCGCCCATTCGCGGTTTGACAATTGCGCGTGAGGGACTTAAAACCCACCTCCTTAGCGGTCCGGGCTTCCCGTTGCCGCGTGGGGCGGGATAGCTCAGCTGGCTAGAGCACGGGAATCATAATCCTGGGGTCGGGGGTTCAAGTCCCTCTCCCGCTACCATTCCAAGCCTATCGAGAAGCACAAATCATAGCGCGGGCCATGCAGCGCATCGAAAGCGGCGCGGCTTCTCTTTACCCGATCATTGGCTTAAGGCGCATCCTTACAAGGCGTTGAATACCCGGCGCGCATCATAGAAGCGCGGCGAAACTATATGAAATTGTAAGGAACAACGCATTCGGCCTGGCGCCGCGTCTAACATTTTGACCAGCGGGATAGTGATGCTAAGGTGCCTCACAGCATCGGCGCGGGGACGAGCTCATGGCGGTTCTAAAAAGATCATTGGAGCCGCCTGCTTTCATAGAGGGGCTCCCAGCACCGACAAATATCGCTTTTACAGGCGGTAGTTTATTCATCACCACGCTGCGTGAACGAATTGATTTGTATTTCGCGGGCCGGCAGCGGTGCGGCGATCCCAGACTTTACCGCAAGACGGCCATCATCGTCGCTTGGTTCGCAGGGTCATACATTGCGCTGCTCATGAGTGGCAACATGGCGCTGCAGATTTTGTTATGCATCTCCTATGCATTGGCCGCGGCCGCTTTAGGATTCAATGTCTTTCACGACGCTACGCATGGATCCTTTTCTCCCAATGCCGAAGTCAACGGAGCTGTTAGCCGTCTGACCTGCGCGACGCTGGGCATGGGACGATACCTCTGGCGCTACAAGCACAACATCCTGCACCATCGCTACACCAATATCTTCGAGTGGGATGATGACATCGAAACACGTGGCAGCCTGAGGCTTAGCCCGCATCAGCCTTGGCAACCCCGATTCAAGAACCAGCATCGCTGGTTCTATTTCCTATATTGCGCGGCTTCACTCGAGTGGCTCTTCGTGAAGGACTTTGTCCAGTATTTCACGTTGCGCATGAACCCCTATAAGCGTATCCCGGCGATGTCGTCGCGGGAAAAGAGCGAGTTCTGGGTCTGCAAAGCCTTTTACTTTATAGCGTTTGTTTTTTTGCCGTTCGCTGTCATGCCGATGGGCAGGGCTATCGCAGGTCTCCTGCTGTTTCATGTGGTTCTCAGTTTGACGCTCACGTTCGTATTTAATCTGGCTCACGGCAGCGGCAAGGCCGACTTCCCAGAGCTTGGCGAGAACGCGTCCACAATGGGAACTGAGTGGGCGGCACATCAAATGCACACGACCGCCAACTTCGCCCCAAGCAATCGGATACTAAATTGGTATTCCGGTGGTTTGAATTTCCAGATAGAGCACCATCTGTTTCCCAACATAAGCCACACGCATTACTCGGAGATCAGCAGCATCGTGCGGTCGACCGCCCATGAATTCGGCTTGCCGTATCATCAGCACGCCACATACCTGGATACGATCAAAAGTCATTTTCGGATATTGCGGGATCTGGGAATGAACCCGTCTTTAGAAGTCGCGACCAAGGCGTAATATTGTCGCCCAAAGCTTCTTGTCGTGCGCAGGGCAAGAATTGTCGAGAATCCGGCGCGGCTGTATAAATTTCGATAGAGCGCCTGATCTTACGCCGGCAGCCAGTTCATCTTGGCTCCATAATACATGGGACCTCCGCGCCACCGCGGCCAGCCGTAGCCGTGAATCCATACGACATCGATATCGGAGGCGCGCAAGGCTATGCCCTCATCAAGAATTTTTTGCCCCTCTTCGATCATGGGGCGCAGCAGACCTTCAAGAATTTCCTGATCCGACCAGGTGCGCCGTTTCACGTGTTCGCGTGCAGAGAAATCCTCGATAAGTTTCCTCACGAGAGGTGAAGGTGCGGGGTTCAGATTATGGTCATAGTCATAGAATCCCGCCTTCGTCTTCTGACCGCGCCGGTCCAGTTCGCAGAGGCATTCGCGGATGGTCGCGCTTTTTGAGGTGCTGGCTGTCCAGCCCAAATCCAGCCCGGCGAGATCGCTCACGCGGAAGGGGCCCATTGGAAATCCAAAATCCTCGGCGATGCGGTCGATAGCGTATGGATCGGCTCCGGCGAGGATCATTTGATCCGCTTCTCGCCGGCGCACGGCCAGCATGCGGTTGCCGATAAAGCCGTAAGCATTACCGGCAACGACGGGTATTTTTCCCAGTTTCTTCGCCAGGATTTGTGCGGTAGCCAAAACCTCCGGTGCGGTCTGCTTGCCCCTCACGATCTCAAGAAGCTTCATGATATTTGCCGGCGAGAAGAAATGCAGGCCAACAACCTTCTCCGACCGGGTGGTGGCACCGGCGAAGACATCGACATCTAAATACGAAGTATTGGTTGCTAGAATGGCTTCGGGTTTTGCAATTTTGTCGATGGCGGAAAATATCGATTTCTTGACGTCCGGGTCTTCGAAAGCTGCTTCGATGATGAGATCGGCCGATGCCAAGTCGTGATACTGGAGGCTCGGTTGAAGATTGCCGAGCGCGGCATCTGCCGCGCTGCGGGTGAGGCGGCCTGAGGATACGCCGCGATCCAGAATTTTGGCGACGGTGTTGCGCCCTTTTTCCAGAGCGCCCTCGGTCTGCTCGACGAGAATTACTGAAAAGCCCGCTTGCAACGCACTTACCGCAATGCCGGCGCCCATTGTTCCAGCACCGATAACGCCGATGCGCGAGACAGGGAGGGGCACGGTTTCGGACCCAATCCCCGGGACTTTTAGCACGTCACGCTCTGCAAAAAAAACATGCCGAAGAGCCATCGACTCATCGCTGTTCATGAGATCGAGAAAAAGAGTTCTCTCGAAATCGGTGGCGGCCTCAAACGCGAGCGGAAGGCCTTCCCGGACGGCTTGAACGATGGTTCTTGGAGCCGGCAGTTTGCCGAACTTCTTCGCATGCGTGGTGAGATAGCGATCAAAGTCGTCTGCCGGCGGGATCTCGGGCACGATATCTCGCGTGCGCCGGGTCGCCTGGGTCTTTGCTTTTTCCCCTGCGAGAGCGACGGCACGATCAAGCAACACGTGATCTGGGACGATTTCATCAAAGAGGCCGAGATTCATGGCTTCCGCAGCGCCGATAGACTCTCCGCTTGTCATCATATCCAGGGCTTTGGAGACACCCACAAGTCTTGGAAGCCGCTGTGTGCCACCCGCTCCCGGAAGCAAACCAAGTTTTACTTCCGGTAAGCCGCAGGCCGCCGATTGCGCGGCGACGCGGAAGTGGCACCCCATGGCAAGTTCAAGACCGCCGCCGAGCGCGGTGCCGTGAATAGCGGCCACGACGGGTTTTGCGGATTTCTCGATTACATTGACGACTTGCGGCAGGTTCGGGCTGAGCGGAGGTTTGCCAAATTCCCGAATATCGCCGCCGGCAAAAAAAGTGCGGCCGGCGCACGCAATCACCAAGGCATCCAGAGTCTCGTTAGCTTCAAACGCCTGGACGGCATTAAGCACCGCCAAGCGCACTGCGTGTCCCAAAGCATTGACGGGCGGAGAGTTGATGGTCAGAACGCCGACACGTCCCCTGGTATCAAGTGCGGCGATTCCATCAAGCGATGTCATGACTTTTATACATAATGGCGCGACGCGGGTGAGGGGCTTCACTCGTGATGTTCAGGCGGTGCGCTCACGCTCGGCTATGAGTTTGGCGCGCATCGGTCGCAATACGAATAGCGCAAGAGCGGCCGCGATGAGGCTGAACGTCATCGAGATCATAAACACCGTGTGCCAACCTTGTGCCGTCGCCGCCATGGCCGATGCAATGGGAACTAGGAACGAGGCGGTTCCCTTGGCGGTATACAGCAGGCCCGCGTTAGTCGTGGCGAACTTGGTGCCGAAGGTGTCGCCGCAGGTGGCCGGGAACAAGCTGTAGATATTGCCGAAGACGAAGAAGAATAACGTCGTCACCAGGACAAAGACCACGGGGTCAGAGCCTGCGAAGCTCAGCAGCGCCAGAGAAATCGCCTGAGTGACGAAGCCGATCGCCATGGTCACCTCGCGGCCGATCTTGTCCGAGATAAGGCCGAACACCGGCCGGCCGATGCCGTCGAAAATACGATTGAGCGATATGGCGAAGGTGAGGGCAGGGAAGGCTAAGCCGAGCAGATTCACGGGCACATCGGCGATCATGAAGTCGTGGGCAATGGGGGCGATCTGCGCGGCCGCGGTCAATCCGCCGGCAGCAACCATCACAAACATGACGTACATCACCCAGAACACCGGCGTACGCAGTGTTTCGAGCGGCGCGTGGTCGCGCGCTTTCTTAGCCGCGGCAGCACCTGTATTTGCGGCCGGCGGGGGTTTGCGCATGATCGACGCGACGATGAAGATAACAACCGCCTGTCCGATGCCAAAATAGAGAAAGGCTGATTCGTAACCGCTATCCTTGATCATGTGTGCGATAGGGACCACGGTCAGCGCGGCGCCGATGCCGAAGCCCGCAGCTGTAAATCCTGTGGCGAGGCCGCGATTTTTCGGGAACCATTTGAGCGCGTTGCCGATACATGTCCCGTAAACAGCCGCCGCGCCGGCACCGCCGACGATCGCGCCGGTGTAAAGCAGCGTGAGCGAATCAGCGTAAGCATTGATGATCCAGGCAAGGCCGACAAAAACGCCGCCGGACATGGCTACGAGACGCGGGCTATGGCGATCCACAAACCATGATTTGATCGGCACCAGCCAGGTCTCGGCGATGACGAAGATGGTGAACGCCAACTGAATGGCGGATCGGCCCCAGTGGTATTTGGCATCGATCGGGTCAACAAACAGCGTCCAGCCATATTGCAGGTTGGCGATCATCGCCATGCACACAATGCCAGCGACGAGTTGTATCCAAGGCTTCGATACCATTGTCCATCCCCATGGTTTCAAGCGTAATACCGGGCAGCGCCCCCACGCATGCCCGACGTGCAGACTACATCATATTGCTTTCAGAATACCGTTCCATGAATGGCTGCCAATAGATTATTCGTGCTGCCCTTCATGCTTGACAAATCACCCCAATCTTTCCGGCTGGCCGTGCCGTTCTAGGCGGTGATGCCCAGCTTCTGCGCAAGGCCAATGCGTTGGAGTTTGCCTGTGGCGCCTTTCGGAATCTCGTCCATGAAGATGACTTTCTTGGGCACCTTGAAATCGGCAAGCCGCGTCGCGACGAAGTCACGCAACTCGCGCTCAGTCGGCGCCGTGCCTTCGCGTTTCACCACAATAGCGCCGACTTCCTCGCCGAGCTTCTCGTGCGGGATCCCAAATGTAACAACCTGAGCCACCGCCGGATGATCCATGAGCACTTCGTCGACCTCGCGCGGCGAAATCTTCTCACCGCCGCGATTGATGATTTCTTTCAGGCGCCCCGTGATCGAGAGGTAGCCATCAGAGTCCATCGCGCCCTGATCGCCCGTACGAAACCATCCGTTGGTAAAAGCTTCGGCATTGGCCTTCGGATTGCTTTCGTACCCGCTGGTGACGTTGTCGCCGCGAATAACGATTTCGCCAGTGGCGCCGCGCGGCAGAATCTTTCCGTCGTCGCTCATGATCTCGACATCAGGGCCAGCAGCGACGCCGACAGTGCCGGGTTTACGCGCGCCAGGCGGAAGAAGATTGCTGGCCATTTGGTGGGCAGCTTCGGTCATGCCGTAGGATTCAATGACCGGCGCTCCGAACGTTTTCTCAAGTTCCGCGAAAACTTGCGGCGGCAGAGAGGACGACGACGAGCGGATCAAACGCAGTTTATGAGCCGCGATGATCGCGGCGTTGTGTCCGGCGCGGGACAATATCGCTTGGTGCATGGTCGGCACCGCCGTGTACCAATTGGCGCGCGACTCTTCGAGCCACGAAAAGAATTTCAAGGCATTGAAGCCAGGCGAACAGAATACGCTGCTGCCGACACTGAGCGGCGCCAATGTCGCCGCCATAAGCCCATGAATATGAAAGAGCGGCATGATCGCCAGCCCGCGGTCTTCCGGTGTGAGGCGTAGCGTCGTGCTGACGTTGCGTGCGGTGGCGCAAATGTTCTTCTGCGCAAGCGGCACGATCTTGGGCCGTGAGGTTGTACCCGAGGTGTGCAGAACGAGGGCGATGTCGTCAGGTTCGGCGAACGTGGGACCGGCAGATGACAGCGGCATCGCGCCGGTATCGAGGGTAAAGCTGCCCGCACCGCGCTCCGGTGTCGGTGTCAGCCAGATGATGGGGATTTTGAGTTTTTCGGCCACCGCGATGGCGGGGGAATCCACGCCCGCCTGCGCGATCAGCGCCTTGGCATTGAGGTCCGAGAGGTAGAATTCAAACTCGTCCGCGCGATAGCCCGGATTGAGCGGCGCCGATGCGGTGCCCGCCGCAACGCCCAGGAATGCGGCCACCATGACCGGACCATTGGGCAGCACGATGGCCACGCGGTCGTTCCGGCCGACACCGGCGCGGTTCAGTGTTTGAACGGTTTCGGTGACCAACGCGCGCAAGCCGGCGAACGTAAGCGCAGGCGTCGCAGGCGCAATAAGAGCAACGGCATCATCGCGGCCAGTTGCAAGTACTTTCATCAGTGTCATGGTCATATGTCCTGCCCACTCTTAAATAGGTTGGAGGTGTAATTTTGATTTCGCGTCGTTGGCGGTCTTGCCCAGAAGCGCCGTGCAAGCGTACACGGCGTCGAGAGACGGAGTAGGCACGCCAGTCAACCGGGCCAGCTCGATCACACCGCCGACGAGACCTTCCAGCTCGAGCGGCCGGCCAGCCTCGATATCCTGCAGCATGGATGTCTTATGCTCGCCCACGGCCTCGGCGCCCGCAATGCGTTTGTCGATCGTTATGCGGAATCTTACGCCAAGCCGTTCAGCGACCGCCTGCGCCTCGGCCATCACGGCGGCAGCAAGGGCACGGGTTTGCGGGAACCGGCAGATGCCGGCGAGGGTTGCGTGGGTCAGCGCGCTGATGGGATTGAACGTGAGATTGCCCCACAATTTAAGCCATATCTCGGCTCTAATGTCAGAGACAACGGGCGCCTTGAAGCCGGCTTTTTTGAGCGCTTCGGATATTTTTTCCGCGCGTTCGGATTTGCTGTTGTCAGGCTCGCCCAGAGAGAAGCGGTTGCCTTCAATAATTTTCACGACACCGGGGGAGACAATTTCGGAGGCGGGGTAAACCACCGTTCCAATAATGCGCTCGTTGGGAATATTCGCAGCGATGACACCGCCAGGATCAGCGGCTTCGACCGTACGGCCTTCGAACTCGCCGCCGACCTTATAGAAATACCACCACGGAATGCCGTTTTGCAGGGTCACAACGGGCGCGTCCGGACCCAGCAACGGCGTGACTTGATGCGCGATGGCGGTCATCTGGTGTGCTTTGACGCCGAGAAAAACCACGTCGAATTTCTGGCCGCAATTTATCTCCGCTGCTTTCGCCGGCGCGACTTCGGTGACGTTGTTTTCATCGATCAGCGTAAAGCCCTTGGCGCGGATAGCTTCGAGCGTGGCGCCGCGCGCGAGAAACGTGACGTCTTCCCCACTCAGTGCCAGCTTGGCGCCGAGGTAGCCGCCGATTGATCCCGCGCCGATCACGGCAATCTTCATTACGCGCTCCTATTTGATTTCGTCACGCAGGGCATCGATGAACGCAGAGATACTCTCAGAAAAGGCGGTGCAGTTTAGCAACCCGCGAAGGCAAAAGCATAACGAGCCTCCCAACGCCCAATTACACAGTAGCCAGCCGAGTTCTTGCTGACAAGGTCGGAAGGCGGGGACTTTTTGGCGTCAAACCGGCCCGCAAAAGCGCCGAAGGTCGCGCTCGCAAATAAGCAATGCGCTTATAGAAAGACCCGCCGCGCGGTCTTACACCGCGCGGGTGCGAGGGTTGGATGTTCACATCAGTCATGATAGATAAGCGGTCCCGCTGTGGAGCGCATAAAGCTTGCACGGCTTGAGCAAGATGACTGATGGTTGCCTAGGGATTATTCATGTTTTGGGGTCGCGTCGCAGTAGAAGGCCGTGTTGTCTTCGGCACCGTGGAAGGCAAAGAGTTGCGCGTATACGAAGGCGATATGTTCGCCGCCGCGAAGCCGACAGGCGAGGTGATTGATGTGGCCAATTCTCAATGGCTCACTCCGTGCGTGCCGAGCAAGATGCTGGCGTTGTGGAATAACTTCCATGCGGCCGCCGAAAAGAACGCTTTGGCCAAGCCGCCGGAGCCCCTCTATTTTGTCAAAACCGCGAATAGCTTTACTGCCAGCGGCACGGTGATTCCGGCCCCAAAGAGTTACGAAGGACGCGTGATCTACGAAGGGGAACTGGGCGTGGTCATTGGCCGAGAAGCGCGGGCGGTATCGATGGAGGAAGCGGGTTCGTATATCTTTGGCTACACCTGCGTAAACGATGTTACGGCTCTGGAACTTCTGCATCGTGACGCGAGCTTCACGCAATGGACGCGCGCGAAGAACTTCGACGGTTTCGGCGCTTTCGGTCCGCTGATCGCAACTAATGTAGATGCCGGCAAGCTTGCCGTGCGCACGCTGGTCAACGGCCGCGAACGCCAGAACTATCCCGTCGCCGACATGATTTTTAGTCCGGCGCAACTGGTGAGCTTGATTTCACAAGATATGACTCTGCTGCCGGGCGACGTTATCGCCTGCGGTACATCTTTGGGCGCGCTTCCCATGAAGGCGGGAACGACGGTGGACGTTGTCATCGACGGCGTCGCCGTTTTGCAAAACACGTACGGGACCGCGCCATGACGTTTGCGATAATCGCACTGGCTTAGCGGCGAAACTGGGGATCTTATGTCGTCTTTTATTTCTGAATATGGTTTGACCGTCGATGGCGAACTGCACAAGTTTGTCGTTGACGAAGTTCTTCCTGGAACTGGAATAAGCGCGGAGCATTTTTGGCGGGGCTTCGCCGCCGGGGCAGAGGACTTGGCGCCCCGCAATCGCGCGCTTCTCGCCGAGCGCGACCGTCTCCAGAGTGAAATTGACGCGTGGCATAAAGCGCGTGCGGGTAAACCTCACGAACCGGCCGCCTATGAAGCCTTTCTTCGTCAGATCGGCTACCTTCAGACGGAAGGTGCCGATTTCACCATCGGTACCGCCAATGTTGATGCCGAGGTCGCGGACATAGCCGGACCGCAGTTGGTTGTGCCGGTGATGAATACCCGCTTTGCCCTCAACGCCGCCAATGCGCGGTGGGGTAGTTTATATGACGCCTTTTACGGCACGGACGTTTTGGGCTCGCTACCAGGCCCTGCTTATGACCCGGTGCGTGGCGCGGCCGTCATCGCGAAGGCGCGGCTGTGGCTTGATGAAACGGTCCCGCTTGCGGGCGCGATACATGCCGACGTGGACGCTTATAGCGTGAAGGATGGCGCGCTCGCAGCCAGCGTGGCGGGGAAAGTCTATCCGCTCAAAGACCCAAAATGCTTCCGCGGTTATCGCGGGTCGGAATCCGCGCCCGAAGCTCTCCTGTTGCGTCACCACGGACTGCATTTCGAGATCACCATCGACCGCAATCACGTGAATGGAAAAGGCGACAAAGCTGGCGTTGCGGATATTCTGATTGAAGCAGCTCTGACGACGATCATGGACTGCGAGGATAGTGTCGCCGCCGTTGACGCGGGCGACAAGGTGGCCATCTATCGCAGCTGGTTGGGTCTGATGCGCGGCGATCTTAAGGCCACCTTCTCGAAGGGAGGCCGCATGATGGAGCGTGGACTTGCTCCGGATCGCGCTTACACTGGCAGCGACGGCGCACTCTTAAGCCTGCCGGGCCGAAGCCTTATGCTCGTGCGCAACGTCGGCCACCTCATGACAACCGACGCCGTGCGCCTGAAGGACGGAACGGAACTGCCGGAAGGAATGCTTGATGCTTTTGTCACAGGACTGATCGCACTTCACGACTTGCGTGGTCAGAGCCGGTTCCGGAATAGCCGGACGGGTTCTGTGTACGTCGTGAAACCCAAGATGCATGGTCCGGCAGAAGCCGCCTTCACAGACATTCTCTGCACGCGGGTCGAAGAGCTGCTTGGCTTGGCGCGCAACACCATCAAAATTGGGCTGATGGACGAAGAGCGTCGCACGACGGTCAACTTAAAAGAATGCATCCGTGCGCTCAAAGCCCGCATCTTCTTCATCAATACGGGCTTCCTCGATCGGACCGGCGATGAAATCCATACATCCATGCAGGCCGGCGCCATGGTGCGCAAAGCCGATATGAAGAAGTCGGCGTGGCTTACGGCTTATGAGAATGCCAACGTCGATACGGGTCTTGCCGCGGGTTTCCCGGGGCGCGCCCAGATCGGCAAGGGCATGTGGGCCATGCCCGACCGCATGGCTGAAATGCTGGCAACCAAGGCAGCGCACCCCAATGCCGGTGCGAATACCGCCTGGGTACCGTCGCCCACAGCGGCAACGTTACACGCCTTGCACTATCACGAAGTGGATGTGCGTCGTCGACAGACCGAGTTAGCCAGCCGTCCCCATGCCAAGCTTGCCGATATTCTGACATTGCCGCTGGCTGGCCCGCACAACTGGTCGCCCGAAGAGGTGCGTGCCGAAATCGAAAACAATGTTCAGGGACTGCTTGGTTATGTCGTCCATTGGATCAATGCGGGTGTGGGCTGTTCCAAAGTGCTCGATATTCACAATGTCGGCCTTATGGAGGACCGCGCCACGGTGCGCATCTCCAGCCAACATCTGGCCAACTGGCTGAGGCACGGTGTTTGCACGGCGGATGAAGTACGGGACGCTATGCGCCGCATGGCCAAAGTCGTCGACGAACAGAACCGCGGTGTGGCGGGCTATATTTCTCTCGCGCCGGATTTCGAGAAAGGGCTGGCTTTTCAGGCCGCGCTCGACCTGGTCTTCCGGGGAGTCGAACAGCCCAATGGTTATACCGAGCCGGTGCTGCACGCTTACCGGCGGGCTTTTAAGCGCAGCACGGGCTCTGTGGGAAAATCATAAAGTTTATTCGGTCGTTTGACCGTTCTAAAGGCCAAGATCAATACTCTCGAAACGCGACTTTGGGGGGACCGCAAAATGACCGAACTCGATCGCCGCTCTGTTCTTGTCGGGATGGCTAGCGCGGGCGTGGGTATGGTCAGCGCACCGTCCAAGGCTGCGGAAAATCGAAAGCGGGCGCCCGCGATCCTCCATAATCTTCCCGATGTCACTGTCGTTGGCGCAGGCGCTTTCGGAGCTTGGACCGCGCTTTGCTTGCGCGAACGCGGTGCGAAGGTAACGCTGCTCGACAGCTTCGGGGCTGGAAATGCACGCCAGGCTTCCGGGGATGAGACCCGCCAGATTCGGGCTGCTTATGGAGACCGAGAAATCTATTCACGCTGGGCCATGGCGGCTTTTACGCGGTGGCACGAGCGGCAGGAAGAATTCAAACGCCGGCTGATCTTCGACAACGGCGTGCTGTCGCCCAACGAGCCCCTGACGCAGTTCGAAGCCGAGAAACGCATCTTCACAAAACTGAACATCCCGTTTGAAGTGCTGAGTGCTGATGAATGCAAGAAGCGCTGGCCGCAGGGCGGCTTCGAAGGCGACGAGCGGGCGCTCTTCGAACCACGCGCCGGCATTGTGAAAGCCCGCGAATCACTGATCGCCGCCACCGAGGTGTTCACGCAAAAGGGCGGGTTGTACAAGGTCGGCATGGCCGTTCCCGGCAGTGCCGCGGGCGGCAAGATGGCCAATCTGAAATTGGCGGACGGCACGACGCTGTCGACGGGCGTTGCGATTTTCGCGTGCGGACCGTGGTTGCCGAAAGTGCTGCCTGACATCCTCACCGGTTTTGTGCGCCCGATCCGGTCGGAGGTTTTTTACGTCGGCTCGCCTCCAGGGGACTTAAGTTACCATTGGGAGCGTTTCCCGAATATCTGGAGTGAGAGAGGCGGCTACTCGCTTAGCGACGTGGACTATGGCTATAAGGTCGCGCCCGGCGGCCGGGGCAACCTCGCTATCGACCCGGACACCGATGAACGGATTGTTTCTCCCATCATGTGGGATCTCGCGCGCCGTTTTGTGGCGCAGAGGACGCCCGGTCTTGTTGGGCAGCCGATCGTCGCAAGCCGGGTCTGCAATCTCGAAAACTCGGACAACAGCCATTTCATCATCGATACGCATCCGGCGATGTCGAATGTCTGGGTCGCGGGCGGTGGATCGGGACATGCCTTCAAGATGGGCCCGCAGTCCGGCGAATACATCGCTGATCGCGTGCTTGGAATCGCCGACCCCGCTGAGGAGAAGGGGCTGTTCGCACTCAGCGCACACCACGCCGTCAGCACAGGGACGCCGCAACGCGAGTGACTTTTACCCAACCCCGTTCACGGAGGATGATCCCATGCAAAAGTTCATTGGTATCGATCGCCGCTCCCTCTTAGGCTTAGGGGCAGCAGGGACACCGGCTGTTTCAGACGACAGCGTCCGCTTTAGCGTAAGCCATCTTCGCCGCGGACTTCCGATACTTTGAGGCCGCCGACACGGGCGAGAGGCCGGCCGCTGTCGGTCACGGCAACGGCAACCATGATCTCATTGGCGCGTGGCGCATCGTTGATACGCACCTCCATGCCGTCGAAGTGGCTGCGAACAAAAGCGGCATCCTTGTGACCCAGTGGGATATCCAACGGCGTTCCCATACCGCCGCGCTTCTTCGAGGATGGTACGAGCGCGGCACCTTTCACCACCACTTCACGTAAAGGCGCACCCAACTTGGGGTGAAGAATGGCCGCGGCGTGCTCCAGTTCGCCATTCTCGCCGACAAGGGCCGCTTTGCCGTAGCTCTGGGCCTCACTGCCCTTGATGCCCAGCGCTTCGATGCAGCGTTTGCCCAACAGGCCGCCAAGCTCGGCGCCGATGGCCATGAGGACTTCAAGATCTTCGACGTATTGTCCCGCAAAGGGGTTCTCGATGACGGCGACTGCGGCAGCCCGGCGCGTTGGCGGGGAAATGGGCCGTCCGGCCTCGCTGTGGACTTCCTCGAGAATGGTCACGAGCTTTCGAATTTTTGCCTGGCTCACTTCAAACCGTCCCACTTCGAGATTTCCGAAACCTTGAACCCACCGGCGCGCTCATGAATGCGTGGGCCGGTTGTCATCACCAGGGCCAACAGCATCTCGTCGGCACGCGGGCCATCATTGACGCCAACCTCCATAGCATCGAAGTGACTACGGACATAAGACGCATTGATATGCGTTACGGGCACGTCAAGGCGGGTGCCGGGGCCGCCGACTTTTTTTGTGGAAGGAACAATGGCCTTTGTATCACCCAGTTTCTCGCGCATGCCGTAACCGCCGGGCGCATGCCACAGCGCGCCGTGTTCCAGTTCGCCGGCGGCCCCGATGATCGCGCCTTTGCCGTAACCTTCCACGCGCGAGGGATCGCCGCCTAAACGTTCAATGAGGCGTCCCGCAAGATCTAAACCAAGTGGGTTGAGATCGTCCATGAACGGACGGATGTCTTCCACATACCGTCCTGCAAAAGGATTGCGGATGATGGCTAACGCGGCGCCGCGCAGGGCCGGCTTCTCAGCGCGCGGTCCGCCTTCGTGAAAGATCTCTTCAACAACCAAGACAATCTTGCGGATTTCAACTTTGTGCATTTTTGTTCATCTTCTAGGCCGAGAGTTTCAAACGGTTTCCATCTTCGATCACGCGAACCTCACCCGCCAGACAAAGCACGGCAGCTGTCAGGCGACCCGCGGCTTTTAAACGGTGTGCTTCCTGCGCTCCGCGGTCGAGAGCGTTGGCGATGTCTTGCCGCGATAACGCGCCCACGTCCACGGTCACCAAACGCTCCCCGAGATCGCTATCAGCTTTTACCGCGGTGGCTGGTTGCCGCACGACTTGCCCGTGGCCGGGCAGATCAACGGCATTGGCGACCAGCGTGGCCATAGCATCGGCTTCGGCTGCGGTCGCACCCAGAATAGTGACCGCGTCGGCAATGCCCAGAGATTGGCTGCGTCCGCGCCATCCGCTTGTGGCCACACCCCGGATGTTCTCGTCCGCGGTAATCCAGAAGCTGCCTGCGGCCTCACCACTCACCGGATTGGAGACGATGCCGACACGGCAAATTTCGCCGGCGGCCAGATATATCGCGATGTCGCCGCCGTTATTGATGATCGCGCGTTTGATGCCCGACTTGCCGGCAAAAACCTGCACGATTTCGTCCGCCACAGAGCCCGCCACCGCCGCCATGGGGGTGATAAAGACATCGGCGCTGGAGACCGCGCCGGACACCGCAGCGGCCATGCGTCGCGCAATGGAGCCTTGGAGCTTTCCCCAGTGCGCAGGATTGCCCGAGCGTAATACAGGCAGCTCACCGACCAGTTCATCCAGAATCGTCTCAAACCGCTCCCAGGCGCGTTGGCGGCCGCTCTCGACGGCGGCCCAGGCTCCGTCGATCTGAAGAATCAGATCGATCGGGCCGTGATTCATGTGAAGGTTGCCGTTGGCCAGAACTGTGAACTGGGCGGACATGCGACCCTCTATCGGCCCTTAGCCGTCGATCTGAAAAGTGTCGATCGTCATCTTGTTCTGATGTCCCGCGAGCAGAATGGCTTGCTCCAAGGGGATGGCGGAACCGATATGACCACCAAGGGCTTCATAATCGGAGCGCCGCAGTGTAAACTCGATTGGCGCCACAATGGCCGGGGTGGGCACGTAGCCGAAGGAATTCTTTGGCATCTGGGTTACGTCCACCATGAAAGTGATCCCGCCGCCGGGCCAGACGAAAACCGGTGCGCCGCCACAGGTGACACGCGTCAGCAAAGATTTGATGGAACGGGTCAGCATCACGGGGTTTTCCGTCACGCCGGCCCGCAAGGAGCCGCCCGCGCCGCCGATGAACAGCACGGAGCAAAAGGCTGGTTCGCAATTTTCCTGAATGCGGTCGATAGTCGCTTTAATCTCAGCCGGCGGCTCGTGCTCAACGGGCTTCAGTTGCTCATCAAGGATAAAATACGCGGCCTGCTCACCGGTCGTGCTGACCATCAGCAGGGTCTGGCCGGGCTTTGCGTGTACCTTGTCAAAGTCGCCGAGAATCTTGAGGGGGTCGTTGACGTTCGTGCCGCCCCAACCGGCGCCGGGTTCGGCCACATGGAAATAGCGGCCGGGTGTAGACTTGCGCCCTTTGATCTTGATGCCCGAAGGCAGCACATTCAGCACCTTGCCGGCCTGGTGCTCCGACATAACGCCCGTGATGTGATCGTCAACGACGACAACATCATCGACCAACTTATGCCATTGCTTGGCGAACATACCAATTGTCGCCGAGCCGCAACCGACGCGCATGCGTTCCTCGACGCGCCCATTGATGATAGGCGGCTTTCCGGCCTCGACGATGACGGTCGCGCCGTCATCAACCGTCAGCTCGACGGGATTGCGGTTGCACAAGTCGAGCAAAGCCTTGCAGGTCGCACGCCCTTCCGTCTTTGACCCATGGGTTAAATGGTTGACGCCGCCCAGCGAGAGCATCTGCGAGCCATACTCGCCGGTGGTGACGTGCCCAATGGGTTCGCCGCCAGCGCGCACCAGATTGCGTTCGGGGCCCAGGTGCCGGTCGGTATCGATCTTCAGCTTCACGCCGCAATAGCTGAAAATGCCTTCGGTCACGACCGTGATGACATCCACGTCACCGTGTTTGCTGGAGACAATAAATGGAGCGGGCTTGTAATCGGGATAGGTGGTGCCGGCCCCAATGGCGGTGACGAATTTGCGATCCGGGCGCAGCAGCTCGCCGCTCCATTCCTCTTTGCTCATGAAGGGAACGGCATTGCCGCCCTTTTCCGCCGACTGCTCGAGAATGACGAGGGGATCCAGGCGGACCAAATTCCCAGCGCGATTGCCGTACCGGTCGCACGCACCGGATTGGCCATCGGCGATGTAGCAAAGAACCGGGCAGGCATTGCAGCGTATTTTTGCGGTGGATTGCTTATTCACGTGTGAAGTCCCGCCGGTTTTTCATATCCATCGCTTTAATTCTGGCGCAGTCCTGTGATCTGACGCCGACAGTGGGCGAGCGTCAATTCTGCCCTGGGTCGTGCGCCATATGTCACGGCAATATCATAGTTACACAAATGAAAAAGTCACCACCAGAATATGGTATTATATCCTTGAAAGCCCACTCCAGGGCGGCGCGATACGCATCTTTTTCATGTCTCCCACTAGCTTTTGATGGGAGGTATCCTGGCCCGCTCCGCAGAGCGCCATTTATCTGTCACATCCTTCCGCATCATTTGTAGACAAATGAGTTAGGGAAGAAGGGCTTGGGTGCAAACAGCCCATTTCTCTCATATTTTTCGATAACTATCGGAAAAGACCAGAAGTTCCATATGTGCCGCAAAGCCAATTGCGATAGGGTATAGGGCTGACGGGGACCCCGGGAGCTCATGAAAAATTCTATGACGGCAAAAAAAATCCATAAGCAGAAGGCCTATGGCGAAGTTGGGTATGCTCTGGAAGAGCAAGTCGGCTTTGTTCTGCGCCGCGCCCACCAGCGGGCGACCAGCGTTTTTCAACGGCTGATGGGCGAGTGGGATATCACCCCCCTGCAGTTCGCTGCCTTGGTCAAAATCCGGGACGAGGGGCGGGTGTCACAAAACCAATTGGGCCGCCTGGCCTATATGGACCCCGCGACTGTTATGGGGGTTGTGGGCAGGCTCCGGACGCGTGGGCTGATCCGCGTATTGGCGGATGCCAACGATAAGCGCCGGACTCTGCTGATGCTGAATTCATCAGGCTTAGAATTGCTGGAGCAGCTCGAGCCCGTTGCGCTCAAAGTCTCGGAGCAAACGCTGGATCCGCTTTCAAAAGAAGAACAAAAGACGCTCATCGAATTGCTGCGCCGGTTCGATGTAACCGCAGAGTAGGCGCGGCGTCGGGACAACGTGCGGGTTAGGCCTTTTCGGCCGTCCCTCTGTATTGAGCACGCCCCAAAAACACCGAAAGAATGGCCGCGCATCCCAGAGGTGTCGCGAAAGCCACGAATAACACCCACATGTCAGCATGCATATCGAGAATCCATCCAGCGGCGAGGGGACCTAAAACCGCGCCGGCCCGGCCCACCCCTGCGGCCCACCCCATCCCCGTTGCGCGAACAGATTCGGCGTAGATCTCAGACGCTAGTCCGTAAAATCCATTGAAGCCGCCCTGTACCGTGAACCCGAGCAGGAATGCCACGGCCAGAAGCGGTAGGATTGCCAACGAAGCCAGCCCATAAATGAGGAGAAAGATGGCGCCGGCGGAAAGGAACACCGCAACGACCTGCGCCGTGCGATATCTGCCTTTGAAGCGTGGAAGCGTCACGGTTCCGGAAAAAGCGCCAATGTTATAGACGGTGGCGGCGATGATGGCCTGAGTTTGGGGCAAGCCCGCATCGACAGCGAGTTTTGGAATCCAGCTGATCAGGAAATAGAGCACGCCGAACGTCAGGAAGATGGCGCACCATAAAATGACCGTTTGGATCAATGTTTCCGGCTTATAGAGTTGGGCAATGCCCCGGCGTTCCGCATCCTGGCGCGCACCTTCTTTGTCGTATTCTTTGCCATATTCTTTGTCATGGGCAAAACGCATGGCAACCGGAACGAGGAGAAGCGTGACGAGGCCGGCCCCTGCGAGGCAGCCGCGCCATCCGATCACTTGAATCAAGGGAGCCGTCGCCAATCCGGCGATGATCGAACCCAACGGATAGCCGCTTTGCACGGCGGCAATGGCTTGCCCTGCCTTGCCTGCGGGCGCGTGCTGTGCGGCGAGCACGGATACCGTCGGGATTAGTGTGCCGATGCCAAGGCCGGCTATAAAGCGCACAAGAAGGAGTTGGGGCAATGTCTCTGCAAAAGCAGAGACTGTCATGGCGGCCGCCGCAAGAATAAGCGCCGCCAAAATAATCAAGCGCCGGCCAAATCTATCGGCGAGCGAGCCGAGCACCACGCTGCCCAGCATCATGCCAAAGAGCCCAACGGAGAACACACTGCCCAGGGCGCTGCCGCTCAACCCCCATTCCTTGGAGAGCGCCGGCGCAACATAGGACAGCACCAGAACGTCCAGGCCATCGAGCATGTTGATCGCCACGCACGTACCCACAACCCGACGGGCCGAAGAAGGCCACATATAAACATCAAAGGCGGATTGTGCGGTTGAAGGCTGCGGCGTCACGGCGCATCATCCTGGAAGTGGAAACCATGCGAGCTTTGGAATCGCGACACGAGCGGGAAGCATCTCACATTGTTGTTCAGGCATAAATAGATACATGCGTGTACAAATGGATTTTTCTGAGCGCAAATGACGTGAAGCCCCGTCATTGGTGGCTAGACAGCATATGGATTGTTTGTATACAAATTTGCATACAAATGAATTCCCGGGGGACGGGTAAATATGGCGGCCAATCAAAAGCTTGTTGTCAAAAATATCGGGTTGTTGCTCAGCGGCGATCTCGACCGGCCGATCCTCGACGCCGACACTGTGGTTGCCGTCGACGGCAAGATTTCGGCCGTCGGCCGCGAGCGTGAGCTGGATCTCGACGGTGCAACTGCTGTGGTCGATGCCAATGGAACGGCTCTGTCGCCGGGCCTCATCGATAGCCACGTTCATCCGGTTGCTGGCGACTGGACACCGCGTCAGAACCAAATGGGCTGGATCGACAGCAGTCTCCACGGCGGCGTTACGACGATGATCTCGGCCGGCGAAGTCCATATGCCGGGCCGCCCCAGAGACATCGTCGGACTTAAAGCCATGGCGATCGCGTCGCAGCGGTGGTTCCAGAACATGCGCCCCAGCGGCGTCAAGATTCACGGCGGCGCGCCGGTGATCGAAAAGGGCATGGAGGAAGAGGATTTCCGTCAGCTTGCCGAAGCCGGGGTGACGCTGCTCGGTGAAGTGGGCTTAGGCTCGGTCAAGGCCGGTGATGAAGCGCAACGTATGGTCGCCTGGGCACGCAAGTACGGCATTCAGAGCACCATCCACACTGGCGGCCCCTCGGTGCCGGGGTCAGGCTTCATCGATAAGGACGTGGTCCTCGCGGCCGATGCCGACATCATCGGGCACATCAATGGGGGTCACACTGCATTGCCCGATGTGCAGATCAGGTGCCTGTGCGAAGGCTGCAAGCGCGCCATCGAGATCGTACACAATGGCAATGAACGCTCCGGGCTTTTTGCGCTCCGCACCGCTATCGAACTGAATGAAAGCTATCGCGTTATCTTGGGTACGGATGGCCCGGCTGGTTCCGGCGTTCAGCCTCTCGGTATTCTGCGCATGATCTCCATGCTTTCCAGCCTGGGCGATGTGCCGGCCGAGCGTGCTTTCTGTTTTGCAACCGGCAACACCGCGCGCATGAGAAAATTGGACTGCGGCCTGATTGAAGTGGGCAAAGCAGCCGACTTCGTCATCATGGATCGGGCGCAGCATTCAGCGGGTAAAACGCTGTTGGAAAGTGTTCAACTGGGCGACCTGCCGGGGATCGGTATGATGATTATCGACGGCGTGATCCGTACCGAGCGCAGCCGAAACACACCGCCCGCAACGACTTTCCCGATCATCCTAAAGAATGCGCCTGCAGCGGCAAGCGGCGGACATTGAAATCGGTTTTGCCCTGGTCATCCACCTCACCCTGACCAGAGCAATATCTGGCCGCCGGCGACAGTGTCTCCGGCGGCCAGTTCTGCTTTAAGCAGGACTTCGGAATAGTCTCTAGCCTGCAGCGGCTGCGCGTATTGCTGAGCGCACGCGATCGGGCGTCGCCGGCACTTTCCGAATGCGCACGCCAACAGCATCGTAAATACCGTTCAAGATAGCCGGTGCCGTGGGAATCAATACGTGTTCACCAATGCCCTTTGCGCCGAACGGACCTTCGGGCGAAGCGTCTTCTATAAGAATAGATTCAACGGGCGGCATGTCGCCTGCGGAAGGAATGAGATAGTCGTGGAGATTCTCGTTCCTGCCCGGAAAGAACTCTTCCATCAGCGCGAGGCCAAGACCCTGGGCAATTCCGCCCTCGATCTGTCCTTCGACTAATGTCGGATTGATAGCCCGTCCTACGTCGTGCGCGGCGGTTATTTTTAGAACACGCACACAACCAAGTTCGCGATCGACTTCAACTTCGGCCAAGTGCGCGCCGAAGCCGTATAGGGCATAGGGGATACCCTGCCCATCCGCATCCAACGGACTTGTCGGCGGATCAAATGTTGCCTCTGTACGCAATACATAACCCGTATTGTCCACTGAAAGGTCACCGAGGTTAATAACGTGGACATGGTCCTTGTCGGTTATCAGAACCTTTTCATCCTCGAAGGCCAATCGAGACTTTTCGCCCGCATTGGCTAAACGCAAAATGGCTTGGCGCAGCTGACGTCCAGCCATTTCCGCCGCTTTTCCAGAAACAAACGTTTGTCGAGAAGCGGACGTTTTTCCGCAGTCCGGAGTGATATCAGTATCTGCCGAAAGACGATCAAATGCGTCGACCGGCGCTCCGATCGCATCGGCAAATATCTGTGTGATAACGGTATTTGACCCCTGACCAATATCAACGGCTCCCTGGTGGATCACAAGTCTTCCGTCGGGTCGCAAGCCCACCATCATTGTCGAGGGATTGGACAAAGAAGTGTTCCCGCACCCGTACCACATTCCTGCTACGCCCACGCCGCGTCGGATCGGTCCAACGGTCGTGCGGTTGAACTGTGCCGCCTCTGCTCGGGCGCGCGCCCAATGAGAACGGAGGGATTCAAAACACGCGCGGATACCAACTCCCTCGTTGATGACTTGTCCTGTCACGGTCGGTTGACCATTCCGCAAGGCATTTATGATGCGAAATTCGAGGCGATCTATCCCAACTTTGTCGGCGAGTTCATCGTAAAGCTGTTCTTGCGCGATGGCTGCCTGGGGAACACCGAAGCCGCGGAACGCGCCGGCCGGCACAAGGTGCGTATGTATCGCACGCGTGAGTGCGCGGTAGTGCGGCACAAGGTACGGGCCCGATGCATGCACCGGCACTCGGTTCGCTACCG
This sequence comes from Fidelibacterota bacterium, assembly GCA_947472795.1. Classification (GTDB taxonomy): domain Bacteria; phylum Pseudomonadota; class Alphaproteobacteria; order Rhodospirillales; family Rhodospirillaceae; genus SHVO01. The sequence continues at coordinate 93,426 of CANJBL010000002.1, read as the reverse complement.
TGGGACCCCAGGATGAGTAGGCGCCGGTATTAAAGTCAGCACTGAAATCGAGTGCCACGAGCTTGCCGTCGCGCGAGGCTCCCGCGCGGGCTCTCATCCGGGAAGGATGTCTTTTCGTGGTTGTTCTCACCGATTCAATGCGCGAATACACCATGCGCACGGGCCGGCGCAGGTGCCACGCCGCAACCGCAATAAAAGGCTGAATTGATAGGTCGAGCTTCGATCCAAAACCGCCGCCAACCGAAGTAGGGATTATCCGTACGTCTTCAGGCGCAATTGCAAGTATCTTGGCAACATCGTCACGGTCCATGTACGGAGCTTGCGTGCAAGCCTGCACTTCCATGCGATCACCAACGCGCCGCGCGAATCCCGCCTCGGGTTCGATATAGGCATGCTCCACGAAGCCTGTTTCAAATTCGCCCTCGACGATAAATTCGGCCTGCGCTAACGCTGCTTCCACATCTCCACGAACGACGCGTCCACGGACAAGCACATTATTCTGCCTGTTTTGATGGACCAAAACGGCGCCCTCTTTGAGGGCGCTGTCTATATCTGTAATGGGCGGCAGCTCTGTCCACGAAATCGGAAACTTCGTGAGATCCAACGCCTCAATCGCGTCCTGATCGCCGACAACGGCCGCTACGGCTTCGCCCAAAAAGCGCGCTTCTCCTACGGCGAAGACGGGTTGGTCGGCGAATGGGCCGATGACTCCGTAGCGGTTCTCACCGGGAACGTCCATGGCGGTGAACACCCTCACGATCCCAAGGCTTGAAGCTACGTAACTCTCGATGTCACCAAATGTGAAGCGCGCGCGATGGTGCGGACTGCGAATGGCGCGGAGCAAGAGTGCGCCCTTGGGATACTCATCGGCTCCGAAAATGTCCGTTCCATTGACCTTGGGAATGCCGTCAAGCCGCTGGATGCGGCTACCGACGGCATCGCCCGCAGCAGGAGGTATTTCGACGTGTTCGGCAGTGCCCGCGTCGAGGATAGCCGCGACAATCTTTCTATACCCCGTACACCGGCAAAGCACGCCGCCGATCGCGTCGAGGACTTGCTGCTCGTTTGGCGAGGGCACCTGCTCGATCAACGCTGACGCCGCGACAATCATCGCGGGTGTGCAAATACCGCACTGAGCGGCGCCGTGGCGCAGGAATGCCGATTGGAGTCGTTTTGCTGCGTCGGAGTGTTGCGACAAGCCCTCTATCGTTGTGACCGAGCGCCCTTCAACTTGAGCGATGCCGACAAGGCATGCACACATCGGCTCGCCATCAATGAGCACGGTGCATGCGCCGCAATCTCCGGCGTCACAACCGACTTTTGTTCCGGTCAAGCCGAGTTGCTCGCGCAAGACTTTTGTTAAGCGCGTGACCGGATGCCCCGTCGCTGCAACATCGCGACCGTTGAGCTCAAAAGCTATTTCGTCCGTTCTATTGAGCACTACAAATCTCCTGCAGCACAGCTATCAAGCGCCCGCCTGACCACAGTTAATGCCGCGTCCATGCGATATGAAGCGGTCGCGCGTACATCATCAATTGGCGTTAGCGCATCAATATCGCTCGGCAGCGCCAAGGCGCTAAGCCCCGGAGCGGCGCGGACCCCAACAAGTTTCGCTTCCAGCCTCGGCAAGCGTTTCGCGACGGGCGAGCAGGCGCCAACGGCAACTCTGGCATCGGTTATAATTCCAGCATCATCCGTCGTTAAGGTTACGGCGACCATAGCGATAGAGATCACCATGTAACGCCGACTTCCCAACTTCAAGAACGTCGATCTGGCGTTGTCTCGAATGCGCGGGACAATAACAGCGGTTAGAATTTCATTCGGACGCAGCAGCGTTCTACGATTGCCTGTGATGAATTCCTGGAGAGGAAGTCGGCGTGCGCCATCCTTGCTCGTGAGTTCAACCTCAGCGTCGAGAACAAGGAGGGGCGGAACTCCATCGGCCGCGGGCGAGGCGTTGCATAAGTTACCGCCGACCGTGCCCGCATTCTGAATCTGAATAGCGCCCACTTCTCGCGCGGCAAGCTTGAGCGCGTCAAAACAGCGGGGTAAGGGTTCGGCAACAATTTGACTCCAGGTCGTGCACGCACCTATCCGATAATGGTCGGATTGGGTTTCGATCTTTCGAAGATCGCGAATGCCGGAAAGGTCAACAACGAGGTCTGTGACGGGTTTTTCGCCTTGGGCCGGAAAGAAGTCAGTTCCGCCCGCGAGTATCCGTCCACCGCGACGTGCGAGCACATCGGTGACTTCAGCGATTGATCTTGGGCGTAAATATCGAACTTCGTTCATGGCCAATAAAGAGTATCGGTAGCCTGGCTATCTGACCAGATATTTATATGTGTACATACGTATTTTGCCTCCCCCCGCACGCACTGAATGGGCGAGCTGAAATGCCGGGGGAAGGGTTCTCTCCGGCTTTAGCTGAGTTCCGGTTTCAACGCGGGGCCGCTCGTTTGACGGCCGGGGATATGGTTTCCCACAATGTATATGGCTACTGATGTTGCTATGAGGCACCCGACAACGACAATGAAGAATCCCTTGTCGGCAAGTTCCGACAGTGCGGCAGCGCCGACGTAAGTGCTCACAATAGCGCCAACGCGTCCCAAGCCGGAGGCAGAGCCAACGCCGCGTGCGCGGGCTTCGGTCGGATAAAGATGTGCGGCCAGAGCGTACAACACGACTTGCAAGCCCGAGGTGCATCCTCCTTCAAAACCCAGATAGAACATTAAACTGGAGGAGCTCCACGCGGGGGTGAGCGGATGAACAAGAGGAATGACCGCTCCTATGGCGCCGGCCAAGGCAATCACGCCAAGGATCTTTGATCCAAACCGCGCAAGCAACGCCGCCCCGATCAACGCGCCGATGACGCCGCCCATATTAAAGGAAATGAGCCCGACGCTTGCAACCTGAGGCGAAAAACCCGCACCGGTCAGCATGGCGGGCAGCCAGTTGTAACCAAGGTAAACGGCCAACAGGCAGAAGAAGAACGATCCCCAAAGCGCGTAGCTGTCTTTCTTAAAGATAACAGGAGAGAAAAAACCAGGTGAATCATCCTGACCGGCCGCCGCATTGCCGCGATCCAGCCCGGCACCCGAGACGCCCACAGTGATTTTGAGCCTGCTGATGATTTTTTCCAGGGCAGGACCTCTTCCATGTTTGATCGCAAGAAATTTCGGCGATTCAGGTAAGAAGATGTACAGGATGCCTGCAATGAAGAGGGGAAGCGCGCCAGCAGCAATGAACAGCGCGCGCCAGCCACCCATAGGCAGCAATGTCGTGGCGATGGTGCCGCCTAGGATGCCGCCCAGGGGAATGCACAGAATGCTGATGGAAATCGCGAAACTGCGGTAGCGCGCCGGCGAGAATTCACCCGTTAAAGCCGTGGCATTGGGCAGAGCCCCGCCCAGACCAAAACCTGCCAGGAAACGAAGCGCCAAAAGAACCGGGAAGGGAGCGGGAACAGCCATGGCCAGCGTCAAGCTGCCGAAAATAAACGCGCTGGCGATAAGAGCGGTCTTTCGGCCCCACTTATCACCTACCATGCCTCCGAGCGCGGCGCCTAAGGTCATGCCAACCAGGCCAACAGCAAATATCGGAGCGAGTTGTAATTTGGTGAGATTGAATTCGCTCATGAGCAGCGGCGCTGCCAAACCCACGGCCTGCGCGTCAAAACCGTCCAGAACGATGGTCAGGCCGATCAGAGTCAGAACAAGAATTTGAAACGGGGTGAGGGCAGCTTCATCTATGGCCCTGCCGATCTCGGCGATGACAGCTTTTGTTTCTTCGGCCGATTGCGCCAACGACATATATATGCCCCCTGCTATGCCCGTTCCCCACTGTCCAACTCTATCGTTTGTAGGCAAACGATACAACGGACGCCGGCAGCCTTTGCAATCGTGTGCGCAGGAGCGGTGTTGGTCAATCGTCTATTCTCTAATGTATTGATATAACGCACAAAATATATGTGACCCGGCGGTATCTGGTGCTCTAAAACACACAATGGCCGACACGCTGCATATTCATGACCTCGCGCCTTTGGGCGATGGAATTCATCAATCGGAGACCGGGCGTGTCTATGTGGATCGCGCGCTTCCGGGCGATGTGGTGCGCGTCCGCACACGGCGCGAAGGCGGACTTTTGCGCGGAGACGTGCTTGAACTCCTGGAAGCATCACCCCATCGCATAAAAGCGCCGTGCGTTCATTACGACGTCTGCGGAGGGTGTACGCTTCAACACGCCGAACAGAGCTTCTACCGCGACTGGAAGGTCGAAACGGTCCGGCGCGCTTTGCACAAACAAGGGGTCACGCCTGAAACCTGGCGCGATACGGTCTTTCTTCCGGAGAGCAAGCGGCGTCGTGTGACCTTTGCGGCGTTGAAGAAACGCGCTGTCGTCACGCTAGGGTACTTCCGGCGGCGCTCGCATCACGTCACGGAAATCACCGACTGCCTTGTCGCCGATCCAGCAATTTTGGCCATGCGCGTCAAGTTACGGACTGATCTTGCGCCGCTCCTGATGGAAGGAAAAGGCGCCGATATCTTTATACAGAGTGTAAACGGGCACGGCGAAGTAGTGATGACAGGCGCGATTGGCCGAAAGGGCTTTCCCGATCTGCAGGCTCATGAGGCTTTTGCCCACATTGCACAAACCCTGAATATCGCACGTATATCGTGGCGATCTCGCGCGCATGATCGCCCGGAGACTATGGTGGAGCGATATCCTTTAACCGCATCATTCGGTGTTCTAAACGTGCCGCTGCCCCCGCTGGCGTTCTTGCAGCCAACGGAAGCAGGCGAACGTGCCCTCGTCGATGCGGTCCTGGAATTACTTCCGCAATCCGGGCGGACCGCCGATCTGTTCTCAGGCTGCGGTACGTTTGCCGGCTCGTTTCTGAAGCGCGGCTCGGTGGATGCTTATGAAAACGCAGCCGATGCCGTTACGGCCCTAGATCGTGCGAAAGGGGCGGCTCCTTTGCAGGTCTTCAGGCGAGATCTTTACCACGATCCCCTGCGTGCCGATGAAGCCGCGCGCTATGATGCGATTGTCTTTGATCCTCCGCGCGCGGGTGCCGAGGAACAAGCAAAAGCGCTCGCGGGCGGTAAGGTCCCGCTTATCATTGGTGTGTCCTGCAATCCGATCACCTTCGCGCGTGATGCACGTATTCTGACAGAAGGTGGCTACCGGCTGGAAAGCGTGAAAATTATCGACCAATTCACCTGGACCCACCATGTGGAGCTGGTCGCGGCCTTCAAACGGACGATTTAGCGGGAACGAACGTCGAAGGCGACCGTCAGGCGCTCGCCGGCCTGAAAGGGAAGCGTGCCGTGCCACAGCGTCGACGGAAACAAAACTAATCGTCCCGGTTGGGGTTGAACGAGCCGCGTGGGCGCCAGGTCCAACCCTAATTCCACGGGCGGTTGACCGAGGGCCAACCAGCCTGCCGGGTTGTTGAGATTTGTCCCCGCTGAAACTGGCACAACCACATAGAACACCGAGCTGATCCAGCCCATGGGGTGCGTATGGTTGACGTGGTAACCCGCGGACGTCAGGCGCACAGACCACGAAGCAGTGAATCCAAGTTCGCCACGCGGTTCGCGCAAGAGCGGATGCGAAGGATCATGCGGTGGCAGCTGTGCAACGTAACTGCTGACGGAATCTTCCAACGCCCGGCGAAGATCCATGATCTCCGGCTCACGGCGATCCAAGAGAATGCCATACGTTTGTGTACCGTTGCGCAAGGTTTGATCATATGGAGCCTGTTTGGCCGTATGCAGGTTCCGCAATACTTCAGCAAGCGCCGGCAAGTTCACATCGATCTGGAAAATCCGGGCGATGTCTTCATTGCCCTCAAGCCAGTGCCAGCGAGAATCCCCTAGCACACGCCATGCTGTCGCTAGATAAGGCCATGCGGCGGTTCCATCGGGCTCACGCACAAGTACCTCTCCGAGTTTGGCCGCTTCTTCGAATCGTTGTGTGCGCAGAAGATGCCGCATGTAGCTGCGCTGCAGGCTGCCGTGACCTTGCCGGTCAAACCGGGAAAAGGCTTGATCCGCACGCGTGATCTCGTTGTTCTCCGTGGCGGCCGTCGCTTCAAGGATATCGAGGAATTCCTGCGCGCCGACTGCGGCCCTGGCTTGTTCGAGACGCTCCAACACGTCCGCATAAAGTCGTGCGTGCATCAACACATCGAAATAGGACGACCACAAGGCGGCATTTTTTTGATCAGCCGCAAGCGCGGCTTCGTAGCTGCGCGCAAATGATGTGCTGTCGCCGAGCTGCCAGCGGACCTGCGCGAGAGCCGCATGTCCCTTTACGCAATCGGGTCGGCGCAACGTGAGAGCAATCAGGTCGTCTTGCGCGCCCGCACCATCTCCTGCCTCGAATTTCGCAGCGGCGGCGGCAAGTACTTTCCCAGGATCCAGAGAAGGGGGCGAGGTTGTCACGGTGTCGGGTCGGAATTCGTTGTCCAGAAACTGACGATAAGGCCGCCAAGAACGATTAGGCTTCCACCCACGATGATGGGAAGACCTGGCACAGTGCGGAATGTGAAGAAACTCACCACCTGCCACACCACGAAAAGGGTCGCGATATAGAGGCCGACAACCCGCTCGAACGGCAGCGGCGTCAAGTTGAGAGCGATGCCATATCCAAACAGAAGGACGGCGCCGCCTGCGAGCGTCCAAACGCGCACGAGGCCGGTTTTCTCGAAAAGGCCAATGCGTACGCGGGCGTCGCCATTGGTCTCCAAAATGGTGGCGATCAGCAGAAGACCCAAAGCTATGAAGAAGCGCTGCATGTCCCATTCCTATTGTCGTGGGACGCATGTGCTGCTCCCAGAGCGGGAGCCTATCCGGCAGAAAAATATTCAGCCAGCCTATTCGGCGGGCGCGACAGCGGGGGATGCCGTATTGGGCTGGAAATCGACCCGGGCCCGGAACCGGTCTAAATAGATGTAGATGACCGGGGTAATATAAAGCGTCAGCAGTTGCGAAAGCACCAGGCCGCCCGCCACGCACAAGCCTAAGGGGCGGCGTGATTCAGCTCCCATGCCGGTTCCAAATACGATGGGAAGCGTACCCATGATGGCGGCCATGGTGGTCATCATGATCGGGCGGAAGCGGATAATGGCGGCTTCGTAAATCGCTTGCTCCGCGCTGACGCCGTCATCGGAGCGCATGCGTTCGAGCGCAAAATCGACCATCATGATGGCGTTCTTCTTCACGATGCCCACAAGCATGATCATGCCGACAAAGGCATAAATGGTGAGAGGAATGCCCACGGCATAGAGCGTTATGAGCGCGCCCGTGGCCGCTGATGGCAGACCTGATAAAATGGTCAACGGGTGGATGAAGCTCTCGTAGAGAATGCCAAGGATGATATAGACCACGATAAGAGCCGCTGCCAGGAGGAGCGTCATGTTGGACGTCGAGCTTTGGAATGCGGCGACTGTGCCGGCAAAGCTGCCCTGAATGCTGGCGGGCATTCCGATTTCATCGGCGGCTTTCTTCACGCCATCAACAGCGTCGCTCAGCGCTTTACCCGGTGCCAAATCGAAGGACACGGTAATGGCCGGGATCTGCCCCGCGTGGTTGATGCTCTGGGGCATCGTGCTGCGGCTGATATCCGTCACGGCACTCAACGGCACCATCGTTCCGCCCGTGCCGGTAAGGTAAATGCGCGACAGCGCAGAGGCGTCGCGCTGATATTCCGGCAGCACTTCCAAAATGACCTGATATTGATCGACGGAAGCATATATCTGGGAAATCTGCTGACCACCGAAGGCTGCTCCCAGCGCGGTTTGGATTTGCTCGGGCGTGACGCCCAAAGTTGCGGCGCGGGAGCGGTCGATCTGCACCTGCACCGAGGGCGACGCATTGTCCTGATCGCTGTTCACGCCCACGAACGTGGCGGGATCGGCCTGCAAAGCCTGAACCAATTTCGCCGAGGTCGCTTGCAACTCGGACAGATCAAGACCCTGCAACGTATATTGATAGCTTGAGCGAGAGGGACGACCGCCAATGCGGATGCTGGGCGGGTTGACCACGGTGATGTTCGTGCCTGGAATGGCGCGCAACTTGCCGCGCAGCTGATTGGCAACGTCTTGGGCGGACAGTGCGCGTTCAGAGAGTGGCTTCAGCGCGATATTTATGCCGCCGCTCTCGTCGGTCTCGACATTGGCTACATTAGGGTCTTTGCCGATGATGTCGGACACCTGACGGGCATAGATGATGTTCTGCTCGAAGGATGTGCCGGTCATAGTCTGCACGTTGGCGCGCATCTGGCCGGAATCATCCGCGGGGAGGAAGTCTTGCGGCATGATCCTGAAAAGAATGTATGTCGCCGCAATGCTCGCAAGAAAGATTCCTAGAATGACGCGGCGGTGAGCAAGGCTCCATCGCAGACTGCTGTCATACCGGCTCTGCATCCAATTGAAGGCATTCTCGCTCATTCGATAGAAAGCGTTGTGTTTCTCGCCGTGCTCGTTCTTGAGAATACGGTCGCAAAGCATGGGAGTGAGCGTCACCGACACAATGCCGGAAATGACAATGGCCAGGATGATGGTGATAGCGAATTCATGGAGAAGCCGGCCCAGGATACCGCCCATGAAAACCAGCGGAATGAACACGGCCGCCAGAGAGACGGTCATGGACAAAATGGTGAAACCGATCTCCTCTGAACCCCGCAGAGCTGCGTCGTGCGGGTTCTCGCCGTTCTCGATGTGGCGCACGATATTCTCAAGCATGACGATGGCGTCATCCACCACGAACCCAACCGAGAGCGTTAGCGACATCAGCGACAGATTGTCGAGATTGAAGTGAAAAAGCGACATGCCGGCGAAGGTGCCGATCACCGTGATCGGCAGGGCAAGAGACGGGATGAGGGTAGCGCTTGCCCGGCGCAGGAATACGAAAATGACAGCGACCACGAGCAATGCGGCTATCAGCATGGTGAACTGAACATCATCAATGGCAGAGCGGATCGTCTGACTGCGGTCGTAGAACACCGTCATCTTGATTCCCGGCGGCAGCTGCGCCTGAAGTTTCGGGATCATTTTGCGGATGTTTTCCACGACCTCCATGGTGTTGGAGCCGGGTTGGCGCTGGATTCCAAGCGTGATGGCCCGGTCCTTGTTGAGCCAGTCCATGGACCGCACGTTCTCGAGACTGTCCACGACAGTCGCGACATCCCCAAACCGCACAGCTCCGCCATTGCGATACGCGATGATTTGGTTACGGAATTGCTCGGCGTTTTGCAACTGAGCATCCGTATGGATGATCGCGTTACGCGATGGGCCATTCAGCGTTCCGCTGGCCTGGTTGCTATTGGTGACGTTCGCGGCATTGGCAAGATCATTCAGTCCCATCTGCCGCGCGGCGAGGGCGGCGGGATCGGCTTGAATGCGTACGGCGTACTTGGCGGAGCCGCGGATCATGACGCGGCCCACGCCATCCACGGTGGAGAATTGATTGGCGAGCATCGAGCGGGCGTAGCGATCAACGGTGGAGATCGGCAGTGTGTCCGACGTCAATGCAATGAAGAAGATCGGAAAATCCGAAGGGTCGTTCTTCTGGAATGTAGGCGGCGTCGGCATGTTGTGCGGCAAGCGCCGCAGCGTGCCAGCGATAGCGGTCTGAACGTCCTGGGCAGCAGCGTCGATGTTGCGGTCCAGCCGGAATTGCAACGTGATATTGGTCTGGCTCTGGCTGCTGGTGGACGTCATCGTGTCGATGCCGGGAATGGTGGAGAAGGCGTTCTCCAGCGGTGTTGCCACGGCCGAAGCCATGGTTTCCGGATCGGCGCCGGGCAAGTTGGCGTTGATGTTGATCGTCGGGAAATCAATGTTCGGCAGTTCGCTGACCGGCAGGTTGAAATAGCCGAACAAGCCGAAGATCACAAACGCCATCATGACGAGTGTCGTCATGATGGGGCGCATAATGAACTGCCGCGAGAGGTTCACTGCGGAACTCCGCCGGCATTTGCACTGTCGTTCCGCGCCGGCATGACGTTGAGAGCCCCGCCGGGAACAATGCGCAGCTGACCTTCTATGACAACCTTATCGCCAGCCTTGATGTCGCCTTCAACAGCGACGCTCTTGGTGTCGTCGAAGAGGATTTTGACACTGTGCTGGACGGCCTTTCCGTCCTGAACTTCATAAACATAACTGCCGTTTGGGCCATCGCTGATGGCGTCGCGTGGAACGACAAGTGCATTCTTGATGTTGTCGAGTTCGACGTTGATGTTGACCAGCTGGCCGGGGATCAATGAGAGATCGCCGTTGGCGAAAGTTGCGCGCAGTTCGATAGTGCCACTCTGAGCATTCACCGCATTGTCGGTAAAATCCACACCGGCCTGTAACGGCGTGCCCTTGTCATCAGCGACGTCGAGGTTGGCTTTTAATCCTGAGGTGCGCTGGCGTGCTCGAATGCGCGCCAAGTCGGTTTCAGGCAGCGTGAAGGAGACCTTGATCGGCTGCATCTGCGCAATCATCACGAGCGGCGTCGTTCCACCTGCCGCGATGAGGTTGCCGGGCTGGATAAGGAGTGGGCCAGTCTTGCCATCGACCGGCGAGCGAATTTGGGTATAACCGAGATTGAGTTCGGCCAGTTGCAATGCAGCCTGATCCGCGGCCACGGTTGCAACAAGGACTTCGGCATTTGTCGAAGAAAGATCGAGCTGCTGGGCCGAGACGTTGCCTTTGTCGCGCAAGGTCTCATAGCGCTGCTTGTCGCGCAGCGCGTTTTTCAGCTGCGCTTGATCGCGCGCGAGGATGGCTTTGGCTTGATCGAGGGACGCCTGGTATCCGCGAGGGTCGATTTGGAAAAGGAGGTCGCCCTTCTTTACAAACTGCCCTTCCTTGAAATGTGCGCTGTCGAGCACACCTTGAACGCGCGCAGTGACCTGAACCATCGTATTGGCGATAACTTTGCCGATCGTGTGTTCGGTCACGGGCATATCGCGCTGTGTCACGCCAGCTACGCGCACGGGAGCCCCGCCACCGCCACGCCGTTGCGCGGCATTGCGGCTGTCTTCGTTGTGCGTCAGGTGCCAGAAAGCAAACACCGCAATAGCAAGAGCTCCGCCACCCAACAGCCATTTCTTTGCCGGAAGGCGCGCATAGGCATCCGCAGGGGATGATGCGCGTGATGGATTTTTCATCTCTGGGGCTTGGCTGCTCATATGCCTTCGTTCCTTACGCTTCCTTTCCCCGCGTTCCGAGGAAGCGCAATCCACTTCAACGAATGATATCAACTGTGTGCCGCGCGGAGCCTATCCAATACCGAAAAACACCGCGCCAATACCGCAATCTTCAGGTCATTTCCAGTCACGGTTCAGACGAGAACAGCGTTTTAAGCCGACTAAAATGTTATTTAAACCGACACAGGCGTTGCTGATATTTCGATGATCGGCAGGTAACAGCAGATTGAAGCTGAGGCGCAGTTTACAGGCCTGTAAGATTAAAGGCCCAAGCACATCGTGGCTTTGATGAAGCGCCGTGTCAGGCATCCACGATGGCGGTGCCTACCGGGGCCAAACTTAACCGGGCGAGCTTGAGGTGTGCCCATGCGAAAGGCAGTCCGACAATGGTAATGGCAAGGAGTGCCGCTAGGATGAGGTGCGACAAAGCGAGCCACCAGCCGGCCAACAGAAACCAGATGATATTGCCCAAGGCACTCATCACACCGGTATTGCGCTCTTCGACGCGTTGCCCAAAGGGTAAAAGCGTATAGGTGGCGATGCGCAGCGCCGCGGGCGTCCACGGCAAACCCACAATCGTGATGGCCATGAGAAAGGCGGCAATCAGCCAGCCCAAGGCCATGAGTAGGCCGCCGCAAATCAGCCAGAGTATGTTCAGAATGAGAGCCATCAGCTGGAATCCCGTGCCATGGTCGTCGGCGACCAACAGTTTTCTTCTTCAGACGCCTAGGCGCTGTACGCCCACGATACGATAGACGCCAACAAGCTTGCTACGATCATAGGCCTGGCGGCGACGTGGCGACAGAAAAGACAAGCGGATCGTGTCGGGCGTTGCGGAAATCAGCGAACCCACGACAAATCCACCACGGCTCTGCTCCACGACGGCATCAACCTTTTCGCCATCCAGGCTCTGTGCTGGGCTGACATAGAGAATATCTCCGCTGTCAAAACGTGGCGCCATACTGTCGTCGTGCATCAAGATGGCAAAAGCATGGGGATCGTTGTCGAGGAAGGGCGGACGTTTGGCGTTGAGCGGCGCTGTTGCAAAGTTGCCGCTCTTGATATCGACCCCGCGCGTCGAGGTCAGCAACACCGGCAGATCATTTGTCGGGGCCGAGGTGCTGGGAGCTGATGCGAACGCGCCCGCTGATTTGATGTGAGCAAGCGCGGCTTCGGCATCCGGTGCGCGCTCCAGGATGGCGCGTTCATACATGGCGACAGCAGAACTCAATGTCGACATAGCTTCGCTATCAAGGGACTGCTTCGGCGCATGGCGAAGGGCGAGAAAAGTTTCCGTCATGAGCGCCAGCATTGTGCGCTGGCTCAACGTATGGCTCACGGGGCGGTGCATGAAACGGTTGATGGTCGAGGGCGTGAGGCCCGCCGCGCGTGCGAGAGCGGTGGCGCTTCGCCCCGTCAGTTTCATCATCGCCGCGACATAGCGGCGCGTTTGCATCTGATGAGCTGAGAGATGGTGGTTGTCGCTGGGGGCAGGCATGAACACGCGGGAATCTGAAAAGTTGCACAATGCTGCAATAGGAATGCGCGCAAAATATTAAAAAATGCTCTCGATAAGGGGCGCTAATAAGGAAAAACGCGCTTGCGGATGCGCATATATGAGCAAAAAAGCGCTTGACATGTGCAATATTTAATTGTTATCTCTCGGCATGTGAGAATTATGCTTGTGGGGCTTTAGGTTTCCTGGGGGCAACATTTTCACGGCGGGTTTCGGGCCCGCCGGATTGTTATCGGTCCTCTCCTCTAACTGGCCCGCCGTCCTTTGACGGCGGGTTTTTTTGTGGCTCTGATTAATCGTGGTATCCCACGTATAAAGGCCGTATTTTCCTGATGTTCTTGTCTGAGAAAGGCGGCGGCTTAAAGGTTTGTTAAACGATCTGGATCACGGTTGGCTCAAGGACTCTGAGTCGGTGGAGGCCGCTTTGGCCAAGAGCCATATCAGTAGCGCTGCGAATGGGGATGATGGTGTCTGTGCGCCATTTCTATAAAACGGGATTAACCTGCGCGTCAGCTGTAGCACTCGCTGCCAGCTTAAGTGCGTGCGCACATCTTGGGGCGCCGTTCTAGGCACCTGCTGCTGCTCCGACTGTCGCGACGGAAGCGCCGCCTCCGCAAGCCGCGCCTGCAGCAGCCGTTGAAGTGGCGTCGATTGATCCCTTGAATGCACCACCTCCATCGGCCAACGCGCCCGCAATGACTGCGCCAACGCCGAGCGCCGCGCCACAACCCGCGCCTGTTCCTATTGTAGCTGCGCCGGCTCCCGCACCCGCTGCGGCCGCGCAACCTGCCCCACCCCGGGCAGCGGCACCTGTTCGTCCGCGCGTCATTCAGTCCGACGAAGAACAATCTGTCATTACGCCGCTTACGCGGTCTCGCGCGCCGGTTTTGCGTCCGCCGGTGGGAACGTCCGCTGCGCCGCCGTCCACAATGGCCGCTGACTCGTCGCAAGATACAGTGATCATTTCATCTGCCACGGCCCGGCCCGTCATCCAAAGCCGCGAGTTCATTCCAGCATCTCTGACGCCTGTACCTGCGCCGGCCATGCAGGGCCTTGGCGATATCCCGCTGACGGCCGGCGAGAAAAACGTCGCTCAGCGCTTTGAGACTCTTCGCCGCCTGCAAAATGAAGATCTGATCACGCAGGACGAATATACGCGCCGCCGCAACGCCAATGTCGGCGCCTTGTTGCCCTATACCCGCGACCCGGGCGCCGTCGGCCTGGAACGTTCGGTGCCCAGCAGTGACGCGATCATCGCCCGCCTGGCTGCCCTGCGACGCTCCTTTGAGATGCGCGCCATCACCGCGAGCCAGCATGCGCTGGAGCGCACCATGATCCTGAATGCGCTTCTTCCGGAAACCCCTGAAGAACGTACGGAACGTAAGCCACCGCCGTCCGATGTGCTGGATGGTGCCGCAATGGTGGGCCACCTCGATGGGTTGCGCGCAAAGAATCTTATCTCGGCTGACGAATTCGGCGCTGAGAAAGACGCCATTGAACATGTGCTGAAGACCGGCCTGCTGCCGTCCCAGGAACTGGCGGCGAATGCAAAAAGGCCCGCGGCTAAGGGTGGCGCGGCGGCAGCCGCCAAGCCTGCGGTCGGTGCCACCAATGCCAGCTACGATCCTTTGACGGCGGAAATCACCGGCCCGGTCCTGCACATTGCTTCATATCGTACGGAGCAGGCTGCCAAGACCGGCTGGGATGAGTCCGTGACGCGTAATAAGGCGGCGCTCGGATCCTTGAAGCCCATCATTCGCCGCGTCGATCTCGGCGCCGGCAAGGGCGTTTTCTATCGCCTCATGGCCGGCACGTTCAAGTCGGTGGCCGATGCTGAAGCCGTGTGCATTCAGCTCAAGCAGAACAATCAGTTCTGCCGCGCCAGCGCCGACGGCAGCTGACACCTCGCTCCTGTCCCTTAGCTCAGCGGTTTCTGAAACAGCAACGTGAAGCGGTCGCTTTCGCCGATGGCCGCATATTTGTCGCGGTCCTTCGCTCCTTCGACGTAGCTTGGCGGTAAGGTCCACACGCCTTGCGGATAGTCCTTCGTATCCTTCGGATTGGCATTGATTTCAGACTTGGCCAGAAACTTGAAACCGGAAAGCTCGATCAGGCTGATAGCGTAGTCCTCGCGGACATAACCTGAGACCGCCCTGGGGTCTTGAGGAACGTTGGCGGGAGCCCGGTGCTCCTCGACACCCAGATATCCCCCGGGCTTCAAAGAGGCGTACATGGTGTCGAACATGTATCGCACCGAGTTGTCGCCCATCCAGTTGTGAATGTTGCGGAAGGTTAGGACCAAATCCATGGTGTCGGGCCGCACAGGTATCTCCTTGGTCGAGAAACCGCTGCCGCCGTAGTAGCCTTTTTCCTGAAGCAAGGGCCGCAGGAATTCGGTCCACCAACCCCCAGCGGGCCAGACCTCCAGCACCTTCATGTCCTGACGCAGGCCGAAGAATTTCAACGTCTCCAGGGGATGCCGGTAGGGATCGCGGGCCGCGTTCTCGGGATTACGGCGCGGGTTGGCGAGAAGCGTCCTAAGCTTGGCCTCGGTGGCTGGGTCCATGGTGGATTGGGCAAAGGCCGGCAAACCACGAAAGGCAAGGGTTCCGGCGGTTGCGAAAGCGCCGACAAGCCGGCGCCGCGATAGAGTGGTCATGACATTCCTCCCAGATACGATGGGACATCCTATCTCGGAACGGACCGTAACTCAGCCGGCATTTGCCAAAGGCAAGGTCACAGGTAGGATCAGGTTATGAACGATGTTCTCTTCTATCCGCCGTTTCCCGACCGGCAAAGCCTGCTCGATCAGCTTTTCCGCAGCGTCTGGCACTTCTTGCCCGCCTTGAACAAGGTCTCGAAGCTGATCTTCCCCTACGCGGGCGATGACTTCCCGCTGCTTGAGGTGGAGCAGATCCTCTCCATGGCGCGGGTTTATCTCGGCCGCGACTTTGATCCAGCCATCGCCGATCATGCACCAAAATTCGCGGGCAAGATCCAATTGCTTCAGGATGCATCCTTGAATCCCGCCGCCTATACAAAAGCGAAATATCCGCACCTGAAGGGCGTCATTGTGTGGCACGTGGGCGATGCCAATGCCGTTGCGGCCGCGCGCCAGGTCGCCGATCAGACAGGCGCGGAATTGATCTGGGCCGATCCTACAGCGGTGCAGCAGGAAACACTGTCCATCATCCGTTTCATCTATAATTTTTTCTCTCATGCCGAACTCGAGACGCTGGTGAATGAGTGTTACGCCGCATTCCGCGCGGCACTTCCGCGCTGGAAGGGCAAATCCGTCAGCGCTTTTGGCAACGGCCCATCTCTGGGCAAAGTTGTTGAGTCGCGTTTCGATCCGGGGCCCACCGTGCGCGCGGTCTGCAATTCCACCATTGCCGACGAAGCGGCGCTCGCACACCTGAAGCCGGAACTCTTGTTCTGCGGCGATCCGGTGCAACACTGCGGCGCATCGCTGTATGCCGGCCGGTTCCGCCAAGACTTAGCAAAGGCAATGGCCGAGCCCAACCGCTTCCTCTTCACGCAGTTGGGTTACGTGCTGTATTTCCGTGATCTCGTTCCGCCGGAAGCGCGCAGCCGCATCATCGGGATCGGCAACAACCGCAGCGTCGGTTTCAACATCGATCTGCTGGGAGAATTTATCACCACGGCGACGGCGAATATCTTCACCATGCTCGTGCTGCCGGTGGCTTTCTCCGCGTCCAAGCGGGTGGATATCTATGGCTGCGACGGCATGCCTTTTGCCGCGGCGACCAAACCCTGGTCACATGCGGGCGAGGGCGACTACATGAGCAAGATGGCCGTCACGCACCGGGTGCACGGCGGATTCTGGCAAAGGAACTATGAGGAAGAGTTCTGGAGCTATTGCCGGGATATGGAGGAGATTTGCCAGGCGGCGGAGAGGCGGGGAATCGCCGTAAAATCCTGTACGCCGTCCTATGTGCCGGCGCTCGCTAAACGCTTCATTCCGTAACGCACTGAAAATCAATGATATATTCTATGCGTTTCGCGCATAGGAGTGTCGTACACAATGCATATAATATACACTGTATATTATATCAGGCGTGGCCTATACGAAACGCCATGAACACCGAAAACACTCAGCCCGCCGCCTTCGTCCTTGGTATCGAGATCTATGAGACGTCGCGCACCATGCGCCGCCATTTTGATCGTCGCGCGCGCGCTATGGGTTTCACGCAAGGACAATGGCGTGTCCTCTGGAAGCTCAACAGCAACGCTGGCATCAGTCAGGTCGGGCTTGCCGACCTTCTGGACATGCAGCCGATCTCGCTCACACGCGTCCTCGACCGGATGGAAACGGCAGGTCTGATCGAACGCCGGCCCGATCCCAACGATCGCCGCGCCGTGCAGTTGTTCCTGACTCCGGAAGCGGGGCCGATCCTCGTAGTCCTGCGCAAGATCGCTGAAGAGGTCCGCGCCACCGCAACGAAAGATATTTCGCCGGAACAACAGGCGCACGTCATCGGTTTGCTACGTCACATGCGTGCAAACTTTGATGGTGTTTCCGCTGAGCCGGAACCTGTATCGACCCAGACTTTCAACCTTTGAGAAAAATGATGAACGCAGAATCAAAATTGTCAGTACCTACTTCCTCTGCGCAAGGCGCGTCAGAACAGCCTCAACGTACGCAGGTCGTGCGCCGCATCCTCATGGGCGTCGTGCCGATCCTCGCCATTGCCGGCGGCGTTGCGTGGTATGTGAATGGCGGCCGCTATGTCAGCACCGACAACGCCTATGTGAAGACCGATATTGCGGCTGTCAGCCCCGAAGTCTCGGGCAACATCACGGGTGTTCTCGTTAATGAGAACCAGGCCGTGACCAAGGGCCAGCCCATCCTGAAAATCGATGATACCAATTACCGCATTGCAATGCTCGGTGCCGAAGCGCAACTCCGATCAGCCCTGTCGGGCATCGAAGGCGACAAGGCGCGTTACCGTCAGAAAGAGGCATCGCTGGCGATTATGCAGAACAACGTTTCCTTTGCGGATCGTGAGTACAAGCGGCAATCAACGCTCGCTGCCAGCAACTTTGCCGCCGCGGCGAAATTGGATGAGGCCAAGCACAACCTTGATTCCGCGCGCCAGAACATCACGCTGTTGAAGCAGGAGGAGGCGGAAATTCTTGCACGCCTGGACGGTGACCCGAGCGTTACGCCCGAGAAAGTGCCGAGCTATCAGCAGGCCATGAGTGCCAAGGTCTCCGCCGAGACCTTCATTGAACGCACAACGGTACGCGCACCCTTTGACGGCATCGTCAGCCAGCTGCCGAAGGTTGGCGACTATGCGCGAACGGCGGCGCCCAGCTTCAGCATTGTGTCCTCACAAGGGGCTTGGATTGAAGCCAACTTCAAGGAAACGGATCTGACCAATATGAAGGTGGGTCAGCCCGTGGAACTGCATGTCGATACTTATCCCGGCCACCCTTTCCACGGCCACGTGACCAGCATCAGTCAGGCGAGCGGCGCCGAGTTTTCCGTACTCCCGGCGCAGAACTCCACAGGCAATTGGGTCAAAGTGGTGCAACGCATTCCGGTGCGGATATCCATCGACGATCAGAAGGACGGCCCCACCTTGCGCACCGGCATGAGCGTGGTGGTTGATGTCGATACCGCGCGCACGCGACTTCAGCGCTATCTCGACTAGGTGAGTGTGATTGTGGCGGACGAGAAAAAAGTCTCAGGCCGGCTGATCGTCCTCACGGGCTTTATCGTGCTGGCGACGATCATGCAGACTCTGGACATGACCATCGCCAATGTCGCTTTGCCCTATATGCAGAGCGGCATGAGCGCGAGCCAGGATCAGATCACGTGGGTGCTGACTTCTTATGTCGTGGCCTCGGCCATCGGGATGTCGCTGACCGGATACTTGGTGGACCGGTTCGGGCGCACGCGTGTTTTCCTGTATTCCATCATTGGCTTCACGATCGCGTCCGCCTTGTGCGGCATGGCGCAATCCCTGACCGAGATCGTGCTTTTCCGCGTCATTCAGGGGATCGCCGGAGCGGCGCTGGTGCCGCTCTCTCAAGCTACATTGATGGACCTTTATCCGCGCGAGAAGTTTGGCCCAGCCCTTGCCGCTTGGGGCATGGGCGTCATGCTGGGGCCTATCTTCGGCCCCACGCTTGGCGGTTACCTTACCGACACCATGAGCTGGCGCTGGGTGTTCTTCATCAATCTACCCATCGGCATTATTTGCGCTATCGGGATTGTGGCGCTGTTGCCGGAAACCAAGCGTAACGCTAACAGCAAATTCGACATGAAGGGCTTCGTCTTCATTGCTCTGGCGCTGTCGTCATTCCAGCTCTTCCTCGACCGCGGGGAAACACAAGATTGGTTCGCGTCACTCGAGATTATTGTTGAAGCTTCTGTTGCGGTGCTCGCTTTCTATCTGTTCATCGTTCATGTGTTCACGACGCAGCGCCCATTCCTAAATCCGGCACTGTTCAAGGACCGTAACTATGTCGCAGGCTCGGTCTTGAGCTTCGGCATGGGCGTGACCTTACTCTCGACCATGGCACTTCTGCCAAGCATGCTGCAGAACCTGCTGGGGTATCCCATTATCGAGACCGGGCTCCTCATGATGCCGCGCGGTATCGGGACTATGATGGCCATGTGGGTGGCTGGGCGCATGATCCGCAAGGTTGATCCGCGCCTCATGATGTTCGGCGGCGCATCGCTGATCGGCTTCTGTATGTGGAAAATGGCCACGTTCGATCTGAACGTCACACCCGCGTTATTGATGATCACGGGCGCCATTCAGGGTTTTGGCATCGGCATTCTTTTTACAGCGCTCAGCACGAGCGCCTTTGTGACGTTGCCGCCGCAGTTCCGCACCGAGGGCACGGCCATCTTCAGTTTGATCCGCAGCATCGGCAGCAGCGTTGGTATTTCCATTGTTTCTACGTTGCTGGCTCAGAATACGCAGATTAATCATGCCGAGCTTAGCGAGCACATTACGCCGTTCAAGAAGCCGCTGCAGATGCTGGCGCCGAACGTGCCATGGAACATGGCTGTCAATGGCGTGGGATCACTCAATCACGAGGTGACTCGTCAGGCCGCGATGATTTCCTATGTGGACGTCTTCACCCTGATGATGTGGATCACCGTGATCACGCTGCCCTTGGTTTTTGTGCTGCGCCGTCCGAAAGCACAGGTCGCGCCGCCAAATCCCGCAGAACACGCCATGGAAGTCTGACCGCTAGTGGTCCGATTCTAACATTCGCATTCCAGTTCCATGGACCAGTTTGCGAATGTTAGAATCAAAGGACCACTAGAAATCCACGAATCTAGTGGATCTTACGATTTGACATTCGCCGCCCAGTTTTTCCGCTAGCCAGATAGCGAATGTCAAATCTGCTCCACTAGGCGGCCAGAGCTTTCATCACCAGTTCAGTAACATCCGGCGAGAGTCCTTGCGTCCCCGCAAGGCGCTCAAGCTGCGCTTTCATCAACCCCTGACGCTTCTCATCGAACCGGCGCCAGCGCCCGAGCGGCGGCACAAGCCGTGCGGCCGTCAACGGGTTGAAAGCGTTGATGGCCAGGATCTGGTCGGCCAAGAAGGCATATCCCGAACCATCGTCAGAGTGGAAATTCACCGGGTTCATGGCGGCGAAGGTGTTCACCACAGCGCGGACCTTGTTGGGGTTCTTGATGTCGAAGGCCGCGTGGTCGAGGAGTTGGCGGACCGTGTTAATTGCTCCCGGCAGAGGTGAAGCCGCTTGCACTGTCAGCCATTTGTTCACCACGAGGTGATCATTCTGGAAGCGTGTATAGAACGCTTCCAGCGCCTGCCGGCGTTCAGGTACGTCCAGCGTATTGAGAATGGAAAGGGCGTCCATCCGGTCTGTCATGTTGTTGGCAGCATCGAACTGATGCTTCACCAATCCGGTGGTTTCCGCAGTCTCAAGGGCCGAGAGATAGCTGAGTGCGGCGCGTTTCAACATACGCCGGCCCATGCCGGCTGCGTCGGGTACGTAGGGCGCATTGACGCGCAGTGAATCGTAAAGGCGCCGCAGGCTGTCTTTATGATGCTCGGCCACAGAGCGGCGCACGGCATCCCGCGCATGATGAAGATTGACCGGGTCCTCGCGCTCCATGCGGTTGGCGAGGTACTCCTCTGCCGGGAGCGCGAGCATGGATGCGCGGAAGGCAGGAGAGAGGCGCTCATCATTGATAGCGACGCCAACGGCATTCAAAAATGCCTTGTCCGCCTGGGCTTCTTTGTTGTTCTGGATATTGGCGAGGGCACGGAAAATGACGTTGGTGCCGTAATCCTGGGCCGCATTCCAACGGTTAAAGCCATCGGGATCGTGAGCCATGAGGAAGCCCTTGTCCTCATCGCTTTGCGCGAAGTTGACAATGACCGGTGCGGAGAAGGCGCGGTTTAAAGAAAGGCGCGGCTTTTTTGCAGTGACGTCCGTGAAGACAAAGGTCTCGGTAGGATTCTTCAACTCAAGAACACGGACGGGCAGAGTGCTCTCGTCGCCCATCATCAGTGGAATGTCCTTGCCGTCATCACCCACGAGGCCGAGCGAAACGGGGATATGGTAAGGCTGCTTGGTCGGCTGGCCTGGTGTCGACGGGCAATGCTGCTTGAGCGTGAGCGTGTAGGTTCTTGCGGCTTCGTCGAACTTGGCTTCCGCGGTGATTTGTGGCGTTCCTGCCTGGCTGTACCACAGCTTGAACTGCTTCAGATCGATGCCTGAAGCATCCTCCATGGCTTTAGCAAAGTCATCGCAAGTGACCGCCTGGCCGTCGTGACGCGAAAAGTAGAGATCCATGCCGGCGCGGAATTTCTCGGGGCCCAGCAAGGTCTGCATCATGCGGATGACCTCCGCGCCCTTCTGGTAGATGGTGGAAGTATAGAAATTGTTGATCTCGATATAGCTTTCGGGACGCACAGGATGGGCGAGGGGGCTCGCGTCTTCACGAAACTGCGTCACGCGAAGTACTTCCACGTCATCAATGCGCTTGTTGGCACGGCTGCGCATGTCGGCGGTGAATTCCTGGTCGCGGAAGACCGTGAGACCTTCTTTCAAACTCAACTGGAACCAGTCGCGGCAGGTGACGCGGTCACCACTCCAGTTGTGAAAATACTCGTGCGCGACGATGGACTCGATCAGGTAATAGTCCATGTCTGTGGCGGTGTCGGAGTCGGCCAGGATGTAGCGGTCATTGAAGATATTGAGCCCCTTGTTCTCCATGGCGCCCATGTTGAAGTCGCTGACCGCGACGATATTGAAGATATCCAGGTCGTATTCGCGCCCGAAGGCAGTTTCGTCCCACGCCATGCAGCGCTTTAGAGCATCCATCGCGTAGGTCGCGCGTGGGGTCTTGCCGTGTTCCACGTAGATGCGCAGCGTCACCTTGCGTCCCGACATCGTCGTGAAGCCGTCTTCAATGTGGGCGAGATCGCCGGCTACGAGTGCGAAGAGGTAACAGGGCTTGAGGAACGGGTCGTCCCAGACGGCGTAGTGTCGCCCGTCCGCGAGGTCGCCTTGTTCTACCGGGTTGCCGTTGGATAGCAGCACAGGGCAACTCGCTTTTGGTGCGCGTATGGTCGTGCGAAAGCGCGCCATGGCATCGGGTCGGTCGAGGTAGTACGTGATGCGCCGGAATCCTTCAGCTTCGCACTGAGTGCAGAATACCCCTCGCGAGACATAGAGGCCTTCGAGGGCTTTATTGGCTTCTGGATCGATTTCCACTTCGGTCTCGAGAGTAAAAGCGCTGGGCGCACCCGGAATCGTGAGAGTGTCCTCTGTGACACTGTATGCTTCGGTTGGCAGCGGTTTGCCGTCGAGCGCAATGCTGAGCAGCTTCAGCTGCTCGCCGTTCAACACAAGGGCCTGCACACCCTTGGAACGCTCATGGTCGCTGACAATTCTGAGTTTTGCCCGTACCCGCGTCGCAGCCGGTTCCAAGTCGAAGGTGAGTTCTACGGTTTCGATCCGGTACGGTGGCGGGGTGTAGTCGGCTAGGCGGATCGCGGTCGGCTCTGCCTTGGGGGGCTGTTCGGTTTTCATGGAAAGACCTAAAGAGAAGGGGGCTACCAGCGAACGGACAGCCTAGCGCTTTGTTCTGTGCTTTCAAGCCGATAGGTCCAAAAAGGGCGCTCCCGGGCGGAACCCTTTTTTAACCTGCCGTTGTTACGGTAAATACGGACAATTTTGTACTAGGGGTTTTACCAATGCGCACCGTGGCGTTTGTGCCGGCAAAAGGCGACAGCACCCGTATCCGCAACAAGAACACCGTGATTCTGGACGGCGAGCATTTGTTTAAGCGCAAGCTGAAGCAGCTTCTCGCGTGCCCAGAGATCGACGACGTCTATCTCGACACTGAATCCGATGCCATCATCGAGATGGTCTCCGATCTGCCGGTGAAGATCCTAAAACGGAATGCCAAGCTCGCGAGCAACAAGACCGATGGTCACGAGCTTTTCGCCAATGAATGCGCGCGTGTGGAGGCGGACATCTACATCCAGGCTCTGTGCACGAGCCCGTTCCTGACTGCTGAAACCATGACCCGCGCGATCCAAGCGCTGAAGGCCAACAAGGCAGCGGACTCGCTCGTCGCGGTGCAAAAGAAGAAGCAGTACACGTGGGAGAAGGACAGGCCGGCTTACGGCGAGGACCGCATTCCCAATTCCGTTGACCTGCCGCCGACTGTTATTGAGTCCATGGGTCTCTACATGGTTCGTCGGCAAAAGGGTAAACCCAAACCAACGCGCCGCTTCGGTAGCAAGGTGGAATTCTTTGAATTGACCGATGAAGAAGCGTTCGACGTCAACTGGCCGGACGATCTGGCCTTGGCGGAACGTATCTGCGCCGGCTACCGCGCGGCACATAACGCCAAACTCGACACTCTGCGCCCGCATCTGTGTTCGTCGCTGCTGGCAGACATCTGCAAGGAGCGCGGCATAAAAGCTCTTTTCCCGCCAGGCTTCAAGCGAGTCAGCGGCCGCTCGGTTCTCGGTATTGCCAAAACGCTAGAACTCCGCAAGTTGCGCAAAGGCGACGATTGGCGGGGGATCTATACTGCGCTCGGCACATACAACTTTGTGCGCCCGGGCGACGTCATTGTCGTTCAGAACGATGTGCGCAACACCGCTTACTTTGGCGATCTCAATGCCAATATCGCCATCCGTTCCGGCGCGGTCGGCGCCGTTGTGGACAGCTACACCCGTGACTCTGCCGAGTTGAACGGGCTCGAATTCTCGGTCTTCGCGCAGGGCATTTACTGCGATGACATCAAGTACGAAGGCACCGTTCACGCCATGAACCGCTCCATCAAGATCGGCGGCGTAACCATCAACAACGGCGACTATATCTATGCCGATGATGATGGTGTTCTAGCCATTCCCAAAGAGATTTGGCCGGATATCCGCGACGAGGCCATGGCGACCTTGAAGAAGGAATTCGACATCCGTTACGCCATCATCATGGGTGAGGACGTTGGCAAGGTTCTGGGCATACACGGCGCGTTCTAATGTTGCGATTCTGACGGCTTCAATTGCCTTACGCCGAAAGGGCCGCTATTGAAGGCGGACCTGATCACAAGAGGCGTTAACCCTTGCTGCCGTTTACAACCATCCTTCTCGCGGGCGATCGGCCCGGCGATGCGTTAGCGAAAATTTCGCCCGGCAAGCGCAAGGCGCTGTTGCTCCTGCGCGGACGTCCCATGCTCCTCTACGTGCTCGAAACGCTTCTGGCGACGGAAGAGGTCGGCGATATCATCATCGTGGCCAACCGTGTGCTGGACATCCAGAACAACGCAGAGGTGCGCAAGGCGGCCGCGGTCTCACCGCGCGTCAGCTTTCGTGAAGGGGCAGGCAGTCCGGCCACTAGCGTTCTGAAAACGATGGATGAGTTGCAGATCAAGGGGTCGGTGCTTGTCACCACCGCCGACAATGCGCTCTTGAGTTCCTCGACCTTGTCCACCTTCTGCCGGGCTGTACGGGAAGATAAGGAGATCGACGCTGCCGTCGGTCTTGCTCGCGAGAGCGACATCCGGCCCGCATTCCCCCACGTGAAGCGCACATATATAAGACTGGGCCGCGAAGGCTACAGCGGCTGCAATCTCTTTGCCCTGGCACCCAATGCCGGCCCGAAAGCCGCGCGGGCGTGGAGTGAGGTGGAAGGCCGCCGCAAGAAGCCATGGCAGCTCATTCTGCACTTTGGCCTGGGTACTCTCGTGAAGGCCCTGTTGGGTTTTCTGGACCTGGATCGTGCTTTGTCCGCCGTATCCCAAAAAATGGGCTTGCGGGCCAAAGCGATCATACTTCGCGATCCGCTGGCGGCGATGGATGTGGACCGGCCCGATCACATCCCCATGGCTGAATCCATATTGGCGCAGCGAGACGGGGCTCCGCCGTCTCCATGAACGCGCGCGGCAAGCCTTTGCGCGTTGGCTTCCTCTACAATCACGAGGCCAGCCACCAGGTCCGGCATAGTGCCATTGTCATTCCTGCCCTGGCTGAGCGTTACCCTTCTTTTGAAATCACCGTCCTTGCGACCTCCGATGATCTTCTGCGCACCGTTCGGGCTATCTGTGGACCCGATATCGAGCAACGCTGCCGGTTCTTGAAGCTGGAAAGCCCCGCCTGGCGGAAACCTCTCGCGCGATTCTTCGGTCCTATTCTGCCCTTTAGCCGCCTCGACAACCTCTACAGCAACCGAAAGCTGTTCGCCGCGTTTGACGCACTGATCGTCACCGAAGGCACCAGTCTCTTTTTGAAAAAGCTGCGTGGTCTTGAGCACCTGAA
Organism: Fidelibacterota bacterium; assembly: GCA_947472795.1. Lineage (GTDB taxonomy): Bacteria > Pseudomonadota > Alphaproteobacteria > Rhodospirillales > Rhodospirillaceae > SHVO01. The sequence continues at coordinate 67,917 of CANJBL010000002.1, read as the reverse complement.
AATTCTGCGCATCGATCACGGCGCGGGCGATCGCTCCATTGGTTTCACGCGGACCTTCAGTGGCAATGATCTGGTCCTCCTCGCCGGACCAAAGTTGCGCGACCGCTTTCTCCAGCTTGGTTATCTCCGAGCAGAACAGATTGCTGTGGCCGGTTATCCGAAGTTCGACACTGTGAATGTAACTGCTGGCCGTCAGCGTAAGTTTTTCAACAATGATAAACCGGTCGTGCTCTACAACCCTCACCTCGAACCGCGCCTATCGTCCTGGTACGATATGGGGCTGGATGTGCTGGAGTATTTCTACCGCAGCAATGACTACAATTTGATTTTCGCCCCCCATGTCATGCTGTTCAAACGCCGATTCCACGCGACCTTGGAAGGGTTTTCGGTGCGCCTGCGGCAGGATATTCCCGATAAGTATAAAACCTGTCCGCATATCCTCATCGACACCGGCAGTTCGGCCAGTGTCGATATGACCTATACGTTGGCGGCCGATATCTATCTCGGTGACGTCAGCAGCCAAGTCTACGAATTCCTGATCGCACCTAGGCCCTGCATCCTCTTAAACCCCCATAAGGCGGATTGGCGCGATGATCCCAACTATGCCTTTTGGCATTTCGGGCCGGTTGTTGATGATGTGGAAAGCCTCGATGTGGCCTTGCGCGAGGCAGCGCGCACGCACGAAGGATATTTGCCAGTGCAGCGAGAGGCGTTTTCGCGCACGTTCGATCTTCAGCCTACGCCGTCGTCGGTACGGGCTGCTGTCGCGATTGGTGATTTTCTAAAGCGCGCTTAAGGCGGCGGTCCGTTGACCTTGGTCAACGACGTGATGCGGCAGATATGATGGTCTACCACGATGGCGCTGGTCTTTTCATTGGTGACGGGGTCGAGCGCGGTCTGGAAATTGACGCCCTTCTTGGTATCAAGCGTCATACAGGTTTCAGCCATTTCGGCTTTGTACCATTCGTCGGCTTTGTTCTTTACAAAGATTACCGCATCGCCGCCGGCCTTCCAGTTTTTAACGCCGCCGAGGTCGCTGAATTGCAGCGAGGGAGCCGCGGCTGGTGTTGCTTCGGCTGCATAGCTGTTGACGGTGACGCCGGCGAAAAAAAGAAAAGTCGGGATAACGGCCAAACCCTGTCTGAGCGTGCTCATGGAAGCCTCCGAGCAGAATCAACACGCAAAGTATAACACATCTGGGGATGCTTATGTCGCGAGCAAGTCTTCGCGGTGAATAATCGCGATGCGATGCGGCAGGCGCTTCAAGTCTTCCAGCGGCGGGCCGCCAATTTCGCTAAGCCCCAGAATCGCGAAACGCAGGAAGGCCCCCCGCGGGGGGCCTTCCTGCCAGCCTCACTGATGCATCTTTACTCCGGCGTACCGATGCATTTTGTCTCCGGCGTTGACATCCGCACAAGTTCCTGCGGGGTGATCTCACCCTGACAGGCCCGTGAGACAGCCTGGCGCCATGCCCTGGCATTGACGCAGCCGTGGAAAAGCCCGCTCAAATGCCGAAGGAGCTGATGGGCTCGGGTGCCCTCTGCAATCGCCTTCAACGCATAGTCGATGTAAGTCTCGGTGACTGCAGCGCGCGACCGTGAAGAAGCGGCATCGCCAAAAAACAGTTGATCGACTTCAGCCAGCATAAACGGCGCATCATAAGGGGCTCTCCCCAACATCGCGCCGTCGAGGGCCGTGCCATCCACGTCCGTCATGACCGCGTGAGCTGCCGCGAGCGATTTCAGACCGCCGTTGAGAACGATCTTCAAATGCGGAAACGCCCGTTTCAGGCGGTACACGCGCTCATAATTCAGCGGCGGGATCTCTCGGTTCTCCTTAGGGCTCAAACCCTGGAGCCAGGCTTTGCGGGCATGGATGATGAAGGTGTCGCAACCTGCGGCCGCAACCATTGAGACAAAAGCATCGAGCGGGCCTTCAATGTCCATATCGTCAATGCCGATGCGGGTTTTGACAGTGACGGGCACGGACGAAGCTTGGCGCATGGCGTCAACGCAGCGTGCCACGAGATCCGGTTCGGCCATGAGGCAGGCGCCAAAGCGCCCCGCGATGACCCGGTCGCTGGGACAGCCGACATTGAGATTGATCTCGTCATATCCCCAAGCGTCAGCTTGGCGCACCGCCCGCGCCAATTGCGCCGGATCGCTTCCACCGAGTTGGAGCGCCACGGGCCGCTCAAAAGGATCAAAGGACAGGAAACGCTGTGGGTCCTTGCCGCGGACAATAGCCGCCGAAGTCACCATTTCCGTGTAGAGCCGCGTATGCCGGCTCAAGAGACGCATGAGGAAGCGGCAATGCCGGTCGGTGTAGTCCATCATGGGCGCGATGCAGAACCCATGAGAGCGTGGGGCAGAGGGGGGTGCGGCAACTGCTGGAGACGCCATGGCCATGGCCTTTCCCTATGCATTTCCAGACCTTTTGACAACAGACCAAAGCGAGGTGAGGTACCGGAATAATTCTCCCGCTTGACAAGAAGTTCCTATTTTGTTCTTATCACGAATGAGAACAAAATATGAACTCTTACACACTCATTCACGGGAGGTTTTCATGAACGCATCAGCATTTATTAAAGAGACGTCGGCGCTTATCAGCCTTTGCCTCACCATTTATCTCTGGTCGCTCGTGGCACTGGCGCTGCAAAGCTAGCGCGGCGCCACAATCGTTAATGACTCCTTAATATTTTGAAAAACCGACATTTTTTGCGATTTGAAGGAACCAAAAACAGGGCTTCTGCTTTGACTCCAGAGGTAGGTAAGCCATATAAATGGTGTAACAAATAACGATAATTTTTGCTTCTGCGTAAGGTAGTACCCCAGCCATGAGCACTGCTCAGGTTGCCAATACGGGGATTGTCGGGCCGGCAGCGCGCGTCGCGCAGCCGCGAACCGCCGTGGCGTCGTCTATGGACTTCGTCGATCCTCTGGCCGGGACCTACGCGCCGCCGACACGCGATCAGACTCGCGGGTTCGACGACGAGCAGGAACAGTTCATGAATCATCGCCGGCGTCGCCGGCAGTCAGGTCCCTACCAGGATCGTGTCGTCAGTTTCGGTGGAGTATTGGTCTCACGTGAGGTGGGAACCACCATCATGCAGGCCCAAGCCGCCAGCGCTGCACGGAAATCCTCGCCGCTGGCTACCGAGGCGGAACGCGGCATTGCTATCTACGAATTCAATCAGGCGCTCATGGGTGCCGCGGAAATCAGCACCGATATTGGCATTAGCCGCTAGGCGCGCGGTCAAAGTCGGATAATTCCGGCAATCTGCGCCCCTGCATCAATCATGCGCCCATTGTTTTGTTCTGGGGGACTGCGGCACACTGACCATCGGTCCTTTGTGCGGTTGTTAGTCTGCAGGGTCTGTCATGCGTCCCACGGCGGTTGAGTCATGTTTCGAGGTGGCGTGCTGGTTCCTCGATCGCGCCATTAATGATGGGGAATATCTTCAGCCGCAGAAATTACACCGGCTGATGTTTCTCGCTCAGGGTTATTTCGGCGTGTTGCAGAACGGCGCGAAGTTGATGCCTGCAACGTTCATTGCCACGGACGAGGGTCCCATCGAGCCCAACGTTTTCCGCGCCTTCGCGCGCGGCCGCCCGCAGGTGGACGTGAAGCCCATCGATGAAACGCCCCGTCATATTCTTGATAGCATCTGGCGGCAGTTTGGCGCGCATTCCACAGAACACCTCAACAAACTCATCAGGCGCCATCCGCCATATGCCGATGCCTTGGCCTCTTCGCCCGGCGCCGAGATCTTGTTCGAATCCATGGTGGATTTCTATGGGACTCAAGGTTTGTCACGTCGTCCGTCCGTTGCCGGGGACGCCGCGACGGCGGAGGGCAATGAACCCGCGGCCGGCAAAGTTTTAAGACCGAAGGTCATGCGCAGTTACAACGGCAAACCAGTGACCGTAAATCGCTGGACCCCAAAACGCGCACCTTAAACCACGCCACGAAAGCATACCCATATGACCTGGCTTTATAGTCGCCGTTTTCTGCTTGCTCTTGGATTGCTCGCAACCTTCGCCGGTTGTTCAGAAGGCTGCAGCCAACATCCCGACGCAAGTGTTCCGGCGGTCCAGGCGCAGGGGCTGCGGCCTCACGAACCTTATGATCCGTCGAAGGCTCAGTCGCTGCCGACATCGCCGTTGACGATCGAAAGCGGCGGACAAACTCATTCCTTTATTGTGGAACTGGCCGAGACGGAGAGGGAGAGAAATATCGGGCTTATGCACCGGAATTCCCTCGCGCCCGATCGCGGCATGATCTTTAATTTCCACACGGAAGGGCAGGAGCTCTTCTGGATGCGTAATACGTTCATTCCGCTAGACATGGTGTTCATCAAATCAAGCGGTAAGATCATCTACATCGCGGCAAATACGACACCGCACTCGGAAGAAGGCGTTGGCCCTGCTGACCCGGTGCAGGCCGTGCTCGAACTGCCCGGCGGCACGGCGGCCCGGCTAGGAATCAAGACAGGCGATACGGTGCATCATAAGATATTCAGTAATCTCGGGCCGTAACATGGTATTCGCGACTTCGGGTGATTCGCCTGGCACGTCCGCCGCGAATGATATTGCGACCTTGCAGTATTTTCGTCAGGCGTTCAATGCGGCGCCAGATTTCCAAGCAGCTGATGCCATCAACTATGTAAAAACGTTCCAGATTTCCGACCGAGAAATGTTTTGGACGGCACCAGAGCATTTTTTCAAGAATGCTTCAGACCCCTCGTCCACCTTCAGCAAGATTTATGAGCGGGGTCTCTGGGGTGGAGGATCCGGCCCAGGATCAGACCTCTCCAATTCCGTGCCATATGCGGCTTATATCCAGCATCTGCTCGACCGTTTTGATATTCGCTCCATTGTCGATTTGGGCTGTGGCGACTGGCGCTTCACAAAATTTCTCGATTTCAAATCCTCCGATTACCTGGGGATTGATGTCGTCGCTCCCGTGATCGCCGCCAATCGCGCGGCTTTCGGTAGTGATCGTGTGAAGTTTGAAGTTGCGGATATCACCTCTTTCAACGTGCCGCCGTGCGATCTTCTCCTCTGCAAGGATGTTATGCAGCATCTTTCAAATGCAAATGTGCGTGCGATTTTAGACCGCAGTAGCGCTGCGCGCATTGCGGTTTTCACAAACGATTATCATGCGGTCAATGAAGACTGCAGCAATGGCGATACACGGCCTCTGGATATCACGGCGCAGCCCTTCTTCCATCGGGCGGTGCCGCGCTTGGCCTATGCCGGGAAAGTGACGTTCGTGACGATGCCTAGCGCTTCCGCGCCAACGTGAGGCCATCACCCACCGGAACCAAGCACATGGTGATGCGCTGGTCGGCGACGATCTTTGCATTCAGATTTCGCAACGCCACCGTATCATCGGATTTTTCGGCCGCGTCGGCGACCCGCCCGCTCCAGAGCACATTGTCGATCGCGATAAGCCCACCGGCGCGTAACAGCTTCAAGGCGTATTCGTAATACGTGTCGTAGCCGGTCTTATCGGCGTCGATGAACACAAAATCATAGGTACCTTCCTCGCCGGCAGCGACCATGGCGGCGAGGCTCTCTGCAGCGGGCTTCAGGCGTAAATCGATCTGCTGGCTCACTCCCGCTTTCGCCCAATGACGCCGCGCGATGGATGTGTATTCCTCGCTGACATCCAGAGCCACAATCCGCCCTGCCGGGCCCATGGCCTTGGCCATGCACATGGCGCTGTAGCCGGTAAAAGTGCCGACCTCGAATGTCTTACGTGCGCCGATGAGTTCGAGCAGCAAGGTCATGAACTGACCTTGCTCAGGCGAAATTTGCATTTGCGCCATAGGGTGCGAAGCGGTTTCCTCGCGCAGGCGGCGTAGATCTTCATCCTCGCGCATGCCGACCTTGTGGACGTAAGCCAGCAAATCCGCGCTCAATCCCAGGGTCTCACGCGACATAGAGGTTTCCTTCTCGGTGGAGTTCGACATTAGACTTGAGCATACCGCATAAAAAGTCTAGGAATTCTGCCGTCTGCAGGATGTCGGAGCGTAGCTCAGCCTGGTAGAGCGCCAGCTTTGGGAGCTGGATGTCGGAGGTTCGAATCCTCTCGCTCCGACCAGCCCGCGCAACTATCATGCTGCCTGGATGTAACGTCATCATAGGACTGAAAGATGCTTGGATCGGTGCGAATCTCTAAGCCAGCCAAGACGGCGATGCAGTCGGGCCGTGCCAACACGACGCGCTGGCTTCTTGAATTTGATCCCGCTGAAGCACAGGAAGCCGATCCTTTGATGGGGTGGGCGGGCTCGCACGATACTAATCGGCAGCTCAAGCTTTGGTTTGATACGAAAGAAGAAGCTGTCGCTTACGCAGCGCGGGAATCTTTGGCGTACAGAATCGAAGAACCGAACGAAAGAATTGTGAAGCCGAAGTCTTACGCCGATAACTTCGCTTTCAACCGCATTCGGTAACATTTGCTGCATCCAGACCCCGTAGCTCAGCTGGATAGAGCATCTGCCTTCTAAGCAGAGGGTCGGGGGTTCGAGTCCCTCCGGGGTCGCCAATATCAATGGTTTTGGCCAACACGGCCATAGAGGTGGTGACACACCTCAGTTAAAAAATGCCACCAAGCGCCAATAGAAGCCCGAACCCGACGCGCCGCGGCGATCGCCGCCAGTCAGGGACAGGTCTTTCTTGCCTTCGACATCGCCGAAGACCACGTCGTGGCGGTTATTGCCGTTATCGTCGCCGGGCTGCTTGTCACCTGCGTAGGTATAAAGCGCTGCGCCCTTGTAGGCCCATTGCTGGGTCCCGTCCGGTCGCTTCACAATCTCCCAAAAGCCCGAGGCCTGCGCGTTCTTAGGTGCGAGAACAGGTTTCCAGGTTTTTGTGCACTCGTCGATGCATGCGCGCGTGCCAACCGCCTTGGCGTCTGCGTAGGTGTACCAGAAGCCGTTGCGCGTCTCGCGGCCACCGTAGAACGTGCGGTAACGCGTCTGGGTGTAAACCGACAGCCCCTTGCTCGTGGTCATGATCGGGCCGTGGAAGAGCATGTTCTCGATTTTCAGCGATGCCGGCACGAAGTGGCGATACACCAGGGCGGCCTGCGCATCCTTCTGCGCCAGAAGCCCATCCACGTCGCCGGGGGTGTAGTCCTTTCTATAGGTGAAAAGTGCGCGGCCTTTGTAGGCCCATTGGCGCTTTCCATCTTCACGCATGGTAATCGTGAAGTCGCCGATTGAAGCGGCAAGCGTAGGCGCATAAACCGGCGTCCACATGCTCGGGTCCTTGGGCGGTGTGGGGAAGACATACATGGTCATTCCCGTCTTTGGCACCACGAGGCCATAGCCGTTTGCCGTCGGCAGACTTCTTACGGCGATATCCGGCGGTGTCAGGATATTGGCGTCATAAGCTGCACGCCGCCAGCCTGGCTTGGGCGCATACATCTTGCTGCCCGGATCCATCAGCGCCTGGTTGGCGTCTTTCTCGTTCGCATTCTCCTGTGGAGGGCCGCCGCGCGCCGGCGCGGGTGGCGGCGCGGAAGAATAATAAAGCGGCTTGCCACGATAGGCCCACTGCCGCTTGCCGTCGTCGCGGGTCACCAGCGACCATTCTCCGAAAGCCGTCGCGTTTGCCGCTGCTATAGCCGGCGGGAATTCACGCGCACAGTCGGCAACGCAAGTGCTCTTGCCAGCACTATCTGCATCGAATGTGTACAGGAGCTGGCCCTCAGGCCCGCCCAGCGAGCGCCAAAGAAACAAGTCGGACGGTCCGATCACGTCGATGAGTGTGATGCCGAGAGGGCTGGAAAGCGGTGCGTCGAAGCTTTCCGCCGCTTGTCCGCTTCCACAGAAAGCCGCCGTACCGAAAGCCACGGCTGCGATAGCTGCGCTCAGAGTCTTGGTCTTCATGGCGCTTTCCCTGTTCCTCACGATCCGATGCTTTGCGTTAGGCAATGACTTCAGAGATGGGGCTGGTCACGCGGTTTGCACCCACCCCCCAACTGCTGGTCGGAACGCCCATGATTTGTTGTACCGTCAGGCCGACGCGCGTCACGGCGTCGCTGGGTCGCGGCACATGCAGGCCCGTCTTCATCTTCCCGTTGGCGCTGCCGAACGTGATGATCGGCATGTTACGCACCGAATGCAGGCGCGGCGCGCCGTGATCGGTGAACGCAAACACCAGCATGCGGTCGAGCAGTGTCTTATCGCCTTCCTTGACAGCATCGAGGGCGGAGGCAAATCGCAGCAAGCCGTTCATGTATGCGTTCTGGAAAGCCGCACAGCGCTTCTGATACCCGAGCGCCGGGTCGATCGACTCTTCGTGCGTGAGGGTATGGTGGCTGTCTGTCTCGCCTTCCTGACGCAAGCCGGACATCCCATCCGTGATACAGAGGTTGATGACATTGGTCTGGCCGCAGGCCAGCGCGTGCACCAACACGCCGGTGAACAGGTCATGTCGCTCCATGGCGTCGCCCACAATCGTGAGGGCCTGCTTTTCGTCTTTCTTCGGCTCGTTCGGGCGTGAGCAAGCCAGAAGTGGATCAGGCTTACGCAGCTGAGCATCCAATTTCTGCTCGAGCGCACGCACCGACGTGAAGTACGCATCGAGCTTCGCCTTGTCCTCGGCGCCCACTTCCGTCATCAGGCTCGTGCGGCGGTCGGTCACTGCCGACAGGGCGCTGCGCCGAACCATGACAGCCGGGTCCGGAGTGAACTCGGCCGCGTTCGGATCCTTGAATTCCGGTCCAAAGACGCGGGTGTAGAGCGCCAAGGGAGAGACTTCCGCGAGTTGGCGTTCGCTGTCCTTCGGCGCGCTCCAGCCCGACTTGGGGTCGCCGTTGCAAGTCACTTCAATCGAACGGAAGCGCGTGCGTGTGCCGATGACTTCAGAAATTAAGGTATCGAGGCTGCCCGAGTATTCACGCGCGGTGCCGACCCGGCCGGTCATAAGGCCTTGCGCGCCCGTGAAGTGCGTTTCATTGGCCTTGCCTTCAAGGAACACTTCCGCGCCGGTGAAGAAGTTGAACTTCTTCTTCAAGGGTGTGAGCGGCTCAAGGACGCCCGGCAGCGTATAATTTGCGCCGGCTTCCTTCGGGGTCCATTGGCCCTCGCCGAAGCCCAGGCCCCAGAACCACGTTCCGAAGCGCACGGGAATAGGCGCGCCGGTGTCTGCGAAGGCGTCGCCGTTGGAATTCAGCATACAGTCGAGAATGGGCAATCCGACCGATACGGCGGCGCCCGCGAGCGTCCCGCGCAGGACTTGTCTGCGGCTCGTTCCGTTTAACTTGCTCATGGAGACCTCGTTCATTTCCGTCGTTTGAGTCTGTGTTTGAAAACGGCTTTCTACTGAGCCTTCGCGGTCGCTTCTTCCTGCGACACATCGAACAGCAAATCACTCATCGCGATCTGCCTCAGGAGTTCAGGGAACTTGTATTTGCTATCTGCGAATTTGCGTTCAATGCCGCTCCACTCATCACCCTTCGGCGGAAAGTGTCCTGTGCCGAACGCAAACGCGCGCCGCGCGACACAACTTGTGACCGCTGGCTCATCGCGTATGACGCGCGCAAGGCCCGCCGGTCCATCGAACTGCTTGCCGCTCAGCTCGCCGGTTGTATCAATGTCGACCCCATTTTCCTTCGTGCGGTAAGCACCGGCGGAATCGAATTTCTCGAGCGCAAGACCAATCGGGTCGGTGATCTTGTGGCATCCGGCGCACATGGCTTCCGAACGGTGCGCCGTCAAACGGTCGCGCGCCGTCTTGTAAACCGGGTTGGAGGTATCCTGCACAAACTTGAAATCCACATTGCCCGGAGGCGCCGGAACAGTCTGGCACAGGATGAATTCACGCAAAGCCTTGCCGCGGCCGGTCGGCGAGGTTCGGCCCGCCGGAGAGTGCAGCGCGACGAAGCTGATCTGCGACAGTAGGCCCGCGCGCGGATCGCCGTCCTTAAAGGCATAGGGTTGCCAATGCATCGGCTGGCCGTTGTCGCTTTTGTCCGCCAGCGCTACGCCGTACAAAGTGGCCAGCGAGCGGGTCATGAAGGTGTTCGGCGTGGTGAACAGATCGCGGTAGTCACCCTGCCGCGCGATCAAGTGGTCGACGATGGTCAGCAGAGTCTGTTCCTTGGCATCATCCTTCACGCGGTTGGTGAAGCGTGGGAAAAACGCCGGATCTTTCGACACGATTTCAAAGTCGCTGAAGCCCAGCATGTCGGCGAAGAAGGCGCGCACGCCGACTTCAAGACTGGGCGAAGACACCATGCGGTCAACCTGACGCTGCAAGCCGGTCTTCGTGTGCAGTTCACCGTCTTGAGCAGCTTTCAGCAGAAGCTCGTCGGGCCCGGAGTTCCACAGAAAGAAGCTCAGCGCGGTGGCCTTTGAATAGCCATCCAGGCGCAGATGGCTGGGATGAGCCGGATCGGCCTCGACCTTCCTGTATTTGAAGAGGAAGTCCGGCGAGATCAGCATGTTCACCAGGCTGGTCGACAGGCCCGCGTAGAAATCATGCAGTGTGTCGGCGGAATCACCCGCCACCTTCACGAGTGTTTCGAGTTCACCATTCTTCAGGGGGCGGCGATAAAGCTGCGGCGCCGTGCGACCAATGAACGTGCGCGCGCAGGCGTCATCCCGGCTTGTCGCTGCTTGCGGCTTGCACTGGACGAGGATACCGCGGTGCGCTTCGTCGACAACTTGTTCGGCAATGCCGCGTGCGAGATCGTCATAGCGTTCGATGCCCGCCGGCGAAAAGCTAGCGCGCGCCGCGCCGATGGCTTCCATTCCTTCTTCGCGCAGCTCGGGCTCAAAACGCCCGTTAACGGTAATCGAAGTGCCAAAGGTGTCGGCGATGATTTGATGATATTGGCTGGGGTTGAGGCGCAGCGATGTGGGATGGGAAGCATCGGCCGCGAAGGAGACTGATGCCGAGAGTAAAAGGCCGGCGTGTGCCAGCAAAAAGCGCCGAGCAACTTTCCGCATACGCACACGCATCATTTTACCTCTGATTTTAAAATTCACTGTCAAATTACCTGCGGACCGTAATGCTTAATTCGCCGCCAATTCCGCCGACCCCATGGGGGTTGCGATGATCCTACCCTTGGTGTCGGTGAGAAATGCCGGCACGGCCTCGACCCGGAAGGTCCCCGAAATTCGGCGGTTCTGGCCCTTCACTGGATCCGGATCTGCATCTGCCATTTTCTTCAGGGCCCAATAGATGCCGATATGGTCGGCGTCGTTTCCCGGGCGGGTCATGATCATATAAGCGTAGCGTTGCCAGTCAAGGTAACCACCCCAATAGCCGACGAGCTTTCCATCCGGTTCCAGCTTCAGGCGCATGTGCGCATTGATCAAGTCGATCTCGGCATAATGCGGCATCTCGCCTTCTAGATAGACGTTCTGCGGCGTGATGGTCAGCATGCCGTTCTTGATCTCTCCCTTGAGCACATTGTGCGACCGTTGTGATGCTTCCACGATGTACGTGGTTCCCGCCAGCACATAGGCGGCCGCATCACGCTCAAGATGCTGCGTGGTGCGATCGAGGGTGACGGTAACGGGACCATCCTTGCTGAGATCTTCACCGGTGATCTGCAAAGACCAAGCCGGCGCTGAATCGATAAAGATGTTCCATGCCACTTCTTCCGGATAGGGCATGAGCGGCGGACGAACCAAATACGAGTGTTCGCATCCCACGGCGCGCCAAAGTTGGTTGTCGATTTTGGCCGAGGTTTCCGGATCCGCGAACTTGCTGGTTTCGTTCTTCCCGCCAAGGTCAAAGCCATAAGCGTATTTGCCCGACACCGTTTCCATGTTGGGGTCTTGTGCAGCGTCTGGGTAGCTATAGATGCTAACATTCTTGCCGTTAACGACCGCGCTGTTGCGATATTTGTCGGCGAGTTCGCGCGGCTTGTTCTCCGGATCCTTGGTGGAGTTCATGAAAGCTGTCGCCTGTTCCTTGGTGTAACCCAAGGACTGAATGTCGCGGATATGCATATCGACGATGGTGCCGTTGCGACCATCCGGGCATGCTTCTTTCAAATTCTCGATATACGTCGCAGTGGCAAACCAGCTGATCACATAACCACGTGTCTCGGCCAAGGCCTGAGGCGAAGGCAGACATAACGTCAGGAGCGCGGGAGCAACGATGAAACCAAAGATTTTACCGGTCATAGCAATCTCCGAAATGACGTCTGCGGTGGTCACGTTGGTCTAAGCGAGATAGCTCGGCACTAACTACCTGGCAGTGGGTAGCTCAGCCAGGGCAATACAGCTCCACTATTTCTTATCTTGCGTAGCTCTGCAGATAGGGACGACTGACATTGCTGAATTAATGTGTATTTACCCCCGAATGTAAAGGTGCCCGCAGGCCATAGCCGTCCTGAGAGGTAACGGCACTCTACCTATCGTTAGATATGTTCCTCAAGGTTATGAGGCTGTTCTTCAAAATCATGAACTGTGACTTCCTTTATATTGGCATATTCGATTGATATGAATTATATTGGCATATTCGATTGGTAGGAGGTTATATTGCGCTGCGCGCCGCGCAACGAGGCAATGCGAATGCCTGATTCTATTGAGGATATGCAGCCCGTTAGCGCCGCGTGAAGGCAGGTTCGTCTCGCGCCATTTTCATCGCGTGTATAGAAAACTGCACCAAAAAAGTCACAACCCCGAGACAGATGTTCTTGCGCCGGTATTCACGCTTGTTTATGGCAACTGACACTCGTTACATTTTGCGAGCCTGAATTGCACATCGCAGTTCAGATGGGAGCATCGTCTAGCTGCTTCCGCTAGGCATGCAGGCGCTGCTGCATTGCTGTAGTTGGTGGCGATGGTGTTCCGGGGGGGAGCAGCTATGTCGCGAATATTCGTGTTCAATTTACTCTCCTTTGGGCTCTCACACCCAACATGCACGTCAGTCTCGAAGGCATGTGGGCATTGATTGCTAATCAAGAGATTTCGAAGGAGGAACGGCTCGCCGGCGTTTGACGGCGAGTAAGTTATGCTCTGTTTTAAACAAAGGGAGGTTCGGGTGATGCAAAAGAATTTGAGGATGAGCAAGTCACAGCTTTTGACGGGAACAGCGCTTGTTCTGGCGGCGTCCTGCTTCGCAGGAGTGCCTAGCTATGCACAGAATACCGCTGCCACAGAAGGCGCCATTGAAAGCGTGACCGTGACCGGTTCGCGTATTCAGCTGCAGGGCTACGAGGCCCCGACACCTGTAACGGTCGTGGATCTTGGCTCGCTCGAACGCGATGCCCGTCCCGACATTGGTGACGTGCTGCGCAACCTGCCGGCCTTCGGCGCTTCGTCTTCGCCGAACAACAGCGCCCGCGCCAGCTTGGTCAGCGACGGTTCCGCCGGCTTGAACCTCGTTTCGCTCAGAAACCTGGGCCAGTTGCGTACCCTCGTGCTCTTCAACGGCCAGCGCGTCGTCAGTTCCAACCTCGCCTTGGGCGGCACCGACTTGAGCACGATCCCCTCGAGCCTGGTCGAACGCATCGACGTTGTGACCGGTGGTGCCTCGGCATCCTGGGGTTCCGACGCCGTCGCCGGTGTCGTCAACCTCATCCTGAATACGAAGTTGGAAGGGTTGCGCATCAACGTGGAGGCCGGCAATAACTTCAAGGCCGAGCATGCCCAGTATAAGGGTGAAGTCACCTATGGTCAGGGTTTCGCGAACGATCGCGGCCACGTCGTAGTCAGCGGCGTCTACGGCAAGAGCCCGGACACCTTCTTCTCGAACAAGATTGACGGCTTCCAGAATCAGCGCCTCGTGAACAACCCGGCCTACGGAACAGGGGCGGGCCAGTCCACGTCCGTGCCGATCTTGATCCACGCCGTGAATGTCGGCCTTGCGCAAGCGACGCCGGGCGGCATCATCAGCGGCGGTCCGCTCAAGGGCATTTACTTCGTCGGCCCCAATGCCACGCCCATGCGCTTTGACTATGGCAACGTTTCGGGCGGTTACTACACAAACGGCGGCACGCCGAACTATGGCCAAAGTCAGTCTGACCTGGGCGTGCTCTCCTTCCCGCAGGACAACTACACACTCTTCGGTTATGCCAGTTACGACATCACCGACGACATCACGGCTTCATTGCAATTGAACCAAGGTCACTACGGTTCGTTGGTGAACACCTATTCAGCCATTTATTACGGCTCGCAAACCATCAGCATCGAGAATCCGTTCCTTCCAGCTTCGGTTGCTGCTCAAATGTTGGCAGCTGGTGTCACGACAGCCCCCTTCGGCACATCACTTACGCAGGACCTGATCAACGGTGGCGGCAGCATCAAGGGTGAAGCGAATTCTCTCGGCGTCGGCGTGCAGAAGGTTGATCGCGGTTTATACCGTGGCGTCCTCAGCTTCGACGGCAAGATGAACTGGTTTGATAACAAATGGACCTGGAATTCCTACTTTCAGCACGGTGAAGTGCGCGCGTTCTATAACGGTGTTAACAACCAGACAAACACCCGCGTGGCTGCAGCGATCGACGCTGTTCGCGTGACTACTGCTAACGTCGGCAATTCCGGTCTGCCCATCGGCAGCATCGTTTGTCGCTCGACGCTGGGCGCGCCGACCAATGGGTGTATCCCGCTGGACGTGTTTGGGACCGGCAAGGATACTTCTCAGGCGGCCTCTTATATCAACGGCGTGGCGCGCGCTGGGGGCAACCAATCGCACCAGATCCTGAGACAGGACGTGGCCGCCGTTTCGGCAACGGGTGCTTTGCCGTTCGGTCTCGAGGCCGGGAATGTCTCGACGGCTTTCGGTATCGAGTATCGCCGTGAATCAGGTTACGCAAAAGTCACAGCACCCAGTCAGGCCACGACCTTCTACGCGGGTAACCCGAAGAATTTCTCGGGTGTTTACAGTGACAAGGAAGCCTTCGTGGAATTCATCACGCCGCTGTTGAAAGACACCGGCGTTAAGTCTTTGGATATGCAGTTGGCTGGCCGTTATACCGATTACTCGGTCAGTGGTGGCGTCGAAACCTACAAGGTCGGTTTTACGAGCGAAGTGAACGACGACATCCGTCTGCGTGGAACCTACTCGCACGACATTCGCGCACCATGGTTGTTTGAAGTGTTCAATACCGGTGCGCCCATCACGGGTTCCGCTATTGACCCGAAAACAGGTCAAGGTGTGTCCATCTTGGGCATCACCCAGGGCAATAGAGGTTTGAAGCCTGAAACCGCGAATACCCTGACCGCCGGGGTCGTTCTCGCGCCGGAAGAGTGGATCCCGGGCTTTAATATCTCGGCTGACTGGTACCGCATCAAGATCACGGGCGTGATCGCGTCGGCCAGCAGCACAGTCACATTGGCCCAGTGCGCTGCCGGGGTGCAGGTGTTCTGCGACAACCTCGTCTTCGCCGGTCCTAATGGCTCGCTGTCGGCGATCATTTCCCAGCCGGTGAACGCCGCTCTGCAGCAAACCTCCGGTATCGACGGGCAGTTGGACTACCGTACGCCGTTCCTGGACGGTGCATTGAACTTCCACGACGTCATCAATTACATGATCGAAGACGTTCAAACCGCCTTCGGCCTGACCTATGACGCTGCAGGCGCCATCGGTCAGGGCACGCGTACCAGCGTGCCAAAACTGAAGTCGACGCTCACTGTTACCTACGCCCAAGACAATTGGGATCTGACAGCCCAGGGTCGCGTCATCGGCGCTGCTAAGCTAAACAATGCTTGGGTTAGCGGCAGGGACGTAGACAATAACACCGTGCCGGCCATCGCTTATCTCGATGCGCGCGCCTCGGTGAAGATGTACGACAACTTCCAACTCTACGCTGCGATCGACAACGTCTTGGGAAAAGCGCCGCCGTTGGTAACGCGTTCCTCTGGCAACGGTTCGGGCTACGAAGCGCCGTTCCGCGATACAATATACGATGCATTTGGACGGGTATGGCGTGTAGGCCTTCGCGCCAAATTCTAAAGACACTCTGATCTAACGTTTGAGTGATTCACGGCCCCATCTGCCGGAAGGCGGGTGGGGCCGCTCCTTGTCTATGGTGTGCTTTCGAGCCTACGCCGCAATCATGACCGGATACTTGCGATAAAAAGGCCGATGCAGCGGTCGTGCCATGGCACTAGGGAATCCGCCGCATGAAAACCGACATGGCCGCCATCAGAGGCCATGAGCAAAGTCGTTGCGCAATCAGCAGGCCATGAGCGGTCGAGATACATATGCGCCGGTACCCACGGATCAGTCGCGGCGTGGACGAGAAGTGTTGGCACCTGGATCATATCAAGTAGAGGTCCGGCGGATGCGCGACGGTAGTAGTCTTCGGCATCGGCGAAGCCGTTGGCCGGCGCGACGATACGGTCATCGAACTCATAAACCGTATGAATCCCGGAAATCACTTTTTTGATGCCGTCGGTTTTTGCTTGGCGCAACGCCTCGGCGCGCATGCCGCGCAATAAATGACGCTGATAGATGGAATTGCGCGGCGCTGCAATGCGCTGCTGCGCCATCTTCAGATCAATGGGAGCGCACACCGATGCGCCTGCCAAAACGCCTTGGGCAGAATTCGTTTCCGCCAGGTACTTGAGGCAGATATTGCCGCCCAGGGAAACACCGATGAGGACAATGCCGCGGTCAGTCAGGTGAGGGGGGAGCGCTGCGATGGCATCGCGGATGTCCGCGCTGCGCCCGGCGTGGTAGTGACCGGTGGCAGTATCCATTCCGGGGGCTGCTCCCCGCAGATTTAAACGCAGAACCGGATAGCCGCGATGTAAGTGATAGGCGGCGCTCGTGGCGATGTTGGGACTGTCTTCACTGCCGGTTAGTCCATGAACGAGGATAACGAGCGGCTTTGCAGAGTCTTCCGATGGACGGTTGAGGCGGCCCCAGAGGCAGTCACCAGAGCCGTCATTCATGATCAGACGCAGACGTTCGCTCGTGAAGGAGTAAACATCTGGAACGCGAGAGATGAAGCTATTGCGCACTGTCTGCAGATCGCCGCCGATCCAGGGCCACCTTGGCCTAAAGGACGGAAAAACCGGCGCCTTACGCCCGAGCACAAGAGGATTTTCCAAGGCGACGATTGTCTATTCAGAGCCGGGAGGGGCGCACGTGAAGCCCAGGACGGCGTTTGTGGTTCTGAAGGACACGCCCGTCGCCGGAACTTTATCGGGCGACAAGACCTGATCGGCGCCGCACTTATGTTGGAAGTAGATCTCTTCCGGTGTGCCGCGATAGACGTAGGTCACCTTTTCGCTTCCTGGCGCGCTGCTATAACAAAGGAACGCGAGATTCGCAGTTGAACACCTGTGTTGTGCAGGCAGACGCCCGGAGTTGATGCAATTCAGGCGTAGATTGCGCAGGGCAGACGCATCTTGTTGCTCCGCGAATCCGGTCTCGATGCAGGATGCAGTACCGGCGGCCAGTTCTTCAGGAACATCGATCTCGCTTGCAGGCAGCGTGCCGGCGTCGCCGGATTTGTCGCCTTGGCTCTGCATCGATGCAGCGACAATATTGATATTGTTAGCTTTGGCGTCGGCGACGCGGTCATCGCGGGTTCTCTGCGCCTTAGCCAGTTCTTCCACCATGCGTGCGCGCATGCTTTCGTCACCGTCGGCATCCGCAAGCGCGCGCAACTGCGCAACCTTTTGATCGAAAGCGGTGCCGATGTCGCGCGCTATCTCATCCTTCAAAATCTGAGTAGCGGAAGCCTGCAAGTCGCCCAGGTCGCCCGTGTGTTCCAGACGCTCCGGCCAGGTCGCGGTGGTGTCGATTTTCTTTTGCACATTTGCCGCGACCAATGGAAACAGTGTTGTCATGGCGTCATCGAGCACAGCCTGTGGCAACGGCAGGTTCGCGGTGCGTGCTGTGGCTCTCAGGTCGACAAATTGGTCGAGCGCATCCTCGGCGACAGAACTGCCGGCTTTGCCGTTTGTTTTCACAGCTTTGGCTGTAACGCGCTTCACGAGGTCGGCAAAAGCGGTAGCCGCTTGGGCAGCAATTTGCGGGAAATTCTGTTGGTTTGCCGTTTCGGCTATACCGAGCAGAGCATAGGCTGGGTCAAGATCGTCGCTGATGGAAGCATCGTGCGCGGCATCATTGAAGGCCTGCTGCAATTCCCTGACGCCACTCGTAGCGGGTTTGCTGTCGGCTGCCATCACCGGGCTCAGCAAAAGTAATACGACAACACTCGCGGCGACAAAGCTGCAAGGTGTGTTGATGCGAGTTACAAAAATGAATGCGCTCATGGCGATACTGGCGGGCTGGGATCAAAATATTCAGCCGCGACGGGAAGTCTACCACGCCGTCAGTCTCAGGCGTAGGGGCACCTTCATTCCAATTCGGCAACAATTCCCGCAATTATGATGGGTGTGGCTTTGCCGTCACGGGACCCGAAACAACGGGAAGAGACGAGTTCGCACCCCATTCCACCCAGCTTCCGTCATATATGACAGTGTCGTCTTTGCCCGCGAGGTAAGCCCCGAAAGCCAAAGCGCAGGCCGAGACACCCGACCCGCATGTTGTCGCCAAAGGATGCGACAGATCTACGCCCGCCTCAGCGAAGGCCTGCTTCAGGGCGGGGGGCTCTTTCCAAACATGAGTTTGGCTGTCGATCAGCTCCATAAAGGGCAAGTTCAAGCTGCCGGGGATGTGGCCCGCACGCAAGCCGGCGCGGGGCTCAGGTTCACTGCCTTCAAAGCGGCCCGCGGCGCGAGCGTCAAGCATCTGAAAGTGACCGGAGGCTATATTCCCCAAAACATCATCTTGGCCAAGGACAGGCAGCGGCAAAGCGTGGACATTAAAGGTGGAATGTTTTGGAGACCGAATTTCTTTCGTGACCGGTCTGCCTTCCGTAACCCATTTGCTGAACCCACCGTCCAGCACGCTCACCTTCGCATGCCCGAAGGCGCGAAACATGAACCACGCTCGCGCGGCCGCGCAGGTTCCGAACATGCCGTCGTAGGCGATGATATGATCGGCATTGGTGAGCCCCAAAGCTCCCGCCTGTTCCGCAAAGGCGCTGGCTGGCGGAAAGGCGTGGATCTTCTGTTTGGTTGGGTCGGCAAAGGCATCGATGTCGAAGAACAACGCGCCCGGGATATGACTTTCGCCATAGAGTTCCCGAGCTTTAGCAACGCCGCCCGCAATATAGTAACTGGCGTCGACAATTTTGACACGGTCATCATTGAGATGACCCGCAAGCCATTCGGTTGTGACAAGAGCGCCGGTCATTTGCCCAGCCATTTTGCGCGAACCCGCTCGCGGTTCAGGAAGAACCATTGCGCGGTGATGACGGTCGCGGCATTGCCGAGTTTACCCGCTTCCATCAGGGATTTGAGTTTATCTTCTTCCATAACGCTGACCTTAATATGCTCGCCTTCGCCGGGAAGCCCGAAAATGCCGCCTGCGCCCGCCGCGGAAATCCGTCCCAGGTATAAATATATGCTTTCAGAAGATCCACCAGGGCTCGCGAGATAGCGCTGGATAGGCCAAAGGTCGGTGATGATCCGGCCCGCTTCTTCCTCTGTTTCCCGCACAGCTACATCCTCGGGCGTCTCACCGTCTTCGATAATACCGGCGACAGTCTCTAGCTGCCACGGCTCCATCTCGCCAGCATAAGCACCGACACGAAATTGCTCGCACATGACGAACACGCCGAGGTCTGGATCATAAGGCAGCACAACAGCTGCGTTCTTTCGGACAAAAACCTCGCGCTGAATCTCACCTGTCCAGCCGCCATCAAAGCGGCCGTGGCGCAATCGGTAAGAGTCGACGCGAAAATAACCCTGATAGACGGTGCTTTTCTCGATGATGTCGATGTCGTGCGGACCGGGTTCTTTTTTGGTCATGCGGATGGGATGTGTGGTTGCGCCCCTGCACTCTAAAGCTATGATCGTGTCTTCGCAAAGCCACCGTGGAGAATCATATGTCTGGTGTTGAAGTTTCCTGGTCCGACCGCGGTAAGCTCACGGTGGATATCGTCGCGGGCACGCATGAACTGATTGCCGATGAGCCGGCCGACGTCGGCGGTGGTAACCTCGGGCCAGCACCGCATGACTACCTTCTGGTTGCACTTGGAGCGTGCACGTCTATGACCTTGCGGATGTATGCCGAGCGCAAAGGCCTACCGCTGAAAGACGCCAAAGTCCGGTTGAGCCGCCGCAAGATCAAGGCGGCGGATTGTTCCGATTGCAAAAGCATCGAAGGTGAGGTGGAGGAGATGACCCGGGAGATCCTGCTGGTAGGCGATCTGGATCAGGCGGTCCGCGACCGGCTCCTCGAGATTGCCAACAAGTGCCCGGTTCATCGGACTCTGACCGGCGAGATCAAAATCCGTTCGTCTCTTCTTCCCTCCGGTACCGCTGCTTTCCCCGATTAAGCGCCCAAAAAGAGCGTTTGCCCCGTAAATGCCAGAAAATCGGGTGAGATAACGGCCTTTTCGCATGGGGTTAATCGTGTAGTAAGCTTCTCAGGCCAGCCTCCGGCATGCTGGCCCCCCGGCTATTCCGAGCGCTAACGAGACCTCATGCCAAAAAAGATTCAACCGGTCGATATCTTCTTCGAAATGCCGCTGAACAAGTGGCCGATTTTCGACAGCAAGACGATCGCCAAATCGAAGATCGTGCTGCTGCACGATCTGAAGCCGGTTGTGGACATGTTCAATGCCGAAGGTGTCGGCATTGGCGTGCGTACAGCGGCGGAAGTCATCACCGAGGTCGGCCTGAACACGCATGACCGCCAAAGGCTTGTGGCGCTGATGGGCGCTCGCAGTTTTGACGTTTACTCCGTGCGGGCAGCGCTCAATGATTTTCTGACGGATTCCGAACTTGAGCAGATCCAGATCGGCAAGAGTGAGCAAGAGCGTCTTCAAGGCTATATGAACAACTATTCGCGGGGGTTGCTGAGCGTCATTCTGCAAGGCACCGATGTGAAAGTGACCAGCCGTTCGTCGCTCTCGGGCATCCTTGAAGGGGCCAACCGCGGCGCTGTGGTCAAGAACCTTATAGATATTTCGTCGCGCCTGCGCATCGAGACCACGGAAATAGTGGTCTATATCTCCAAGCTCAGCGAAATCATTCTCGCAATTTCCTACTATCAGCGCGTTTACGACGGCTTGCTGGAGGATTTGCGTGAATTGCTGGTCTTCGTGAAGGAACTGAAGGACCAGGATACGCTCAACAATCGCTTTCCGGGGATCAAGGAAGAAACCGCCGATGCGCTTGTCACAGGGCGCAGTACCATTTTGACGCTGAACGGATATTTCGATCAATTCCACAAGGTGGAGAAATTTTTTGACGAGATCACGCCAGAGAAATTCCGCGCTATGCGCGAGAGTGTCGAAATCCACTACCGCGCGATTGGAATGATTGTTTGCTTCTGGCAGATCAAGATCAACGAATGGCGCAAACGCTTTTGGGATGAGCGCGGCCGCCGGCGCGATTCCACATGGGAGCAGCGCTACAATTTCTTCAAGGACACGGTGTACTCCAACCTGTACACCATCGCCGATAATCTCGAGCTTATCAAAACGGCGAAGCTGGACCTGTAATCACAGGATCTTCAGCACGTTCTCTGGTGGCCGTCCGATGGCGGCTTTGCCGTTATTCACCACGATGGGGCGTTCAATCACGATGGGATTGCGCACCATGGCCGCCAACAAAGCCTTCTCCTCCATCTCTACCGGATCTATGCCGGCATCCACGGCTTCCGTCTTGCGCACGAGATCGCGGGGAGAGAGACCCAGCATGCGTGCGATATTCTTGATCTCCATCGCCGAAGGCGGTGTTTTCAAATATTCGACAATGCGTGGCTTGAGCCCGCGTTTTTCCAATAGGGCCAGCGTCTCGCGCGATTTTGTACAGCGTGGATTGTGATAGATCGTGAGTGTCATGGATGCCTCTCGCGGATTCTGGACCCGATCTAAGAGACTTTCGCGTGCGCCACAAGTAGAAACCCCGGGCCGGCCTTTCTGGCCTGCTCCCGGGGGTGTGGTCACCTGATAAAGACGGGCAAGCAGCTCAATGCTGACGGCGCGGTGACGCGCGCCTGACTTGCACTTGCCGTCTTATTCCTTCACGACGCCGCGCACTTCAACCAGCTGTGAAGCAATCGCTTCGTTCAGTTCGTTGTAGGCGGCTTCGAGTTCCTGGATTTTCACACGCATACCGCGCAGCTGTTCCAGCTCGGCATCGGTCATAGGCGTGCGGTTAGAAGCAATGGTGAGGGTCATGCCGATGTATTTGCCCTTCAATTCGGCAATCATCTTGGCTAGGTCGATCATCTCGCGCGGATCGATGACATCCACGTGGCGCTTCAGGGAACGGCGCATCTCGTCCTCAATAATGTGCGTGACATGGCGGGTGAACTGGCTGGCCGTGAGCGGCGCCTGCGGCTTGCCGGACTTGTCCTGAAACAGCGACGGGGTTTCCTCGGACTTGGGCGTGTCCTGGCGGCGGCGCACAGCAATAAAATCGATCACGGACATGGTCTGTTTCCTTTGGCCTTCGGCCGCTCCTGCGGCTCTTCGGCATGATTAAGAGCAACAACCATGCCAACCCCCGTGTTTTCTATATAATTCAATACTATCAATTAGTTAAATGTACATTTTGCAGAAATACACCTGCCGGCCAGCGGACAGATAGGCGAAAAGGTGCCGCACATCTTCGTTCTGCTAGGAAAGCTCTGCCGGGCCAGGAGCAGGTTTCGCAAGGTCTGGAGCGACGGCGCCGTTGCAGCGGGCGTGCGCTGTCTTTAACGTTCCTGCCTGGGGAAGATGAGTTTTCGCAACAGGGGTGACCGCCATGGCGTTAAAGGCTGGAACTGGCAATAGATTCTTCATCAAGAAATCGATCGATCAGATTCAGCATGAGGCGACCTCACATCAATTGAAGCGGACACTTGGGCCCGTCAATCTGGTGTTCCTCGGCATCGGATGCATTATCGGCGCCGGGATCTACGTCATGACCGGCAATGCGGCCGCTAACTATGCCGGCCCCAGTGTCATGCTTTCCTTCATCATCGCCGGCACCGCCTGCGCCTTTGCCGGTCTCTGCTATGCCGAACTAGCTTCGACCATGCCGGTGGCCGGGTCTGCTTACACTTATTCATATGCCACCATGGGCGAGTTGATCGCCTGGATCATGGGGTGGTTGCTGGTGCTGGAATACGGCGTCGCCGCCGCTACGGTCGCCGTCGGCTGGTCAGGCTATGTCACCAGCTTCCTCAAAGATTTTGGCATTCTCGTCCCGCCGGAATTCGCCCACTCTATGGTGCAATCGTCGGCGGATGCCACAGGTCATCTCGTGTTTCAGATAACCAGCAACTTTAACCTCGTGGCCACGGGTGGCATCCTGATGGTGACCGCGCTCTTGGTCATCGGCGTGTCAGAGTCCGCCACCGTCAATAATGTCATTGTCTTCATCAAGGTCGGCGTGCTGTTGGCGTTCATCGCCATGGGCACCGGCTTTATCCATCCGGAGAATTGGACGCCGTTCATCCCGCCAAACCAGGGCGGCTTCGTCTATGGCGTGCAGGGTGTGTTCCGCGCGGCCTCGGTGATCTTCTTTGCCTATGTGGGCTTTGAGGCTGTTTCGACGGCTGCAGCCGAATCAAAGAATCCCAGCCGCGACATGCCTATCGGTATTTTGGGATCGCTGTTCGTATGCACGATCATCTATATGGCGGTTGCTGCGGTTCTCACCGGTGTCGTCTCCTATAAAGATCTGGGTGTGCCCGAGCCCATCGCCGTAGCGGTGGATCGCATGGGCATGCCTTGGTTCGCATTCCTCATCAAGATCGGTGCGGTCGCCGGCCTGTCGTCTGTGATGCTGATCCTTACCTATGGCCAAACACGTGTGTTTTTCTCCATGGCGCGGGATGGTCTCCTGCCGAAAGCTTTCGCTGCCGTCCATCCCAAATTCCGCACACCCTGGATCGGGACCATTGTCCTCGGTCTGCTGATCGCTACTGCGTCGTCGCTCTTACCCATCACCATCCTTGGCGACCTCGTCAGCCTGGGCACCGCCTTTGCTTTCGGAATCGTTTGCCTGACCGTCATGCACCTACGGACGTCGCGTGATGACCTTCATCGCCCCTTCCGCGTGCCTTTGGGCGGCGTCTTAGTGTCGGCGCCGGTGCGTGTGGTGGTTGCAACCGTACTCACCTTTGTCGGCCTCGGGGTTTTCAGATTCCTCATGCAATCCGCATGGACGGGTTATGGCGCTTTGGTCGTGCTGATCGTGGCTGGTATCTGCCTCGTGCGAGCGATGCGCGATAAACAGCGTTATTGGATCGGCACCGCGCCAATGCTGGGCGTGCTGATGGCCGCCATCATGGCTGGGCCGCTCATCGAAGACATCATCCAGAAGGCCATGGCCGACGATCCCATTCCGGCCATCATCCTTAGCAGCTACCTTGTCCTTGGCGCGGCGATTTATCTGCTGTATGGGCTTCCCAATTCGCGCTTAGCCAAAGGTCTCGACGTGATTGACGATCCTACGCTGCCAGGGCCTCTTGAGGCTGCGATCCACGGCATTGACGAAAGACGCTGACCCCGCCTGCGCTCTGGTGATCGATGGCCGTTCGGGCATAGACCCGGCGGGCAGCGAAGAGGCGCGCCGTGAGTTCCGTAATACGTTGGGGCATTTCGCCACGGGCGTCACATGTATGACGACCCTCTCGCCTACGGGCGAGCATGTCGGCATGACGGTAAGTTCCTTCAATTCACTGTCGTTGGATCCGCCGCTTATTCTTTGGAGTATCGCGAATTACGCCATCAGCTTCGGATGCTTCCGGGTGGGCGACGCCTTTGCGGTGAACGTGCTATCCGCCGAGCAGGAAAATCTTGCCGTCAAGTTCTCGATAGCCTCAGCGGATAAGTTTGAAAGCGTGGAACTGCATGACGGGTTGAGCGGTGTGCCGCTCCTTGCCCACTGCGTGGTCTATTTGGAATGTATTGTCGAGGCCCGTTACCCGGGCGGGGACCACGACATCATCGTGGGACGCGTGCGCCGTATCTTCAACATCGGAAAAAGCCCGTTGCTGTTTCACGGCGGCTCCTTGCGGGCTCTGGGCGACTAACCCCGCGATTTGCGCCGGAACCAGCCCTTGAGCCGTTGGCGCAGGGCGGACTGAACGACCGCACCAGATAGGGCCTCCAACTGCAAGCCGGCGCGGGTGACACGATCTTCGTCCACTTCGCGGGCCACGATGACGGCTTCACCGATAGGAAGGTGATCGCCCACCTCGGGTTTCCCGTCGAAACCTGCCGAAAAGAATTCAGAAACGGTGTACGGCGCGATGTCCGCATTTACGCCGAGACCGTAGAACGTTGCCACGTCGCTGAGCTTGGTGTCGCCGGCGAAGGCAAATTCCCCGAAGAAGGGTTCGTTTGACGTCAGCAGTTCCGCGTGCGAAGCAAAAACTTGGTCCAGACGGCGCACGCGGTCCAGCGGCGCCAGGAAGTAGCCAAAGTCGCCGGTCCTTAAAGCACCGGCCTGGCTGGGGGTCAGGATGTTCTGGTCGCGGATCACAAAAGTGGCGCGGGCCCAGGCAGGGACCGCACCGCCATTCATCACGGCGCTGTCCGCCAGCACGGGATAACCCACCATCTCGAGGGCCAACTGGCCAGGCAAATCCATTTCAAAACGCTGAACGGGATGGTGCACGCGCGGCAGGGCCAGTTTCAAAAGGCGCGCTGCAGGCGTCAGCGTCCAGCCCTGGACCAGCAGTGAAACCAGAACCACAACAAAGGCAACGTTGAAATAAAGTTCGGCGTGGGCCACGCCTGACAGGGTGGGGATAGCAGCAAGAAAGATGCTGACGGCGCCACGCAAGCCAACCCATGAGACGAAGGTCTTCTCCCGCCACGAAAAGCCAAACGGGGAGAGGCAGAGCCACACCGCCACGGGCCTTGCAATCAACACCAGAAAGACCGCGATAAAAACCGCAGGCAAAGCATAATTCAGCAGCTTGGTGGGCGTGACGAGAAGGCCCAGAACCAGGAACATCACGATCTGGGCTAGCCATGTGGCGGCGTCATTGACGGTGACGATGCTGGCGGACGCACGTAAGGGCCGGTTTCCCATAACGATCCCGGCAAGATAGACCGCGAGAAAGCCGCTGCCCCCAAGAACCGATGTTCCGGCGTAGATCACAACGGCCACGGCGATGGCAAAGAGGGGATGAAGCCCGCCAGGCAGATTGACGCGGTTCAATACCCACGAGGTTCCCAGGCCGCCCGCAATCCCGCTGACCAAGCCGATGGATGCGTGAATGAGCAAGGTCACCGCCAACGACAACCAATCGGGATGGATCCCGGCACCTTCTACCGTCGTCAACGTAATCTGCGCGAGAAGCATGGTCAGGAAAACGGCCACCGGATCGTTCGCCGCGGATTCCATTTCCAACGTCGCGCCGACCCGCTGTTTGAGTTGGAGCCCGCCGCTCTGGACGAGGGAAAAGACGGCGGCGGCGTCGGTGGAGGCGACAATCGCACCTAGCAGGAACCCGTAGATCAGCGGAATATGGAACACATACATGGCCGCGACGCCCACGAGGCCCGCCGTGACCACGACTCCCACGCTCGCCAGCAATGTCGCAGGAATGACCGCGCCGCGCAGCGTGTTGAGGTGCGTGCGCAGACCGCCGTCGAACAGAATGACTGCCAACGCCAGAGAGCCGATCAGGTACGTGGTACGGTAATCGCTAAAGCTTATTCCACCCGGGCCATCTTCGCCGGCGAGCATCCCGATTCCGACGAACACCAGCAGCAAGGGTGCGCCAAAGCGGGTGGCGATCAGGCTGGAAAGGATGCCCAACATCACCAGAAGAGCACCCAAGAGCAGCAGGCCATTGATAAGGCTGATGCTTTCCATGGCCTTGCGCTATCCCTTTCACGCCGTTGCGGCAAATTTAGAACCAAACAAAAGTGTAGTTCAGATGAGGTGAAGATTAAAAGCAAAACAGGCCCGTCGCGATGACGAGCCTGTTATGAAGCTGCGAGGCAGATGAAGGCGCGCGTCAGGCGAGCGCGGTCTTGAACAGCTCAAGCGTGCGGTTGTGTGCGAGTGTGCAGGCTTCGGCGTTGAAGTGGCGCGGATCCGTCGCGCGGCAGAAACCGTGTGTCGTGCCCGGATAGTTGTAGGTTTTGACCTGCGGGTTATTTTTCACAGCCGCATTGATCTGCGCCTTGGCGTCCTCTGGCATGAACTCATCGCTTCCCGCGAAATGCAGAATGGTCGGTTTCTTGATCTTGGAAACTTGATCCAACATGGTATTGATCCCGCCGCCGTAATAGCTGGCCGTCGCGTCGGTATCCGTGTTGGCGGCCGTCAGGTAGGCGAGCGCACCCCCCATACAGAAACCTAGATCGCCCACCTTGCCTGTGCAGCCGGGAAGCTTGCGCAAGGTTGTAATGGCGGTTTGGATATCAGCGATGCCCTTTCCAAAGTCGAAGGCGTTCATGTAATCGATGCCCTGCTTGAAGTCGGCATCTTTCGTGGCATCGAGCTGAACACCTGGCTTTAAGCGCCAGAAGAGGTCGGGCGCGAGGGCCATATAGCCCTGACCGGCATACCAGTGCGCCACACTCATCACCCAGGGATTTATTCCAAAAATCTCTTGGATAATGACGATGCCTGGGCCGGTCCCTGATACAGGGGTGGCCAGGTAGCCTGCGAAGCTTCCATCCCTGCTGGTGAGGGTGATTTCCTTGCCCGTCATTTGCATCTCCCTAAAAACACGATAAATCTGAGCCGCGGTTGTTTTAGGAAGATTCGAACGTCAAGGCTAGTCTATGGTCGCGGTCGCGGGAATAAACTGGCAGCATCTCTATAAGCGGCATTTCGTGACTGACATGACAACGTCTTCGCGCTCCTTATCCAAAGACTCCCGGCGCCTGATCGTAGGTCTCAGCGGAGCCTCCGGCATTGTGTATGGGGTTCGCCTGCTGCAGGTATTGAAAGCCGCAGGGATCGAAACCCATTTGGTCATGTCGAAATCCGCGGAAATCACACTGGCCTATGAGACCGATCTGAAAGTCGCTGCCGTGAAAGCTCTCGCGCATACGACATACTCCAACACGGACATGGCGGCTGCAATTTCGTCGGGCTCTTTCAAGACCAACGGAATGATCATCGCGCCATGTTCCATTCGTACAGTCTCCGAGATCGCGACAGGCGTCACATCGTCGCTCCTTTCTCGAGCAGCCGACGTCGTTCTCAAGGAACGTCGCCGTTTGGTGCTTATGGTCCGCGAGAGTCCCTTGCATACAGGCCATTTGCGCACATTGACGGCCGCTTCTGAAATTGGCGCCATCATTGCGCCGCCGCTGCCTGGGTTTTATACCAAGCCTGAAACCATCGACGATTTGATTGATCATACGGTAGGCCGTGTCTTGGATCTCTTTGACATGGATGTTGGCCTCGTCCGCCGTTGGGGCGAGCCCGCGGGCAAGACTGCGCCACGAAAATCAGGGCGCCGCAAATCATGAACGCAGTTGCACCGCCATCCATCGCCAAAGGCAATCCGCTGTGGGATTTTATCGCATGGGCCTACGCGGTTCCTGGAGTTGAAAAAGCTTGTCTTGCCTTGCAAAATCGCTTCAGCGTCGATGTCAATCTTCTGCTGTTCTGTATTTGGCTGGCTTATCGCGGAACAGGCACGACGCATCTCGCCAAATTTCTCGGAGCAGCTCTCAAGCTCTCGCGTGAGTGGCAGCGCAACCTTGTCGAACCTCTGCGCACCGCGCGCGAAAATCTCAAGGACGTCATTGAACCGTCGACGCTCACCGGTAACGACCGCGCGTCCGCAACAGCCTTGCGTGAGCGCATCAAGCAATGCGAGCTGGATATGGAACAGCTCCAGACGTTGGTATTTTATGCGCTCGTGAGCGACGGTGCCGCCGAGCCCGCGGCGCGGGCACCCGCGGAGCAGAAAGACGATGCGCTGAATAACCTGACTGTTTATTTCTCGGCATCTGGAATCAAACTTGATCCGCTGGGGCAGGCGCACATCATGCGGGTTCTGACTGCGATCTTTGGAACTTGAAGTCCGTAACCCGAGACTTTCTCTTCATATGTGAAAAGCATTACTCCCGTGAGCGCGCTGGTCATATGCATACATATGACACTCTCTTGAAATGAGGATTTTTTCTTGCGGTAACGCCTTAAATTTCGCCATTCTGTCGCCCTTGGTTTGTTGGGGGCGGTATGTTCAAGACAGAGGGAGCGGCAGCGTTTCTCGCCGCGTGGCACGAGCTCTGCAAGGAGACCGTGACACCGCACTATCGCATCGCCTTCCAACATCTTTCCACTGCCGTCATTCCCCACCTCATGATTCTGGAAGCTAGTTCAGAAAACAAATACGTTATCCGCTTCATGGGAACGTCCCGGGTGGAAATGTGGGGTTCGGACCTTACCGGCACCGATACCTTGGACCTTCTTCCGCCGCCGATTGCCTCCGCGGCCCGCCGCAACCTCAAGACAATGCTCGATCATCCGTGCGGAATGCACCACGTTTCAACGCATATCACGGCCGCCGGCCGTGAAGTGGAAACAGAGATAATCACCGTGCCTGTTGCGAACGATCCAGGTGCTCCGCGTCGATTGCTCAATTTTTCGGAAGAGATCTCGACGCTTGCCTACGGTGAGCCTTGCGGGCAGGTGCGAAGCATCGTTGTGAAGGAGTGGCTGGATATTGGTGGTGGCGTTCCGCCCAAGCCGCCGGCGAAATAGATCTATCGACTCTGCATGAAATCGAGAATACGCGCCGCCACGCGGTCCGGCTGCTGAAGATAAGGTAGGTGGCCGGCGCCCGAAATGATCGCGATGTTGCTTTTCAACGCGCGCGCCAAGCGATCACCGTCGCCGACGGGCACCAAGGCATCCTCGCCTCCCCAGATCACCAAGGATTTAGCGGTGATCTGCCCGATCTCAGATGGTAGAGCGGATTCGTCGGTTGCTTTAGACCGTGCTGCCAGCATGGCCTGCAAAGCGTCTGTCGTGCCGCTGACGCGCGTTGCGCGAAGCCAAACGCAATCGGCCGGCTTCGATGGGCAGTTGCGCGCGATATAGCCATAAGGGCCGCCGCCCACCGTATGCCACGTCAAAGCACGTCCTATACCCAGGGGCAGGGACATCAAGGCGAGAGAGTTATTTTGAGGAAAAATGGCGGCATCCATGAAAACAAGACGCCGCACGCGGGCCGGATAATCGAGGGCGAATTGCGCCGCGACAGCTCCCCCGTAGGAAGCGCCCACCACGTCTACCTGCGGCACGCCTAAAGTATCCAAAATAGAAGCAAGCGAAGCAGCTCTCGCCTTCAGGGAAAAGGCTTCTGGTGGCCCGATTGCTCGCGCCGAATAACCGAAGCCAAGAAGATCGGGAAGGATGAGCGATCGCTGGACTGCAAGGCTGCCTGCCCAGGGCAACCATGCGAGATGACCCGCTGGTATAAAGCCGTGAACGAGAAGAAGAGGCGCACCGGTAGGGTCGGTAGCGGCACTACCCATGGTCGAAACATAGAGGCGTTGACCAGCCACTTCGATGAAACGGCCCGTGTCCTCACTTTGGGGTGAGGCCACCTCTATATGGGCGATGCGCAGATTCGTATCTCCAATGAAGCCCACAGCCGCGATGAGACAAACAGCCGCAACCGCGGTCAGAATCTTTGCAATCTTCTTCATGGTGCCCCACTCTCTGTAACCAAGGGCAGCACGATAGCAGAAGTGTCGAGGGCCATCACTTGAGTCGCTCTCTCAATGATAATATGGTTTGACGACATTGAGGTGGGTGCGGCTGCTGCCGTTCCGGCCTGTATTTGGGGGATATTTTCATGCGATTGGGCTTAGCAGCTTCGGCTGTGGCGTTCATTGCCACATCTTTGACGTGGTCGCCGCTGCGTGCGGCTGAGGCTGCTTCTGCCGCGCCAGCCGCTGCGCCTGCGGCCGCTGCTCCAGCTCCCACCTGCGGCCTGCGTCGCGTTGGTCAGCTAGATATGACGGCGATTGCCGATGGCCGCTTCACCGTCCCCCTCACTCTGGGCGAACGGGCATCTACCTTCATGTTTGATACAGGCTCGGGATTCCGTTCGGTCGTGCCCGCGACGGTCACGTCGTTGGGACTTCAGGCAGTTTCCGGCGGAGAGGTGGTGAAAGATCTTCCCGGCCGGGAAAACATTCAGAATGTGGTGATCCCGAATGTGTCCATTGCCGGTATAAAAATGCCCCAGGTCGGATTTCTCGTGACTCCGCCGCGTAAGGGCGCGGAGAACCTCCCGGGCATTGACGGTCATGCCGGCCTCGACATGCTGTCGGCATTCGACCTTGAAATGGATTTTTACGAGAAGAAACTGGGGCTTTTTCTCCAGAATCATTGCCCTGGCCAAGTCGTCTCCTGGCCGACAACGGCAATCGTCATCGTCCCCTTCGTGTTTGATTCCTCCAATCGCATCAACATTCCGATCAAGCTGGACGACGTGGTCATGGAGGCGGTGCTGGATACGGGCGTTATCGATACGACGTTGGATCTTGATATCGCCAAGGAGTCCGGCGCAAACATTCCGACGGACGGCATGAAGAAGACCGGGGAGCGGGACGGGCGAGATGCTTATGAGCGGCGGTATAAGCTGCTGGCTTTCGACGACATTGGCGTTGCCAATCCCGCGATCACCATTCTTCAGAACAAGGGCGGCAAAAAAACGGCCAAGACTGATACCACGGGTATCCTGGCGCCCATCACCGTTGGCATCACGACGTTGAAGAAACTGCACATCTTTGTTTCGATCAGTGAGCAGCGCCTTTACATCACGCCGGGTGGTCCACCGCCGGCTGGCGCGGCCCCAGCGGCAGTCCCGGCTCCCGCAGCTGCCAATTGATCCAGAGTCGCGCCCCAGGTGGGCAGGTTGGCCTCGCCTAGGCAAATCTGCGTTTCTAGGCCCTACCAGAGCTGGGGCTGAAACCCGCCGCTATCCGCCATATCTGGTGGTTTTCTGTCGTGTAAAATTCATCGGACATTGCCTTGGTGACGGGCCGGTTTTGTGGTCAAGTTTCACCATAAAAAAAGGGGGCGGCACTTACGTACCGCCCCAAGTTTCAGGGACGCACCTCGTAAAAACCGGCTCCGACAGGAGCCGGTTTTAAACTTTTCAGAGCGCAGCCAGCATACAAGC
Source organism: Fidelibacterota bacterium (assembly GCA_947472795.1). Classification (GTDB taxonomy): domain Bacteria; phylum Pseudomonadota; class Alphaproteobacteria; order Rhodospirillales; family Rhodospirillaceae; genus SHVO01. Next base: position 35,791 of record CANJBL010000002.1, on the reverse strand, counting down.
GACCAGTGGATGTCTCACCACATCCTGTTTGGAGAGCTTGATCACGGCAATGTCGCTCAAAACCTCAAGTTTGGCAGCGATATCAGACAAGCCAGACATGCCAGGCAGCAGGTCCGTCTGGTCGGGATCGCCGGTAATGACCATGGTGGAGTGCCAGCCCAGGCGTGTCAGCAGCATCTTGATCTGAACGTACGTGCAGTTCTGGGCTTCGTCGATAACCACAAAGGCGTTGTTCAGCGTACGGCCACGCATATACCCGATGGGCGCGATCTCGATGGTGCCGTCGGTCATGTACTGGCGTAGGCGTTTGCCACCCAGGCGATCAGCCAGGGCATCGTAGAGCGGACGCAGATAGGGCGACATCTTGTCTTCCAACGTACCGGGCAAATACCCCAGTTGCTCGCCCGCTTCGATAGCTGGGCGCGACAGGATGATGCGGTCGATGCGGTTTTCTTCGAGGGCTTTCACGGCAGCGGCAATGGCGAGGTAGGTTTTGCCGGTGCCCGCCGGGCCCAGAGCCAATGTCAGCGCCTGGCTCTCGATCGCTTCCATCAGAAGCTGCTGGCCGTCGCTGCGTGGTTTGACATGGCGGATGAAGCTTTGGTCGCGTCGATCCTCGATTGGGTCCCAACCGCCCGGGATCGCATGGAGCTGAAATTCGTCGTTACTGTCACGTGATGGCTTCTTGAAACGAGCCGAACGTTTGCCCATCTGGATGTTTTGCTCCTGAAAAGAGTTCTCTCTTGACGGCCCGCGCCGACGGGTGCCGGACGGGTTAGCAACCGGACCTGAAAAACCTCCTTCGTCTGCGTGTGGGGACGGAGAAACAACAACGCTTCCTGCATGAGGAGGCGCGTTCAGAAAAGCTGGAAATGGGGAGTGGCCGAAGCCGTGCTGGGCCGATGGCGCGGCACTTGAAGCCGCGCTGGAAGCGATGTTCTCTAACTGGCCTTGATAGCGCGCTGACTGCATGCGGTCCTGGCCGTTCCCCCTGGAACCCTCTACTTTGAATCATCTCAAAGAATCAGGTTTTTGTCACGCTATTTTGTATGTCGGTATGATTACACCCCCCATAGATTGTCAGCCGGTAACGAAATCGGGCAATGTTTTCCACAGGGCGACCGCCCCATTTGGCGACGTGGGAAAGCCCCGTGTATAGAGACAACGTGCAGAATTCATTCACATTCGCAGGCGAAGCCGATCCGCTGCTCCAGCTCAAACGCTGGCTTGCAGCTGGGCAAAGCGCTGCGTTGGCCACGGTCGCCGCGACGTGGGGATCAAGCCCCAGGCCCGTCGGAAGCCATATGGCAATCCGCGCGGATGGAGATTTTTCCGGCTCCGTCTCGGGTGGGTGTATCGAAGGCGCGGTTGTCGCTGCGGCGGAAGATGTCATCAAAAGCGGAAAGCCCACGCTGCTCGAATACGGCGTCACCAACGAAATGGCATGGGACGTTGGACTCGCTTGTGGTGGTCGCGTGCAGGTGTTTGTCGAACCCGCGGCACCCAAGCGCGACCTCCTGCGGCTCATGGAAAAGCACTCGGAGCAAGTGTTCGCGACTGTCACGGACATGGTATCGGGCGGCCAAGCGTTAGTCAGCGAGAACGATATCAAAGGCACGTTGCCGCTTTCGGCCCCCGAATTGACCGAAGTGCGCCGCCGCATGACGGGCGATCAATCCGGCATCATGGAGAGCGGGCAATTTGTAAGGGTCTATAGCCCGCACCGTCGGTTGGTGATCGTCGGCGCTGTGCACATCGCGCAGATGTTGGCACCCATGGCTGCCCTCGCGGGTTTTGACGTCACGATCATCGATCCACGCGAAGCGTTTGTACGGTCCAGCACCATGGCCGGGGTAGAAGCCATCGTCGCCTGGCCAGACGAAGGCATGCAGCAAGTTGCCCCAGATGCGCGCACCGCCATCGTCACCCTGACCCATGATCCTAAGCTCGACGATCCTGCGCTGGCAGCGGGCCTGCGCTCGAAGGCCTTCTATATTGGGGCGCTGGGGAGCAAGAAAACCCATGCCAAGCGCTTAGAACGCATGGACGCACTTGGATTTTCCACCGCCGACACCGCACGAATTCATGGTCCTGTCGGGCTGGATATCAACGCCCTTACGCCAGGCGAGATCGCGGTTTCGATCATGGCGCAGATCATTGAGCGTTTGCGCACAGAGGCGGCATGATATTTGGCGCTTTCTCCCTTGATCAGGCGGACGGAATTATCCTGGCCCACACGGTCAGAACCGCTGCACGAACCTATCATAAGGGGCATGTCGTAACGCGCGCCGACTGCGACGCTTTGCGGAGCGCGGGCATTACAGAGGTTACTGGTGCTCGGCTGGAAGCGGGGGATATCACGGAGGATGTGGCTGCTGCGCGCCTGGCTGAACGCCTAGCCGGTGAAAATACGGCGCCATCTCTGGCCCGAACAGGCCGTTGCAATATCGTTGCGAAAGCTGACGGTCTCGTGTGCCTCGACAGTGCAACCATCCTGGCTGCAAACCTCGTCAGTGAAACCGTGACGATTGCAACTCTCGGCCATCAACAGGCGGCGAAAGCCGGTCAGATTGTCGCAACGGTGAAGGTGATCCCGTTCGCCGTGCGTGAAGATGTCCTCACCCAGATTGAAGGCATATTGAAAACGCCGTCTCTTGACGTGGCGCTGTTCCGGGACAAGAGCTATGCGCTCATCAGCACGTTGAAGCCCGACATGAAGCCGTCGATCCTGACGGCGACGGAAGACATTACGCGTCAACGCGTGATCAATATCGGCGGGAGGCTCGTCGCGACCACGCGTGCTGCCCACAAAACTGCCGATGTGCGCCAAAGCATTGATGAAACTCTTGCGACAAAGCCCGATGTGCTTTTAATCGCCGGTGCTTCGGCCACGGCGGATCGCGGCGACGTTGTGCCGGTGGCAATTACCCAGGCGGGCGGTGTCATTGATCATTTCGGCATGCCGGTGGATCCAGGAAATCTGTTGGTGATTGGCCACATAGGTGAAACCCCAGTGTTGGTGATGCCGGGCTGCGCGCGATCACCGAAACTCAACGGCGTGGATTGGGTCATGCAGCGCTTGGCAGCCGGTGTGCCGGTTGGCGCGCGGGACATCATGGCCATGGGCGTCGGCGGACTGCTGGTCGATACACCGAGCCGTCCATTGCCCCGTGAAAAAGCTGTGCAGAGCAGCTTCAGCACAAAAGCGCCCATCGCCGCCATCATTCTCGCGGCCGGCCAGTCGCGCCGCATGGGGGACGGCAATAAGCTGTTGATGGAGATCGATGGCAAACCGTTGATCCGCAAAACTGTCGAGACATTTCGCGCTGCGGTGTCCGGACCGTTGATTGTGGTGACTGGTCACCAGGAAGAAATGGTGCGCGAGGTTCTCGCTGGGTTGGATGTCACCCTCATCCACAATCCTCACTACGGCGAAGGGCTATCCACATCCTTGCGCACGGGGCTAGCCGCCGTTCCAGCAAACGTCGCGGGGGCCATTGTCGGTCTCGGCGATATGCCGGCGGTTGCACCTCAACACATCCAACGCCTAATGGCGGCCTTTGATCCGGAAGGGGGAAAGGCCATCGGCGTGCCCATGCACAATGGCAAGCGCGGTAATCCTGTGCTCTGGGCACGGCGCTTCTTTGCGGAAATGAGCACGATGGCAGGCGACACCGGGGCAAAGGCCCTCATCGGGGCCAATGAGTCCCTTGTTTATGAGGTGGAATTTGAGGACACTGCTGTCCTGACGGATCTTGATACGCCGGAGCAATGGTCGGATTTCCTCGCGAAACGCCGGTCATAAACGCCTCGCGGAAGTTTGTTTTCGTCGGCGCAGATCCTTCGATGTTTGGCTCTCCTGGGAGAGGCGTGAAATGCCTGACGCCGGTGGTCAATCTCATAAGACAGATGTCATCATCATCGGTGGCGGGCCCGTCGGTCTGTTCGCCGTTTTTGAGTTGGGCCTGCTGGGCCTATCTTCCCACGTCATCGATATTCTCGACCGGCCGGGTGGGCAATGCGCCGAGCTTTATCCGGAAAAGGTCATTCTCGATATTCCCAGCCGCTTGAAGGTCACCGGGCAGGAACTGGCGAATGACCTCATGGCGCAAATCGCGCCCTTCCATCCAACGTTTCATTTCCAGCAGATGGCCGAGAAGCTCGAGAAACTAGAGAATGGCCATTGGCGGATAGCCACTGATCTCGGAACCATCGTCGAAGCGCCTGTGGTTTTGATCGCGGGCGGTGGCGGCAGCTTCATGCCGAAGAAACCAAAACTCGAGCGGATCGAGGCGTTCGAGGGAAAGTCGCTATTCTATTCCGTGCGCAAGATGGAGCAATTTCGCGGTAAGAACGTGGTAATTGCAGGCGGCGGCGATTCCGCACTCGATTGGACGGTCAACCTCAACCCAATCGTCAGTCGCATGTCGCTTGTGCATCGCCGAAATGAATTCCGTGGCATGCAAGCCACCGTGGATCAGATGTATGCGTTGGCCAATAGTGGAAAGGTGAACCTCTGCATCGCCGATATCCTGCGGCTCAATGGTGAGAATGGTCAGTTGACCTCCGTCACCCTCAAAAGCACTGAAAAGGGGGAATACGACGTACCGTGCGATACCATGCTCGCCTTCTATGGCCTTACCATGAAACTAGGGCCCATCGGAGATTGGGGCATCAATCTCGACAATAACCGCATCCCAGTCTCGACGGAGACCTTCGAGACCAGCATTCCGGGCATTTTCTGCATTGGCGACATGTGCTCTTACCCGGGCAAATTAAAGCTCATTCTGTCGGGTTTTCATGAATCGGCCTTGATGGCCCATGCCTGTTTCCATTATGCAAGGCCCAACCAAAAGCTGAGGTTCGAGCACACGACCTCAAGCTCCTCCATCCAGGCTAAACTCGGCGTTTCATAAGCGGCGTAGGGGCCCGGACCACGCTTAAGGGCCCAATGAAGATTTTTGTCACCTTGCCGGATGAAAGCGTTCGCGAGCTGGAGGGCCGACCCGCCGCCACGCTCATGATGACCATCCGCAATGCGGGCGTACCGATCCGCGCTGAGTGCGGCGGCGCCATGGCGTGCGCGACCTGCCATGTGGTCGTAGACGACGACTGGATCGGCAAAACCGGCCGAGCCGGTTCCGAAGAAAGCGATCTTTTGGATATGTCCGACTATTGCACGGACGCCTCTCGGCTCTCTTGTCAGATCCGTCTACACGACGGTCTGGACGGCTTGAAGGTCACGCTCCAGCTTGATGCTTTCGAGGGATAGATGAACGCCCTCCTCAACCAGCAGGTCGCGCGCCGGCGCACCTTCGCGATCATTTCGCACCCCGACGCCGGGAAGACCACGCTCACGGAAAAGCTGCTGCTGTTCGGCGGCGCGATCCAGCTCGCCGGGGCTGTAAAGGCCAAGGGTGAGCGCCGCCGTGCGCGCTCAGACTGGATGAAGGTGGAACAGGAACGCGGCATCTCGGTTACGTCCGCGGTTATGACTTACGAGTATGGCGAGCATACCTTCAACCTGCTCGACACGCCCGGCCACGAAGACTTCAGCGAGGATACTTACCGCACGCTGACGGCTGTTGATTCCGCGGTCATGGTTCTCGATTGCGCTAAAGGCATTGAAACCCAGACCTTGAAGCTTTTTGAAGTGTGCCGGTTGCGCGATATGCCCATCGCTACCTTCATCAATAAGCTTGATCGCGAAGGGCAAGACCCGTTCTCGCTGCTGGAGGAGATCGAGCACCGCTTGGCGCTGGATGTGTCGCCGGTCAGCTGGCCCATCGGCATGGGCCGCGATTTCCTCGGCTGCTATGACCTCGTGCATGATCGCCTCATTCTCATGGCGCGCACCAAGGGCGAAAAGATGGGCGAGGGGGTTGAGTGCAAGGGCCTGGACGATCCGAAGTTGGATCAACTTCTGCCGGCTCAAGCCGTCGCCAAGCTCCGTGAAGACGTAGAGATGGTGCGCGGGCTCTGCAAACCCTTCGACCGCGAAGCCTATCTCGAAGGTCATATGACGCCCGTCTATTTCGGCAGCGCCCTGAATAACTTTGGCGTGCTCGAATTGCTGCAAGGTGTGGCGGAAATTGCGCCTTCGCCGCGCCCGCAGACCGCTGCCGAACGCGAAGTGGAGCCGGAAGAGGACCGCGTTTCCGGCTTTGTGTTCAAGATCCAGGCTAATATGGATCCCAAACACCGCGACCGTATCGCTTTCGTGCGGTTGTCGTCCGGCCATTTCAAACGTGGCGCTAAGCTTCTGCATGTACGCTCCGGCAAGATCCTCAACATCTCTAGCCCGCAGTTGTTCTTGGCGCAGGATCGCCAGACCGCGGAAGACGCATGGCCCGGCGATATCATCGGTATCCCGAACCACGGCAATTTGCGTATCGGCGATACGCTCACTGAAGGCGAGGAACTGCATTTCACCGGAATTCCAGTGTTCGCGCCCGAGTTATTGCAGACCGTGCGCCCCATCGACCCGCTGAAAGCCAAGCACCTCGGCCGTGCACTACAACAGCTTGCGGAAGAAGGCGCTGCCAGCGTCTTCAAGCCGCGCTTCGGCACAGATTGGATCGTTGGCGTGGTCGGTAGCTTGCAATTCGACGTTCTGGCCGACCGCATCCGCACAGAATACGAAGTGCCGGTAAAGTTCGAGCAGTCCGAGCTCCACACCGCCCGCTGGCTCCAGGCCGACGATGCCGCTGTGCTCAAGAAATTCCTCGACACCAACCGGGCGGCCGTGGCCGACGACCATGACAATGCTCCGGTCTTCCTTGCGCGTAATGCATGGCATCTCAACCGGACCATGGAAGACAATCCGCAAATCACATTCCTTAAAACCCGAGAACTCGTGCAGTAGGAGATGACAATGCCGCAAATCCAACGTCTTGATACCGGTCCGCGTATGAGCCAGGCCGTGGTGTATGGCGATACGGTTTATCTTGCCGGTCAGGTGAACAAGGACGTTGCCGACGTCTCTGGCCAGACCGCGGCCATCTTGAAGCAGATCGACGGGTTGCTCTCGCGCACCGGTTCGTCGAAGGAAAAAATCCTCTCGGCTACGATCTATCTTGCCGACATAAAGACCTTCGCCGACATGAATAAGGCTTGGGACGCTTGGGTGCCGGCCGGTCATTGCCCCGCGCGCACGACGCTTGAAGCCAAGCTCGCTGCGCCGGAATACGTCGTGGAAATTACCGTCGTCGCCGGCAAGTAAATAAGAGGCTCGTGCGGGCGGCCCGCACGAGCCTTTGCCGAGCTGCTATTGAGCCGGATTGAGGAATGCCTGTTCTTGAGCCGTCAGTAGCGCTGCCAGTTGATTGGTGTCACTGGTGAGCGGGCTTTGTGACACCACCGGCGACGGGTTCGGCGCCGTCGAGGTGGATGTCGATCCATCCGTATAGGTGATTGTAACCGTCAGGGTGCCGTCTGCATTGGCGGCACTGACTTGGCTGGCAATCGTCTTTTGCGAATTATCGGTGCTGTCCGCCGTATCGGCATCATCGGGATTTTCGCCACCATGGTGGCCGCCGCCTCGTCCATGTGGGCCGCGTGCTTGCCGCAAGCTTTGAAAGTCGGTCTTCAGAGAAGAAAACGCGTCCTGTGCTCCGGAGATATCGCCGGACTGAAGTGCATCTCCCAGCGCTGCGAAGTCCTTCGCGATCTGACTATCTGCTGGTGGTTGGGCGCCGCCGTTCTGCTGGTCGCTCTGGATGGCGGCATAAGCCTTTTGCGCGCTTGTCAGGTTGCCGCTTTGAAGGGCCGCGCTTAAGGCTTGGAAGTCATTACGTGTCTGTTGATAGGGATTGGCTCCCGACGAAGACGATATCGCATCAATGGGCATGGCGTTCTCCTGTTCCTGCAGCGCCTTATAGGCACCGCGATGAGCGCATCATTTTTGCAAAATCAGGATTCTCCAATTTCGCATAATGGACGCGCCCGGTGACACACCATGACCACGCGGGGTGTTGCTCAGGAGACGTAGGCCTTCAAGGCTTCCTGCGCAAAATGTCGCGCATTTTCCACAAATGCCGCGCTATGATGGGCATCTGCGCCGCATCTGAGATGCACCTGAGGGCGGCCGTCCAAAACTAAGGAGATGCCGATGCCTCGCTTGAAGATGCTTCTGTGTGCCATCACGATGGCGCCCTCGCTGGGTATGGCTGCGGATTTTCTAACGCCAGATCAGTATGGGCCTGCAGCTCTCCTGCTGCCGGCACCGCCCGCCAACGACAGCGAGGCTGGTAAAGCGCAACTCGCGGAGCTTCAACGGATCGAGAAGACACGCACACCTGAACGGCTTGCGCAGGCGCGACGCGATGACATGACCCAGGGCCCGATGATGTTCGTGGAGGTCATGGGCCCCGGCTTCGATTTCGCCAAATTGCCCGCTACCAGCAAGGTTCTGGCCGATGCTCAGGCCGAAGGCAGTAAGGTGACTGGAGCGGCAAAAACCCTCTTCAAGCGCGATAGACCCTGGATCGTTGATCCGGCGCTCGATAACTGCCTGAGAAATCAACCGCCGCAATCTTCGTATCCCAGCGGGCATGCGACAACGGCTTACTCCGTCGGCGTCATTCTTGCCCACCTTGTTCCGTCCAAAGGGCAAGCCATTCTCGCCCGCTCAGCGGATTTCGCCGAAAGCCGCTTGATCTGCGGCATGCATTTCCGCGGGGACATTATCGCGGGGCAGGTTGTGGGAACGACCGTGGCGATGGAATTGCTGAACAATCCGGCCTTCAAGGCTGAACTCGATGCGGCGGTTCTGGAGCTTCGGGCCGCTAAGATCACTCCCTAACGCGCTGCGCTTTCTCCATAGGCGATTTCCAGAACGTCGATGCTTTGTTCGCCGGCGGGCGTGTGCAACTTCACGGTATCGCCAACGCGCGCTTTGATCAGGGCCTTGGCTATGGGTGAAATCCAGCTCACGAGGCCTTGGTCGAGATTGGCCTCGTCGATGCCCACAATACGGATAATGTGCTCCTCATCATTCTCATCCGCATAGGTTACGCGGGCGCCGAAGAACACCTGAGCACGGTTTTTCTGCAAGGCAGGGTCCACGACCTCCGCGCTTTCGTGGCGTTTGATCAGATAGCGGATGCGGCGGTCAATCTCGCGCAAGCGCTTCTTGCCGTAGATATAATCGCCGTTCTCCGAACGATCGCCATTGCCGGCGGCCCATGAGACAATCTCCACGATCTTCGGACGTTCGACACGCCGTAAGTTCTGGAGTTCGCTTTCGAGCTGCTTGAAGCCTTCCGGAGTCACATAGTTCCTGCCGACGGGGATGGCACCTTCCGGTGCATCAAGCTCGTCGTCTGCCGCGTCGGACTCTTTCGTAAAGGCCTTGCTCATGGCTGGGGCGCCTATTTGCCCCAAGGCATGATTGGAACAGTGGAAATAGAGTTTTTGGGCGAACCCTCCACAACACGGTCTGAATAGCTAAGATAGACCAGAGTGTCGTTTTGCTTATCGTAGAACCGCACGACCTGGAGGCTCTTGAAAAGCAGCGAGCGGCTTTCCTTAAAAACCTGGTCGCCGTCTTTCAGTTCGCGCTTGATGGTGATCGGACCATTCTGTTTGCATGAGACGGCCGCGTCGGAGGTGTCCTCCGCGAGACCCAGAGCACCCTTCACGCCGCCGGTTTTGGCGCGGCTGATGTGGCAAACCACGCCGTCCACCTCCGGGTCTTTAAAGGACTCAACGCAGATCTTATCGTTGGCCGCACCCAGCATACGAAAGGTCGTGGAAACACAGCCGACGTCGTCAGCCTGCGCCGTCGTCGCGCCCATAAAAAACACGAGGGCTGCGATAAACGCGGCCCTCGTGCCTGACTTGGCAGTATCGAAAATATTAGCTGACGTGAACACCATTGAGTGCGCCCAATACCCCAAACGCCTGCAGCAACCATAACACAACCGCGATCACCACAACGGCATTGAGAATGCTTTTAATCTTACCGTCCATGGGGATGTAGCTATTGACCAGCCACAGCAAAATGCCGATGACGATCAGCGTCAGAATGATTGAAACGAGGGACATCATAATCTCCTTGCCCAAAATCGGGCCAAATCTGCTTCGTCTGATAAAACGCATCCGGGACAAGGAAGTTCCGGGCGAAATCGCGTATGGCGGGCTATGGCGGCGATCCTAGCTTAAAGCGTGAACGGCCTTTAACCTTGTGCTAGAGCTGCCGCCCTTAAAAGCCGGATCGCCCGTTTTGATACGCATCACAGAAATCAAATTACCGCTGGATCACGCGGAGCCCGCGCTTAAAAGCGCGGTCTTGAAGAAGCTAGCTGTTCCGGCCGCCGAACTCGTGAACTACGCCGTATTCCGCCGTGGATACGATGCCCGCAAGCCTTCGGCCATCCACCTCATTTACACCGTTGATGCGGAGGTCAAGAATGAGGCTGCTGTCCTCACGCGCTTGAGCCGCGACCGGCACGTGAGCCTCACGCCGGATATGAGCTATAAGCACGTCGCACGGGCGCCCGAGAATTTGAAGCGTCGCCCCGTGGTTATTGGCACAGGACCGTGTGGATTGTTTGCGGGGTATCTCCTGGCCGAGATGGGTTTCCGTCCCATTATCCTCGACCGCGGCAAGATTGTGCGCGAACGGACCAAAGATACGTTTGGGCTCTGGCGTAAGCGCGTTCTTAACCCTGAATCCAACGTTCAATTCGGCGAGGGCGGGGCGGGGACATTCTCCGACGGCAAACTGCACAGCCAGGTCCGCGACCCAGAATATCGCGGCAGGAAGGTCCTTACCGAGTTCGTGAAGGCTGGCGCTCCGGAAGAAATTCTCTATGTCAGCAAACCGCACATCGGCACTTTCCGGTTGGTCTCGATGGTCGAGAACATGCGCGCCACCATGGAAAGCCTGGGGGCGGAGGTCCGCTTCCAAAGCAAGGTCGAGAACCTGGATATTGAAGTCAAAGGTGACGAGAGGCGTGTGCGCGGCGTGGTGCTCGCCAATGGCGAGACGATTGCCACGGATGCTGTCGTACTCGCCGTGGGTCACAGCGCGCGCGATACCTTCCAGATGCTCTATGACCGGGGCGTCTATATGGAAGCCAAGCCCTTTTCCATCGGGGTGCGGATCGAGCATCCGCAGTCTTTGATCGACCGATGCCGCTTCGGCAAACATGCCGGCCATCCTTTACTGGGTGCTGCGGACTACAAGTTGGTGCACCACTGCTCTAATGGCCGTGATGTGTACAGTTTCTGCATGTGCCCCGGCGGGCAGGTGGTGGCTGCTACCTCGGAAGTGGGACATGTCGTGACCAACGGCATGAGCCAATATTCACGGGCTGAGCGCAATGCCAACAGCGGCATCGTCGTCGGCATCACACCGGCCGATTATCCCGATCATCCGCTGGCCGGGATCGCCTTCCAGCGTCAATGGGAGCAAAAGGCTTTTACAGCCGGGGGCAGCACCTATGAAGCGCCGGGCCAGAAGGTCGGCGACTTCCTGGCGGGCCGGTCTTCCACCGCATTCGGCACGGTGCTGCCGTCTTACAAGCCCGGTGTTCATCTGACCGATCTGTCTGCCTGCCTGCCCGACTACGCCATCGAAGCTATCCGCGAAGCTCTTCCGGCCTTCGACCGGCAGATCAAAGGCTACGCCATGGACGATGCCATCATAACCGGTGTGGAGACACGCACCTCGGCGCCGGTACGCATCAAGCGCGGCGAGGACTTCCAAAGTCTCAATACGCAGGGTTTGTTTCCGGCCGGGGAAGGGGCTGGTTATGCCGGCGGGATTCTGTCGGCGGCGATAGATGGCATCCGCGCGGCGGAGGCCGTGGCTTTGAATCTCGTCGCCTGAAAGTAAAATCCCGCCCCCTCAAAGAGGGAGCGGGATTTGTTTCACGAAGGGAAGATCCTTAGCCTGCGTCGTTCACAACTTCCCACGAACCATCAGGCTGCAAGCACGCGGTGCCATAGGCCTCTGTGTTACGTCCGTCGATAACGACGTTCTGCCTGAATTCGCGGCACTGGCGGCCATCGGCCGTTTGGCCATCACGCACCGCCGTCACGCTGCCGTTACTGCCACCATCATCCCAAATGATTGGCTCGCCAAGAGGCGAGGACGTGGCTTCAACAAAGGCTTCCTCGTGCGCGCGCTGCTGTTGCTCATTGAGAGCGCTGAAAGCCGCCACGCTCAATGCTGTCAGCCCGAGAAATCGGAAAGCGTCGGTGTCGCTGTAGTAAAAGCCAAAGCCGGGATATACCACGCCATAGGGACGATATACGCGAACGCTATGATAGAAGCGCGAACGCGGAACGTAGTAAGGCCGATAATAGTTTGGCCGTGCGCGGATCACGACGCGATGGTCTGGGCCGTCCCAATGGCGATCGCCGCGCCAGGAAGGCGGCCCCCGGTGATCACGGCGATCATCATGGCGGTCGAAACGCCGATCTTGTGCCCGAGCGGCAACAGGGGCGAACGCGCCCAGCGCCAATGCGCCGGCCATGCAGGCAGAGATTCCAGACTTCAGTGAATTGCGCATATTCAGCATGGGTACCCTCCTAAAAACCTTTCTCATAGACTCGCTGAACGACATGGCAGCCTTGTGGCAACGGGGTGCCATGATTGTGGCGGGATCGGTGATGTGCGTGATTCAAGGCGTATCAGCGAGGCGCAGGCCGGCGAACTGCCAACGCATGTGCGGATAGTAGAAGTTGCGGTAAGTGGACCGGATGTGGCTGGCGGGTGTCAGGCAAGAGCCGCCGCGCAGGACCATCTGATTGATCATGAACTTGCCATTGTACTCGCTGACCGGCCTCGTGCCGGCCTTGAAACCTGGGTACGGCACATAAGGACTTTGTGTCCACTCCCACACATCCCCAAAAAACTGTGTTGCGCCGAGGTCGTCTCTCGGTGTTGCGGGCACGGGCTCCAAAATCCCGCTCTCGAGCAAATTGGCGGTAATGATGTCGGCTTGCGGCGCTAGAGCGGTGGCAGCGGCCTCCCACTCCCCCTCTGTCGGCAGGCGCTTGCCGAGCCAGCGAGCGTAGGCATCAGCCTCGTAGTAACTGATGTGGCAAACCGGGGCCGCGGGATTAAGCACCACCAATCCCGATAGGGTGAAGCGCTTCCAGCCGTCCCGTTCTGCGACCCAATACAATGGAGTCTTCCAATTATGCTTTTGCACACAATCCCAGCCATCCGACAGCCAGAGGTCGGGGCGCTCGTACCCGCCCGCTTGCATGAAGGCGAGCCACTCGGCGTTCGTCACCAAGCGTGAGGCAATGGAGAAGGGTTGCAGTTTCACGGCGTGGCGCGGACCTTCATTATCGAAAGCAAAGCTCTGGCTACTGTCGCCGATTTCGTAGTCGCCGCCCGGAAAATTGATCCAATTCAAAGCATGTTCTGGTTCAACTTTGATCCGGCGTTCCGTCGCTGCCGCATAAGCTGGCCATGCCGGATTGCATGAGAAAGCATTCAGGATGTCCATGAGCAGTAATTCCTGATGCTGCTGCTCGTGATGGCACCCGAGAACGACGAGTGGCGCAGCTTCTTCCCAAGCCATGGCGCCGCGCGCGCCGGCCATGAAGGCGGCCATATGCTCGTCCACGTGGGCCCGGTAGCTGATGATGTCGGCGCAGGAGGGGCGCGTCAGCAGGCCACGCTGGGCACGCGGATAGCGCGGGCCGAAGCTTTCATAATAGCTGTTGAAGAGCTTCGTATAGCTGTCGTCGAAGGCCTCATAGCCCGGTTGGTACTTGGCCAGGATGAAGGTCTCGAAGAACCAGGTCGTGTGAGCCAAGTGCCACTTGGTGGGGCTGGCCTCGGGCATGGACTGAACAGTCTGGTCCTCGACACTGAGTGGCACCGTCAGGGCACGGGTTTGGTTGCGCAGGCCTTCATAGATGGCGGTCAGCAGATGGGCATCGGGCAGAACGGTTGGGCGGCTCCGAGCGGCCTTCGTAAAGCCCCGCGCAAGCGTCTGGGGACGCCGTCCAGCGGAAAGGACGCCGGCCCGCGCCAGCTTTGGAGCCGCAGGCGCAAGACCGTCCTGGGGCTCTTCGGGCTCGATAAAAGACATGGATTTCCCTGAGAGAGGCTGCTGGCAGTCATAACGGCCGTGTGGGGGAAAGTTCCCCCAAAGCCTGCTTTAACCTTGCTGTGAGCTGGCCCATGCACGCTGAGCGATCAAGACCGCGTGTGCCGGGCTAACTCATTGAAAAAGCGTGTGCAAAAGCGCATGGCTGGCCTGCGAGTTATGCTTTGCCCGCACTTTGGAATTCGGTTAATATCGTCGGCGTTGGGAAATGCCCGTGGGGGGTTTCCTGGCAAAAGTCCGACCCTGTGGTGGACAACTGATGCGTCATGTTGCTTTTGAAGGATATGACCCCATGCGCCTTACAGCGCCACATCTCCCTTCAACAGCAGCAGACCGTGTTTCTCGTGAGCTTTCCCGCTAGGGGAGTTCGCGCAGAACCTGCGGAACGTGTCAGCGCGTTATATGCCTGTCGCTTCAGCGAGGGCCGAGTTAGGGGCTAAAGCCCGAAGGAGGTTAGTTATGTTGTCTACGTCACGCGTGCCTGTCCTGGCTTCTGAAAGTGGTCTGTCTCAGTACATGGCCGCCATCAAAAAATTCCCGCTCCTGGAGGCGGGTGAAGAATACATGCTGGCTCACCGCTTTGCCGATCACGGCGATACGGAAGCGGCGCATAAGCTCGTTACGAGCCATCTGCGCCTCGTCGCCAAGATCGCCATGGGTTACCGTTTCTATGGTTTGCCTGTCTCGGATCTGATTTCCGAAGGCAACGTCGGCCTCATGCGCGCGGTCAAGAAGTTCGAGCCGGAACGTGGCTTCCGCCTGGCCACCTACGCCATGTGGTGGATCAAGGCTGCCATCAATGAGTACGTGCTCAATTCGTGGTCGCTCGTGAAAGTTGGCACGGTCGCGGCGCAGAAGAAGCTCTTCTTCAATCTGCGCAAGCTGAAAGCCAAGCTCGGCGTCTATGAAGAGGGTGACATTCCGTTGGAAGCGGCCGAGACCATCGCGAAGCGTCTCGACGTGTCGACGAAAGACGTCATCGACATGAACCGCCGTCTGTCCCGCTCCGATGCGTCGCTCAATCAGATGGTCGCGGAAGATGGCGATACGGAACGCCAGGACCTGCTGGTAGACGACAAGCCCAGCCAGGAAGCGATACTGGCGGAAAAGCAGGACCGTGTGCTCGGGACGAGCTTGCTGCGTGATGCCATGACGACGCTGACGGATCGCGAGCGCAAGATCATCGCGGAACGCCGGTTGACCGACAACCCGCGTACCCTCGAGGAGATCGGCGCTGAATACGGCATCAGCCGCGAGCGCGTTCGCCAGATCGAGAACCGTGCCTTTGCCAAGTTGCAGAAGGCGGTCGTAACGGCCTCTCGGGCCTTGGAAGCGGCAGCGTCTAAAGCGCTTCCGCGTCCGGCGATGGCTTAACGGTCAACTTTCGAAAGCCGCCCTCTCTAAAAGGAGGGCGGTTTTTTTTATGCCCGCTATTGAAAATCCTCTCGGGATGGGCGACACCCCGGCCAGCCCTTTTGACGCAGTCCTTCCATGAACAAGTACATCCTCACGATCTCTTGCCCCGATGCCACCGGCCTGGTGGCGTCGGTGTCGGGATTCCTGCGCGATAACGCGTGCTTCATCGATGAGTCGTTTCAGTACGGCGATCCGGCGACGAGCCGCTTTTTCATGCGTGCGGTCTTCACGCCCTCGGCGGCCAGCCCAGCATCGGAAGTGCTGCAAGGCCGCTTCGCTGCCATCGCGGCACCCTTTCAAATGACCTGGGACATTGTGCCCGCGGACAAACGCCCGCGCGTGCTGGTCGCCGTGTCGAAGATTGGCCACTGCCTGCACGATCTCCTGCACCGTTGGCAGGCTGGGCAGATGCCCATCGATGTGGCGGGCGTGTTCTCCAACCATGAGGATATGCGCTCTATTGTCGAATGGCATGGCATTCCGTTCCACCATCTGCCGATCAACGCGGCCACGAAAGATGTCCAAGAGTCCATCTGGCTGAAGCTGGTCGATGAACTGCGCATCGATCTCGTGGTGCTGGCGCGCTATATGCAGGTCTTGAGCCCCAGGACGGCAAAGAAGCTTTCAGGGCGGTGCATCAATATCCATCACTCGTTTTTGCCCAGCTTCATGGGTGCCAAGCCCTATCAGCAGGCCTATACGCGTGGTGTGAAGATCATCGGCGCCACGGCGCACTATGTGACCGACGGGTTGGACGAAGGTCCTATCATTGAGCAGGCCGTGGAGCGCGTGGACCACACCCACTCCGTGGCCGATATGATCGCTGTGGGCCGCGATCTGGAGAACGTCGTGCTATCGCGCGCCGTGCGCTATCACGCCGAGAAACGCGTACTGCTGAACGGCCAGAAGACAGTGGTGTTCCGTTAGGATGCTCTAACGGCGTTCTAGATTTGTAATGTGGTATTGAACGCGCACGGTCGTTTCGGTGTTGCCACCAACAGACGCCCTGTCATCTAGATCAAAATTTTTGTCGCTATAAGTGCGCGCGCTATCGGCATGGAAGAGCACCGTCGCATCGCCAGACCACGTGATCTCGACGCCTGCGGCATTCGCCCATTGAACAAGAGGATCACCCTTCACCTTAGCATTGCTGGGAACGATATAAATAAGGACGGAATCCGGGTCTGTTGCAGGCGCAAAGCGATCAACTACGACCGCCTCGATGGATCCATTTGGACTGTGAACTCGGTACCGTTCCACATCCTTAACGCTTCCAGCCATGAGAGCGACAAACACCAAGGCCGGCGCGACGAAAACTAGAAACAAAACGATAAGGATAGCGCCTAGGGCAAAACCCCCATATTTGCGCGCATTTTTCCAATCCAAAACGAGTGCCTCCACCAATGTCGCTAATTGAATAGCGGAGTATTTGGAAAAAACTGCGGCTTATCTTTGCAGAATCTATGTTTCCAAGTCAGAAGTCGCGCCCTCCGTTCCTATAGTAATCGATCCCCCTTTGAATCATTTCCTGATCTTGCGGATCATCGCCATAGGAAGTTGCTCCGACCTTATCCCTCCAATTGCCGAACCACGGCTTTGCGGTGCCTGATAAAGTAGCGGCCACACCACCCATACGCTTCAATACATCCGGTGCAAACCCAAAAGCTGTGCCCGTTGCGCCATAATTGAAATTTCCAAAATCCTCATACACCGGATTTTCTCGCTTATAATCCCATTTATGGTCGGGCTCCCCTGCGTGGCTCCGTACTTGTTCTGCAAACCAGAATGGATTTCTACTTTCTTCTGCCTGCTGGATATTGTCCTTTAAATGTACATAGTCCGGAATTTGCATGTTTTGAGGTAATTGAGCGGCTGCCGGATTAGGGTCAGCCGGAGGCTGATTTCTATCGATGAATAAATTTTTCATCCAATCACCGACGCCCATATCGCCCAAGGCATTGAACTCAGCCATACCCGTCTGCGGATTGATGTTGTTCTTGGCGTTACCGACCGTCAGAGCACCCAAGGGAATACCTTGCGCTGCGGCCGCGCGTGCGAGAGCGGTAAGAACCTCCGGGTTCTGAAGCGCACGCGGGAGCACGAGTTCTCCCCGCGCCAGATGCGCGATCTCGGTGTCATTGCCTCGGCCTTGCGCAGCAAGTTCGCGGGCCTCCTGCGCCTGGCGGCGGCGTTCAGCGAGGCGTTTCTTCTCGAGAGCGATGGATTGCTGGAGGGTAAGGGCGCCGGGACTTGAATTACGGAAGAGGGTGGTCATCAGAACCTCGCTATGACGGTGCTACAGGTCGCATCATCCTTCATAGAATTTTGCCGTTTCGCGTCAACCGCTGGGTCATACTTAGCCCCACTAAACACAAGCGTTTGTGCGGGGTTTGGGGGGCCAAAAGCTTGAGAAGATTAGAGAGTTGAAAGGCGCCTAGCCTGGCAACTTGCCGCGGGCCCCAACCGGCGATATATTGGATTTTAGTCGAAACGTCCTTTAGAACGATTCGAAAACTGGGGTTCGCGGCGACATGCTGAAGACCATCCTCATCGTTGAAGATAACGAGTTGAACATGAAGCTGTTCAACGACCTCCTCCAGGCGCATGGGTACAACACCATACAAGCGAAGGAAGGACGTTCAGTCATGGAGATCGCGCGCAAGAGCCGCCCTGATCTCATCCTCATGGACATCCAATTGCCGGAGATCTCGGGCCTCGAGATAACCAAGATGCTGAAGGCCGATGACGAATTGAAAGACATTCCCGTCGTGGCGGTGACGGCCTTCGCCATGAAAGGCGATGAGCAAAAGATCCGCAGCGGCGGCTGCGATGGCTATATCGCCAAGCCCATTTCGGTCGCGAGCTTCCTGCAGACCGTGTCACGCTTCCTCGAGCCGCAAGCCGCGCAATAGTTTCGTGCTGCCGGCAATAAAAAAGCCCACCGTGAGGTGGGCTTTGTCTTTTGTGGTCTCTTTATACCGGAGAGGCGATCTTACTTGATCTTGCCTTCCTTGAAGTCCACGTGCTTGCGCACGACGGGATCGTACTTCTTCATCACCATCTTTTCGGTGATGTTGCGCGGGTTCTTCGTGGTCACATAGTAGAAACCGGTGCCCGCGGTGCTTTCCAATTTGATCTGGATGGTGGCTGGCTTGGCCATGACTCTAATCCTGTCTCTGAAATTCGGCTGGCAGGACAATGGGTCCGCCAATGAGGGGCGCACAATACACTGCCCGAATGGCCTGTCAAGCTGCGCAGAAGGTCAAAAATGTGTGTAAGTTCAGGGTCTTACTGCTAATTGCGGGGTATCATCGGCCACCGCATGCGCCAGCAGTACCGGGTCACTGACGATCTTACGGGCGATTTCCATATCCAGGGCGCGTTCCTGATGAGCTTCGGGTGGGCAATCGGTGCGCAGCTTGTCATGTAAAGCCGCGTCATCTTTGGCGCCGCGCCATAGGCGCCGTGCATCCTGACCAAGATGCTTGCCGTCCAGAAGCTGCCTGATGACGTCGTCAGCAGCCGGCGCCTCGCCACTGAGACAGATGTCGGGAAGCAGCCCCAGGCCATGCAGGGCTACGCCGCCGGGCGAGGTAGCCCGTGCCCAGGTCAGCGACAGTTCGCCGCCGTTGGGCAGCCGGCGCACCGTTTGCACGGAACCCTTACCCCAACTTACCGTGCCGACAACGGCGGCGCGTCCGTTGTCCTGCAAGGCGGCAGCCAAGATCTCCGACGCCGAGGCGGATTTGCCGTCGACGATAAGCGCTATGGGAATTCCCCGCGCGATATCTCCCGTATGGGCTTCGTAATACTGATAAGCGCCGGGGTGGCGGCCGTTCAGGGTGACGATGGAACCTGAATCGAGGAAGAGGTCGGCGGTATCAATCGCTTGATCCAATAGGCCGCCCGGATCGTTACGCAAGTCGATCACGATACCTTTGAGGGCTTGCGTGGGGTCGTTGCGCGCGGTTGTGACAGCCCGTTCAACAGCATCGGTCGTACGCTGATTGAAGCGTGTGACATGCAGTTCCAAGATGCCGTCGGTGAACGTGCTGGCAACAGTATCAGGAACGACGAGATCCAGCGCCGCGAGTGTGCCGAAGGGAGAATCTTCGCCGGTGCGGAGCACTCTCAGCGCAACATTGGTGCCAATGATGCCGTCCAGGCGCCGGCGGATATCTGCAATCGTGCGGCCTTTGAGCGAGACACCGTTAGCTTCGACGATCACGTCGCCAATCCGCAAACCCGCCAGATCCGCTGGACCTTCAGTAACAATAGACTGGATCGCCGCACCGTCTGGAACAACATCAAGACGCACGCCCAGGCCGATCACGCCGTCGCGCACGAGGCGGTTGCGAATGGCGTCCTCTCGGGGTGCATAGCGCGAATAGGCGTCCAGGTCCGTCAGCGCACTTGTGAACACGGCCTTGTAGAGAACTTCGTCATTAGCCGCATGCATCTCGGGCGAAAGTTTGCGGGCCATGAGAATGCTGCGCAGAACGACAAAGCACCATGCCTGCATATCGCGGCCAGGCAGCTTGCCCAGATCGCGCACAGGGCGATCCTTGTAGAAAAGAACCGCATGCTCCCTGAAAACCCTGAGCTCAAATTTTGGATCGATACTTTTGAAACCGTTTAAGCCGCGGATAAAAAGCTCATCGAGGGAAGGTTCCTGGTAAGCGCGTTCTTGGATATCGGTAAAGCCAACCAGGAGGACCGTATTCATGATGCTAAGATCAAGGCCGTCCATGACCAGATTCGCCCGCGATCCTGTGGCTGGTGCGGGCTTATGAGCTACGGCACACGCGGAGAGAAAAAGTGTCAGGGCTATGGAAATCCCAACGCGGACCAAGCTGTTCCTCGCCATTAGACTATCTTCCGTGCCTATCGCCGGCGGTGTCGAGACTGTTTCGTGGCGCGTCCCGGTCTCCCACGCGGCGGCGTCTCGGGCCCGCGTCCGGAAGGTGCCTTGCCAGCATAAGCGAAGACAATGCCGCCCGCCACTTCGTTGGTTTCCAGCAACTTGACCTCGACAATATCCCCCACCCGCAACTGCATGCCGCGACGGCGGCCGACAACCCGATGTCCGCGTTCATCCAGGTCGTAGAAATCCTCGGGCAGGTTGCGCATGGGCAGGATGCCGTCGGCGCCCGTTTCGTCAAGGTTTACAAATAGTCCAAAGCGACTGACGCCGCTGATGCGACCCCGGAACGTAGCCCCCACCCGGTCCGCCAGGTAGGCGGCCGTGAAACGGTCCACCGTCTGGCGCTCGGCCAGCGACGCGCGGCGCTCGGTCATGGAGATGTACTCGCACATGGCCACGAGGTCCGGGTCCTGCTTCGGGTTCCAGGCGCCATCACCCAGCTTGCCGGCAGCGATCAAGGCCCGGTGCACCAGAAGGTCTGAATACCGGCGGATGGGCGATGTGAAGTGTACGTACTTGCGCAAGCCCAAACCGAAGTGCCCGATGTTCTCGGGGCTGTAAACCGCTTGCGCCTGGGTGCGCAGCACCAGCGTATTGACCATATTCGAATTTGGGCCGTCCTTTACTTGTGCGAGCAGACGGTTGAAGTCGGCGGGTCGGGTTTCGCCGGCGTTGGGGAAGCGCAAGTCGAGTGTGGCGAGCGCCTCCTTCAAGCCGTCGATACGGTCGGGATCAGGCCGGTCATGTATGCGATAGACCGCCGGATAAGCGGAGGCTGCGAGTGTTTCCGCCGCCGCAACGTTGGCGGCGATCATGAATTCCTCGATCAGCTTGTGGCTGTCGTAGCGCTCGCGCGGCTGCACGCCGAGGATCTTTCCTGAGGAACGCTCAACAATGATTTTGCGCTCAGTGATGTCCAGTTCCAACGTGCCGCGTTTAGCGCGCGCATCGTCGAGTGAGGCGTAGGCGCCATAGAGCGGCGCGATGACATGCTCCATCAAGGGGCCGGTTATTTCGTCGGGATGGCCATCACGTGCGGCCTGGACCTGGTTATAGGTCAGGCGCGCCTGCGAGCGCATCAGGCCGCGGATGATCTTGTGGCGCAGGAGTTTACCTTTGGCGCTGATCCACATATGCGCGGCCACCACCGGGCGGTCCTCGTGCGGTTTAAGTGAGCACCAGCCGTTGGAAAGTTCCTCGGGCAACATGGGCACAACGCGATCCGGGAAATAAACCGAGTTGCCGCGCGCATAGGCATCACGGTCCAACGCATCACCAGCACGCACGTACCAGGCGACGTCGGCAATAGCGACGAGCAGATGCCAGCCGCCGGGGTTTTCGGGATCAGTATCCGGCTCGGCAAATACCGCATCGTCGAAGTCGCGTGCGTCCTCGCCGTCGATGGTCACCAGCGGGATCTGGCGCAGATCGACGCGGTCTCCCAGCAGCGCTGCTTTTGCCTGCGCGGCTTGAGCGACGGCTTCATCGCTGAAAGTATGTGGAATGCCTTGCGCGTGGATGGCGATGAGGCTGAGGTTATTGCCGGCGCGAATGTCGCCGTAACGTTCAATCACCCGGCCTTTCTGCGGGCCGTAGCGTGGCTCGTCGTAAATTTCCACGGCGACGAGTTCGCCCTTTTGAGCCTCCCCGGCGTCGTCCTTCCGAACGACAACTTCATGGCGATACTTCTTATCGACGGGCCGCAGACGCCCGACGTCGCCATCAGGTTCGTACACGCCCAGTATCCGCGTCGGAGCAGCGGCTAGGCGTTTGATGGGCCGGGCTTCATAGGTGTCGTCGCCGGCGGGAAAGATCTTTGCCAGTATGCGGTCACCGACACCTACGGTCAGTGGCCGGTATTTGCCTTTGCTGCGAGCCTTTGGCTGGACGACGAGGATATTGGGCGGAGCCGCGGCGGACTCCCATTTCACCGGGCGGGCGAAGAGGTCGCCATCGCGGTCCGTGTGGGTAATGTCGAGTGTATCAACAGGCGGGAGCGCACCCACGAAGCCGAAGCGTTTATGGGTACCCTTCGCGACAGCCCCGGCGTGGGTGATGTCTTTTAGAATGGCTTTGAGGGTGATCTTGTCGGCGCCTCTGATATTGAAGGCTTGTGCGATCTCGCGTTTGCCGACTTGGGTTTTTGAATTGCGGATGAATGCAAGGATCTCTTCCTTGCTGGGGATAGGTGTCTTGATGTTGGTCTTCTTTTTAGAGGGAGGTTTCATAAGGCCATCTTGTCATTCCCAGCTGCTTCACGCGAGTACGGGAATGACAAGATTATGTGGCGGTTATTCCGCGGCGGCCTTGGTGGTCTTGGTACGGCTTTTGGCTTTGGGTGCAGCCTTTGCCTTCGTGGCTTTCGCAGCCTTGGCGGCTTTTTCGACGGGAGCAGCGGCTTTGGCCATTTTACTCTTTGGTGATTTCACGGCCGCGCCGCCCTTAGCGGCTTTGGCCAGAAGCAGTGCGACAGCGGAATCGACACTGAGAGTTGCGGCATCCACATCTTTCGGAAGCGTGGCGCGAATCTGCCCGTGCTGTACATAGGCGCCGAACCGGCCAGAGCGGAGTGTGATCGCGCGACCGTCTTCGGGGTGATTGCCTATATTCTTGGCGCCGCCGCCGCCTCGCTTCGCAGCACGTTCCTTGCCTTCGGCAAGAACCACGACAGCGCGGTTCAAACCGATCTCAAGGACGTCATCGTCTTTCGGCAATGACTGGTAGCGCGGACCGACTTTCAGGTAGGGGCCAAAACGCCCGATGCCGGCCAGGATCATCTCGCCCGTTTCCGGTTCGGCACCGACTTCGCGCGGCAACGACAGGAGCTTTAGAGCGCGTTCCAGATCAACGCTGTGCATGTCCTGTCCTTTGGGAAGGGACGCACGCTTGGGCTTGTCGGCCTTGGGAGCTTTCTTCTTGCGCTTCTTCTTGCCGTCGGCGCTGACTTCTTCCGGTTCGGCCACAACAGGTGGCGGTGGGTTTTCGCCGCCGAGCTGGACATAGGGGCCGTAGGGGCCCATGCGCAACGTGACCTTCATACCAGAGACGGGGTCGATGCCCAATTCCTTCGGTCCATCCAGCACCTGGCCTTCGCCGGGTTCTGGCGCGCCCAAGGGACGGGTGTAGCGGCATTCGGGATATTTGCTGCAACCGATGAAGGCGCCGAACTTACCGAACTTCAGACCAATGCGGCCGTCGGTGCACGCCGGGCACTTGCGCGGCGTGGCATTGTCGGCGCGGACGGGGAAGAGATGTGGCTCTAACAGTGCATCCAGCGCATCGATGACGGCTGTACGAGTCAGGTCCTTGGTGCCATCGACGGCGGCAGCGAAATGGAGCCAGAAATCGGCCAGGACCTTCTTCCAATTGAGTGTGCCGCCCGAGATTTCGTCGAGCTGGTTTTCCAAGTCGGCTGTGAAATTGTATTCCACATAGCGGCCGAAGAAACTTTCCAGGAAGGCGATGACAATGCGGCCGCGGTCTTCCGGAATGAAGCGGCGGTTGTCCATACGCACATATTTGCGGTCCTGAAGAACTTGGATAATGGACGCATAGGTGGACGGGCGGCCGATGCCTTTCTCTTCCAGAGACTTCACCAGGCTGGCTTCCGAAAAGCGCGGCGGCGGCTGGGTGAAATGCTGTTCAGGTGTCACGGTGCCGGTGCTCAGCTGCTGGCCTTCAGTCATGGCCGGGAGCAGATTGCCCATAGCTTCTTCTTCCCCTTCGGCAGGTTCGCCGGTAACGGCGGCCGAAGTGTCGTCGTAAACTTCCATGTAGCCTTTGAAGACGATCGTCGAGCCGCTGGAGCGCAGCATCGTCTGCTGATCGGCCGTGGCCGACACCACCGACACCTGATCCAGCACGGCCGATTCCATCTGGCTGGCCATCGTGCGCTTCCAGATGAGCTCGTACAGTTTCAACTGATCAGCGGACACGTAGCGCGCAATGCTTTCGGGCGTACGATTGGCATCGGTCGGGCGGATGGCTTCGTGGGCTTCCTGGGCGTTCTTGGCTTTGCTTTTATAGACGCGCGGCGCTTCGGGCACGAACTTCGCGCCGTAACGCTCACCGATGAGCTTGCGCACTGAGGTGATGGCTTCGCCATCCATCTGCACACCGTCGGTACGCATATAAGTGATAAGGCCGACGGTCTCGCCGTCGATCTCGAAGCCTTCATACAGCTTCTGGGCGATGTCCATGGTCTGGCGCGCCGAGAAATAAAGCCGGCGCGAGGCGTCCTGCTGGAGCGTTGAGGTCGTGAACGGCGCGTAGGGGCGGCGCTGTTTGGTTTTCTTTTCAACCGAAGTGACCGTGAACTTGCCGGCACGCACGGCAGCGGCGGCACGTTCGGCGATCTCGCCGTTGTTCAAGTCGAACTTGTCGAGCTTCTTGCCTTCGAAATGGGTCAGGCGCGCAGCGAACTTCTCGGCCTTGGCCGTGTTCATCTCGGCGCCGACGGTCCAATACTCTTCAGCGATGAATTTCTCGATCTCGAGTTCGCGCTCGCAGATCAGGCGGAGCGCAACAGATTGCACGCGGCCGGCGGACTTCGAGCCCGGCAGCTTGCGCCACAGCACCGGCGAAAGCGTAAAGCCGACGAGGTAATCGAGCGCACGACGGGCGAGATAGGCATCGACCAGCTGCTGGTCGACGTCGCGCGGATGCTGCATGGCTTCCAGCACGGCGTTCTTGGTGATGGCGTTGAAGGTGACGCGCTTGATCGTCATGCCGGCCGTGACGGCCTTGCGACGCTTGAGTTCGTCCTGGACGTGCCAGGAGATGGCTTCGCCCTCGCGGTCCGGATCGGTGGCGAGGATGACGCCATCAGCGCCCTTCACGGCATCGACGATCTCTTTAATGTGCTTCTGCGAGGCGGCATCGACCTCCCAGTCCATGGCGAAGTCTTCGTCGGGCCGTACCGAACCATCCTTCGGGGGGAGGTCGCGGATATGGCCATAGGACGCCAGGACCTTGAAACCATCTCCAAGATACTTGTTGATGGTCTTGGCTTTGGCCGGAGATTCAACGATCACGACCTGCATTTTACGCCTGCTTTAATTACCTTTCGCCGCCCCAAAAACCCCAATGGCGACGCAGTTCCCGGGGCACATCTGGACGTGTGGATTCTGGGCTTTAACGCGGAAAAGTTAAAAAATTCAAACCGTTCCGATTAGCGCCACACGGTTGCCAGGCAACCGCTCAAGCCGTCCAGCCAGCTCCATTTCCATGAGAGCGGCAGCCAGAACGGCGGGTGACACTTGGCACTGCCTTATAAGTTCGTCAACGGCAGCAGGGGTGGGGCCGAGGGCAGCCTCGATCCTCTGGTGCAGGGACGCGTGCGAATTTTCAGTAGGAATATCAGTGGCTTGTCGGATGGCTTCTGGCGGCGAAGAAATTTTGTGGGTGACAACAGGTTTTACGCGCATTTCGTCAATTATATCACTTAAAGATTGTACTAGCGTCGCCCCTTCCCGAATCAAGGTGTTAGGGCCTTCGGCGCGGGGGTCTAAAGGCGAACCCGGAACGGCAAAGACATCCCGTCCCTGGTCGGCGGCGAAGCGGGCTGTGATGAGCGAGCCCGATCGCAGTGTGGCTTCTACGACCACGACACCTACGCTGGCACCTGAGATAATGCGGTTTCGGCGCGGGAACAGGGAAGCCTGGGGTTCGGTTCCTGGGGGCATTTCCGAAATGATGGCGCCGTGCTCCGCGATGCGCTCGTAAAGGTCTCGGTGCTCCGGGGGGTAAATGACGTCCGGGCCGCCGGCCAGTACCGCGACCGTAATCCCTTGCGACAAGGCGCCCTCATGCGCGGCGCCATCGATGCCCCGTGCCATGCCGGAAATGACTCCATAGCCTGCCTTCGCCAAGCCCCCGCTCAACATCTTGGCAAACTTGCGACCATTCACCGTCGCATTACGCGCGCCCACCACGGCAATCAAAGGAACAGATAGCGCCTCCAGCTTACCCTTCACGAATAGCAGCGGCGGTGGATCTTCGAGGGCTGCCAGCGGTGCGGGATAGGCGGGATCGGTCATCGGCAGATAGCGCAAGCCTGCTTTCTCGGAAGCGGCAAACTCGCGCTCAGCAGCCTGCGGTGTCGGCACATCGCCGGCGGCCTGCTTTTCCCAAACATGCCGCTGTGCGAGTGCTTCACCGACAGCGCCGAAGCGCTGCAACAATTGACGAAACGTCTTGGGGCCGATGCCCGGCGTGCGCGTGAGTCTGATCCAGTCGATCAGTTCCTCGTGCGAAAGTGGCGCAGTCATGGGAGAGCCTTAAGGCTTCGCGGCTGATGTCGTGCCAATGCGCGGCTCTTCGCCCTTGATCAGGCGGCGCAGATTGGCGCCATGGCGGATCCATCCGAGAACACCCAGGACCGCAAAAGCGACGGCTTCTTCGGGGTAACCGAGCAGCAAGGCATAGAGCGGTGCGAGGGCTAATCCCACCAAAGCCGCCAGGGACGAGATGCGGAAAATGAAAGCAATGACCAGCCAAGTGGTGCAGGCCATGACGCCGACAACCGGCGCCGCCGCGAGCATCAGCCCGAAGGTTGTGGCGACACCTTTACCGCCTTTGAACTTTAGCCAGACCGGGAAGTTGTGGCCACCAACAGCGGCTGCGCCGGCGGTGAGTGCAAGAACATTGGCGTCCGCACTCATGAATGCTTTGACAAGCAAGACGGCTAAAGCGCCTTTGCCTCCATCCAAAACTAACGTGCCGATCGCGAGACCCTTGCGGCCGGTGCGCAGGACATTCGTCGCGCCGATATTGCCCGAGCCGATGGCGCGGATATCACCAAGGCCCGCAAGGCGCGTAAGCAACAAGCCGAAGGGAATGGAACCGAGAACGTAACCGGCGACAACGGCGCTCGCGAACATCCAGGCGGGAAAGCCGGCGATCATCGCGCCTGCGCTTTTTTTGCCCCGGCGCGTGGGTGAGCGTCGGCCATGAGATTAAAGACTGTGCGGCCGTCCACGACCGTACGGAGCACGCGACCCTGGACGGGGCGTCCATCGAAGGGTGAGTTCTTCGACTTGGATTTGAAATTGTCGGCAATGACCTTCCAGCCTTCATCCGGATTGAAGATGGTGAGGTCAGCCTTGCGACCCTTGGCCAACCGCCCGGCTTCGAGGCCCAGCAGTTCCGCAGGCGCAACTGTCAGGCGGCGCAGCACGTCGAGCAAACTCATATCGCCGTTGTGGTGTAAATCCAGCGAGACCGCCAGCAATGTTTCCAGTCCGCTGCCGCCGAAAGCGGCCTGCGGGAAAGGCAGGCGTTTGCTATCAGAATCCTGAGGCGAATGATCGCTGGCGATGGCGTCGATCACGCCATTCTTCAGACCTTCGACGATAGCTAACCGATCTGCCTCCGCGCGCACAGGCGGCGAGAGTTTAGCGAAGGTGCGATAGTCGCCGACGGCCAACTCATTTAGGGCGAAGTAGAAGGGTGCTGTATCGCAGGTGACTTTAAGCCCGTCGGCCTTGGCGCGCGCGATGATCTCGACACTGTCGGCGGTCGAGATATGTGCTGCGTGATAGCGCCCATTGGTCATGGCCACGAGGCGAATGTCGCGTTCCAGCATGATGATCTCGGCTTCGCGCGGTACGCCTGCGAGGCCCATGCGTGTGGCGATCTCGCCGGCGTTCATGACGCCTGTGGCTAGCGTTGGCTCTTCCGGATGCTGTACAATCATCAGACCGAAAGTGGCGCAGTATTGAAGCGCACGGCGCATGACTTGTGCATCGGCAATCGCGCGCGTGGCGTCGGTGAAGGCGAGCGCGCCGGCTTCCGCGAGCAAGCCCATTTCCGCCAGTTCCTTACCCAGCAAACCCTTAGTCACGGCGCCGTAGCAATAGACCTTGGTCAGCGCAAGCATACGAGCGCGCCGGGCTACGAACTCAAGTGTCGGTTCGTCGTCCATGATGGGGTTGGTGTTGGGCAAGCACACCATGGTGGTGACGCCGCTGGCGACCGCTGCTTCGCTGGCGCTCTCCAATGTTTCCTTGTGCTCTTCTCCCGGCTCGCGCAATTGCACGCGCATATCCACAAGTCCGGGCGCGAGGCATTGCCCCTCGCAATCCACGACCGTTACATCGGACGGCGGCTTCCCATCGAAAAGCTTGCGGCCCACATCGACAATTTCTTCGCCGCTGGTCAGAAGTTCGCCAGGGCCGTCAAACCCTGAAGCGGGATCGAGAATGCGGGCATTGATGTAGGCGATGCGGCCTGGCTTTGTAATGCTCATGAGCCAGTCCTCTTCAGGCTGCTGGCGCTATTGGCCATGGCATTCTTGGCCAGAACTTCCAGCACGGCCATGCGGACGGCAACGCCCAGTTCCACCTGTTCGCGGATGACACTGCGCTCCACGTCGTCCGCCACGTCGGAGTCAATCTCCGTGCCGCGGTTCATGGGGCCGGGGTGCATGATGAGTGCGTCGGGCTTGGCCTGTGCCAGCTTGTCGCGATCAAGACCGAAGAAGTGGAAGTATTCGCGGATCGAGGGGATGAAGCTGCCGCGCATGCGCTCGTTCTGCACGCGCAGCATCATGACGATGTCCACGCCTTTAAGGCCGGCGTTCATGTCGGTGAAGACTTCCACGCCCAGGCGGTCTACGGCGCTGGGGATCAGGGTGCGGGGCGCGATAATGCGTACGCGGGCACCCATGGTCAAAAGTAAAAGGAAGTTCGAGCGTGCGACGCGGCTATGCAGTACATCGCCGCAAATCGCCACCAGCAAGCCGTTGAGCCGGCCTTTGCGCCGGCGGATTGTCAGGGCATCCAGCAGTGCCTGGGTCGGGTGTTCGTGACTTCCGTCGCCGCCGTTGACGACGCCGCAGTTCACTTTGTCAGCCAGCAGTTTCACCGCACCAGAGTCAGGGTGGCGAACGGCCAGTACGTCGGGATGCATGGCGTTCAGCGTGACCGCTGTGTCGATCAGGGTTTCGCCTTTGGCGACGGAGCTGGTCTCCACCTGCATGTTGATGACATGGGCGCCGAGGCGTTTCGCCGCCAATTCGAAGGACGTACGCGTACGGGTTGAGTTTTCAAAGAAGAGGTTGACGATTGTGCGGCCCGCCAGAACCGAACTGGTCTTCTCGGCGCCGCGATTCACATCGACGTAGCGGTCCGAAAGATCCAGTAAATAATTGATTTCTGCGGGTGTAAGCCCCTCGATACCGAGGAGGTGACGGTGCGGAAAAGCCGGGTCACGCATGAGCGCGGACTATAGGGGTGAGGGATGGGAAGGGCAAGCCGGAAGGAGGGCTAACAGGCTGTATTTCGCAGAGAGTCCAAAGCGCCCTGCAGGATGTAAGCCGCGGCCGCTTTATCCACAATTTCAGCCCGGCGTTTGCGCGAGAGATCGGCCTCATCCGTCAGCATACGCTGCACAGCGGCTGTAGATAGGCGTTCGTCCCAGAAAGCTATAGGCATATCGACCCGTTTCAGGAACTCAGCGGCAAAAGACCGCGTCGCCTGGGTTCGCGGGCCCTCGGTGCCGTCCATCTGGATGGGCAGGCCCAGCACAAGGGCCCCTACATTATATTTAGCGATGACGGTTTCCAGTTCAGTGGCATCCTGGGTGAACTTGCGGCGGGAGATGGTTGTCAGCGGCGAAGCCACCAGGAAACTGGTGTCCGACAGGGCTAGGCCGATGGTTTTTGTGCCCAGGTCCAGGCCCAGAATGGTCTGATTCCGGGCCAATTTTGCTTTCAGTTCGCTGGGCTTGCAGATCGCCATAGTGGATGTTACCCAACTCCCGCCCGGCTCCCAAAAATGCTGTGTTAAAGCCGGGATTTTGGAGAGTTTTAACGGATGTCGCTCGATAAAGCCACCGTTCGGAGGATAGCCACCCTGGCCCGCATTGAGGTGCCGGAGGCGGAGCTTGAGGCCACGGCCGAAACGCTTTCGGGCATCCTGAAATGGATCGAACAGCTTGCGGAGGTGAACACCGACGCGGTTGCTCCCATGAGCGGCGGCACGGACCTGAAGCTTCCCTGGCGTTCCGACAAGGTCACCGACGGCGGACAGCGCGACAAAGTGCTGGCCAACGCGCCCGATCCGCAAGATGGGTTCTTTGGCGTGCCAAAAGTGGTGGAGTAGGGCGTGACCAATCTCACCGCGCTGACCATCGCTACGGCCCGCGACAAACTGGCCAAAAAAGAATTCACCGCCGTTGAGCTGACGCAAGCTCATCTCGCGGCCATGGACCGCCATAAGCATCTCAATGCCTTTATAGCTATGACGCCGGACGTTGCCGTTGCGCGCGCGAAGGAATCCGATGCGCGCCTCGCCTCCGGCAAGAGCGGTGCTCTCGAAGGTATTCCGCTCGGCATCAAGGATCTGTTCTGCACCGAAGGGGTGCAGACCACCGCAGGTTCGCACATCCTTGAAGGTTTTGTGCCGCCCTATGAAAGCACGGTAACGCAGAAGCTGCGTGACGCGGGTAGCGTCATGCTCGGCAAACTCAACCTCGACGAATTCGCCATGGGGTCCTCGAACCTCACCAGCTTCTTTGGCGCGGTGAAGAGCCCATGGAAAGCCAAGACCCGCAGCGACGACCTTGTACCGGGCGGCTCCTCTGGCGGCTCCGCCGCCGCGGTGTCGGGCTATCTCGCCATGGGTGCGACCGGTACCGACACGGGTGGGTCCATCCGCCAGCCGGCCTCTTTCTGCGGCATTGTGGGTGTGAAACCGACGTATGGCCGATGCTCGCGGTGGGGCGTTGTGGCTTTCGCCAGCTCGCTCGACCAGCCGGGACCCATGACGCGCACGGTTCGCGATGCGGCCATCATGCTGAAGGTCATGTGCGGTCATGATCCGAAGGACTCTACGTCGGCACCTATGGCGGTCCCCGACTTCGAGGCTGTGCTGGGCCAAGGCGTAAAGGGCTTGCGGATCGGCATTCCGAAAGAATATCGCCCTGATGGTCTTAACACTGAAGTAGCCGCCCTGTGGGATTGCGGCATTCAGTGGATGAAGGATGCGGGCGCCACCATTGTCGATATCAGCCTGCCGCACACCAAAACCGCGTTGCCTACTTATTATATCGTGGCGCCTGCGGAAGCCTCCTCGAACCTCGCGCGCTACGACGGCGTGCGTTTCGGGCAGCGTGTCGAAGGCAAGTCGCTGGACGAGATGTATTCCAAGACCCGCGCCGCCGGTTTCGGCACTGAGGTCAAGCGCCGCATTCTCATCGGTACTTATGTGCTCTCGGCGGGCTATTACGATGCCTACTACCTGAAGGCTCAGAAGGTCCGGGCCCTTATTGCCCGCGACTTCACTGAAGCCTTTGAGAAAGTCGATGCCATCCTGACGCCCACCGCGCCCACGCCTGCTTTCGGTGTGAACGATCCGCAGGACGACCCCGTCGCAATGTATCTCAACGACGTATTCACGGTACCGGCCTCCCTTGCCGGAATTCCCGGCGCGTCCGTGCCGGCGGGATTGAACAGCGACGGCTTGCCGCTGGGTCTGCAGGTGCTGACTAAGCGCTGGGACGAAGAAACCATGTTCCGCGTTTGCCAGGTTCTGGAAGACGCCGCACAGTTTCCGTTCTTGAAGGTGACTCCATGAGTTACATCATCAAGGGTGACACCGGCGAATGGGAAGTGGTGATCGGGCTGGAAGTTCATGCCCAGGTGATCTCTAAGGCGAAGCTGTTCTCAGGCGCTTCGGCTGATTTCGGCGCCGAGCCCAACATGCAAGTCTCGTTCATCGACGCCGGCATGCCGGGCATGCTGCCGGTGATCAACGCGCATTGTGTGCAGCAGGCGGTGCGAACGGGTCTGGGCCTTAAGGCCAAGATCAACAAACGCAGCATCTTTGCGCGCAAGAATTATTTTTACGCCGATATGCCGCAGGGCTACCAGATCAGCCAATACGATATGCCCATCGTCGGAGAAGGCATCCTTGTGCTCGATATGCCCGATGGCTCGACGCGCTCCATTGGCATCGAACGCCTGCACCTCGAACAGGACGCCGGAAAGTCCGTGCATGACATGCATGCCACCAAGTCTTTCATCGACTTGA
This sequence comes from Fidelibacterota bacterium, assembly GCA_947472795.1. GTDB lineage: Bacteria > Pseudomonadota > Alphaproteobacteria > Rhodospirillales > Rhodospirillaceae > SHVO01. Next base: position 3,341 of record CANJBL010000002.1, on the reverse strand, counting down.
ATCGGTCGGGTGTTGCGCTCATGGAGATCGTCTCCAAACCCGATCTGCGCTCCCCGGAAGAAGCTGGCCTTTACCTCAAGAAGCTGCGCTCCATTCTGCGCTATCTCGGCACTTGCGACGGCAATATGGAAGAAGGTTCCATGCGCTGCGACGCCAACGTGTCGGTGCGCCCTGTAGGATCGACAGAATTGCGCACGCGCTGCGAGATCAAGAACGTGAATTCCGTGCGTTTTGTGATGCAAGCCATTGAACATGAAGCCATGCGTCATGTTGATGTGTGGGAAAGCGGCGGTAAGATCGATCAGGAAACGCGGTTGTACGATTCCAATAAGAACGAGACGCGCGCGATGCGCTCGAAAGAAATGGCGCACGATTATCGCTATTTCCCCGATCCCGATCTTCTACCGTTGGAATTCGATGATGCTTTTATCGCCGGAATCACCTCGACGTTGCCAGAGCTGCCGGACGACAAGAAAGCGCGGTTCATGAAGGACCACGGCTTGTCAGCTTATGATGCTGGCGTGCTGGTGGCTGAGCAGGAGAACGCGCTGTATTTCGAAGAGGCGGCCCAAGGTGTCGATGCCAAGCTCGCGAATAACTGGGTCAGCACCAATCTGTTCGGGCTGCTGAATGCGCGCGGCATTCCCATCACCGAAAGCCCGATCAGTGCCAAGAACCTCGGCCGGCTGCTGCAGTTGATTTCCGACAACACCCTGTCGTCGCGCATGGCGAAGGATGTCTTCGAGACCATGGCCGAAACCGGTAAGGATGCTGATGCCATCGTCGCTGAACAGGGCTTGAAGCAGATCACCGATACCGGCGCCATCGACACAGCCATCGACCAGATCATGGCTGAGAATGCCGATAAGGTGGAACAGTACCGCTCCGGAAAAGTTCAGCTCATGGGCTGGTTTGTGGGGCAGGTTATGAAGGCTACCCAAGGCAAAGCTAACCCGGGCGTGTGTTCAGAGCTTCTTAAAAAGAAGCTGGAGTCCTGATGCCTCAGAATAGGCCAAGCGAGAGCGGCCAGACTGTGCGCACCGGCACGCTGCTCGTTCTTGGTTTTGGCTTTGTTCTGATCGCCGGCTGGTTCCTTTATAAGCCCTATATCCCGGCGGTCTGGATGCATGATTTTGCGCAGGACATCGCTCTTCGTGCGGCCATCGACCCGAATGCCAAACTACCCGAGGACGCTCGTCAAGCCAGCCCGCGTGGTCTGGCTGACTCACCGTATATATGCGTGACGAAAACCGTGAGATTGCCGTGGGACCGTCTGGTTGTTGTGGGTTCAGGCGGCGACCTTGGTGCCGATCTGGTTTTATCTGGAGCTGTCTGGCCCAAAGACAACATGAACGCTCTGGCCGCTGAGCTGAAGCGCGATGCTCGGTATCAGCTTGTCGTTTTGCTGAAAGACAATACGGTCGTGGATGCTCAGCTTTTCTTCACGTTCTGGGGCGATTTGCACGCTCTGGCCCGCCTTGGCGGGTTCAGCCGCGCGCAGGCCATATTCACCGCCACCAGCAAGGACGGTATCTATGTTGTATCGGTGGCTCAAGATGTGCCGCCCGACGCCTGTCGTTGATTCAATTCAAAGGGCTTAGACCATGATCGATCTTTATACCTTTCCCACGCCGAACGGCTTCAAGGTTTCCATCATGCTGGAGGAAGTGAAGCTTCCTTATCAGGTGCGCATCGTCAACATCACGAAGGATGAACAATTCAAACCTGAGTTCCTCGCCATCAACCCGAACAACAAAATCCCTGCGATCGTTGATAGCGAAGGGCCGGACGGCAAGCCTATGGCGGTCTTTGAATCCGGCGCAATTCTTGTCTATCTCGCCCAGAAAACGAAAAGCCCACTTCTGCCAACCGATCCGCGCGGGTTCACCACCGTGATGGAATGGCTGTTCTTCCAGATGGCCAGCGTGGGCCCGATGTTCGGGCAGATGAACCACTTCGGGCGATTTGCCCCGGAAAAGATTCCCTACGGCATCAACCGCTATACCAACGAGAGCAAACGCATTCTGGGTGTGATGGATAAGCAGCTGAGTACCAATGCGCACTTGGCTGGTTCCAACTACTCCATTGCCGATATCGCGTGTTATCCGTGGGTGCGCTCGGCGGAAACCTACCTTGAGAGCATTGAGAGTTGGGCGAACGTGAAGCGCTGGGCGGACGTGCTTGCCGCACGTCCTGCGGTTCAGAAGGGCATGCAAATTCCGCCGCGCTAAAACGCGTAAACGAGCGAGACTTTGCTCAGCGTGTCGGTCTTTTTGATGGCGAGAGGCGGGTTGGAATTGTAGCGCGCGTTCACCGACAACCGCATGGCGATGTCACGGATCAGCGTGCTGGTCACCGCAAGCGTGTCTTCCGTCTTTATGCGTTCGCTGTCGCCAGTAAATACAAGCTCATTTGTGAGCTTGGCGGAATCGGACAGTTTGTAGTCCAAGCTGGCCGTCCCTCGGGCGAAGATCTGATCATCACCGCGCCCTGTGCCACGGAGTTCACCGTGGCGATAACCGGGAGCGAATTCCACCGCGAAGGTGAGCCGGTCGGTGCGTACGAAACGATAACCGACTCCAGGGCCAAGTTCGGCTTCATAATGGAAACCCGAAAAGCGGTCGCGGCTATACCGCGCGAATCCGAAGATATAGAGCTTGTCCTTCGAGATGTCGTAGTTGCTCTGGCCTGAAGCTTCCGCCCGTTCGGCCGTGACGGTCCCGTTATCGCGGGCCATATCGCCCATGAGGCGGTATACGTCCTCGCGGTGCTCGGTGCGGTACCGGACCTTGCTCTCCAGATCGAGTGCCTGGTGGTCGGTGTTTCCCGTGGCGAGGCTGCCGCCCAAGGCTACTTCCGTGTGCCAGCCGAGCGGCAGGGTGTCGTCCGCAAAACTGGGCGCGGCCGCGCACAGGCCGAACGTAAAAGCGCCTGCGCGAAGGACACCCGAACGCATTGAGTTAGATTGAAAGGCCACCGATTTTTGCAACATAAAGACGCCCCAAAGCGCGCCTTTTAGCCCCCCCCAGGCCGGGTTGACAACAGGGGAGGGAGCGGCCATGTTCCGCCTCCTTCTATGGACGTCGCGTGCCGCGAGGCCGCCTGTTGTCCAGGCGCTGGAGAGATGGCCGAGTGGCTTAAGGCGCTGGTTTGCTAAACCAGTGTATTGGGAAACCGATACCGAGGGTTCGAATCCCTCTCTCTCCGCCACTACGATGTTCGATGGTTTTCCGTTTGATGCGGTGTCGTTCCTGCAGAATCGCCTGGCCCCTGCCTAAGTAGACGTCCGCCGGGGTTAGGTTTTCCAAGCTCTCATGGTAGCGGTGGTGGTTGTAGTGCTC
>CANJBL010000001.1 GCA_947472795.1 Fidelibacterota bacterium | reverse complement strand
GGGATCACTAATCCCGAGCACTTTGTGGGGGTGGGGGTGCTGGCTTCCTCCCTAATACCGGACAAAGTGGACGGGCAAAGAAGCGGCCAATTAAATTGCGTTGCTCGGGCGCGGCGGCGTGAAGCTGAATAGGCTGGGCCGGGCCTCAGGGCGGAGTGCCTGGGTGGGGGGCTATCGCGCACCGGAACTGGCCCAAGGCCGGACTGACAGAACTGACAAAAGGAGTTCTGGCGGTTTTGTCAGTTGGGGGTTGTGCGTGTTGGTCGGGCACGGGTGGCAGCTAGCAATGCCGCTGAATCTATTACGGCGAAGTTGCGCCTACTGGGTGCACAGTGGGTGCATAGCGGATTTAAGCCTAATAGCCTGCTGCGCTAATGTAATCCTAAGTCATTGATTTTGAATGGTGCCGACGCGCGGAATTGAACCGCGGACCTACTGATTACGAATCAGTTGCTCTACCCCTGAGCTACGTCGGCGCACCGGCTTTAAAAAGCGGTTTTCTAGAATCGGCGGCGGACCATAGGCGGTTCAGCCCTGGCATGCAAGATAGGTGCAAAAGCCTGGCCGGGGTGCCATATGATCCTGTTTCCATGACCGAAAACACCCCCCCTTCCCGTAACATTCGCGCCGATGTGGCCATCGTCGGCGCTGGTCTTGTGGGCAGCACCCTGGCCTGCGCCCTGGCCAAGCACGGGGTTACAACCGCCGTTATCGACCGCCTCGCCCCTTCCACCTTGCTGGCGCCAACTTTTGACGGACGGGCCTCGGCTGTTGCCTTGAGCGCGCAGCGTTTGTTGCGCGCGATTGGCGTATGGGACCACCTCGCCGGCCAGACCGAAGCCATCCGCGAAATTCGCGTCTCCGACGGCGATGCTCCCTTCTTCCTGCATTACGACCACGCTGACCTGGGCGACGAGCCTCTCGGGTCCATGGCCGAGAATCGGCACCTGCGCGCCGCCCTCGCCAAACAGATGCTGTCTTGCGCCGACCACTTGCAGATCATTTCACCGGCGTCCGTCACCAGCATGGCGCAGCGCGCCGACGACATCACCCTCACCCTCGACGACGGACGCACCGTGACCACCGCGCTCGCCGTCAGTGCCGAGGGCCGTAATGCCGCACTGCGCGGGTTGGCGGGAATCGGTGTCACCGGTTGGACCTATCCACAGATCGGCATCGTCGCCACGATCGGGCATGCGCGGTCCCACGACGGCATCGCGCATGAACATTTTCTGCCTGCGGGACCTTTTGCCATCCTGCCGCTGCCCGACGATGGCGGCGTGCACCGCTCGTCGCTGGTGTGGACCGAGCGCGAGGATGTGGCGGACAGCTACATGGCATTGCCGGAGGCCGCCTTCCTCGCCGAGATCGCCGAACGCGTCGGCGGTTTTCTGGGCGAGCTTTCACTCATCGGCCCACGCTTCAGTCATCCGCTGGGTTTGCAGTTCGCCGCTCAGTACACAAGCGGGCGTCTGGTGCTCGCGGGTGATGCGGCCCACGGCATTCATCCCATCGCCGGCCAGGGCTTGAACCTGGGCTTTCGCGATGTGGCCGCCCTTACAGAGATCATTGTCGATGCCAAGCAGTTGGGCCTCGACCTCGCGCACCCCGGCGGCCTTGCGCGCTATCAGCGCTGGCGGCGCACGGACAATCTCGTCATGGCGGGGGTCACCGACGTGCTGAACCGTTTGTTCTCCAACGATGTCACGCCGATACGGCTTGCCCGCGATGCCGGCCTTGGCGTGGTCAACCGCATCGGCCCTTTGAAAAAATTCCTCATGCGTCACGCCATGGGCACTGTGGGCGAGCTGCCGCGTCTCATGCGCGGTGAAAACCTAAACGCTTAAGCCTCTGTGCTTAAGGTTCGCGCGCCAGCCCCTTGGACTCCAGCGCCCGCAAGTACGTCTCCCACCGCGTCGCATGCTCGCGGCCCAGCTCGTGCAGTATGCGCCAGGAATAGATGCCGGTATCGTGCAGATCATCGAAGATCAGGCGCACGGCGTAATTGCCTACCGGCTCGATATTGAGAATACCCACGTGACGACGCCCGGGCACGGTGACTTTCTGCGATGGACTATGCCCTTGCACTTCCGCCGACGGGCTTTCGACACGCAGGTACTCCGCCGGCAGCGCAAACGTCTCGCCGCTCTCGAAGGTCACATTCAGTTTTTTTGCGGCAGGATCGTAGGCGATCGCCGTGGGCCACGGCTCGCTGTGTTTCGCATCGGGTTTCGCGAGGCTCATCCCTCTAACCGCCGCGCTTCGTCGGGCAGCATAATGGGGATGCCGTCGCGCACGGGATATGCGAGGCCCGCTTTGCGGCTGATGAGTTCACCGGCGCTACGGTCGTATTCCAGCGGCCCCTTTGTCAAAGGACACACCAGGATTTCGAGAAGCTTGGGATCGATATCGCCGCCGTTGGACATATTGTTTCCTCGGTTTCTCGTTATTGCTTAGGTCCGTCGGCGGAACCACCGGCATCGAACACGCCCATCTGCAGCAGCATGGTCAGCGCCGTGGCGCGCGCATTCATATCGACGGCTTCCAGAAGCGCCTGCTTCTCGCGCGGATCGAAGGGACAAATCATGCAGAGCGACGTCACGAGTGTATTGTCGGAAAGGCCGCGGATCACATCGAAGCTCACAGGAATGTTGTGGCCTTCAAGATAGGGCTTGAGATAGGTGAGCAGCTTGTCGCGGTTAATGATGACTTTCGCCGGCGTTTCCATATCCGCTTTGAATTCGTCGTAACTGACCTGCAGGCGACGGTAACCGCTTTGCCCTTCGACCTCTTTCAACACGCGAAACCGCGCGAGGCCTTTCAGCATGATGAGCAGGCGTCCATCTTCGGTTTCCTCGAAGGACGACACGCGCCCCGCGCATCCCACGCTATAAAGTGTGGGCTCGCTTTCCATGATGATCTTGTCATCGCCGGTCTTGTTGGGCGGGGTCTTGTCTGAGTCCGGCTGGATCATACCGAAGACGCGGCCCGTCTTCAGGCAATCCATGATCATGGTGAGATAACGCGGCTCGAAGATATTGAGCGGCAGACGGCCCCACGGCAGCAGCAACGCTCCACCCAAAGGGAATACCGCCAGCTCGCGCGGCAGGTCTTCGAAGCGAGTGTGGTTGGGCCGGATCATGTGGGAAACCAGCGCCTCCGCGAAACTTATGAGAACAGGATCGACGACAAACGGCGCCGTCCGCTCAGCGTCAACGGATCGGTGGGGCCGAAGGCTTCGAAGAATTTCACCAGCTGTTTGCGCGCAGCTTGTTCATTCCAGGCACGATCGGCCTTCACCATGGCCAGCAGATCATCGACGGCCTTCTCGCGCTGGCCCGCGCCAAACCGCGCCAGGGCAAGATCCAGGCGCGTCTGCATGTCTTTAGGATCGGCGGCCACTTTCGCTTCCAGCTGCTGCACTTCGGCATCGCCGGTGTTGGCTGTCGCGGTTTTCAAGTCCATGGCGGCCTGCACACCCTGGATGTCGGGCGTGTTCTTCATCTGCGCCGGCAGCTTGGCGAGCACCTCGCGCGCCATGTCGTCCTGATCAAGGGCCATATAGCAACGCAGCGCGCCGGCGAGCGCCTTTGCATGAGCGGGGTCCTGGCTCAGGATGTCCTGATAGACCATCAGGGCTTCTTCATTCTGGCCTTCTTTGGCCAGCCCGTCGGCTTCCGCTAAAGCTTCATCAAGGGGCGAACCGCCGCCACCTGTGAGGCGGTCGATGAACTGTTTGATCTGGCTTTCGGGCAACGCGCCCATGAACCCGTCCACGGGGCGGCCGCCTTTGAAGGCATACACTGCTGGAATGGATTGAACGCGGAACTGCTGCGCGAGTTCCTGGTTTTCATCGACGTTGATCTTCACCAGCTTCACCCGGCCGGCGTATTGCTTCACCAGCTTCTCGATCAGGGGGGTGAGCTGTTTGCAGGGGCCGCACCACGGCGCCCAGAAATCGACGATGACCGGGATGTTCTGCGAGACTTCCACAACATCGGCTACGAAACCGGCGGTATCGGAATCTTTAATGAGGTCCGCACCAGCGCCCGCGCCATTCCCGCTGGGTTGTCCAATGATCATGAAGCTTGTCCTGTCCTAGGCGGTGGGTGGTTCGTCAGCTGGAGAAGCTCCCTCCAGCGCTGCTCCACCCGGCCGCTTATATATAGCAATGCGTCCTAGATGTGGCTTGCGGTCCTCCAAAGCAAGGCGGGCACGCTGCGGGCAGGGAGTTTGCCCTAAAGGCCAAGGCCTTGCAAAGACAGGGGTTCGGACAGGCCGGGGCCCGCGTAGTGGGCCTTGCAATGGAGCGCTAAAACGCTATAGTCCCGCCCTTCCAGCGCCCAGGGCACTCTTTCAAGCCTTGGCGCACGCCGTGAGCGGGCGTAGCTCAGTGGTAGAGCACAACCTTGCCAAGGTTGGGGTCGAGAGTTCGAATCTCTTCGCCCGCTCCATTTTTCAATCATCAGCGAATCTCGCTTTTTACGCGGGCCGTAAAGCGGCCCGCCGCCCGGGCGAAGGGCGGCACCCTTTTTGCCTTTCTCGCGGCGAACCCGCGTTCAGCGCCTCCTAAACCCACTCAACCCTGCTTCCAAAAGCAAAAGGGACGCTGCTTGCGCAGCGTCCCTTCCTTGGGGGGTAGCCCGGTCTTGCGGCCCTGCTTCTTGCCAAACAGGCGCCCGAGACCGGTAACAGTTAGAAGTTCACGCTCACTTCAAGGCCCATCGTACGCGGCGGGTTGAAGTTGGCGTAGGCGCCGATGGCAGCGTTGTTGGCGTTCGAACGGCGGTAGATGTGGTCTTCGTTCAGCAGGTTGCGGCTCCACAGCGAGACCTTCAGTTCCTGGCCGATTTCGTTCAGCTTGATGCCAGCGAGGGCGATATTGGCGTTCACGATAAAGCTCTTTTCCGTCAACACGTTTTCGCTCTGGAAGCTGTACATCGGATCGGCGTAGTTGGCGTCGATGTGGAAGCGGAGCACCGCATCTTCAGTCACCGGGGTTTCGTAATCGGCGAAGACCGAGAACGCGTTCTTCGGCGTGAACACCACGAACACCTGTGTCAACGGATTGCCCGCCAGCTGCGGGTTCGGCGTCAGCGGGATGTTCGTATAGGTGTAGGAATAAGAACCGCCAAGAGTCATGCCTTCGAAGGGACGCGTCGTCAGGTCCACTTCAAGGCCGCGGATCTTCGACGTCCCCGGCGCGTTGGCTGTATCTTCCGTGTGCAGGTTGAAGGTCGGATTCGGCGTGCTCGTGCCCGGCAGGAACGTGTTCGTATCGACATGGTCGAAATCGATCTGCGTACCCTTACGCGGCATGACGTAACCGGCCACGTTCAGGCGCACGCGGCGGTCGAGCAGGTCCGATTTCATGCCCACTTCGTAGGCATTGACCGTTTCCGAACCGAAGGGCGTGAAGCTGGACGAGCGGTCATTGGCACCGCCGGCGCGATAGCCGGTGGAGTAGGTGGCGTACACGTTGATGTCCTGGTCGATATCGAACGCCACCGTTGCTTTGGGATCAAAGCGGCCCTTGTCGAAGGTGAACGGGTAGTTCGTGTTGACACCCGACACCCTGTAGAGATTGCCTTCGCGCTTGTCCTTGGTGTAACGGCCACCGACGGTCAGGTGCAGGTAGTCCGTCGCATCCCAGGTGACATTGCCGAAGCCGGCGTAGGAGCGCGCACGCGCCCAGCTGGCGCGCTGGATGAAGCGATACCCGTAGGCCCAGCCGTTGTTACCCGAGGTGATCGGGCCGGTCACGATGGGGCTATTCACCGTGTAGGCGGTGCCGTCGGCATTCCACTTGAGCGGGTTCGGCGTAGCGGCCGATTCGAAGGCGTGTTCGTTGAAGTAATAGAGGCCCAGGGCGTACTTGAAAGCATCGAAGCCGCCGACGATCTGCAGTTCTTGGCTGAATTGCGTCTGATGCAGGTCGGACAAGCTGTAGCGGCCGAAGTTGGCGTTGGGAACGAAAGCGGCACGGTTGGCAGTGGCCGAGCCATCCCACTGCGCGGTGGTGACGCCGCGCCATGCGGTGATCGAGCGCAGTTCAGCGAAGTCCGACAGGGCGTACTTCATGATGGCCGAGGTGCCGTCGGTTTCGTCCGTGCTGGGTTGCTGCACGTTGCCGACAGAGGCAATCGACTGGCGCTTGTCGCTGACTTTGATGATCGGAGCCAGCGGCGCGATACAGGTCGGGCACGCCGTGGTGGTGCCCGGCGTCACGAGCGTGGTGCCGTTGTAGGCGCCAACGGTGCGGCCCAGCGGGTTATAGTTGATGAGCTGGCTGTAGTACGGCGTGTTCTCGTCCTTCGCAATGTCGTGCGAAATCGTTGCCGTGAAGTCGTCGGTGATTTCCCACTTGGCAGTCGCCTTGCCGCCGACGCGGTGGTAGTAGCCCCAACCGTATTGACCGGGCAGTGGGTTGTAGGTGGTGGCCTTCTGGTGCTGGACCACGCCATCGAGCTTGACGGCGATGTTGGCGAAGGCCGGAAGGTCGAGGTGGAATTGGCTATCATAGCTGCCGTAGTTGCCGTAGCTGGCGCTGGCACGGCCGTCGAACTGGCCCGTGGGCTGCTTGGTGACGATGCTGACCGCGCCACCTTCGGTGTTGCGGCCGAAGAGCGTGCCCTGCGGGCCGCGCAGTACTTCGATGCGATCCACGTCGAACAGCGCGGCGTTCAAGCCCTGCTGACGGCCGAGGTAGACGCCGTCGACATAAACACCGACGCCTTGGTCGCGGGCGGTCTGGTTGGCGTCGAAGGGAACGATGCCGCGGATACCGATGGTCAAAGCGGATTGGCGTGCTTCGAAGGTGGCGACGCGCAGCGACGGGATGCCGTCGGAGAGGTTCAAGAGGCTCTGCACGTGACGGTCCGACATGACTGTCGGATCGATCACCGAGATGGCGATGGGAGTGTCTTGAAGCTTGGTCTCTTGCTTCGTCGCGGTCACGACGATTTCAGCAAGACCTTGTTCATTGCCCGGCGCGGCGGCCAGCTGATCGGCGGCGAGTGCAGGTGTTGCGCTCATGAGACCGATAGCGGCGCTGGTGAGCAGATGCAGACGGAAGTTTTTTCTAAAGCTCATAGTGTGAGTACCCCTAAAAGTAGGCTTTTGTTTGCCGGGGGCACTCTAGCGATGGCTTTGGACGGTTTTGTTACAGCTCGGCGTTGGAATTATTACAATTTTGACGTTCTCACGATCAGTGTGCACGCGACGCCGATGTTTTTTCAACGTGACGCGTAATGCGTTTTATATGCGGATTTGTGGGACTTCCAAGTGGTCGCGCGAGGCGTTCCTCGCGGCATTCAAAGCGTGCGTGATTTTTCACCGCTCCTTGAATTTCGCGAGCGGTGGCTTTTTTGCATCACCCATTTTGATCACTCTGCGATCAAAAACGTCCTACGGCCGCTGCGTGAGACAAGCTTTTTTCGGGCTGAGTCGCGTGCTCTTTTAAGATTCGTCCGCGCGAATCGCTTTCGCCGAAATTGGCGGGGTTCTAGTGAGAATTATGACAGTCGGTGTTTGACCGCATTTTGAGTATGTTCAAAAAACCTAGGAAATTCGCCATTTCGTTCGCTCCAGATATCATGAAACGTTCATAAATCTTACATAATAGATTCATTTTCTAAACCGCTTCGGAAAGCGCATTCTTTCCTGGCTAGAGTTCATTTCAGGGAGATTCGCATGAAACACATTCTACTGACTTGCGCCTTCGCCGCCGGCTTGATGACAGCCCCGGCTTTCGCCGCGTCCAGCCCGGATGAGGCTGCACAGACGTACACGGCTGTTCAGAAGGGTCAGTGGGGTGAAGCCGAGAAACTGCTGCGTCAGGGTCTCGCGCAGAACCCGACCGATCCGCAGCGCCTTCTCAATCTGGCTTATGTGTTGCAGAACACCGGCCGCGCCGATGAAGCCATGAATCTCTATGGCCAGGTTCTTCAGCTTGATCGCAATCCGCGAGTCGAAGTCGGCTCGGACCAGACACGCGCCAAGAGCCTTGCCCGGCGCCGCATTGCCGGCATCGCAACAACAGCTCACTAAGCCTACAGCTTACGAAGTATTTTAGGCCCTGTTACGGACGCGCGGCTTGCTCAGCAAGCCGCGCGATATCCGCGGCCAAAGCGCCCTTCTCACGCACCACCGGCAAATCCAACAGATTTCCATAGGCTGTGCGCATGCCGGCGCGGTGCTCCAGCATCACCAACATCAGCTTTTCTTCCGTCATCGCACGCAGCTCCAGGCTGGGTGCTGCATCAATGAGACCGGCCACCGTTGAGCGAGCAAAACCGTCCAGTTCCGCCAGCGCTGTGAGACGGCGGGCGACTTCACCTTCATCTTTGCAATTGGTAGCAGGCTGCGGCGCCGTGCGCTCCATCATGGCCGCGCGCATCGCGATGAGGGACTCGATCTGATCGGCCAGTGCGTAACCATCCACAGCACTTTGACCCAGCTGCGGCATCGGTGCCGCTTTGGCGATGACATTGCTGTCCTGGCGGGCGAAAGCCGGGGCTTGCGCAAACACGGCTCCCAGCAGCGTCAGGGCGATAACAGAGCGCGAGGAATATGAAATCACGTGCGGGTCCTTATGTAATGTCCCCGCGCTTGTCTCAAAGCCTTCACACCTCTGCAACGTCGCAGAGCGTCATGAAACTGTCTTATTGCCTGCGTTTATGCGGCCCTCCACTCAAATACGTACGATGTACAAACGACTTACGGAGTTGTCGGAACGCTCCGACGCAAACAATTCTTCACCGAACTGCAACAATAAGACGGGGGCATCCGCGTGTAATTGTTAAATCATGTCGCAATCAAGATAGCGCCCCGTTCATGCAAGGCTGGATCGCCGTTACACCCAAGATCGATACCGACGCGCCCGCTCGCGCGCCGCTGACGTCGTACACGTATCAGACCGCCGATCGCAGCAAGAAGCATATCGTCGCGCGCGACCTGATCTTCCTGCGTGACCAGCGCCGCCTCGTTGCCGTGGCGCGCGTCGAGGATGTGACGTCGAAGCGCCGTGAATTGCTTGTGCGCAAGTGTCCCTTCTGCGGCGTCGCCGATATCGAGGCCCGCAAGCAGCGTGGCATGCGCTATCGCTGCTTCCACGGCCATCAGTTCACAACACCTGTGGAAGCGCACGAACTTGCCGTGTCGCACACGGTGTTGTTCTCTTATGACTATGCCGCCGTGGCCGCGCAGATCGAGCCAGCAGAGCTGCGCCCTTTCGAACTCACCAACAGCCGTCATGTGAAGTTGAAACGTGCTGATCTTATCGGCCTGTGCAGCTACGTTGCCCGACGCGATCACAAAATGGCGGCGATTTTCCGCGACTGGCTGAACCACCGCATGCTCGATCTCGGTGATGGCGACGGCGACTCCGCCGAGTTTCATCCGTTGCCGAGCATCGATGAGCAAGACAAGCCTTTCTTCGCCATTCGCCAACGGCGCGGGCTCACGACGTTCCGCGACAAGCTGATCCGCAGGTATGGACCACGCTGCATGGTCACGGGCTGCGCCGTGCTCGCGCTGCTGGAAGCCTGCGCTGTCAATCGCCAGGGACGCAGCACAGAGACGCACCCAGCCAACGGCGTCTTGCTGCGGAGCGACTTGCATACGCTCTTCGACCTGGACTTGATCGGCTTCAATCCGCAAAACATGGAGCTTGTCCTCCATGAGGATTTGACCGGCAGCGAATATGAGATGTTCGCCGGAACACGCCTTGTGTTCGGCAACGGCCAAAGCATCGACATGCGGGCGGTCCAAGCGCGATGGGAAGAGTTCACCCGCAAAATGCGGCACGCGGCACATAGCGCGGCTGTGCCGTCCGTGGTTCCGGATATTACTCTTGTCAAAGACACGACGCCACTGCGCGGGCGCGCATCCTTACGTCGCTAGAGATGTTCGGGCGTAATAGCGCCGCAGCATGACAAACGATCCCACTGCTCCGGCCAGGCTCAGAAGAACACCTACGGCGAGCGGCGCTCCCAGATAGATCAGCAGTGCCGTGATCAAACACGCCGACGCACCGCCCGCATCCCAGCCGCCTTCCGTCGCCACATGGAATCGCAACGGACAGGGTGAGCCCTTCGCGAGGTTGTAGACCGCCGTCATCAGCGTGGGTGTATAGAGCGCCGCCACCAGCGCACCCAGTGCATTGGCGATGACGGAGAGCGTGGCATGCCCGACAGCCGCGCCGCGGAAAACGATCGTTGCGCCGAGCACGATGAAAGCCAGCCATACCGCGCGCTTGCCGTGCCCTGCGTCGATGTGACGCCCAAGCGCTAGGCTCGCCACCACGCCCACGAGAGCTGCAATGGCGAGCGCGCCGCCGTAGGCCGTGAAGTCCTCGCCCAGCGACAGGAACAGCGCCATCTGCCAGGCGATGCCATAACCCATTTGAATCCAGCCATCGGCGAAAAATAACAGCATGCCCGGAATGGCGGCCTTGAATGCACCGGGGGCGATACGCACGACAGGAACGCGCGGGGTGAACAACAACGGAATGACCGAGAAGAGTTGGATGAAGGCGGTTGTCCCAAAAGCAATACGCGGCCCGAAGGCCACCAGCGCGAAGCCCATGACAAGTGGACTGATGATACCGACGATGGCGACGACAGCCTCGCGCACGCCTAGCTGATGCCCGCGGTGCTCATGATCGCCGACGGCGGCGAAATAAGCGTGATAGGTCGTCCAGTAATAAGTGTCCGCTACCGACGAAACGATGCAGAAGGCCACCAAAGCCGAACCCACACCTTGCACCTCACCTAACAGCGGCGCCTCCACGGCATTCAGCAGCGTGCCGAACACAAGAACATTGCGTAAGCCATAACGCGCCGCGAGGAACACCACCGACGGACGGATAATGAAGCGGCCCGCCAGAATGCACGCCAGCGACACCAGCACCAGCGGCAAGGCCACGCCGGACTTCAGCATGAAGACAAAGAAGAACGCACCGGCCCCGTAGATGGAGACCGCCCGGATGCCGAAGTGCAGATTGACGAGATTGACGTCGGAGTTGCGGAAATAAGCCATGGCTTTCCCATAGACGACCGCGCAGGCCGGCGCTAGCTTTAGCTTAACGCCCGTTTTTACGGCATTGCCGCCATGTCCACCTCCGCATCGTCATCCTCAGAGTTACGCGCCGTCAACGCCCGTATCGCCACGGCGTACGACGTGATGCCCTTTGACTCCGAAGCCATTCCCGGCATCGACCCGGTGCGCGTGCTGGGTGTCGGCGCGCTCTATGGCGCGGCACCCGCCGGCGACTCTTTCGACATTCTCGACCTAGGCTGCGGTACGGGTGTGCAGATGGCGCGCTTGGGCGGCCTGACGAAGGGGCGCATCGTCGGCGCTGATCTTTCTGTGTCCGCCTGCGCCGCCGCACGCGCACGGTGCGCGGCGTTCGGCTCACGCGTAGAGGTCATCTGTGGCGATCTTCTCGACCTAGAGCCCGCGCGACTAGGTCAGTTCGATTTGATTTATAATGTCGGTGTGCTTTACGTCACGCCTCCAGAAGTGCAGCGCCATGTCTTGAGCCTCATGGCCTCATGCCTGAAACCCGGTGGCGTCGCGTTACTCAGCTACTACGCCGGCACCGCGCCGCTGCTCATGGCATGTTCAAGAAGCATCGGCGTTAGCCCGTCGCCGCGCCGAGAGTGGAAAATTGCAGCGCATAGAGCCGCGAATAGGTGCCGCCGCTGGCCATGAGCGCACCATGATCGCCGGTCTCCACCACGCGGCCCTGGTCCACAACGCAAATCTGGTCGGCGGCCGCGACGGTCGAAAGACGATGCGCGATAACCAGCGTCGTGCGGCCCTGCTTCAAGCGATCCAAGGCCGCCTGCACTTGGCGCTCGGTCTCTGTGTCCAAGGCGCTTGTGGCTTCATCGAGAAGCAGGATAGGCGCATCCTTTAGCAACGCGCGCGCGATGGCGATGCGTTGGCGCTGGCCACCTGACAGCGTCTGTCCACGCTCGCCGACGATGGTGTCGTAACCTTCCGGCAGGCCGGCGATGAAGTCGTGCGCACCGGCGGCACCCGCCGCTGCTTCCACATCGGCATCACTCGCGTCTGACCGGCCATAGCGGATATTGGCGCGCACGGTGTCATCGAACAGCACGACGTCCTGGCTCACGAGCGCGATAGAGTTGCGCAAAGATGCAATGCTCACATCGGCGATGTTCTGTCCGTCGATGAGAATGGCCCCCTCCGCCACGTCGTAAAAGCGCGGGATAAGATTGAGGATGGTGGTCTTGCCTGCGCCGGACGGCCCCACCAACGCCGTGGTTTTGCCGGGCGCTGCCACAAGACTGATGGCCTTCAGCGCTTCGGCCTCGCCGCCGTAGGAGAACGCAACGTCGGCGAAGCGCACTTCGCCCCGTGTGACGTGCAGCGCCGGCGCATTTACCTTTTCGGCCATCACCGTGCCGGTATCCAGCACGCCGAACAGACGCTGCGCGCCCGCGAGCCCCTCGTTCACGGATGCATTGGCGTTGGCGAGCGCTTTCATGGGGCGATACGCCGATAGCAGCGCCGTGATGAACGAGAAGAACGCGCCCGCCGAAGTCGTTCCGTTGATGACGCGCCAGCCGCCATAGACAATCACAATCGTCACAGCCACGCCGCCCATGGTTTCCATGAGCGGGCTTGCCATGGCTTTCACGCGCTCGGCCTTGATCACCAGATCACGGATGGCGGTGGTGAGGCGCTCGGCGCGGCCGCGCTCGTACTCCTCCATGCGATAAGCCTTCACCAGCCGGATCCCGGAAAGGCTTTGCTCCACCAGCGTCATAAAGGCGCCGGTCTGCTCTTGTGTATTGGCGGTCACTTTGCGCAAGCGCCGGCCCAGCAGAGATATGGGAATCACCGTCGCCGGGAAGGCCACGAAGGCCACCGTCGCCAGTAACCAGTCCTGATAGAACATGACACCGACGAGGAAGATGATGGACAGCGACTCACGCCCTAAGCCCGTCAGCGCAGTCGACACCGCCATGCGCATGGCGGCGATATCGGTGGTCAGCCGCGAGATCAATGTGCCTGTACGGTGCTGGGCAAAGAACGTCAGGTCCATTTGCAGCAAATGGCGAAACAGGCGGTTCTGCAAATCAGTGAGCACAGTCTGGCCCACCTGCGTCATGATCACCGTCTGGCCGTAGGCGCCGATCCCTTTGACGGCGAAGACCGTAAGCACCGCAAGGCCCACGGGCCACAGCAGGTCAGCGCGTTTTTCCACAAAGACCCGGTTGACCACCGGATCCATGAGCCAGGCCAAGGCTGCCGTCGACAGCGCCACGGCAACCATGCACACGCCCGCCAGCAGGAAGCGTCCGGCATAAGGTGCCACGGCCTCGCGCAACAGCCGCCGATAGAGATCGGCTGTGGTGAGAGCGGGTGCTGCGGTCGGCGATACAGCCATAGGGCGAGATGTTCGAGAGACTCTTATAATAGCCCAGACACTTAGCGCTGCGGGTGTGCGCTTGTCCAGGTCGGCAGAGCTCAGCGGTGTGGCAAGAACGACCCGGCTTACGAGAAACCGGCACGGCCCGCAACCCATTCCATTTGCAAGCGTTGTGACCAAAGGATAGGTTCGCTGCTGAACGTCTTAAGCCTGGAAAATGGCCTTTCCGACCTGTCCTTTCACCTGCACTGCGGCAACCTAGGATCCTTCCCCCTCATGCGTGATTCAGCGACGGCTCCCGTCGAAATTCCTGCGGTCGCTTTCATTGATCTTCAGAGCCAGCGTGCCCGCATCGGCGCCCGCATGGAGGCCGCCATCAACCGCGTGTTGGCTCACGGTGGCTTCATCATGGGTCCGGAAGTGGCCGAAGCGGAAAAGAAGCTTGCCGCCCATTGCGGGGCAAAACACGTCATCACCTGCTCGAGCGGTACCACGGCCCTGGTCATGGCGCTCCTGGCCAAAGACGTCGGCCGGGGCGACGCCGTCTTCGTGCCCTCCTTCACCTTCACCGCCACCGCCGAAGTGCCGGTGCTGGCCGGCGCCACCCCGGTGTTTGTCGATGTGCTGCCCGACACCTTTAATATGGACCCCGCCAGCCTCGAGCGCGCCATCGCTGTCGCCAAGCAGACCGGCCTGCGCCCGGCATGTGTTATCCCCGTCGATCTTTTCGGCCAGCCGGTGGACTTCGATGCCATCGGGGCCGTCGCCAAAAAGCACGGCCTTTGGATTCTGGACGATGCCGCGCAGAGCTACGGCGCACGGTATAAAAACAAATCCGTCGTTACCTGCGCCGAAGTATCGGCCACAAGCTTCTATCCCTCCAAGCCGCTCGGCTGTTATGGCGACGGCGGCGCGGTATTCACCGACGACGACGAAGTCGCCCGCCGCCTGGTGCAGGTGCGCGTGCACGGCCAGGGCAAGGACCGCAACGACAACGTGCGCGTCGGCCTGACCGCACGATTTGATTCCATTCAGGCCGCCGTGCTCCTGGAAAAACTCGCCATCTTCGACGCCGAGTGCGTGGAGCGCGAAGCCATCGCCCAACGCTACACCAAAGGTCTTGCGGACGTGGTAACCACACCTGTCGTCCGCGCCGACTGCACGTCGGTGTGGGCGCAGTACACCATTCGCTCATCGCGCCGCGACCGCATCGCAGCTACGCTCCAGGCTCAGGGCATTCCCACGAACATTTTTTATCCGAAGCCGATCCACACCCAAGCACCCTATCGCGGCTACCCAGTCGCCATGGGCGGGTTGGCGGTGACCGAGCAGCTGGCGACCGATGTCATCAGCCTGCCCATGCATCCTTATCTGACGGCGCCCGCCCAAGACCGCATCATCGCGGCTGTGCGCAGCGCCGTTGCCTGAGGGCGGCGCCCTCGCCCGTTTCAGGAGCGGATGTGGAACGCACCCCTCTGAAGCTCACTCCAAAACTCGCCGTGATCGGCGCCGGCGTTATGGGCCGCAATCATTTGCGCGCGGCGCAAGCTGCCGGCATTCCCATCGCCGCCGTCATCGACACGGATAAAACCTGCGCCCGTGCGGCCGCAGATGCCTATGGCTGCGATGTGAGTGAAACGCTCGATGGCTTCGACGCCGCCATCATCGCCGTGCCCACGGCAGCGCACGCGCCCATGACGCTACCTCTACTTCACGCCGGCTTGCATTGCCTGGTGGAAAAACCTTTCGCCGCCTCGGAAGCCGAATGCCGCGCGCTCATTGATACCGCCGCCATCCGCCAGCGTGTCGTTCAAGTTGGCCATATCGAGCGCTTCAATCCGGCCATCGAAGCGCTGTTCTCGCACGCGCCCCGGAACCTGCGCACCCTTACTGCCCGGCGTATGGGTCCTGCCAGCGCGCGCGTCACGGACATAAGCGTGGTTGTGGACCTGATGGTGCACGATCTCGATATCGTGCTCGCCTTGACGTCGCAGCCCGTGACGGGTGTGCAAGCCAAAGGCACGCGCGATCATGCCGAAGCCACGCTCACTTTTGCCGACGGCGCCATCGCCACGCTCACCGCCAGCCGCACGTGGCCGGAACGCGTGCGCGATCTTGCTGTCACCGGAGACGCCTCTTACGTTGTCGATTACATCGCCAAGACCTTACGCATTGATAATGGCGCGCCGGAAACCTTTACCGGAGATGCCCTCGCTGCCCAGCTCAAATCGTTTACGGCATGTATCGAAACTGGCACCCGCCCGCGTGTCAGCGGTGAAACCGCACTCGCCGTCATGAAAACGGCGTGGCGCATCGAACAAGCGCTGGGGATCGCGCCATGACGGACACCGCCGCTGCGCGTCCACGCTTCGCACCGGTGGCGGCTTTCTGCCTCTTCGACTTCGCCAACTCCGCGTTCACCACCATCGTCGTCACGTTCGTTTTCGCGACGTACTTCACCACCGGTGTCGCATCCGATCCCACCACCGGCGGCGCGCAATGGAGTCTTGCCATGTCCGTGGCGGGGATCATCATCGCGCTGCTCAGCCCCATCGCTGGCGCCATCGCCGACCAGACTGGACAACGCAAGCCTTGGCTTCTCGTGCTCTCAGTCCTCTGTGTCATTCCCACGGCCTGTCTCTGGTACGTGCGGCCCACGCCTGCGGATGTGCCGCTCGCGCTGACTCTGGCGGTGCTTTCTACCGTCGGCTTCGAGATGGGCATGCTGTTCTACAACGCGCTGCTGCCCACCATCGCCACCCCCGCCACCATGGGGCGCATCTCCGGCTGGGCCTGGGGCGTGGGCTATGCGGGCGGTTTGCTCTCATTGGCGCTGGCGCTCTTCGGTCTCGTGCAAGCGGACCCGCCGCCTTTTGGTCTCGATAAAAGCCAAGCCGAGCACGTGCGCGCAACAGCCCTTCTTGTCGCCGGCTGGTTTGCGCTCTTCGCGACGCCTCTGTTCTTCTTCATCAAAGAGCCCGAACCCAGCGGCATCCCAGTGTCCCTCGCCGTGCGTACGGGCCTGAAGCAGCTTGCGACCTCACTGCGCAACGCGCGCAACCACCGCAACGTCTTCCGCTTTCTGATTGCCGGCATGATCTATTCCGACGCTGTCAGCACGATCTTTGCCTTGGGCGGCGTCTATGCCGGAGTCATCTACGGCATGAAGACCGAAGAGATCATCGTGCTGGGGATCAGCCTCAATCTCACGGCTGGTCTTGGCGCTTTCCTCTTTGGCTGGGTCGATGACCGCATGGGTTCAAAGACCACCATCTCCATCAGCCTGGCAGCCCTCATCGTCACCAGTGCCGTGGTCATTGCCGCCGACAACAAAACCACGTTCTGGATCGCAGCGCTCGCCATGAGCACATTCTTCGGCCCCGTGCAGGCTGCAAGCCGCACCATGATGGCGCGCCTTGCACCGCCCGCCATGCGCGGCGAGATGTTCGGGCTCTTCGCGCTCTCGGGCAAAGTGACGGCGTTCTTAGGACCCGCGCTGGTGGGCTGGGTGACCTTCGCCACCGGCAGCTATCGTCTGGGGATGGCGACGACGCTCATCCTTTTAGCCATCGGCTGGCTTCTCCTGCGCAGTGTGCGCGAGGAAGAAGCCAGCGAAGTTAACCTCAACGCTTAATGCCGGAAGTGGCGCATGCCGGTGAAAACCATGGCGAGGCCTTTATCGTCGGCTGCCTTGATGACGTCTTCATCCTTGATGGATCCACCGGGCTGGATCACGGCCACCGCGCCCGCTTCCGCCGTTACCAGCAGGCCATCCGGGAAGGGGAAGAAAGCATCGGAGGCTACGACCGAGCCCACGGTCAATGCACCATCCTGACCTAATGCTTTCGCGGCGTCTTTTGATTTGCTGTGGGCGATGCGCGCGGAATCGATGCGGCTCATTTGTCCCGCGCCAATGCCCACCGTCGCGCCATTCTTGACGTAAACAATGGCGTTGGACTTCACGTGTTTGCAGATGGTGAAGGCGAGCAACAGGTCGTCCATCTGCTGATCTGTGGGCTTCACCTTGGTCACGACTTTCAAATCGGCTTTGGTGATACGTCCGTTGTCGCGCCCCTGCACAAGATAACCGCCCGCCACATTGCGCACTGTTCTGCCTTGGGCGGCTGGATCGGGCAGCCCGTCAGTGATCAGCAAACGAAGGTTTTTCTTCTTGGCGAAGTACGCTTTGGCTTCTTCATCAGCACCCGGCGCGATGACCACTTCCGTGAACAGCTCGGTGATCTTGGCGGCTGTCGGGCCATCGATGGGGCGGTTCAGGGCGATGATGCCGCCGAAGGCCGACACCGGATCGCACACCAGCGCTTTGGTGTAGGCATCGAGACAATCCTTGCCGAAGGCAACACCGCAAGGGTTGGCATGCTTGATGATGGCGCACGCCGGCTGCGAGAATTCCGCCACCAATTCGTAAGCCGCGTCGGTGTCATTGATGTTGTTGTAGCTGAGTTCCTTGCCCTGCACTTGCAATGCGGACGCCACACCAACCCGCTTCTCGCCCGTCACATATAAAGCAGCACTTTGGTGCGGGTTCTCACCGTAACGCAGCGTTTGTTTCAGCTTGCCGCCAAAACTTAGCCAGCGCGGAAACTCTTCATTCAACTGACCAGCAAACCACGACGAAATCGCCGCATCGTACGCTGCCGTGCGCGCGAAGGCGCGGGCTGCCAGCTGACGCCGTGTGGTGTCGGCCACGGCACCGCCATTGGTTTTCATATCGGCAATGACTACGCCGTAATCCACGGGGTCCACCACCACCGTCACACCGGCATGATTTTTAGAGGCCGAGCGGATCATGGCCGGCCCGCCGATGTCGATGTTCTCGATGCAAGTGTCGAAGTCGGCACCCTTGGCGATGGTCTCCTCAAAGGGATAGAGGTTCACTACCACCAGATCGATGGGCGCGATATTGTGTTTCGCCATGGTGCCTTCGTGTTCGGCATTGTCGCGCACGCCGAGCAGACCGCCGTGGATCATGGGGTGCAGCGTTTTCACGCGCCCGTCGAGCATTTCGGGGAAACCTGTGTGTTCCGACACTTCCTTCACCGGAATGCCTGCGTCCTTGATGGCCTTGGCCGTGCCGCCCGTGGACAGGATCTCGACCTTGGACTCATGCAGGAATTTGGCGAATTCCAGCAGTCCGGATTTATCGGAGACGGAGAGAAGAGCGCGGCGGATGGGGGTCATGAGCACTCACAAAACGGGGTGAATGAGACCGATGTAGCACGCCGGCCGCCTCAAACAAAAGCGCGCCGTATATGGGTTTCTGCGCTGGGGCCTGTGGAAAACTTTGGCGCTACTTCACGACCTTGAGATGAGCTTTGCCGCCCGGCGCACCGGTACGGCGCAACTCCGGCACCAAGTCGGCCACCAAAGCCAAAGCGACAGTTTCGTCGCGACGGCGGCAGGCATCATCCAGGGCCGAAAGTTTAGCGGCAATGACAGCATGATCCACCGTGCGTGGGCGGGCGATGAACACACCCGGCATATTTGTTGCCACCGGCGGTTCCTGACCGTGGAACAGCTCTTCGTACAGCTTCTCGCCCACGCGCAGGCCCGTCACGTGGATAGCCACATCCTTGCCCGGCTCTTTCCCGGCCAGACGGATCATCTGCTTCGCCAGGTCCATGATCTTCACCGGCTGACCCATATCCAACACATAGATCGCGCCTTCGTCGTCGCGCCCCGGGCCCAGAGCGGCCGCCTGCAGCACCAATTCCGCCGCTTCGTGGATGGTCATGAAGAAGCGCTCCATGTCCGCGTGCGTGATAGTGATCGGTCCGCCCTCCGCCAACTGCTTCTGGAACAGCGGCACCACAGAACCGGCCGAGCCCAGCACATTCCCGAACCGCACCGTGACAAAGCGCGTGCCGGCCTCACGCAAATCCATGGCTTGGCAATAGATCTCGGCCACGCGTTTGCTGGCGCCCATGACGTTGGACGGGTTCACGGCTTTGTCGGTGGAAATCATCACGACTGTCTGCACACCGGCGGCAACACAAGCATCGGCCACATTGCGCGCACCAATGGCGTTGGTGAGCAGCCCTTCCAAGGGGTTCATCTCCACCATGGGCACATGCTTCAGCGCCGCGGCATGGAACACGACATCGGGCTTCTCGCGCGCGATGATGTCTTTGATGGCGGTGTCGTCGCGCACATCGGCAAGAATCGTGGAGCACGCAACACTGGCAAAGCGCTGCCGCACTTCCATGTCGATGGTGTAGAGATTGAATTCTCCGTTATCCAGCAGTGTGATGTGGGCGGGCGCTTCCGCGCAGATCTGGCGCACAAGTTCAGAGCCGATGGAACCACCCGCACCCGTCACCAGCACACGATGGCGCCTTATCATCGCCGCCATAGCAGGGCGGTCGAGATTGCTTTGCGGGCGACCCAACAGGTCTTCGATGGCGATGGGATGCGGACGCAGATCATTACCGTCGGCGTGCACACGTTCCAAGGGGCAGCCCGCCTCACCCGCCAACGTCAGAAGCTTCTGTACCGTCGCGCCGTCCACGTCGCGCCCGACCAGCACCAGCTTCTCGGGCCGCAGTCCTTTGGCATCCAGGTCGCGCACCACACGCACCAGATCCTCGTTGCGGCCCATCACTTCCACACCCTGGATCATCTGGCCGAGGCGGTCACCGCGCGCCGTCACCATGCCCACAACACGGGCGCCTTGCGGCGGCTTGCGGATGAAGTGCTCGGCTTCCTGACCGGCGCCGATGACAAGGATCAACGTCGCGTCGGGCGCCATGGCGATACCGCGCGCACCGTGATCTTTGAACATGCGGTAGAAAAGGCGCGGGCCCGCCAGGAACATGACCAAGAGGACCCAACTGATGAAGGGTAATGAGCGCGGCAGGGTCTCCAGACGCGCGACGAAAAACCACGCCGGCAGGAACACCGCCACCACAATGGTCGCCGTCCGCAGGATGTTCACCGCATCGCGGGCCGAGACGTATTCCCACACATGGCGGTAGAGGCCGGTGAAGAGATAGGTGACGGCGGCGACCCCGGCGAAGGTGGCCGCCATCTGCAGCACATCGGGCCGGCTTTCGAGAACGTCGCTGCCCAGGCGCAGAAAAAACGCCGCGATGAAGGCCGCGAAGGCCATGCCGACGTCAAAGCCATAGACGAACAGGTTCCGCGGCTGGCGCAGCCGGTGCAGCAAACCGTCACGGGAGAAAAGATCGGGGGAAAGCGCCAAGAGGCCTCTGATCAACGGGGTGTCGCGGACGCCATCAATCATAGCCGAAGATGGCCTCTATACAATTGTTTTCATTGAGTTATTGGACACTTGCCGTATCTGCGGTATAGAAAAGAGGAAATTTGGTCTTATTCCTCTTTAGGATTGCCGATGCCCAAGAAGGCTAAAGTCGCTCTCATCACCGGCGCCACCGGCCAGGACGGCGCCTATCTCGCCGAGCTCCTTCTCAAGAAGGGCTACATCGTGCACGGGCTGAAGCGCCGCTCGTCGTCTTTCAACACCGGGCGCATCGATCACCTCTATCAGGATACGCACAGGACCGGCGTGCGCTTTTTCCTGCATTACGGCGACATGACCGACGCCACCAACCTGATCCGGCTCGTGCAGGAAGTGCAGCCCGACGAGATTTATAACCTCGCCGCGCAAAGTCACGTGCAGGTGAGCTTCGAGACGCCCGAGTACACCGCCAACTCCGATGGCATGGGCACGCTGCGCCTCTTGGAGGCTATTCGCATTCTCGATATGGGCAAGAAGACGCGCTTCTACCAAGCCTCCACCTCGGAGCTGTACGGCAAGGTGCAGGAGATTCCGCAGTCGGAAACGACACCTTTCTATCCGCGCTCGCCCTACGCCGCCGCCAAGCTCTACGCGTACTGGATCACGGTGAACTACCGCGAGGCTTACGGTTACCACGCCTCTAACGGCATTCTCTTCAATCACGAAAGCCCGCTGCGCGGCGAAACCTTCGTGACCCGCAAGATCACGCGCGCGGTCGCTTCCATCGAGCTCGGTCTGCAGGAGAAGATCTATCTCGGCAATCTCGACGCCAAGCGTGACTGGGGTCATGCGCGCGATTATGTCGAAGGCATGTGGAAGATCGTGCAGCACAAGAAGGCCGACGACTTCGTGCTCGCCACGGGCGAGACCCATGCGGTGCGCGAGTTTGTGCAGCTCTCCTTCGCCGAAGTGGGCCGCAAGATCAAATGGAAGGGCAAAGGTGTCGACGAAAAGGGCATCGATGCCAAAACCGGTAAAGTGCTTGTGGAAGTCGATCCGCGGTATTTCCGCCCGACCGAAGTGGATTTGCTGCTGGGCGATCCCACCAAGGCACGCAAGGTGCTGGGCTGGAAACACAAGACAACCTTCCGCGCCATGGTGAAGGAAATGGTCGCCGCCGATTTCGAAGCGGTGAAAGCCGAAGCCACGCGCTTCGACCGTGACGCTTAAGAGGATGCCTGAGATGACATCCCCGCCCTATTCCCTTGCCGGCAAGCGCGTCTGGGTCGCGGGTCATCGCGGCATGGTCGGCAGCGCCATCTTGCGGCGTCTGGCAACCGAGAAATGCGACGTGCTCACAGTTGCGCATAAGGAACTCGACCTCACGCGCCAGGCCGATGTCGAAGCCTGGATGGCCAAGCATAAACCGCAGGCGATCTTCGTGGCCTCCGCCGTCGTCGGCGGCATCATGGCCAACAGCACGCGGCCCGTGGACTTCCTGACCAACAACGTTCTCATCCAGACCAATATCATCGACACCGCGCATAAACTGGATGTCGAGAAACTCATCTTCCTCGGCTCCAGCTGCATCTATCCGCGGCTCGCACCACAGCCCATGGCCGAGAGTGCGCTGCTGACCGGCCCGCTCGAGCCCACCAACCAGTGGTACGCCATCGCCAAAATCTCCGGCATCATGCAATGCCGCGCTTACCGCCAGCAGTATGGCCGCGACTTCATCAGCGCCATGCCGACGAACCTTTATGGCCCCGGCGACAACTACGACCTTCAAGGCAGTCACGTGCTGCCGGCGCTCATGGTCAAGGCTCACCGCGCCAAGCTGGCCGGAGATGCCACCATGACTGTCTGGGGCACAGGCTCGCCCAAGCGCGAGTTCCTGTATGTCGATGATCTGGCCGACGCCTGCGTCTTCCTCATGAAGACCTATTCCGGCGACGAGCATGTGAATGTCGGCTACGGCAGCGACGTGACGATTGGCGAGGTGGCGCAGATCGTCGCCGATGTGGTGGGGTTCGAGGGCAAGTTGGTGTTCGATTCCAGCAAACCCGACGGCATGCCGCGCAAGCTGGTGGACAGTGGCAAGCTCGCCGGCCTCGGCTGGAGCGCAAAGACCGAGCTGAAGGACGGCATCGCCAAGGCCTATGACTGGTATCGCCAGAACGTCGCGTAAGTCCGGTTCTCGTCGCCCGTTTCGAGTTCGGCCTTGAACAGGCATGCGCGTGCTTCTACAAGCAAAGAAGCCCTGCATTTAGCGCCAAAAGGCCACCTGCTCTCGTGCAGATCTATCTGCCCATAGCCGAAATATCGGTGAACATCTTCCTGGTCCTTGGACTGGGCGGTGCGGTTGGGCTGCTCTCTGGCCTTTTTGGCGTGGGCGGCGGCTTCCTCATGACACCACTGCTCATCTTCATCGGTGTGCCGCCCTCCGTGGCCGTGGGCACCCAGGCCGCCCAGACCGTGGCGTCCTCCGTTTCCGGCGTGCTCGCCCACATGCGCCGCGGCAACGTGGACTTCCTCATGGGCGCCGTGCTCACAGCCGGCGGCTTCGTCGGCTCGGGCATTGGGGTCTGGCTGTTCAACGTGCTGAAGGCCGAAGGCCACATCGACCTCACCATTTCGCTGGGCTACGTCACCTTCCTCGGCATCGTCGGCGGCTTCATGCTGATCGAGAGCCTGCCCGGCGTTTTGAGGCGCCGGCCCGTCGCCGTGGCCCTGGTGCAACGTGGTCCTGGGCGTCACCGCTGGATGGATGCCCTGCCCTTCAAGATGCGCTTCCGCCGGTCGAAGCTTTACGTCTCCGCCCTTCTCCCGCTCGCCATCGGCGCACTCGTGGGCCTCTTGGTGGCCATGATGGGTGTGGGCGGCGGCTTCCTCATGGTGCCGGCCATGATCTACCTCGTCGGCATGCCGACCCAGGTTGTCATCGGCACCTCGCTTTTTCAGATCACCTTCGTCACGGCCGCGACGGCCATACTGCAATCGACGGTCAACCACTCCGTCGATGCGGTGCTGGCCCTGTTGCTGCTGCTCATCGGAGTGCTGGGCGCGCAAGTGGGCGCGCGTCTTTCGGGCAAAGTCAAAGGCGAACACCTGCGTATTATGCTTGCGCTTCTCGTGCTGGCGGTCGCTATTCGTCTGGCGCTCGATCTTGTCCTCACGCCCGCTGACATCTTCTCGCTGGGCAGTGGAGACGTGTCATGATGCGTGCTCTGGGCCTCGCATTCTTGCTCTTCACCGCATTTCCCGCCAGCGCGCAGGACGTGCCGCTGGTGGCCGATCTCTCCAGCCATCTTGTCGCCATCACCACGGGTTTTTCTGGCACCGACGTGCTGCTCTTCGGCGCCACGGACGGTCCCGGCGACATCGCCGTTGTCGTGCGCGGTCCGGCAAAGGAGGAAGTCGTGCGCCGCAAGGGCCGCATGGGGCCTATCTGGGCCAATGCGGAGTCCGTCATCTTCCGCGATGTGC
Source organism: Fidelibacterota bacterium (assembly GCA_947472795.1). Lineage (GTDB taxonomy): Bacteria > Pseudomonadota > Alphaproteobacteria > Rhodospirillales > Rhodospirillaceae > SHVO01. The sequence goes on along the minus strand of CANJBL010000001.1, from coordinate 417,668 downwards.
CCTCCTACTACCGTGTCGCCTCCAGCCGGCCCTTGGGGGAATTCGCGCCGCAGCTTTTATTGTCGCGTTATCAGATCGGCGTGGACTCGGTGCGCATGCTGCCCGCCGATGAGAACATGCCGGCTGAACAGGCGACGGTGTTCAAACAAGCCCTGCTGCGTTTAAAGACCGAAGATGGCCTTTACGATCAAGGCGTGGCCGACGTGGCACTCATGTCCAACCGCCTTTTCCGCACGCAGCTGCACTTTCCCGCCAACGTGCCCACGGGCACCTATCTCGTGGAGGTTTATCTTTTCCGCGAAGGCCAGATCACTAGCGCCGAGATTGTACCGCTGACCATCTCCAAGATCGGTGTCGGCGCCGACCTCTATGATTTTGCGCACGGCAAATGGGCGTTTTTCTATGGCCTGCTCGCCGTGCTGCTCGCCGGCAGCGCAGGGTGGACAGCGGGCGCTGTCTTCCGCCGGGTATAGCAATGGTGGACGGAGCACCCTCACCTGACACGCGCGCCTCCGATCTCGGCGATGGTCCGCGCACCTTCCTGCTTGTGGTCGACACCTCGAAGGAACTGCGGGCCGCTTTGCGCTTTGCGTGCCGGCGCGTGGTTCACAACGGCGGCGCCGTCGCCCTCTTCCATGCCGTGCCTTATATCGAGTTTCAGCACTTCGCCACGGTCGGCGAGCTGATGAACCACGAGGCCAAGACCGAAGCCGAAAGATTGCTCCAACAAATCGCCGCCGAGGTGCACCGCCAGACCGGCACCTTCCCCGACCTTTATCTGCGCCAGGGCGACACCATCCCCGAGCTGCAGAAAGTGATTACAGAAAACCCGGCCATCTCCATGTTGGTCTTGGGTGCCGGCTCCGGCACCGAAGGCCCCGGGCCCATCGTTTCGGCCATCTCGGGTAAATTGGCGGGCAAGCTCGACGTTCCCGTCACTATTGTGCCCGGCGACCTGCCCGAGGACCGCATCGACGCCCTCACCTAGGCCTTGTAGATCGCTTGAAACGCGCGGCTTCTGTGGCTTGATTGAGGACTGCTTTAGTCCTATTTAAGCGCATACATCCCGCCGCTTTTGGGCTCCCATCGCCGGAGATTTCCATGTTCATCCAAACCGAAGACACCCCAAATCCCGCCGCCCTCAAGTTCTTGCCGGGAAAGCCCGTGCTCGACTCAGGCGTAGCCGATTTCACCAACCGCGACGCTGCTCAGCGCTCGCCCCTCGCCCGGCTCCTGTTCGAGATCGACGGCGTGGCCGGCGTTTTCCTCGGTAGCGATTTTGTCACCGTCACCAAGACCGACGAAAAGAGCTGGCAGGTTTTGAAGCCCATGGTCTTGGGCGCGGTGATGGATCACTTCACCTCCGGCGCGCCTGTCATGGAAGGCGAAGCCGAGGATGACGAAGAGATGGCCGACGACGGCACCCATTCCGAGATCATTTCTCAGATCAAGGAACTCATCGAAACGCGCGTGCGCCCTGCTGTGGCGCAAGACGGCGGCGACATCATCTACAAGGGTTTCAAGAACGGCACGGTTTATCTGAACCTGCGCGGCTCCTGCGCCGGCTGCCCCAGTTCCACCGCCACGTTGAAAATGGGCATCGAGAACATGCTCAAGCACTACGTGCCCGAAGTGCTCCAGGTCGAAGCGATCGCTTAAAGTCCAATGCCCGGACGCACGCCGCTCACCGAGGTCGGCCTCGATCTCATTTTTCGCGACGCCCATACGCAAAACAGCTGGCGGCCCGAAGCCGTGGCCGAAGAGCTGCTGCGTCGTGTTTATGATCTGGCCAAGCTTGGCCCCACCGCCGCCAACTGCACACCGGCGCGTTTTGTCTTTGTGGTCTCCAAAGAAGCCAAGGAAAAGCTGCGCCCCTGCCTCGCGCCGGGCAACGTCGACAAAACCATGCAGGCCCCCGTCACCATGCTGGTGGGCTATGACCTGGAGTTTTATGAAAAGCTGCCCGAGCTTTTCCCGCGCGCCGATGCCCGCGCGTGGTTTGTCGGCAAACCCGACCTGATCCAGGAAGCAGCCTTTCGCAACAGCGCTTTGCAGGGTGCTTATATGATCATCGCCGCCCGGTCGCTGGGTCTGGACTGCGGCCCCATGAGCGGTTTCGACGCCGGTTTGCTCAGCGCCGCCTTCTGGCCGGATGGGAAAGTGAAGGCCAACTTCATCTGCAATATGGGCACCGGCGACGACGCCAAAACCTTCCCGCGCGGCCCCAAGCTGTCCTTCCAACGGGCCTGCCAGATCATCTAAAATTGTCTTCTTTTATCTATAAGCTTCTATATAATAAGATTTATATAGGAGACTATAGGTATGCGCGAAATTACCATATCTGCCGAGGTTTTCTCCCGAATTTGGGCCCTCCGAGCTGAGGGCGAGGATACCGAGAATGACATTCTCGCCCGCCTTCTGGCCGAAGGATCGTCTCGAAAACAAGAGAATTATAGAGAATCTAAGAATACTGCCGACGGTGTGCGCGACACCCGTCACGGCGTGCATTTTCCCGAAGGCTTCGAAATCTTCCGCGCCTTTAAAGGCCAGAACATTCAAGCCGTGGCTTCGGGCGGCAAATGGCTTTGGAGCGGCGCGGCCTACGGCAGCTTGAACGAGCTGAGCCGAGCCATCGGTGCCGGAGCCGAGAATGCCTGGGCCAACTGGTTCTTCCTGGGGCCAGACGGCCGGCGTAAAGCCGTCTCCTCCTTGCGCGATCCCACCGCCGTCACACGGCGGGTGAAAAAACCAAAGCCGGCGAAGAAGGCCCCCACGGCAAAACCGCCCCAACAGCAGGCCTCCCGCGAGATAACCTGGTTGGACGATGTTCAAGCCGGACTAGCCGCGATCGAGGACCGGCGTGGTTTTCTGGACGATATCTATAAGGCCGTGGAGAAGATCCGCCGCGATGCGGGCCGACCGTGGCCGGACTCCGCCCCAGCCTCCATTCGCCAGGCCCTCGAGGAAAACGCTGCCCTTTTCGACCTGCCCTATGGCAAGGGTGCCGGGTTTTGGGCGCTGAAGTAGGCTTTATGCTGCACTCTATGCTGCAGCAAAGCCTGCAGCAAAATGATCTAAATCAAAGACTTACCGGATACCCGGCAGAAACCCGACCGTTTGATAAACCTCCGCCAGCACCGGCTCGGCGATGGCGTTGGCTTTGTCGGCGCCACGCTTCAAAACCGCGTCGATCTCCGCCGGATCGTTCATGAGCCGCTTCATCTCGGCGTTGATAGGCCCCAGCACCGTCACGGCTGTATCGGTCAACTTCGCCTTGAATTGGCTGAATTGCTGGCCGGCCTGCTCGGCCACGGCCTGTTCCAGGGTCTGATCGGTCAGCGCGGCGTAGATGTTGAGAAGGTTCGCGGCTTCCGCCCGCCCTTCCAAACCTTCCACCGAGTCGGGCAGGGGGTTCGGGTCCGTCGTGGCCTTCCTGACCTTGCCGGCGATGGCGTCGGCATCGTCGGTCATGTTGAGGCGCGAGAATTCGGACGGATCGGACTTCGACATTTTCTTCGACCCATCGCGCAAGGACATCACGCGCATGCCGGGGCCCCTGATCACAGGCTCGGGCAGGGGGAAGAGATTCACGCCGTAGTCGTTGTTGAACTTCTGAGCGATGTCGCGCGCCAGTTCCAAATGCTGCTTTTGGTCTTCGCCCACGGGCACGTGTGTCGCCTTGTAGACGAGAATGTCAGCGGCCATGAGGTTCGGATAAACGTAGAGCCCCGCCGACGCCGCTTCGCGGTTCTTGCCCGCCTTGTCCTTGAACTGCGTCATGCGGTTGAGCCATCCGAGGCGCGCCACGCAGTTAAACACCCAAGCGAGTTGAGCATGCGCCGGCACGTGGCTCTGCACGAACAGCGCGTTGGCCACCGGATCGATGCCCGAGGCGATATAACCGGCCGCTACTTCGCGCGTCGCGCGGATGAGTTCCTTCGGCTCCTGCCACACGGTGATAGCGTGCAGATCGACGATGCAGAACAGACACTCGTAGTCTTTCTGCAACGCGCTCCAATTGCGGATAGCGCCAAGATAGTTGCCGAGGTGGAGATTGCCGGTGGGCTGAATGCCCGAAAGAATACGACCCTTGAGAGCCGCCGGCGGAGTGGACCCGCTGGTCATTGGGGGATGATCCCTACATGTGTTGAACGGACTGCGTGGAGGCATCCGTAGCTGGCTCCCTGCGAACCAGCGACGCGGTGGTACTCCCGCTCTAAAACCGGGTCAAGCGCGCTTGCGGCGGAAGCTGTCGAGATCGCTGCGTTCGGCAGCTCCCAGCACCACCGCGGAAACGAGGAATACCAGTCCACCCGCACCAATGAGACCAAAGAGCACAGCGGTCCGCAGGAGATTTGGGCCCGATGCCAGCTCAGGCACTCCGAAGAGGGGGCCGAACTGCTGTAACACCAACACAAGCCCAGCCCATAACGCCGCCGTCATGAGCGCCGTCGCACCGATCATGCGGGGCAGGCGGCGCTTCAGCCGCGCATCGGGCACCAGATGGCCGCGCCGATAGAGAATCACACTGAGAATGATGGCATTGAGCCACGCCGAGATGGATGTGCCGAGTGCGATGCCCACATGCCCCAATGTCTGCATGAATGCGAGGTTGAGCGCGATGTTGAGGAGAAGGGCGCAAGCTGACGCCTTCACCGGCGTCTTGGTGTCATGGCGGCCGAAGAACGACGGCGTCAGCGCTTTGTTCAGCACATAGGCGGGCAAACCAAACGAGAAAGCGAGCAGGGCGGTCGCCACGGCCACGCGGTCGTGGGGCGTGAAAGCGCCATGTTCGAACAGGACGGACGTGATGGGCTCGGCCAGCACGGCGATGCCCGCCGCTGCTGGCAAGGTGAGCAGCAGGCTCACTTCGACGGCCCGATTCTGATTGGCGATGGCTGCGGCTTCGTTGCCGGCCTGGATGTGGCGCGTGAGCAGGGGCAGGAGCGCAATCCCAATTGCCACACCGAAAATGCCTACAGGCAGCAGGTTCACGCGGTCGGCGTAGTTGATCCACGACACGGCTCCGGGCCCCACGAGAGATGCGATGGTTTTATTGACCACCAGATTGATCTGATAGATGCCGGCGCCAAAAGCCACGGGCAGCATGCGCACCATCAACAATTTCACGTCCGGAGTCAGGCGGGGCCGCATCCATTTGAATCGCATGCCGATGCGCCGGCACTCAGCGGCCAACCACAAGAACTGCACCACGCCCGCGGCGAACACCCCCCAGGCGAGGAATACGCCACGGTCGCCCCCGGCGCCCACGCCAATCAGCAGCGATGCAATCAGCACGATATTGAGGAGCACCGGTGCCGCCGCCGCCACGGCGTAGTAGTGCATGGCATTAAGCACGCCCGACTGCAGCATAGTCAGCGAGACGAACAGCAGATAGGGGAAGGCGATGCGCGCGAGCTCCGTGGTGCGCTCCATCTGGCCGGCGACTTTGTCGAAGCCGGGCGCCATCACATAAAGCACCCACGGCATGATGAGGATCATCAGCACGGTGAACACCGTCAGCACCGATGTCAGCATGGCAAAAGCTTCGTCGGCAAACTGCTTGGCTTGGGCTTGACCGTCTTTCTCCAGCCGCTGGGCGAAGATGGGCACAAAACCTGCCGAGAAGGCACCTTCAGCAAACAAGCTGCGGAAAAGGTTGGGAAGCTGGAAAGCGATAAAAAAAGCGTCTGACACTGCCCCCGCGCCCAGGAACGTGGCCGTGAGAATCTCGCGCACGAAGCCCGTTACGCGGCTCAACATGGTGTAGCCACCGACGGTGGCGAAGGCGCGCAACAACGACGGCGTGGGCGCGAGCGGAGGCGTGCTGAGCGGCGCGGCGGACATGGAAGAAGATGTACCTTATCCGCTAGGTTGGGGGAATCCCTGGGGCGGGCGAAGATCTACAGATGCCCGGCCTTTGCGGCATAAAAATGGTTATTCCGCCGCCGCCGTGGTGGTCTTGCTTTTGGCTTTCTCGGCTTTCGTCACATGCACGGCGTCGGCCGTAACCCCGATCGCTTTGCCGAGCGCGTCTCGAATCTGGCGGATCTTGGTCTCGTTCTCCACGCGCATGCCGAAGATGTCTTTCACATAGAACACATCGACCACGCGCTCGCCGTAGGTCGAGATGTGGGCCGAGAAAATCTGTAGCCCTAGATCCGCGATGGCCTTGGTGACGTCCGACAGGAAGCCGGGGCGGTCGTGGCCGTTGATCTCGATGACGCTGCAAACCTTCGAGGCAGTGTTGTCGATAATGACGCGCGGCGGCACTTCCAGCGCGCTGACACGTGTGGGCAACCGTGAGCCCGCTTTCGGCAACTCCTGGTTCAGACGCAGGCGGCCTTCCAGCGCCTGGACAATACGCGTCTTGATGCGCTGGAAACGGTGCTCGGTGATTTCCTGGCCATCGAAGTCCTGCAGCGAGAGGGTGTCGAGTGCCATGCCGTTGGAGAGCGTCAGGATGTTGGCATCGACCACCGACACCCCTGCCAGGGCGAGCGCGCCGGTGATCTTGGCAAAGAGGCCCGGATGGTCGGGCGTATAGATCACCATGTGTGTGACATCGCGGGAACTGTCGATGGTGAAGTCGATAGCGATACGTTCGCCCACTTCCTCGGCAGCCCGCATGAAGTGCGCCAAGCGCTCGTGGGTGTCGGTGTCGTTGAACAGCCAGAAACCCGTCGAGCCCAGCGACAGAATGTTCTCGCGCATCTTTTCCGGCCAGTCGGCAAGGCGTGATGCCAGCGCCTGCTTGGCACTGCCGACGCGCGCGTCGATGCCGGCTCCGGACTGACCGCCACGCATGAAGTGATCGGCGCGCTGGTACAGATCGCGGAGCAGCGTGGCCTTCCAGTTGTTCCATACCGTGGGTCCCACAGCGCGAATATCGGCGCAGGTGAGAATCAACAAAAGCTTCAGGCGTTCCGGTGACTGCACAGCCTCGCAGAATTTGCTGATGGTCTGCGGATCGTCGAGATCGCGCTTGAAAGCGGTGTTGCTCATAAGCAGGTGGTAGCGCACCAGCCAGGCGACAGTCTCCGTCTCCTCGGCGGTAAGACCGAGCCGCGGGCAAAGCTCCGCCGCGACATCGGCGCCCAATTCCGAATGGTCGCCGCCGCGGCCCTTGGCGATGTCGTGCAGCAGCACCGACACATACAGCGCGCGGCGTGATTGCACTGTTTCCACCACTTCCGAGGCAACGGGCAGCTGTTCCTTCAGCTTGCCCTGTTCAATGCGGTGCAGGATGCCGATGGCGCGGATGGTGTGCTCGTCGGTGGTATAGACATGATACATGTCGTATTGCATCTGTGCGACGACGCGCCCGAAATCCGGCACAAAGCGCCCGAAGACGCCGCACTCGCTCATGAGACGCAACGTCGCTTCAGGTCCCTTGGGCGAGGTGAGGATGTCCATGAAGATACGGTTGGCTTCGGGATCGCGGCGGTAAGCCGCCACGCGGCGCGCATGATGCGAGATCAAGCGCAGGGTCGTCGGCTGAAAATCGAGGTTGTGCTCAAGGGCCGTGTGGAAGATGCCGAGCAACTTCACAGGGTTTGAAATGAACAGGCTTTCGTCGGCGGAGATACGGCCCCGCTCCACCGTGAAGCCGTCGATGGTGCGTCGGCGGAGCGCGCTTGTGAGGCGGTAGAAGCCTTTCTTCTCACGCCCGCTCTCTTCCAGCAGCGTGCAGAAAATGCGCGTGAGATCGCCCACGTCGCGCGCCACCAGGAAATAGTGCTTCATAAAGCGCTCGACCGCCGTAGCGCCTGCGCGGTCCACATAGCCCAGCTTGGGCGCGATCTCGCGCTGCAGGTCAAAGGTGAGCCGGTTGTCTGTGCGCCCGGTGATGTAGTGGATATGCGAGCGTACGGTGGAGAGGAAGTCATGGGCTTTGGTGAAGCGACCAGCCGCTTCATCGTCGAGCACGCCCTGATCGGCCAGCTTGCGCACGTCCGACACCCCATAGAGATACTTCGCGATCCAGAAAAGCGTGTGCAGATCGCGCAGGCCGCCTTTGTCTTCTTTCACATTGGGTTCGAGGCGGTAGCGCGAATCGCCCAGTTTGGCGTGGCGTTCGTCGCGCTCGGTCAGTTTCGCCTGCACGAATTCCTTGGCCGTGCCGCGTTTGACTTCTTTCTTGAAACGCGAGATCAGCTCGGCCGCCAACTCCTGATCACCCCAGATCCAGCGCGCATCGAGCAGCGTTGTGCGGATGGTCATGTCGGCTTTGGCTTGAATGATGTTCTCATCCACCGAGCGCACGGCGTGACCGACCTTGATGCCGAGATCCCACAACAGATAGAGCATGAACTCCACCAGTTGCTCGGAGAAAGGCGTGGGCTTGTAGGGCAGAAGGAACAGAAGGTCTACATCCGACAAAGGCGCCAGTTCGCCGCGGCCATAACCGCCGATGGCCACGATGCTGACGCGCTCGCCCATGGTGGGCACGCCGCCGTGCAGGAAATGCGCCGTCGCCGCATCGAAGAGGATGCGGATGAGCTGGTCCATCAAATAACTATGGGCCGCCACCGTGTCATCGCCGCTCGCTTTGCCCGCCTCGAAGCGCTCGCGGATGACCGCGTAGCCCGCTTTATACGCAGCCTTGACCTCCTCTAAGAGGTGGCCGCGCTTGCGCGCCTCATCGTGATCGCGCGCAGCAAAAACATCCAGCGCCGCGCCGATCTGGCGGCGGTCGATGATCTCACGGGGGTGAAAGACGGCGTTCACGGAGTTACGACTCTCTAGATCAAAGTACGCACGAATGGATATGAAAAATTAGCGGACCTTGAAACCCTGCTGGCGTGCCTGCTCGTCGGAGACGTGGATGACGCGCTCCTTCACCGGCTGGGTGATGAGACCCGGTTTGGGCACTGATGACGTCGTTGGGCTGGGGGAGGCCATGTTGGTCATGCTGTCGATGGCAAAGCGCGATTTCAGCCGGGCACTCACCACAGCGAGTAATTCCAGCGTCTTGGCTTGGCCGGCGAACAGCAGCGCCAGCAGAAACGCAGCCACGGCACCGATCATGGCGTAGGTCTCATTGATCCAACTGTATTTTGAGAAGGCCATCATGAGAGAGACCGCGCTGCCGATCAGGCACAGCATGCCCATGCCCGACAGAATGCGCGCCAGCGCCGGAATGTTCGGTTTGTCTGGATCGATCTCAAACATGGGCCACCTTCAAAGCCACCGCTCTCAAGCTCAGATAGCCATTATAACAGATTATTCCAGGGGTTATGCGCCCCCTGACGCCGCTCCAGGTCTTTAAGGTGGGGTCGTTAAGACGGACTGTTAAGATTTGGGCGTGGCGTCCGCGGGCAATAACGCCTTCAGGCGATAAAGGGTTTCAAGGGCTTCGCGGGGGCTCAAGGCATCCGGGGTCACAGCCGTCAGTGCGGTTTCGATCGGCGAGGGGCCGGAGGGTGAGGCACTCGTTCGCGGGCGTGCGGACTTGGCCGAGAACAACGGCAGGTCGTCGGCAAGGCGTGCCGCCGCCCCGCCCGCCTCACCCTTCTCGAGGATGGCGAGCACCTCTTCAGCCCGGGTCACCACCGCTTGGGGTAGTCCTGCAAGCCGGCCCACATGGATGCCATAGGAGCGGTCGGCCGCTCCCGGCGCCACTTCGTGCAGGAAGATGACGTCGTCCTGCCATTCCTTCACGCGCATGGTGTGCGGAGCAAGGTGGGCCAGCTTGGCGGCCAGCGCCGTCAGTTCGTGATAGTGCGTGGCGAACAGCGCGCGGCAGCCGTTGACGTCGTGCAGATATTCCAACGCCGCCCAGGCAATGGAGAGGCCGTCGAAGGTGGCCGTACCGCGTCCGATCTCATCCAGGATCACGAAGGAGCGCGCGGTCGCCTGATTGAGAATGGCCGCCGTCTCTACCATCTCGACCATGAAGGTGGATCGCCCCCGCGCCAGATCATCGGCCGCACCGACGCGGCTGAAGAGCCGATCAATGACCCCGATGTGCGCCGATGTGGCCGGAACGAAGGAGCCGCACTGGGCCATGAGCGCGATCAACGCGTTCTGACGCAGGAAGGTACTTTTGCCCGCCATGTTGGGGCCGGTGATAAGCCAAAGGCGCCCGCCGCCGTCATGAGGTTGCGCTGAAAGATCGCAAGCGTTGGCGACAAACGACTGGCCGCTCGCCTTCAATACGCGCTCCACCACGGGATGGCGGCCACCACTGATGCGGAACGTCTGACTTTGATCGACCGTCGGGCGTACATAGTCGCAATCGACGGCAAGGAACGCGAGCGCCGTCGCAACATCCAGCGCCGCCATGGCGCCGGCGGCCGTTGCGATTTCGGTCGCGCGCGCGAGCACTTCGGCCACCAGATCGGCGAAGAGATCGAGTTCGAGGGCCAATGCTTTGTCGGCGGCGGAACGGATGCGGTCTTCCAGATCACCCAGCTCCACCGTCGAGAAACGCATGGCGTTGGCCATGCTCTGGCGGTGCATGAAGATCGAGGCAGGTCCACCACCGCGCAGATCTTCCATCAGCTTCTCGCCGGGCTTCGCCGCTGTCTCGATATAGTAACCAAGCACGTTGTTGTGGCGGATCTTGAGCGCAGGCACGCCGCTGATCTCGACGTACTTGGCCTGTAAGCCCGCGATCAATTTGCGGCTTTCATCACGCAGGGCTTTCAGCTCATCGAGGTCCGCATTGTAGCCGCTGGCAATGAAGCCACCATCGCGCGCCAAGAGCGGCAACTCTTCACTTAAGGCCCGCGAAAGGCGCTCTACCAGCACGTCGTGATGCCCGAGGTTAGCAAGGTCCCGCATTACATCCGGCGGCGGCGGCAGGAATCCTTTTGCGCGCTCGTTCACGGCCTCGCGTAAGACCGGGCCTTGCTTCAGGCCATCACGGATGTTGGCAATGTCGCGCGGGCCGCCACGCCCCAGCGTCAGGCGCGACAGGGCACGTTCGATATCCGGGCACGAGACAAGAGCGTCGCGTACCTGATCGCGCGCTGTGCCCGCATTCACAAAAAATGCCACGGCATCGAAACGCGCATTGATGAGCGCAGAGTCGGTGAGGGGCGCTGCAAGGCGGGCAGCGAGCAAGCGCGCGCCTGCGCCCGTCACGGTGCGGTCGAGAACAGCGAGTAAACTGCCGCGCTTTTCGCCGGAGAGTGTCTGCGTGATTTCCAGATTGCGCCGCGTGGCGCCGTCGATCTCCATGACCGCGCCTTGTGCCAGGCGCTGCGGCGGCGAAAGACGCGGCAACTTGCCCTTCTGCGTCAGCTCCACATAGTCCACCAGCACGCCGGCGGCGGCGGTTTCGGCGCGGCTGAAGATGCCAAAGGCATCCAACGTGCCAACGCTGAAAATCTTCTCCAGCCGCTTGCGGGCATTCTCGGAGTCAAAACGCGGCGTGGGCAAAATGCTGGTGATACTCTTCCAGTCATCCAGCGCCGCCTTGAGGCTCTCGTCCTGCTGTACGCGTTCAGAGATCAAAAGTTCGCCGGGATCAAGACGCGCCAGCGCCGCGCTTAAATCCTTGCGCGCCAGCGGCTGCACGTGGAAATCGCCGGTGGAGACATCCAACCAGGCGAGGCCGAATTCGCCGCACGCATCGCTTTTCACTTGCGCGAGGGCGGCGAGATAGTTGTGCGCGCGCGCATCCAACAGCGCGTCTTCGGTCAGCGTACCGGGTGTGATGAGCCGGACCACATCGCGCTTCACCACCGACTTGGAGCCGCGCTTCTTGGCTTCCGCCGGGTCTTCCATCTGCTCGCACACCGCGACCTTGAAGCCGTGGCGGATCAGGCGAGAGAGATAATTTTCGTGGCTGTGCACCGGCACGCCGCACATCGGGATCTCTTCGCCCTGGTGGCGGCCACGTTTGGTCAGCGCGATATCGAGCGCTTGGGACGCCTTCACCGCGTCGTCAAAGAACAGCTCGTAAAAATCGCCCATGCGATAGAAGAGCAGCGCGTCGGGATAGCCGGCCTTCACCGAGAGATACTGCGCCATCATGGGCGTGGCATCGGCGAGGACCGATGCGCTCGGAGCCGATGAGCTCAGGCCCGATGCGCCAAGACTGGCATTCTCTGCCGGTTGCAGTGCAGCAGAAGTGCCCGACCCAATATCTACAGTTTCATCCGGCACGAAATTTTCTTCCGCTGAGCCTGAGCCAAGTGTCGTTGAGCCGGGACACTATACTACCGGTCGCGGGTGCGGGAGAGGGTTGGCCAAGGCCAGAGGAAGTGGGACGGGGGAAAACCCGGGCTTGGGAAAAAGCCGTGGAAGAAGCTTGGAAAAGCTTGTGAAAGTTCAGTAATTTCCATGTCACCGCGCTGTCCCGGGGGGGCAGCAACGTTCGGAGGCGGCTCCCATCCCGCACCGGACAAAAGGCAACAGGACCATGAATAAAACTGATAACGGCGAGACCGAAAAGACATCCAACGGAAAGAAACCAGATTCAAAGAAAGCCCGCCCCGCCGCTCGCCGCAACTTCGACCAGGAGTCTCTGCAGTTTCACCTGCAAGGCCGCCCCGGCAAACTCGAAATCGTCGCCACCAAACCGCTGACCACGCAGCACGACCTGTCCCTGGCCTATTCGCCGGGTGTGGCCGCCCCCTGTCTTGAGATCGCCCGCGATCCCGACACCGCCTACGACTACACCACGCGCGGCAACATGGTAGCTGTCATCTCCAACGGCACCGCCGTCCTGGGCCTCGGTGACCTCGGGGCGCTGGCCTCCAAGCCGGTCATGGAAGGCAAGGCCGTGCTCTTCAAGCGCTTCGCCGACGTGGATTGCATCGACATCGAAGTCGACACCCGCGACGTTGATGAGTTCATCAACTGCGTGCGCTTCTTAGGCCCCAGTTTCGGCGGCATCAACCTTGAGGACATCAAGGCGCCCGAGTGCTTCATCATTGAAAGCCGCTTGCGTGAACTGATGGATATTCCGGTCTTCCATGATGATCAGCACGGCACGGCCATCATCACCGCCGCCGGCCTCATCAATGCGTGCGACCTCACGGGCCGCAAAATGTCCGATATCAAGCTGGTGCTGAACGGCGCCGGAGCTGCTGCCATCTCCTGCCTGGAACTGGCCAAGGCGCTGGGCGTGCGTCCCGAGAACGCCATCATGGCTGACTCCAAGGGCGTGATCTATCAGGGCCGCACCGAAGGCATGAACCAGTGGAAGTCCGCCCACGCCGTCAACACCAAGGCCCGCACGCTCGCCGAGGCTATAGAAGGCGCCGACGTGTTCCTGGGCCTTTCGGTGAAGGGCGCCGTGACCCGCGAGATGGTCAGGAGCATGGCCAAGAACCCCATCATCTTCGCCATGGCCAACCCGGACCCTGAAATCACGCCGGAGGAAGTGGCCGAGGTGCGCGACGATGCCATCACCGCCACGGGCCGCTCCGACTACGACAACCAGGTCAACAACGTGCTGGGTTTCCCCTTCATCTTCCGCGGCGCGCTGGACGTGCGCGCGCGCACCATCAACGAAGAGATGAAGATCGCCGCCGCCAAAGCTCTCGCCGCGCTCGCCCGCGAGAACGTGCCCGACGAAGTGGCTGCTGCGTACTCGGGCCGCCGCCTGCGTTACGGCCGGGAATACATCATCCCGGTACCCTTCGATCCGCGCCTGATCTCCACCGTGCCGCCCGCCGTCGCCCAGGCCGCCATGGATTCCGGCGTGGCGCGCAAGCCCATCGCCGACATGGACGCTTACCGCCGGCAATTGGCGGCCCGGCGCGATCCTACGGTGGCCACGCTGCAATCCATCTCGACCGAAGTGGCGCGCAGCCCCCGCACGGCGGTCTTCGCCGAAGGCGAAGAAGAACGGAGCATTCGCGCGGCCATTGCCTACCGCAATTCCGGCTACGGCAAGGCTGTTCTCGTTGCGCGCCGGCGCAAGGTGGAACAGATGCTGGTCGAGCTGGCCATCAGGCCCGAGGATTTGGAAGGCGTCACCATCACCAATGCGCGCGAATCCAAGGAACTCGCCGCCTATGCCGAGTTCCTCTACAAACGCCTGCAGCGCCAGGGTCACTTGCAGCGCGATTGCGAGCGCATGGTGAGCCAAGACCGCAATATCTTCGCCTCTTGCATGGTGGCCATGGGCCACGCCGACACCATGATCACAGGGCTGACGCGCAACTATCACTCAGCCCTGAGCGACGTGCTGAAAGTCATCGACGCCAAGAAAGACAGCCCGGTCTTCGGCCTGACCATGCTCGTCGAGCGCGGCCGCACGCTGTTCATCGCCGATACGGCCGTGCACGAGCGGCCCACTGCCGATGAAGTGGCGCATATCGCCATGGCCAGCGCCGCCGCCGTGCGCCGCCTGGGCCACGAGCCGAAAGTGGCGCTGCTATCCTATTCCAACTTCGGCAACCCGCCGGGCATGGTGGCAGGCACCATGCGCGAGGCCGTGCGCATCCTGGAAGCCCAGAAGCCGGCGCTCGACTTTGAATTCGACGGCGAGATGGGGGTGGACGTCGCCCTCGATCCCGACCTCAACCGCATCTATCCCTTCTGCCGCCTGACGGGTCCGGCCAATGTGCTGGTCATGCCCGGTTTACATGCGGCCGATATCTCCACGGGCCTCGTGCAACGTTTCGGTGCTGTGACATCTATCGGCCCCATGTTGATGGGGCTTGATAAACCGGTGCAGATTGTTGGTATGGATGCCAATGTGTCCGATCTGGTGCAGATGGCCCTCATGGCCGCCCACGCCAGCGAGCGACACAAAAACTGAATAGGGCGAACTGAACAAATATCCGATGGGCGGATTTACCAGCGTTTCTTTCCGCCGATTGATGGCTTGGGCCATCGGCCCATGCCTGCCGGCATGGGTCGTGCTTATGGGTCTGGCGCTCACCGGGCGCCTGAGCTGGACGGCGGCGGTCGTGGCGTGCGCCCTCGTTTTCGTGCTGATGGCGGTGCTGGTATTCACACGCCTCGCGGACTTCGACCGCATCATCCGCTACGCCGAAGACCTGCTCGTCAATCCGGAGACGCCGCCGCCCTCGCTCTACACTTCGGCCACGGCCCAGCGGCTCTTGAGCGGGCTCATGGCCTTGCGCAAACTCTGGAACGAGCGGCGTGACGATGCCGACGCCCTGGCCCAGTCGCGTCAGGATATACTCGACAGCCTGCCTGATCCCTTCTTCCTCCTGGATAAGCGCCGGCGCATTGTCAGCGCCAATGCCGCCGCGCGCACACTCTTCGACTTAGGCCGCAACGCCACGGGCCTCATGGGGCGCGATCTTGCGGGCGTTATCCGCGACCCCAAAGTGCTGGAGGCGGCCGACTTTGCCCTGGCCCAGAACCGCAAGGCCGAAGCCCAGTTCACCCTGCCGGCTCCCGTCGAGCACACCTTCGGTGCCCTCATTGTGCCACTGGCCATCACGGCGCGGGACGGCACCACGCTTATTGTCGCCCTGCACGATCAGACCGAGCGCCTGAAGATGGATCGCATGCGCGCCGATTTCGTCGCCAACGCCAGCCACGAACTGCGCACGCCCTTGGCCAGTGTGCTGGGGTTCATCGAGACCCTGCAAGGTCCCGCCAAAGATGACGCCGACGCCCGTATGCAATTTCTCGACATCATGTTGAAACAAGCCAACCGTATGACGCGCCTGATCGACGATCTTCTGTCGCTCTCGCGCATCGAGCTGCACGAACACACGCGCCCCACCGGGGCCGTGGATCTGGAACTGGTGTTGCGCAATACGGTTGAGCTTCTCGATCGGCAGATCAAGGAGCGGCGCACGAACCTCTCGCTCGTAGTGCCCACTAACTTGCCTACGGCTTTGGGTGACGCCAACGAGCTTGGCCAGGTGTTCTACAATCTGGTCAGCAACGCGGTGAAATATGGTGGTGCGCAGGGGCGCGTCGACGTGACAGCCGAGATCACCGCCAGCCGCCCACCCTCCATGCCGGGCCGTGGACCCTGCCTCAAGATCTCCGTTCGCGATTACGGCGAAGGCATTGCCCGCGAACACATCCCGCGCCTGACTGAACGTTTCTACCGCGTCGATAACGCCCGCTCGCGTGAGTTGGGCGGAACGGGCTTGGGGCTTGCCATCGTCAAGCACATCACCAACCGCCACCGCGGCGCGCTCATTATCGACAGCGATATGGGCAAGGGCGCCACGTTTACGGTGTATCTGCCCATCATGCCGGAAGCGAAAGCCGCTTAGAGCATTTTAGGGAAAAGTGGCCTTCGGTTTCCCGCTCAAAATGCGACCAATCAAAACTTTAGAGCGCGATCACGCTTCAATAAAAGCAATCGCGCGCTAAATAGCCGACTGCTGTTTGCGCACCACCATCACCGCAAAGGGCAAGGCCGCAAGGCCAATCACCGCCGTATAGATGAAGAAGGCGAAGTAGCCCGCACCCAGAGCCTCCGCCGCCACGCCCGTGCGGCTCGCCCCGGCTACAAGCGCACCCGGATCAAGATTGCGGAAGAACGCCGTGAAGGGCGCCATCCATCCGCCGCTCGCCGCCGACTGTGCGGCGGCATCGACAATGCGCCCCGATTGTGTGGCGATCAGCTTATCGGGCAGCGCATAAAGTGATGAGAACAACGCGTACTGTGTGGCTGTAAAACCGATGCTGGTCAGGCTCGACATATAGGCGAGTAAACACGTCCCGGCGAAGCTCTGGCAGATGTTGTTCACCCCGAGTGTCAGGATGAGCGCGGAAACACTGGGCCCTTGCGTGGCAAGCCAGGCGAACATGAGGTTGCTCAAGGGCGCGATGATGGCGCCCACCAGCAACGCGCGTTTCACACCCAACCGCATCACGGCATAACCGCCGGCGAAAATGCCGATGAGCGAGAGAATGACGCCGTAGATTTTACGCACCTCTGCGATCTGGGTGAGCGAGAACCCGAGATCGAGATAAAACGGGTTCATGATGTTGAGCACGAATTCCGAGAGGCGGTAGAGGCAGATCACCGAAATGATCAGCACTGCCGTGCGGCCAAAGCGCTGGAAGAAATCGCCGATAGGCTCGCCGAAAACATGCGAGAGGAAATACCCGGGTTGTGTCGGCTTACCGGGCAACGGCCATGCGCAAGCAATCACGAGCGCGAAACCCACCACCACGGCGCCGAATTGAAGAAACACCCCGCCAGGCCGCGACGCCCACGCTGCTCGCAAGGCATCGCCCGTCTCCGCCGGCAGCCACGACGCGATGAGTGCTACCTGCGCCGAGAGCCCCGAGCCCAGGATCAACGCGCCAACAATCAGGATCACAAGGCGCACCGCCCACTCGGCCCGCTCCGCCCATGGGTTGGCTGCGCCCGCCACGCGCGGGATGGGCCGGATGATGTGCGCCTGTTCGCGCGGCGCGCAGAGCACCGCGAGCGCTCCGATGCCCATAAAGGCCGCCATGGTGAAATAGGAGACCGACCAGTTAAAGGCGTCGGCCAGGAATAGAGGGGCCGCACCGGCGGTGATGTAAGCGATGCGATGGCCCCACTGGTAGGAGGCCAGCATCACACCCTGCTCGCTTTGATCGGCTACTTCGATGCGCCAAGCATCCATGACGATATCTTGCGTCGCGCCTGAAAAGCCGGTGAGGACCGCAAGAGCTGCTGTCACCGAAAGGTGCGCCACGGGGTCCGTCACCGCGATGAGCACAAGACCCACCATGATGAGACCTTGGGAGACCAGCATCCACGAGCGCCGGTGGCCTAACAGGCGGGTAAGCCCCGGCAAAGCCGTGCGGTCGACAAGGGGCGCCCAGAGGAATTTGAAGGCATAGGCCAGCGTGGCGAGGCTGAAAAAGGCGATGACGTTCAGCGACAGGCCGACGGTGCGCAGCCATGCCGACAATGTGTCAAAGATCAGCCAGAAGGGCAGGCCCGAGGCAAAGCCCAGACCCAGCATCACCACCGCGCGGCGTTCGAGATAAACCGCGAAGGACTGCTTCCAGGTACGGGCGGGCGCTCTGTCGGCCATAGCGGCAGTTGTCGCATACCTCAGCCGGAAAGTGAATCGACCCCAGAAACGGTATGGGCAAATGGAAAGGCCGCGGCATCCCCATACCCAGCAAAAATGCTAGACTATAAATGTGCACGACGGTCTTGCTGGAGGGGGCGGGTTCATGCGGTGGATATGGGTGGTGCTTGTTTCAGCGAGTGCGTTTCTAACATCAACATCTGTCCACGCCGCACCCGACGAACTTGCAATGCCTTCGGACATTGATCTTTCCGAACCCTTCGCCGCGCCTTCGGCCTGGCACTTGAGTGCCACACAAGGACCATCCGTTCCCGACGACTTTGGCGATCCCTCACCAGGGGAAGTGAATATCTGCCTGCATAGAGGTGCAGCGGGACCCTGTAGTCCCCAACTCCAAAGCCCGCTACGCCTGCCACTTCAGGGCGATATTTATGACCAACCGCGTTACTTGAATAAAGTGGACGTTGTCCACGGCGCATCAAACCGCCCTTATCTGCTGGTGCAGACAGGCAGCATGTATAGCATTAACGGCAATCAACTCGTTTTCACTCAAGTGCTCGCATACCGGCCAGACAACGATGAATTCGAGCGCGTCTATAACTACCAGAGCGGCAGAAACAACAATCAGAAGATCCACTTTATCGAAAAAGGCATCCTGCAGGGCACTATCATTTCGGTTGAGCCCACCGAAAATGCCCCATTCGGATATTGGGTCGTGGTGAACACCGCGAGCTCCGACGACTCTTATAAAGAGGTGTTACGTTACCGCAGTGCGACCACTTACGCTGATGGGAATCCTCTATCGGTCATCGATTCGGAAATGGCGAACATTCAGCAGCGCCTCGGTCTATGGAAACCCGGCACACCGTTACCGCTTCCAGACAGCCCATGCCCGAAGCCACACCTGATCCGTATGGAACTCTGGTGTAAGTAGCAGGTCTGTGGAAGCTCCGCTCAACGCCACCGAAACCATCCGCCATTTCTCCTGCGCCGCTTGCGGCAAGTGCTGCACGCGCGCGCCCGAGATGGAGCTTGGCGAAGCAACGGCACTGGCCGATAAATTCATCACGCGCCTGATATTCAAGCTGCACACCTTACCGCTGGATACGAAGCGGGGCCGCGCCATGGCCTGGTGGAAGCGCTCGGGCAGCGCTCTTCCGGTGAAGGAGGCCTTGGAAGAAGTTCGCGCGCACATCACGCTGTTTTCCGTCGATGACGTCATCGACCGCGACCATAAGCGCACGCTCCATCTCACGCTCTCGGCGCTACCGATTCACGAAAATCGCGGCGCCTGTCCGCATCTCATCGACGCGCGCTGCGCTATTTACGATGTACGCCCGCTGACCTGCCGCACCACACCCTTTCACTATTCCCGGCCGGCCTCCACGCTTACGGCCTATCTGGATCGTTTCACTAAGACACCTGGATATTTGTGCGACACATCCGAGGCCGCGCCCGCTGTCCTCAAAGGTGAGGGCCTTGCGGCGAGCGAGCTGTCTGTTGTGCGCGATGAGGCGTTTGCGCTCACCACGCGCGATAGAAAATGGAAGCAAGCCATCGTGGCTCAGCTCAAGGCTGGGTCATCTGCCTTCGGTCTTCCGACGTACGGCGATGTGCTGCGTAACTCCGACGCCGGCGGCGCGACCACCGTGTCCATGAAAGCCGCGTGGGCTGTGGCGACGCAGGCGGGGCTCATGACGCAGGCGCTGTTTGAAGACGTGTGCGTAAAACAACTTCGCCTCCTGCGCAGTGTTGCGTCAGGAGGCGAAAGTCTTCAATCCGATGTTCTCCATGCGATGCTGGACGACTACGAAAGCACGCGCCCGGACCGCAGCGAAGTGTTGTCTCAGCCCACCGCTGCCAGCTGCTTGGCGTAGCGCTTGCGGTCGTTGGCATCGAGGTAACGCTTACGCAGACGAATGCTCTTCGGCGTCACTTCCACCAGCTCGTCGTCTTGAATGTAGGCAATCGCCTGTTCCAGGCTCAGCACGCGCGGCGGCGGAAGGTCCTGTTTGTCGTCCTTCATCACCGTGCGGAAGTTGGTGAGCTGTTTGGACTTCAAGGGGTTCACTTCCAAATCGTTGTCGCGGGTATGTTCGCCGACGATCATGCCCATGTAGATTTTGGTGCCGGCCTGCACGAACTGCGGACCGCGGTCGATGAGATGGAACAGACCATACTGGTTGGCTTCGCCCGTATCGGTGGCGATGAGCACACCCTGGCGGCGCGAGGCGACCGCGCCCTTATAGGGTCCGAAGGAGTGGAACAGGCGGTTCATAACGCCGGTGCCGCGTGTATCGGTCAGGAATTCGCCGTGATAGCCGATGAGGCCGCGGCTGGGCGCCAGGAACACCATGCGCGTTTTTCCGCCGCCGGCAGGCTTTAACTCCTGCAGCTCGCCCTTCCGCATGGACATCTTTTCGACAACCGTGCCGGAGTACTGCTCGTCCACATCGATGACGACTTCTTCAATGGGCTCCAGCTTGTTGCCCTTCTCATCGGTCTGGAACAGCACGCGCGGACGCGAGATGGAAAGCTCGAAACCTTCGCGGCGCATGTTCTCAATCAGCACGCCGAGCTGCAATTCGCCGCGGCCCGCCACTTCAAACGCGTCCTTCTGTTCGGACTCGGAAACCTTGATCGCCACGTTGCCCTCGGCTTCCTTCGCCAGGCGTGCCGCGATGACGCGGGTGGTCAGCTTGTCGCCGTCAAGGCCGGCGAAAGGTGAATCATTGACCGAGAAGGTCATGGCCAGCGTCGGCGGATCGATGGGGCGGGCCTTCAGCGGTATCGTCACTTCCGGGGCGCAAAAGGTATCGGCGACGTTGGCCGCCGTCATGCCCGCGAGTGCGATGATGTCGCCCGCTTCGGCGAACTCAACAGGCACGCGATCGAGGCCACGGAACGACAGCAGCTTCGTGGCACGGCCGGTTTCCAGAACCGTGCCGTCGCGCGAGAGTACCTTCAGCGGCATGTTGACCTTGGCGATGCCGGTTTCGATGCGGCCCGTGAGGATGCGGCCCAGGAAGTTATCGAACTCCAAGGTCGTGGCCAGCATGGAGAAGGGCGCGGTGAGATCGCGCTTGGGTGCCGGCACATGTTTCACAATGGTCTCGAACAGCGGCGTCAGGTCCTTGCGCTCTTCCTTCTCGAGATCGCGTACGGCCCAGCCTTCGCGCCCGACAGCGAACAGCGTTGGGAAGTCCAGCTGCTCATCCGTGGCGCCGAGGTTGGCGAAGAGATCGAAGATTTCGGTGTGCACTTCATCGGGGCGCGCGTCCTGGCGGTCGATCTTGTTGACCACCACAATGGGGCGCAGGCCGAGGCCCAGCGCTTTCGAGAGCACGAACTTGGTCTGCGGCAGCGGGCCTTCCGAAGAGTCCACGAGCAGACACACGCCGTCCACCATCGACAGGATGCGTTCCACTTCACCGCCGAAGTCGGCGTGGCCGGGGGTATCGACGATGTTGATCTTGTAGCCGTTCCACTCGACCGCTGTGCACTTGGCGAGAATGGTGATGCCGCGCTCGCGCTCCTGGTCGGTGGAGTCCATGGCGCATTCGTCCATGCGCGCATTGGCGCGCACCGCGCCGGACTGCTTGAGGAAGGCGTCGACCAATGTTGTCTTGCCGTGGTCGACGTGAGCGATGATGGCGATGTTACGCAGTTCCATGAAACCTGACCGTTCCTGCAAGCGGCGCTTCTCCGCCGCACTTATTTTTCAAAAAATCTATAAAATCCAGCGTCTTAGCGTGCTTCCGCCGCACGCCGGCGGTCCTGCTGGTGTATGCGCCAGGGTATGGAGCGCATATATAAGCAAAAGCCGGACGCGATGTGGCGACCGGCTCCCTAGACGGGGCGCTCTATATACTGAAAAGGCCCTCAAGTTCAAGGTGCAGTGCGGTGAAAAGGGCGCAAAACCCGAAAATGTCGGGCTTTTAAGACTATTCGCCGGGATTAAAGCCCCTGTTTCGCCAACAGGTCGCGTAACGAGACCTCCGGGCGGGCCCCCATATGGCCGATGACCTCACCGGCCGCCAGCGAGCCGATGCGGGCACAGGCGGTCAGGTCGCGGCCGTGGGTGAACCCGTAGAGGAAGCCCGCGGCGAAGAGATCGCCCGCGCCTGTGGTGTCCACCACCTTGGGTACAGGTGCGGCTTCCACGGCGATGGTGCTTTGGCCGTCAAACACGATCACACCTTTGGCGCTGCGCGTCATGCACGCGAGGATTTTGGCCTCGCGCATGCTGGCCACGGCGCTGGCAAGATCTTTGGACTGATAGAGGCTGAAAACTTCCTCTTCGTTGCCGAAGAGAATGTCCACCTCTTCCCGGATCAGCGTGAAGAGATCTTCGCGATGGCGGTCCACCACAAAGGGGTCCGACAGCGACAGCGCCACTTTGCGGCCTGCGCCCTTGGCAGCCTGGCAAGCCTTACGGATAGCCTCTTTGGCGAGCGGCGTGTCCCACTGATAGCCTTCGATATAGGTCACTTCCGCATCGGCAATCAGCTTGGCGTCGATATCAGCCGGGCCCAACTCCGTGCAGGCGCCCAGGAATGTGTTCATGGTGCGCTGGCCGTCGGGTGTTACCAGGATCAGGCACGTGGCCGTGGGCAGTTTGGTGGGGCGCTTCTCGCCGCCGTTAAATTCCACGCCGATGGTGGTGATCTCATGGGCGAAAATCTCGCCCAGTTTGTCCGCACCCACTTTGCCGATGAAGGCCGGTTTGCCGCCCAGCGAGGCGATGCCCGCCATGGTATTGGCCGCCGACCCGCCGGAGACCTCGATGGCTTGGGACATGCGGGCATAGATGGCTTTGGCCTGTTCGGCATTGGTGAGCGCCATGGTGCCCTTGACCATGCCGTTGGCCAGCAGGAAGGCATCGTCCGTCCGGGACAAGATGTCCACAATCGCTGAGCCGATCCCGACCACATCGAAACGCGCCGCCATCGCAATATCCTTCTGTTTTCGCTGAGTTTTTAGCTTGAGGCCCGCCCCCCGCAAGTATAGCCGTCCCGACGCTTGTCACAAGCCGGGCCTTGCGGGCATCCGGCGCTATACGAAAAATATTAACCGCACAGCCCTAGGGTGGCCCACAACGGACAAAGCTGGGCATACTCAGCATCTCGTGGGGATATAAGCCGTGGAAGCCGACAAGACCGAAACCTCGTCCGCCGGCGAGAGCGTAGAGCCGGCGCGCATCGACCTCTCGCATGCCTCACGCCATGTGCGTCCGCCACAACGACCCTATGGTGCCAAGCCGCTGTTCAAGACGACGAACCCGTTCTTTGGAGTGTCCCCAGGATTGGGAAAAGACGGCAAGGGAAAAGAGAGTCCGGGAAAAGAGAGTAGGGGGAAAAATATGTCCGAGCGTTTCACCAGCGACCGCATGGCCGCCTTCACGCCGCAAATTGCAAAACGCGTGGCCGACATCCCCAACCTCGCCACCGTGCGCGGCGGCGACGGCGACATGGACGGCAAGCGCCTTGTCATCGGCAAACAGATCAAGATGAGCGGCGAAATCTCCGGCTGCGAAAAGCTTGTGGTCGAGGGCAAAGTCGATGTCACGCTCTCGGACGTCAAAGCCGTCGAAGTGACCGTCAACGGAATCTTCAAGGGCAACGCGGAAGTGGAAAGCGCCATCATCGCCGGCACCTTCGAAGGTCATCTGAAGGTCAGCGGTCACCTGGAGATCACACCCTCGGGCGTGGTGAAGGGTGGCGTGTCCTACAAGACCATCGCAGTGGCCAACGGCGGCAAGATCCTGGGCAGCATCGAGACTCTGGACGCTTAACCCTCGACGCTTAACCCGCGCTTCGCGATCTATTTCTTTTTCTTCGGCTTCTTTGGCACTGATGTCGCGCGCGGCGTTTTTGCGTCCGCCTTAGCTTTGGCCTTTGCTCTGGCCTTGAGCTTCTTCTGCTCTTCCGGCGGCGGTGTCTTCGGCTCAAAGGGACACAGATCAATGACCGGGCAGCGCCAGCACTCCGGCGAGCGCGCCTTGCACACATAGCGCCCATGCAAGATGAGCCAGTGGTGCGCGTGCTGTTTGAATTCCGCTGGCGTCACTTTCTCCAGCTTCTGTTCCACCTCCAGCGGATTTTTGCCGGGCGCTAAGCCTGTGCGATTGCCGACGCGGAAGATGTGAGTATCCACCGCGATGGTGTGTTGACCGAAGGCCACATTCAGAACGACGTTGGCGGTCTTGCGGCCTACGCCCGGCAACGCTTCCAGTTCTTCGCGTGTCGCCGGCACTTGACTGCCGTGTTGCTCCACCAGGATCTTCGACAGCGCCATGACGTTGGCGGCCTTGGCGTTAAAAAGCCCGATGGTCTTGATGTAGTCCTTCAAGCCCTTTTCGCCCAGCTTCAGCATCTTCTCCGGCGTATCGACAAGCTTGAACAACGGCCCCGTGGCCTTGTTCACGCCCACATCCGTCGCCTGCGCCGACAGCACCACGGCCACTAGCAGTGTATAGGCATTGATGTATTTAAGTTCAGTCTTCGGTGCCGGCTCCAGATCGCGCAGGCGGCGATAGAACTCCGTGACCTTCTCGGGCTTCATGAGCGTTCAGCCCAATCCCAGCACGTCGCGCATGGAATAACGCCCCGGCGCTTTGCCCTTGCTCCACATGGCCGCGCGCACGGCGCCGCGCGCGAAAATCTCGCGCGAAGACGCTTTGTGAGTGATTTCGATGCGTTCACCGTCAGCAGCAAATATCACTGTGTGATCGCCAATCACGTCGCCACCGCGCAAAGTGGCAAAGCCAATCTCGCCCACGGGCCGCGCGCCCACCTGGCCATCGCGCACCATGCGCGCGGTGTCCTTCAATTTGACCCCACGTCCTTTTGCCGCCGCTTCACCGAGCCCCAGCGCCGTGCCCGACGGGGCATCGACCTTGTGCCGATGATGCATTTCCAGGATATCGATGTCGTAGTCGGGGCCCAGCGTCGCTGCGAGTTTCTCGGTCAGCGCCAGAAGCACATTCACGCCCAGGCTCATGTTGGGCGATTGGACGATCACGGTCCTTTTCGCAGCCAACTCTATGAGTTTCTGATCGTTCTCTTTTAATCCTGTGGTGCCGATAATGAGCGCCTTACCTGTATCGCCGGCGATAACTGCGTGACGCATCGTCGCGTCCGGCACGGTGAAATCGATGACCGCATCGCTGGCCGCGAACAGCGCTTTGGTGTCGCTGGTCACCACAACACCCGCCGCCGTCGCGCCGACGAGTATGCCGAGATCCTGGCCAACAGCCGCGCCCGCCGGTTCCGTGCCGCCGGCCAAGGCTGCGCCCGGTGTGCGCAGCACTTCCTGGATGAGCATGCGGCCCATGCGGCCCGCGCATCCAACAATTCCGATTTTCATAGATAACTCCGTGACTTGCGCGCGGAAGTATAGGGGCCCGCCGGGTCCGGGGCCAGAATTCTTGTCAGAAATGCTGCACCCCGCGCGATTGTCATATGAGAGGACCAAACCATGGTGCGGAAGGCGGTGCGGGCCTCGTCACGCAGCTGTGTTGATACATTCCGCCGCCATCAAGATTGATGTAAATCTTTCGCGTATTCCTCAGCGGAAAGAAAATGGCATGCCGCATACTTCGGAGTTCTGGAGCTTCTTTGACCAAGAGGCGGCGCCGCGGCTTGCGCGACGAGAAAATACATTCCGGCAGATTTTTCAGTTTCTCGACGGATTCGACCATCCCGTAATAATCGTGGAGACGGGCTGCGCGCGTCAGGCAGGAAATTGGGGGGGGCGACGGCCAAAGCACGGTCTTGTTCGACAAATACATATCGCTGAGGGACGCCGATTCGATCTTGTACTCTGTGGATATCAGCGAGAAAGCGGTGGCCCAAGCCCGCAAACTTGTGAGCAGCAGAGCTAAGCTGACGCATGAGGACAGCGTGGCATATCTCACGCAGTTGGTCGCAAAGCTTTCGGGCGAAGGCAAGACAATCGATTTGCTTTACCTCGACTCATTCGACGTCGATTGGGTTTATTGGCAACCGTCCGCGATTCATCATTTGAAGGAATTATGCGCCGCTATGCGCGGTATCAGGAAGGACACGCTCGTCGTGGTGGATGATTGCCCCTTGGAAGCTTCCTATGTGAATACGCAAAGTAAAACCGACTTTGTGGCCGGGCCATTCGTCGGCGGCAAGGGGCGGTTGGTCGCGGACTTTGCGGGAGCTTGCGGCGCTAAACTTCACTTTGCCGCCTACCAGGCGGGTTGGACAGGATTTTAAGAACCAGCGTCGCTGTGACAAGGCCAACCGCGAGGTTGGGCCATCCATCACTTACTTCGCCTTCTCGCCCGCGCCGCCCGCACCAATGAAGTCCTTCACCTTAGCGAAGAAGCTGGCGCATTCGGGGCTGCTGGTGGCCGCGTCGCCATCCTTCTCGAACTCTTCGAGCAATTTCTTTTGCTTGTCGGTGAGGTTCACGGGCACCTCGACCGCTGTCTCCAGGAACATGTCGCCGCGCGCCGTCGAGCGCAGCACGGTCATGCCCTTGCTCTTTAGGCGGAAGCGGTGGCCGTTCTGGCAACCCTTGG
This sequence comes from Fidelibacterota bacterium, assembly GCA_947472795.1. GTDB lineage: Bacteria > Pseudomonadota > Alphaproteobacteria > Rhodospirillales > Rhodospirillaceae > SHVO01. Next base: position 391,175 of record CANJBL010000001.1, on the reverse strand, counting down.
GCACGATCACCTTGATTTTGGACCCGTCGAGCCCCGGCACTTCGACCTCGCCGCCGAGAACGGCGGTGGTCATGGGCAGCGGCAGGCGCATGAACAGATTGGCGCCGTCGCGCTGGAACATGCGGTGCGGGGCAATGGCGAGGAAGATATAGAGATCGCCGGCAGGGGCCCCGTGCATGCCCGCCTCACCTTCGCCGGCGAGACGGATGCGGGTACCTTCCTCCACACCGGGAGGGATCGTGACGTCGAGTGACTTTTCCTTGCGCGTGCGCCCGGCGCCGTTGCACTTGGGGCAGGGGTCGGTGATGACCTGACCGCCGCCGTGGCAGGTGGGGCAAATACGTTCCACCGTGAAGAAGCCCTGTTGCCCGCGAATCTTGCCGGCACCCTTACAGCCCGGACACGTAGAGGGTGCCGCGCCATCTTTGCTGCCGGACCCTTTGCACTTCTCGCACGCGATGGAGGAGGGCACAGTGACCGTGGCCTTCTTGCCGTGGAAGGCTTCCTCCAGCGTGATCTCCATGTTGTAGCGCAGGTCTTGCCCGCGCGCTGGGCCCTGGCGTCCACCGCCGCCGCCACGCCGGCCCATCATGTCGCCGAACATCTCGTCGAAGATGTCGGCAAAGCCTGCGCCGAAATCGAAACCGAAGCCGCCCTGGCCGGCACCGCCGCCCTGCTCGAAAGCCGCATGGCCATAACGGTCGTAGGCCGCGCGCTTCTGTTCGTCGCGCAGCACGTCGTAAGCTTCACTCAGAGTTTTGAATTTATGTTCGGCTTCGGTGTTGCCCGGATTGCGGTCCGGGTGAAATTCCATAGCGAGCTTGCGATAGGACTTCTTCAACTCTTCGCCCGAGGCGCTCTTGGCGACCTGTAGGACTTCGTAATAACACTGCTTCACGACAGCCATCGCGCGGAACTTCTCCAGAGTCACACACGGTGCGGACTTTATTGCCCGCACCGTGGAGAATCTTTTAACGCCTTACAATACCGTCCCCCCGGGGACGAATGTCTAACGTTACTGACGCTTACTTCTTGTTCTTATCGACTTCTTCGAAGTCAGCATCGACCACGTCGTCGTTCTTCTCAGCCCCGGGCTCGGCGCCGCCTGCCGCAGCAGCCCCCGGGTCCTGCTTGTACATGGCTTCGCCCATCTTCATGGACGCCTGCATCAGCCCATCCGTGGCCGCCTTGATCTTCTCTGCATCGCCCGAGTCCAGCACCGCCTTCACTTCGGTGAGCTTGCTTTCGATCTCGGCCTTGTCGCTGGCCGGGATCTTGTCGCCGTGTTCTTTGAGGCTCTTCTCGGTGGAGTGCACCAAGCCGTCGGCCTGGTTGCGGGCATCCACAGCAGCACGGCGCGCCTTGTCGTCCTCGGCGTGGGCTTCGGCGTCCTTCACCATTTTTTGGATGTCAGCTTCCGACAAACCGCCCGAGGCCTGGATACGGATCTGCTGCTCCTTGCCCGTGGCTTTGTCCTTGGCCGAGACGTTGACGATACCGTTGGCGTCGATGTCGAAGGTCACTTCCACCTGCGGCATGCCGCGCTGCGCCGGCGGAATGCCCATCAGGTCGAACTGACCCAGGAGCTTATTGTCCGCCGCCATTTCGCGCTCGCCTTGGAAGACGCGGATGGTGACCGCTGTTTGATTGTCTTCCGCCGTCGAGAACACCTGGCTCTTGCGCGTCGGGATCGTCGTGTTGCGTTCAATGAGGCGCGTGAACACGCCGCCCAGCGTCTCGATGCCGAGCGATAGCGGAGTGACGTCCAGCAGCAGCACGTCCTTCACGTCGCCCTTCAGCACGCCGCCCTGAATGGCCGCGCCGAGAGCGACAACTTCATCCGGGTTCACACCCTTGTGCGGTTCGCGGCCGAAGAACTGCTTCACCACTTCCTGCACCTTGGGCATGCGGGTCATGCCGCCCACCAGGATCACTTCTTGAATCTCGCTGGCTTTCAGGCCTGCGTCCTTCAAAGCTTTCTTGCACGGCTCGATGGTGCGCTGGATCAAATCTTCCACCAGCGCTTCCAACTTCGCGCGCGAGAGCTTGATGTTCAGGTGCTTCGGACCCGAGGCGTCCGCCGTGATGAACGGCAGGTTCACATCCGTCTGGATGGCGCTGGACAACTCGATCTTGGCTTTCTCAGCGGCTTCCTTCAGGCGCTGCAAAGCAAGCTTGTCATTGCGCAAATCGATGCCGGCTTCTTTCTTAAACTCGTCGGCCAGGTAATCGATGATGCGCGCGTCGAAGTCTTCACCGCCCAGGAACGTATCGCCGTTGGTGGACTTCACTTCGAACACGCCGTCGCCGATCTCGAGCACGGAGACATCGAAAGTGCCGCCGCCCAAGTCATAGACCGCGATGACGCCTTGGCTCTTCTTGTCCATGCCGTAGGCGAGTGCTGCGGCTGTCGGTTCGTTGATGATGCGCAGCACATTGAGGCCGGCGATCTTGCCGGCGTCTTTCGTCGCTTGGCGCTGGCTGTCGTTGAAGTATGCGGGAACGGTGATGACAGCGTCGGTGACTTTTTCACCGAGATAGCTCTCGGCGGTTTCTTTCATCTTGCCGAGAATGAAGGCCGAAACCTGACTGGGCGAATATTTTTCGCCGCGGCTTTCAACCCACGCATCGCCGTTGTCGCCTTTGACGATCTTGTAGGGGACGAGCTTCTTGTCTTTTTCCACCATCGGATCGTCGCTACGGCGGCCGATCAAACGCTTGATGGCAAAAAGTGTCGCTTCAGGATTAGTCACCGCCTGGCGCTTGGCCGGCTGACCGACAAGGCGTTCGCCTGATTCTGTGAAGGCGACTTGCGACGGCGTGGTGCGCGCACCTTCGGCGTTCTCGATGACGCGGGCGCTTTTGCCCTCCATCACCGCGACGCAGGAATTCGTTGTTCCGAGATCGATACCGATAACTTTACCCATTTATCCTGTTCCTTCTTCTTGCGGCAGACATCCCGAAGCCCTGGTAGGCACTCCGCATGTCCCCATTTTTGGTTTTACATCTGGCAGTTGTCAGAGACCGGACATCCCCCGTCCAGGCCTCTTGTCATCTTGAGGCGGTATATAAGCGGGGGTTCAAGGACCCGCAACGGGCCAAGCGACTCTTTCCACGCAGTTTTTTGGGAGTTTCAGGAGCAAATCCATCTCCGGAGGCCCATATTGAAGCCCATGACGCCCGCCCAGCTCGCTTTCCCCGCTTTCGAACCCGGTCTCCCGCCGGCCCTGCCGGAGGGTTTGGTCCTGCGTCGGGGGTTTTTGGACCTTCCGGAACAGAAAAGCCTGTGGATCACCCTTCAAGAGGTGCTGAAAGCCGCTCCAGGCGTCCAAACCCGCACCAAAGGGGGCGGATATACCTCCGCCGCCATGACCAATTGCGGAAAAGTGGGCTGGTGGAGCGATGCCAAGGGCTACCGCTATACCCCCACCAACCCCGCCAGCGGCGGTCCCTGGCCGCCTTTTCCAAATGCATTTCTTGAGGTTGTTCAAAGAGTTATGGCCGAAAGCCCGTGGCCTGGCTTTGCACCCGACGCCTGTCTCATCAACCACTATGTCAAGGGCGCCAAAATGGGCCTACACCAGGACAAGGACGAGGCCGACTTCAGCCAGCCCATCGTCACCGTGTCTTTGGGCGATACGGCGGACTTCCTCATCGGCGGCGCCGCGCGTGGCGATAAGGCCGTGCCCTTCAAAGTCCAAAGCGGCGACGTACTGCTCATGGGCGGCGCGAGCCGGATGCGCTTTCACGGCATCCGCAAAATCTATCCCGGCACCAGTCCGGTGTCGGACATAGGCGGTCGCTACAGCCTCACCTTCCGCAAGGCGCTGTGAGCATGCGCGTTGTTCCCTTGGACTCGTTGCACATCAAGAACTGGCTCGCGATGCGCATGGCCCTATGGCCCGACTATGGCGAAGAGAATTTGCGCACTTCCTTGGAAGCCATGCTTGCCGACGACGGGCTCTGCAATATCGTCGCGCTCGACGATCACGGTGCAGCCATCGGGTTCGCCGAGGCGGCCTTGCGTGGTGATTATGTGAATGGGTGCGAGACGTCGCCGGTCGCCTTCCTCGAAGCCATCTTCGTAGTTCCCGCCCACCGCAAACGCGGCGTCGCCCGCGCGCTCACCGATGCCGTCGAAGCGTGGGCCCGAAGCAAGGGCGTGCGCGAATTCGCATCCGATGCTTTGCTCGAGAACACCACCAGCCACCAGATGCACAAAGCGCTCGGCTTCAATGAAACCGAGCGCGTCGTGTACTTTCGCAAAATTCTCTGATTTTCCCTCCCCCTGCAAGGGGAGGAATAAACCTATTTCTTATAGCTCACGCGCCAGACGGTCTGCGACACGTCGTCGGCGATAAGCAGGCTGCCGTCCTTGGCGACAGCCACACCAGCGGGGCGGCCCCACACTTGCGCCGTGGAATCAGCGCCGCTCCAGAAGCCGCTCGCAAATACCGCATAGTCGCCGGCGGGCTTCTTATTGTTGAAGGGCACGTACACCACGTTGTAGGCGCGCGGACCCGCCGCATTCCACGAACCATGCAACGCGACGAATGCCCCGCCGCGGTATTCTTCCGGGAACTGCGTACCGGTCGCGAAAGTCAAACCCAACGGCGCCGAGTGCGAACGGAACAACACATCGGGCACGGTCGCTTTGGCTACGAGATCAGGGCGTTTGTCGCCGAGGCCCGGTTGCGGGTTCTTTCCGAGATAACTGTAGGGCCAGCCGTAGAAGCCGGCATCGGCCACGCGCGTCAAATAGTCCGGCACCAACTCGTCACCCAATGTGTCGCGCTCGTTCACGACCGTATAGAGATCGCTGGTGCCGGGATAAAACGCCGTGCCCACGGGATTGCGCAGACCACTCGCATAGGTGCGTTGGTTTGTGGCCTTCGTGCCATCGGCACTCAGCGTAAACTCTTGGATAGTGGCGCGGGGTGCTGCTTCTTCCGCCACATTGCCCGCCGACCCGATGGAGACAAGAAGCTTCGTGCCGTCTGGGCTAACCGTGAGATTGCGCGTCGAATGACCGCCGCGCCCGCCGAACGCACCTTCGGGTGTGATCATCACCTGCTTCTCACGCGCCTGTGTGTCGCCTGCCTGATAAGGGATGCGCCATGCGCCTTCGCTATCGCCGACATAGACCGCGCCTTTGCCGAAGACCATGCCGTAAGGAATTTTGAAGCCGGCCGCGAAAGTGGTGACGGTCTCGGCTTTGCCGTCGCCGTCGGCATCGCGCAGCAGCGTGATTTTGCCGCCGCTGGTCTCGGCGAGCAGCACATCACCGTTGGGCGCGACGAGCATGTTGCGTGCGTGCGTCAGATGATCGGCGAAAACATTCACCACGAAACCCGCCGGCACATTCAGCGTCGCGTTGGCGGGTTTGGGAACGGGTTTGGAATTATTGCTCGCGCTGGAGGTGTCGCCTGGCTTGGCGAGCGCATTCGCATCGATCTTGATCTTGGTGCCGGGCGTCTGCGGTTCGGCGAAAGCCGATGCACTACATAAAACGGCAGTGGTGGCGAGCAGAATGAAACGCGATGTCATCCCTGTGACTCCTTGTTGTGTTGCAGCAGCCCCCAGCAATAACCCGATCTAAACTTCCTTTTTGATACCGCGCTTTTTATATCGTCGTATTGACGCCGCTCGCGGCAGCGCCCGGCGCGCTCGCGTCGCGCTTGGGTCCGCCCTTGGAGACCACCACCATGGCGGGCCGCAAAAGACGGTCGTGGATCATATAGGCATCCTGGAAAACTTGCACGACGGTGCCTGAGGGGACGGAGGCATTGTCCACTTCCTGAATGGCATTATGCAGGTTGGCATCGAAGGGCTGGTTCAGCACGTTGATGCGCCGCACACCCTGGTTCTCCAAAACTGTCGCCAGTTCTTTCTCCGTCAATTCAATGCCGTGGGCGATGTTCTTCAGAGCATCGTTGGCAGCGCGCGACTCAGGCGGTGCCGCCATCAACGCGCGGCCCAGGTTGTCGGCCACTTGTAACAGCGCCTTGGCAATGTTCGAGACAGCGTATTTGGCGTTGTCGGCGATGCGCTTGTCGGCGCGCTTGCCGGCGTTCTCCGCTTCGGCCAGCGCCAGCAATTTGTCCTTCTTCAGAGTTTCAATCTCTGCTTCCAGCGCGGCAATGCGTTCGGCGGCATTGAAGGCTTCGGCGGCAGCGGCTGCCGGCGCCACGGCCGGTTCTTCGGCGCCGTTCTGAGCAGGCTGTTGCGCGGCGGGGTTCTGATCGGAAGTGGGGTTCGTCATGACTCTCGTTCTGAATATTGGAAAGGAAAATGTGTGTTCAAAAAATTATTGTTCAAGCATGCGCCCGACAAGCTTGGCGGTGTAATCAACCATGGGAATGATTCTGGCATAATTGAGCCGCGTCGGGCCAATGACGCCAATGGCGCCGACGATTTGCTCGCGGGCATTCTGAAAAGGCGCGACCACCATGGAACATCCGGCCATGCCGAAAAGTTCATTCTGCGCCCCGATGAAAATCTGCACGCCGTCGCCGCGGCCCACCAGATCCAGCACGCGCACCATCTGCTCGCGCGTCTCCAGAACCGTGAACAAGCGGCGGATGGCTTCCAGGTCCTCAAGGCCCGTCACATTATTGAGCAAGTTGGACTGACCTTTGATGATAAGCGCGGCATCGGCGGTGCCGCCGCCGCCCCAGGTCGCAAGGCCTGCCTTGACCACCTTCGTGGTTAATTCATCCAATTGCGCGCGCTGGGAGTCGAGATCAGCGAGGATATCGTGGCGCGCCTCTGCGATGGTTTTGCCGGTGAGATGGGCGGCGAGAAAGTTGCCCGCTTCCACCAGCGCCGACGCCGGAAGATCCGGCGGCACTTCGATCAACCGGTTCTCCACCACGCCGCTCTCATTAACCATGACCACAAGGGCCCGGCCCGGCTTCAGGTTGACGAATTCGATATGCCGCAGCGGCGCTTCCACGCGCGGGGCCAGCACGAGACTGGCGCAGCGCGCGAGACCCGCCAGCGTGCCCGTCACCTGGCTTAGCACATCTTCCGGTGTGCGACCTGCCGCTTGGCAGTGCGCATCAATAGCGCGCCGCTCGTCGGCATCCAGGCCGCCCACTTGCAACAAACCCGACACAAACATGCGCAAGCCCGCTTCCGTCGGCAGGCGGCCGGCGGAGGTATGCGGCGCGTACAGCAACCCGGCAAATTCCAGGTCGGCCATGACATTGCGGATAGTGGCCGGCGATAGTACGTCGCCGAGCTTGCGGGCGATGGTGCGCGAGCCCACCGGCTCGCCGGTCTCCACATAGGCATCGACGATGTGCCTAAAGATCTCCCGCGAGCGTTCGTTCAATCCAACGACACCGTGCATATCAGAGGGGCGCGCGTCAGGGGCGATCATGGCGTCCACGATTCTGGGAAAACGACAAAGCTTCTCGGGCTATGTAAGCTGCGAGGGTGGGGGCGTCAATCTACGCTCAACCTTCCGTGCGCACGCTGTTTTTTGCGGCGCTTTGACCGACCTCACGAGGGGTGTTAGACGAACAGCCTTCGCCCCCTTTCCCAGGATTCGACGCCATGCCCGACGTTCCCCCGGCGACCACAACCCGTTTTGCCGGCCGCAAGGCCGATGCTCTACGCCCGGTGAGCTTTGAGCTGGGCGTGAACAAACACGCCGAAGGCTCCTGTCTGGTGAAATTCGGCGATACACACGTGCTGTGCCTTGCCACCGTCGAGGACATGCCGCCGCCATGGCTCAAGGGCACCGGCAAGGGCTGGGTCACGGCGGAATACGGCATGCTGCCGCGCTCCACCAACACGCGCACGGCCCGCGAAGCGGCCAAGGGCGGACAAAGCGGCAGGACTCAGGAAATCCAGCGTCTTGTTGGCCGCGCCTTGCGCGCCATCACCGACCTGCGCGGTTTCGGCGAGATCCAGGTGCGCGTCGATTGCGACGTCATCCAGGCCGATGGCGGCACGCGCACCGCCAGCATCACCGGCGGCTATCTCGCACTCTATCAGGCCTTCGCCACCATGCGGCGGTTCGGCGCCATTACGAAGATACCGTTGCGCGAGCCCGTGGCCGCCGTCAGCTGCGGCCTTGTGAAGGGTAACCCGGTTCTTGATCTCGACTATGTGGAAGATTCCGGCGCGCAGGCCGATGCCAATTTCGTACTGACCTCGTCCGGTAAAATTGTCGAAATTCAGGGTACGGCGGAAGATCATCCCTTCGAGGAGCATGAGTTCCTCTCTCTTCTCGGCCTTGCCAAAAAGGGGATCGCAGAGCTCGTGGAGTTGCAGTCAGAGGCCTTGAAGAAAGCAGGTCTCGCGTGAGCCGAAAATTTGAGGGCGGCAAACTTGTTGTCGCCAGCCACAATGCCGGCAAGGCGCGCGAAATCCGCGAACTGCTTTCGGCCTATAACGTCGAAGTCCTCTCCGCCACCGATCTCAATCTGCCGGAGCCGGAAGAGACCGGCCTCACCTTCATCGCCAATGCCGAACTGAAAGCGCGCGCGGCCGCGACCACATCGGGCATCGTAGCGCTTGCCGACGATTCCGGCATGAGCGTCAACGCGCTGAACGGCGCACCCGGCATTTATTCCGCGCGCTGGGCCGGACCCAACAAAGACTTCGCTTTCGCCATGCAACGCGTCGCCGATGAGATGGGCAACAACCCCGACCGCCGCGCGCAGTTCAATTGCGCCCTGTCGCTCTGCTGGCCCGACGGCCACTGTGAGACGTTTGAGGGCGTTTTACAGGGACAACTTGTCACTCCGCCGCGGGGGCTCAAGGGCTTCGGCTACGACCCCATGTTCATCCCCGAAGGCGACATCAGAACCTTCGGCGAGATCGCGCACGACGAGAAGCAACGCATGAGCCACCGCGCTATCGCTTTCCATAAGCTCGTGGCGGCATGTTTTGCGCCTTAGCATTCTATGACACAGGGCGACGAAGGTTTCGGGCTTTATATCCACTGGCCCTTCTGCCTATCCAAATGTCCCTACTGCGATTTCAACAGCCACGTCGCCGAGCGGATCGACCAGCCCCAATGGCGTGAGGCACTGCTCACCGAGCTCGCTCATTATGCTGCGCGTACGAAGCACAAAACACTCACCAGCATTTTTTTCGGTGGCGGCACGCCATCGCTGATGGACCCGGACACAACGGCGGCGCTCATCGAAGCGGCGCGGCGCCATTGGCCCACGGTCAACGATCTCGAGATCACACTGGAAGCCAACCCAGGCACGGTCGATGCGGAACGTTTCGCGGCCATCCGCGCAGCCGGCGTCAATCGCCTCTCCATGGGTGTGCAGAGCCTGCGCGAAACCGATCTCAAATTTCTTGGCCGGCGTCATGATGTGAACGAAGCGCGGCAGGCTTGGCGCACGGCGGCGAAAATATTCCCGCGCGTCTCCTTCGATCTCATCTACGCGCGCCCGGGGCAAACACTTGAGGGCTGGCGCACCGAATTGGGTGAAGCTTTGCGCGAGGTGGCCGATCACAACATTGCGCACCTCTCGCTTTATCAACTCACCATGGAGCCGGGTACGGCCATGTTCGATGCACACGCGCGAGGCGAATTCATTTTGCCAACGGATGACGCCGGCGCGGATTTCTTTGAGCTGACTCAAGAGCTGTGCGAAGCGGCAGGATATCCGGCCTATGAGATTTCCAATCACGCGCGCGACGATGCCGCATGCCGCCATAACCTCACCTATTGGCGTGGCGGCGATTACGTCGGCGTGGGTCCCGGCGCCCACGGGCGAATCACTGAAAATGGAAAAGTGGGCGCTGCGCGCCAAACAATGATTGCCACCCGCCAGATCAAGGCACCCGCCCTCTGGCTGAAACGCGTAGCCGGCGAAGGGCAGGGCACGCAGGAAGAAGATGCGCTCAGCCCCGAAACCCGTGCCCAGGAGTTGGTGATGGTGGGTTTGCGCCTGGCCGAAGGATTGGACAAAGCCCGATTTACCCGCCTCACGGGCCTTGACCTCGGGCGCCTGGTCGACGCCGAGGCCGTGGCCGCGCTGGAAAAAGACGGCTATCTCGCCGATAACCCAGCTGCCCTAAAGGCGACACCCAAGGGCCGGGTAGCCTTGAATGCCCTGCTCCGCGAACTCCTCGTCTAGCGGAATAGTTGTATTTATTTCAATGGGTTATATCGTCATCTGAAGAGTCTTAAAGTGACTTATGTAAAGCCTCAAGAGTCAGGCAGAGCCTACTGAAAAATAGAGATTTTTTGCCTTTTCTTTACGCTTCGTATACCTTGCTCCGTCAAGCTTCCCGATGAGGGGCGTGAGGCGGTTAAGGGCGCGATGTACAACACCCGTTTGGATGGACTGACGGAATATCCGTTTCAGCGCCTGACCGCGCTGCTGGCGGGCGTTTCCCCGCCGGAAAACGCCCCCCAGATCATCATGTCCATCGGCGAGCCGCAGCACACCCCGCCGGCCCTGCTCTTGGAAACCCTGGCCAGGAACACCTCGGACTGGGGCAAATACCCGCCCACGGCTGGCACGCCCGACTACCGCGCCGCCGTCGCCGCCTGGTGCGACCGCCGTTACGGCCTTCCCAGTGGATTTCTCGATCCCGAGCGTCATGTCCTGCCTGTGGCCGGAAGCCGCGAAGCGCTATTCATGGCCGCGCAGCTTTGCGTACCGCCCGAGAAGAATGGCCGTGCGCCAAGCGTGCTGATGCCCAATCCCTTCTATCAGGTCTATTTCGGCGCGGCCGTCATGAGCGGTGCCGAGCCCATCTTCGTACCCGCCACCAAGACCTCTGGCTTCCTGCCAGATTATGCTGGCGTCGCGCCTGTTGATCTCGCGCGCACGGCCATGGCCTACCTCTGCACGCCGGCCAATCCGCAAGGCACCATCGCCAGCCTCGATGTGCTGAAGGACGCCATCCGTCTCGCGCGCAAACACGACTTCGTTCTGATTTCCGACGAGTGCTACTCCGAGATTTACACCGACACCCCGCCCGCCGGTGCACTCGAAGCGTGCGCCGCCCTCGGGGAAGGCATGAAGAACGTGCTCGTCTTCAACTCGCTGTCCAAACGCTCCAGCGTCCCGGGCTTACGTGCTGGCTTTGTCGCGGGCGACGCCGATCTCATCGCCAAGTTCTCCAAACTGCGCGCCCATGGTGGCGCGGTGCAACCGCTGCCCCTCATGGCTGCTGCGGCTGCCCTTTGGCGCGACGAAACGCACGTCGAAGAGAACCGGCATCTCTACCGCGCGAAAAGCGAAGATGCCGCGCGTATTTTTGGAAACGCCTACGGTTTCTATCGTCCCGCCGGCGGTTTCTTCCTGTGGCTCGATGTGGGCGACGGTGAAGCCGCCACGAAAGCACTATGGAGCAAAGCCGGGGTCAAAGTTCTGCCCGGCGGTTATCTCGCACGCACTGACAAGAACACAAATCCCGGCAGCGCCTATATCCGCGTTGCCTTGGTGCACGACCGTGCGCGCACCGAGAGTGCGCTCGCCCGCATGAAACACACGCTTGATACGCTTTAGACCCGATATGTTTTGATTATAGGAAACTGGTCCATGAACACCGCCGTCCGCACTCAGAACGTTCCGTTCCTGCCGCCCGCGTGGGCTGCGATGCTGAAGCGCAGCGCACTTTTTACGGCGGGTTCGACGGTTCTGGCCTTCTGTGCGGCGGTGCTGATCGCACTCATCACCTATTCGCCGACGGATCCTTCCTTCAACACTGCCACCACGCAGGCGCCGCAGAATGCGCTGGGCATGCCCGGCGCCATCATGGCTGACGCCGCCCTGCAGACGGCGGGGTTGGCTTCGCTGTTGTTTGTGCTGGTGATCGGATCCTGGGCTCTGCGCCTCACGCGCGGCGAAGCTGTTTCTTGGCTGTGGCTGCGCACCGTTGCCGCCCTCGGCGCCGCTCTGTTGCTCGCCATGGGGTTAGAGGAAATCCCCGCGCCCGATCTGTGGCCCATCAACGCCGGGTTCGGTGGCTCCGCCGGCCAAGTGCTGCTGGACCTCACCGCCAATCGTCACCTTCTGCAAACGCTGGACCCCGTTGCTGCCGGCTTCGTGCGCTTTGCCGTCGCCGCCGTGGCCGGTGTGGCCGGCGTGTTCACAGCACTTTGGTCCATGACCGTGAAGCCCGCCACCGCGGGTCGTGCCGCCATGCGGGCCGGTCAGACCGGTGTAGCCGTCGGCGGCGGCATCATGCGCCTTATTGAATCCTTCGCCGATTGGATTGCCGCGCGCCGCAGCGCCCACGAAGAAACAGCGGAAGAGAAAGCCCCGGCTAAACGCGTGCGCCGCGAATCCGTTGCCGACGTCGAAGCCGAAGAGCCCGAGGCGGAAGACGAAGCGCCTGTTCAAGCTTTCGAAGTGGAGGCACCAAAGCCCAAGGAAACCGCCGTCGTCACGCCGCGCGCGAAAGCCGCCAAGCCCTCCAAGCGCGAGATGGAAGCGCGCCAGGGAAGTTTGCTGCCGTCCTCCAGCAAGGGCTTCGAGCTGCCGCACCTGGAAGTGCTCGCTGCCCCGCCGCCGGAGAAGGCCAGCAAGGTCATCAGCCGCGAAGCCTTGGAAAGCAACGCGCGCATGTTGGAATCCGTGCTCGATGATTTCGGCATCAAGGGTCAGATCACCAAGGTGCGCCCGGGCCCTGTGGTCACGCTCTACGAATTGGAGCCCGCGCCCGGCACGAAAACGTCCCGCGTTGTTTCCCTGGCTGACGATATCGCCCGCTCCATGAGCGCGGTCGCCGTACGCATCGCCGTCGTGCCGGGGCGCAGCGTCATCGGCATCGAACTGCCCAACGCCACCCGCGAGACCGTGTACTTGCGCGAACAATTGGCGGCGGAAGAATTCGAGAAGAGCGACGGTAAGCTTGTGATCGCGCTCGGCAAAGACATCGGCGGCGCGCCGGTGCTCGCCGATCTGTCGCGCATGCCGCACCTGCTCGTCGCCGGCACAACCGGTTCGGGCAAGTCGGTGGCCATCAACACCATGATTATGTCGCTGCTCTATCGCAACACGCCCGCCGACGTGCGCCTGATCATGATCGATCCAAAGATGTTGGAATTGTCCGTATACGACGGCATCCCGCATCTGCTGGCCCCCGTCGTCACCGAACCCGGCAAGGCGGTGATGGCGCTGAAGTGGGCCGTGCGCGAAATGGAAAACCGTTACCGCGCCATGTCGCAGCTCTCGGTGCGCAATATCGCCGGCTATAACCAGCGCCTGCAGGAAGCCTCCAAGAAGGGCACGGCCCTAAAGCGCACGGTGCAGACCGGCTTCGATCCCGGCACCGGCAAGCCCATCTATGAAGAACAGGACCTCGATCTCACGCCGCTGCCCTACATCGTCGTCATCATCGACGAAATGGCCGACCTCATGCTGGTCGCCGGCAAGGACGTGGAAGCCGCCGTACAGCGCCTCGCGCAGATGGCGCGCGCCGCCGGCATTCACGTCATCATGGCCACACAGCGCCCCAGCGTCGATGTCATCACCGGCACCATCAAGGCAAACTTCCCCACACGCATCAGCTTCCAGGTCACCAGCAAGATCGACAGCCGCACCATCCTGGGCGAGCAGGGCGCCGAACAGCTCTTGGGTCAGGGCGACATGCTCTATATGGCTGCCGGCGGACGCATCACGCGCGTGCACGGACCTTTTGTCAGCGACAAGGAAGTGGAGGAAGTCACCCGCCACCTGCGCGATCAATCGCAGCCGGACTATGTCGAAGCCGTCACCGAAGAGAACGACATGGACGACGTGCCGGGCTTTGCCGGTGGGCCGGGCGGCAACACCTCGTCAGGTGACGGCCTGCTCGATCAAGCCGTGGCCCTTGTCGCCCGCGAGCGCAAGGCGTCCACCAGCTTCATCCAGCGCCATCTGTCCATCGGCTATAACCGCGCCGCCAAGATCATCGAGGAGATGGAACAGCAGGGCATGATTTCCAAGGCCAACCATGTGGGCAAACGCGAAGTCCTGCTGCCGCCGTCCCAAGAAATGTGAGGCTATCTGCGGATGGACTCGGCCTTATCGCCGCCATAGTGTGAGACTATCTGTAAGACTTCGCTTTTAAGGCGAACACTCTGGGGCTTTGGGCGTTTCACTCTGCATGTTGCGTAGATCCTTCATATCTCTCACCGCCGCCGCTGCTCTTACCGCGGCGCTGCCAGCTTACGCCCTGACAGAGGCGGAAACCGCTGCCCTCAAGAAGGCCGAGGCTTATCTCAACGGCGTCAAAACCTTGAAGTCCCGCTTCCTGCAAGTGAACCCCGATGGCGGCAGCCACGAGGGCGATCTTTATGTCTCGCGGCCCGGCAAGATGCGCCTGGTCTATGACCCGCCGACACCCATGTTGATGGTGGCTGACGGCGTCTTCCTCATCTACGTCGACACGCAGATGAAAGATGTCAGCCATATCAGCCTCGACGACACGCCCGCGGGCCTTTTGCTGAAGGAAAATCTTTCCTTCACCGATCCCGGCGTGAAACTGAACGGCATCAGACTCGGTCCCGGCATTGTTGAGATCACCACCTCCATGGCCAAGGACCCATCGGCCGGCAAGCTCACCATGGTTTTCACCGACGCTCCCTTCGAGCTGAAGCAGTGGCGCGTGCTGGATGCGCAGAACAAAGAGGTGCGCGTCACACTGTCTGATCCGAAGCTGGGTGTGGCGCTGGACAAGGACTTGTTCCGCTACGACACCCGCAAAAGCGGCGATCGCGGCGACCGCAACTAACCGAGTCGATCCGCTCTCGCTCTGGCGTTAACCGCCTTCCCCCAGTGCTCCCGAAAACGTGAATGCCCGCCCCGGGCTTCTCTATCGGGTGGCTTCGCGCAACATCTTGAATTTCCTGCTCAAATATACGCGATGGCTGATGCGCGCGATGCATGGCGGGTATGCAACCACGAGTATTTGCGAAGGCCCAAAGCGCTCCTATATCTGGTCTTACGAAGCGTCGTCATCGCAATGGTGTCAGACGCCCCGCTCGAGATGGTATCCCCTGCCATCCTGGGCACTCCGTTAGGCGCCCGGTGTCCCCCACACCGGGCGCCGTTTTATTTGAGGCCCGCTTATCTGGTTTTGCATCCGTGCTGACAATCGCCTCTTGGAACATCAACTCGGTGCGCAAACGCGTGGCGCAACTCGAGCGCCTGGCGGAGGCGAGCAATGCCGATGTCATCTGCTTGCAGGAAACCAAAGCCAGCGACGAGGCCTTCCCTTGCGAGGCCGCACGCGCCATGGGTTATGAACACCAGGCGCTGTCAGGTTATGGCGGGCGCAACGGCGTTGCCATCCTCTCCCGTCTTCCGCTCACCGACATCGACCGCCACCATCACTGCGACCGCGCCGACGCGCGCCACATCAGCGCCACCGTCGCCGGCCTTTCGGTGCACAGCCTTTATGTGCCCGCGGGCGGGCAAGAGCCGGACCCCGAGATCAATCCCAAGTTCGCCCATAAGCTTAAGTTCATCGAGACGGTGGCCGACCACTTCGCCGGCCGTCACGGCTACCGCGATCCCTTGATCGTCGCCGGCGACTTCAACGTGGCGCCGTTGCCCGCCGATGTCTGGGATCACGTGAAACTCTCGCGCATTGTCACCCACACACCCATTGAGATCGCCGCCCTCGAGCGCATGAAGCGCTCGCTCCAATTCATCGACACGCTGCGCGAAGTGGTACCGGAGAATGATCCGGTCTTCACCTGGTGGAGTTATCGCGCTGGCGACTGGCAGGCTGCCAACAAAGGCCGGCGCCTCGATCACATCTGGGTCACACAACCGCTGAAACAGCGGATCGCGAATGTCGAGGTGCTGACGGACATTCGTCACTGGACGCCGCCCTCGGACCATGTGCCTGTGATTCTAAAGCTGGGGTCCTGAAACTGCCGCCCGCTTGATCGGTTTTTATTCGGCGCGCTTACGCTTCAGCAGCACATACAACGCGCCCGAACCGCCGTCGCGGTGGCGCGCTTCCGAAACGGCCAGGATCACTCCCCTGAGCGGTGCCTGATTCAGCCAATGCGGCGTCTCGCGCTTGATCTTGCCGACGCCAGGTGCCTTGCCTTTGCCGGTCACGACCACGACGCAGCGGTCCCCGCGTGCCGCAGCACTGCGCACGAAGGACACCAGCGCCACGTGGGCTTGATCCAGCGTGAGTCCGTGCAAATCGATGCGCCCGTCCACGGCCATCTCGCCGCGCTTAAAGCGCTGCGCCGTGCGTCGGTCTATGTCGGCGGTGCCGCCAAGCACCAGCGCCGATAAGGGGCGTGGGGCGGCGCGCGGCGGCGGCGAAACCTCCAGCGCCCGGGTCACAACCTGCGGCACATCATCTTCGGAACGCGCGTCTTCCGTCTCCGGATGACGGCGCTCATGCAGCGGGTTCACCTGGCGCGTGACAAAGCGCCAGACTTTTTCATCGTCGGAGGTGAGAGCGCGGCGGGCCATGAAGCACTATAGCCTGGGTGCCAGCGCACCCAAGCCTTTCCAAAAGCAGCGTCACATCTGCAGGTCGTGCAGGCGCGCGGCTTCTTTTTCCTTCTGCTGCTCGTCGGGGCGTTCCATTTTTTTGAAGGAGTTGTAGGCCTCGACGCCCTCAAGCTCCATCTCGGGCAGATAACGTGTGACGAACGCACGCCAGTCGCCGTCGGGCGCCACGCAGCGCGTCTTGTTCATATAGTTAAGCGTGATGACGAGGCCGCCCAGCTTCCACAAGAGATTCCAGTTGTGCAGGTTCTCGGTGGCGGCTTCGATGGCACGGCGATAAACGCGCTGCGCGATCCATGGCCGCATGACAAAAAGATAGAACAGCACACCCAGCACCATGGCGGCCGTACCGATCAAGGCCCCCGTGGGCCAGGGCAGGAAAATCATCAGCGCCATGGAGCCGAGAAGAATGATCAGGAGTGGGCCGACGTTCTCCCAGGGATTCCATACGGGCGATTTAGGATTATTGAGACGGTCGAAGTCGACAAAAACGCTGACGCGGTCGGCTTGATAGGACTCCACAAGGCGCGCGAAGAGGGCGCGGTCGCGCTTTTTCTCCGGCTTTGTGCCCTCAGCCATATCCAATCTCCAATAAAACGCGAGGCCGCGCGGTATTACCGCGGTCCGCGGCCCCATCCTAAGAAAGAATGTTTACCCGAATCTAAACGCCAAACGGAACAGGCCAAACGAACAGGAGAGGAGCCCGTTTTCGGGCAAAGCCGGGCTCTACGGTGCGGCCGAGGCCGATTGCACCGCATCGGGGCGGGGAATGAAGACAAAATACCGCCCGCTGCTCTTCATACGGCCGGCTTTGCGGAAAGCTTCTTCGCCGTGGCCCCAGAAGAAATCGGCGCGCACCGGACCTGTGATTGCTGTTCCGACGTCCTGGGCAACCATAAGACGTTGGATCGCGATGCCGTCGGGATCGACAGTATCGAGCCACACGGGAACGCCCAGAGGGATATAGCTGCGGTCCACGGCGATGGAGCGCTGCGGTGTCAACGACACACCGAAGGCGCCGATGGGGCCGTCTTCGGCTTCCGCCGGATCCAGGCGGCGGAAAAAGATGTAGCGCGTATTGCGGTTCATGTACTTGGCCGCTTCCTGGGGATGCTTGGTCAGCCATTCGCGCACATCTGTCATGGACGCGCCGCCCGCTTTCAACTCGCCGGCTTCCATCAAAATGCTCCCGATGCCGCGGAAGGCGCGGCCGTTGGTGCCCGCGAAGCCCACACGCACGACTTCTCCGTTGGAGAGCGTTACGCGGCCCGAGCCCTGGATGTGCAGGATGTGTACCGCCACGGGATCGTTCGCCCACAGCAGCACGTCGGCATCCTCTGCGATGGCGCCGTCGGCATCGATTTCGGAGCGTGTATAGAAGGGTTTGATTGTTCCGCCGCCTAGGCTCGCTGCACTGTCGCCGGACTCTTGCACCAGACGGCCCACCAGCTTATCGGGCACGCCGCGCGGCAAGGGCGCCGAGGGGGGCAGGAAGTCTTTGACGTTCACCGTGACGAGATTGTGCGGCATCCCGTAGATGGGCACCTGATAGTTGGCGTCCTTGGCGAGCGAGCCGTGAAGGTCGGCTTCATAATACCCCGTGAAGGTTCCCCGGTTACCGGGCGCACGCCCACTGCCGTCGGAGTTGGACACAGCGTAACTGACGAAATCCCGCGCCAGCACCGCGCGCAAGGAAGCGTCACTGTCACCAGCCAGCACAAGAGCGTTGCACGCACCTTGCCAAACCTTTGCGGATCTTGAGATGAGGCCGCTGCCGATCAGGGTGTTGGCGGGTAGGTTTTTGTATTGCGCGCAACTGCGCTTCAACGCGGGCATGGCTTGCGCGACGGAGTCTTGTGTCCAGCCGGGCAGGTCATTGATATCGACGGGTGTGAAAACCGCCGAGGGCTCGCCCTTGGCGGACACCACCACGCCCTCTTGCGGCGGCGGTGGCTGAAACCGGCGCATGAGCCCGGCCCCAAGCGCGGCACCAAAAAGTACGGCGATGACAACAATGCCGGTAAGGCGGGCAATCGGACTCATGAGCGAACGCGAAAACGTGTCGCGAGGCCGAAGATGCGCCGCATGGAACCGTTAGGATTCGACGCTACGCGTGGCAATCAACACCCAGTTAGGATCAGAGGTGGAAAGCTCGCGCTGGAAGGTCCAGACATCGGTGACGCTGTTCACGTGCTCGCGGTCGCCTTCGATGATAGCGCCGGTCTTGTCCTTCACGATATTGACCTGCTCGCTCTGGAAACGCACGTCGATGAGCGCACGGTCGCCCTGCACTTCGATGCTTTCGAAACGCGCCGGTTTGAGCACAACGAGTTCCGTCTCCATGGTCTCGCCGCGTTCCTCGCGCTCCTGGATGGAGCCGGAGAATTGCGAATAGACGTCGCTGGAGAGCAGCGGCTTCAGGGTGTCCGTGTCGTGCTTGGCATAGGCCATGACGATCATCTCAAAGGCCTTGGCCGCGCCTTGCAGGAATCCAGTGGCCGAGAAATGGGGATCGCTCATCTTGATCTGGACCATGCCAGCTTCCAGCGGCGTACCCTGGTAGGCCGGCTCGATATCCAAAAGAACACTTTCCCGGCTGCGGCGCTGGGGCGGGGTCGGCAGGTTCACGACGTTGTCGGCCCCCCGATTGTCAGAGCCGCGGGTAAATTCTTCACGCCGCGTTTCGCGCGGCTCGGGCTCATGGCCGGTGCGCCGGCCCAGCACGCTGCGCAGGCGCAGCACAATGAAGCCCGCCGCCATGGCGAGGATAATAATGTCGATGAACTGGAAACCTTCCATACGCCGCTAACGCCCGCTTTTGTTAAAGCCCGGAGTTTCCCGGGCTGGAACCCTCAATGGATAGGGTTTTGACCGGTTTTTCTCCGAAAAACCTAAAATTCGCCCGCGCAGCGAGCCCAAGGGAAACGCTCGAAGTGAAAAATAGGCCCTTACCCCCTAAAGGGCAAGCGAGGGTGGCAGGTTTGTCATCAAGCCGCGTATCACAAGTGCTCGCGCCATAAGGGTGCGGTCGTCCCCCGTATACGTCTGGAGAGGGGTGCCTAGCTTGTACGCGGCGGCGAAGCATGTTAGGTCGCACGGCCTTTTTGATAGACCTGTTCGCGCCAAGCTTTGTGTAAGTCTTTTTGCGCCTGACGGAGACGACGATGAGCGATACACCGCAAGACACTCCCCCACCAGGCATCCCCGACGCGGCCGGCACACCACCGGGCGGTGTACCCTTGCGGTTTTTGGCGCAGTTCATCAAAGACTTGTCCTTTGAGGCCCCGAACGCACCCGAAATCTTCAATGTCATGCGCCAGGAGGGCCAGGGCCCGGAAATGACCGTCACCATCGACGCCACTGTGCGTCAGGTTGAAGGCCCGGTCTTCGAAGTCAGCCTCTCCGTGCAGCTGGAAGCGCGCTCCGGCGATAAGGTGGCTTTCATCCTCGAGCTGATCTTCAACACCATTGTCGAGATCGATCCCCAAGCCGTTCCGCCCGAATACGTGCACTCGCTGCTGCTCATCGAAGTGCCGCGCCACAGTTTTCCCTTCGCGCGCCAGATTGTCGCGGAGACGACGGCCAATGGCGGCTTCCCGCCGCTGATGCTCCAGGTTGTGGATTTCGCCGAGCTGTACCGCCGCAAGTTCGTGGACGGCCAGAACGCCGAGCAGACCGGCGAACAAGCCGCTCAACCGCCAGCGCCTTCCGTTCACTAACCGCGAACGGCTGATCTTTACGCCGTGGGCCGCTGTTTTGTTGTCTAGCCGCCGGCTTTACGCCGTCGGCTCCAGGGCCCAGATGGCGTTTTTCAAGCTCGCAACAAAGCTTTTGTGCGCTTCAAGCTCGTCCGCGCTCGCCGTGTGCGGGCGAGGTGCTCTCACAACGCGTTCCGCCGCGATCGTTTGAATCGCTGCGGTCTCGCTACTGATCAAGGCAAGGCCCGGCTCGCGGCCCCCCACCAGCTCCAGATAGACCTGCGCCAGAAGTTTGGCATCTAAGAGCGCGCCGTGTTTTTCGCGCGCTGAGGTATCGATCTGGAAGCGGCGGCAGAGCGCATCCAGGCTTGCCTGTGCTCCGGGGAATTTGCGCCGCGCCAGGCCCACCGTGTCGATGGCCCGGTCCATGGACAGGGACGCTTTGCCCGCGCGCCTCAGCTCGGCATTGATGAAGTTCATATCAAAGCTGGCGTTGTGCGCGATGATCGGTGACTCACCGATGAACGTCAGCAGTCCTTCGGCAATCGCCGGAAACAGCGGCTTGTCGGCAAGAAAAGTGACCGACAAGCCATGCACGGCTTCAGCTTCGCTGGGCATGTCGCGTTCGGGGTTGAGGTAGGTATGGAACACCTCGCCCGTGGCCATGTGGTTGAACAGCTCGACGCAGCCGATCTCCACGACCCGGTGGCCGGTGAGGGGATCGAAGCCGGTGGTTTCCGTATCGAGAACGATTTCACGCATGGAAGATCACGCTCTTTTTGCCTCTCGCTAATGTGAGGAATTGTGTGAGTCGGCGCAAGGTCTCGCGTTTGCCGAGACCAGACGGAATGACAACATCCGCATGGGCGCGCTTCTTGGCGTCCGGCCACTGCCGGGCGAGAATCGCCTTAAATTTCGCAATGTTCATGCCGGGGCGGGCAAGGGCGCGCTGATGCTGCAAGAAGGCGGGCGCCGACATGACGGCGATCACATCGCAGGCGTCTTCGTTGTGGCCTTCGAACAGCAGCGGAATATCCAGCACAACAACCTTGCGGTGGGCAAACCGCTTCAGGAACGCCACGCGTTCGGCGCGTACCAGCGGGTGAATGATGGCTTCCAAATCGGCGAGCGCTTTTGGGTTGGCGAAAACCTCGCCGCCCAGGCGCTTGCGGTCTACGCCGGCCGCACTCACAACACCGGGAAAACGTTTATCGACAGCCTTTAAAGCTCGACCTTTGGATCCCAGCAACCGGTGCACCACGGCATCGGCTTCGAACACCGGGACACCGAGCCGTTTGAAGAGCATAGCCGTCGTGGATTTACCCATTGCGACGGAGCCGGTGAGCCCGACCACAAGAGCAGGCTGGCGCAAGCGCCTGCGCTTGCGCTGTTTAGCCCGCGGCGAGGACATGATCGCGCAAAGCAGAGGTCACGTCGGGCCAAGTTCCGAACCAACCCTCGAACCCGGGCTGAGCCTGGTAAAGCAACATGCCGATCCCATCGACAACGATATTTCCACGGGCGCGCGCGGCAGCCAGCAGCGGTGTCTCAAGCGGTACATAAACAATGTCGGTGACGATGGCCGTGGTCGAAAGATTGTCCAGCGCCAGTTCCAAGGGCGGCTGGCCTTTCATGCCGAGGGTCGTGGTGTTCACAACCAAACCTACGTCCTTGAGTGCGTTTGTCCTCTTCTTCCAAGGCGTGATTGTGATCTTGCCACCAAGATCGCGCGCCAGCGCCTCGGCGCGTTCGATGCTGCGATTGGTCAAAGTGATTTGCGGCACGCCTGCGTCCTGTAACGCCACGCAAATGGCGCGCGAGGCGCCGCCCGCACCCAAGACTAACGCCGGACACAAAGGTGGGCGGAAACTTGGCGCACCGTGTTTCAGGTTGGCCATGAAGCCGTAAGCATCGGTGTTGGTAGCAACGAGCCGACCATCCGGTTTCACGAAAATCGTGTTTACCGCGCCGATGCGCCGTCCTTCGGGCGAGACTTCATCAACAACGGCCAGCGCAGCTTCCTTGTGCGGGACTGTGAGGTTGACCCCGGCAAAACCCTTCGCCGGCAGATCGCGCAGGGCTTTCGCCAAATCTTCCGGTTTCACCGGCAGGCGTTCGTAGCTGCCGTCGATACCGTAGGTTTTCAGCCAGAAGCCATGCAGAGCCGGTGAGCGCGAATGGTCCACCGGCCAGCCCATCACACCCGCTTTTTTAGTTTCACTGGCGCGTCTGTTCATTGCGGCACCGCCCGATGCTCGCGCAGAAATCCCAGCAGCTCCAAAAGCGGCAAGCCAAGGATCGTGAAGAAATCACCCTCGATCTTGCTGAACAGCAAGGCCCCCGGGCCTTCTAGCTGATAAGCGCCCACGGACGACAACACGGCATCACCCGTCATTTGCATGTATTCCTCGATGAAGGCATCGGAATAGGCGCGCGCCGTCAGCTTCGGGAAGGCCACATGATGCCAGATACACGAACCATTGAGCGCCACGGCCACCGCCGTCGGCAGCACATGGGTCTTGCCGCGCAAGGTGCGTAAGTGCTGGCGTGCGCCGTCCAAATCCTTGGGCTTGTCGAACCACTGGCCTTCGCACTCCAACATCTGATCGGCGCCAATAACCAATGCGCCCGGCGTGCGCTGCGACACTTGCAGAGCTTTCAACTCCGCCAGCATCTCGGCGCATTGGGCAACTGTCGCATCTTCGGCTTTCATGGAAGCCTTGACGGAATCCTCGTCCGTGTTGGCAGGAATGATCTCAACGCTCACGCCGGCGGCGCGGAGGAGATTGGCGCGACTTTTGCTGGCCGAGGCAAGGATCAAGCGCGGAACAGGGGTCATGTGGGCGGACTGTCAGATGGATTGTCAGAGGGACTGTGGCGTGCGTTGTAAAGCTGGATGATGGTGGCCGCGGTTTCTTCGATGGAACGGCGGGTGACATCGATGATCGGCCAGTCATGGCGCACAAACAGACGCCTGGCTTCCGTGATCTCCTCGCGGATGCTGTCGACGTCTGCATAACCTGTTGCGCGCTCTTCGTTCATGATGCGCAAGCGGCTTTGACGAATATCGGAAAGACTTTTGGGCTCGCGTGTAAGCCCCACGAACAAGGGCTTCGGCGCGGCAGCGATGTCTTCGGGCAACGTGAAGCCCGGCACCAGCGGAATATTGGCGGCCTTGAAGCCACGGTTGGCGAGATACATACACGTCGGTGTCTTCGAGGTGCGCGATACACCCACCAGGATCATGTCGGCATCGCGC
Source organism: Fidelibacterota bacterium (assembly GCA_947472795.1). Taxonomy (GTDB): domain Bacteria; phylum Pseudomonadota; class Alphaproteobacteria; order Rhodospirillales; family Rhodospirillaceae; genus SHVO01. The sequence continues at coordinate 367,764 of CANJBL010000001.1, read as the reverse complement.
ATGGTGTTCATCGACTGCCCATCGTCGTGCTGCACGGTGAAATGCATGGCATCAATGCGCTGGAAATAATCTTCGTCCAACTCGTGCTGCTTGCCCACCTCGGAGCTGGCTTGGCGTTCGAAGAAACGCGACAGCGCCTGCATCACGGGATCGATGGCCGACACATACGGCACGCGCATTTCGCGGCAAGCTGCTTCCAAAAGATCGCGCACACTCTTCTCGAGCAGCGTGAAGATGACAAGGCCGGGCGCTGCGCGGATGCCCTCAATCACACGGTTCATCTGGCCCGTGGTGCGCACCAGCCACCAGAAGTGTTCCGTGACCTGGATGTTCTCGTACTGCACCAGACAAGCCCGCGCGATGTTGGTAACAGTCTCGCCGGACGAGTCGGAGACAAGATGCAGATTGAAGACGTCGCGGGTGGTCATTCTGTCACCCTGGCCGGGCTTTTCAGGGAGCGGGATAAGAAAAGCACAACGGGGATAGTTTGGAACTTTTGCACAGGTGTCGCCGTTTTGATCCCACAGCGCCTTTCTTCATCCCCCGAGTATGGCCGTGTGGACAAGCCCACATGGTCAGCATGAATTGCGGGATATTTTGAAAGGCTTTCGGACAATACCCCATTTTCCCCGCTTTTCGAGAGACATAGAAAGAGGGTTAACACTGACAGTGCGTGCCTCTGTCCACAGATCTGCACACACACTTCGATTGTCTCGCGCTGAACGCAACGCAGATTGGGATAAGTCCGAGGTGTCCGGTAATCCCTGGGACTCACAGCACCAACCACCTACCACCACCTTAAGACTAATCTTCTTATTTGAAGGGGAAGACCCGTCTTTGCCTGCTCGCTTGCGTGCGAACAAGGCAGTTGACTTGAAAACCTCGCTCAGGTATCGCTGGATTTATCAGAACAGGGCATTCGCCCGCCGCCTTTCCGCTCGACCGTTCTTTTCCGACGCCTCCCTCGCAGTTTGTTGCCCTGTCGCGTCGGCACCCTGACTCCCACAACCTTATTTTCAAGACATTGCCATGCATCTTCAGGAATTGAAGCGTAAATCCCCAGCTGAATTGCTGGCCTTCGGAGAAGAATACGGCATCGAGAATGCCTCGAACCTGCGCCGACAGGACCTCATGTTTGCGATCCTCAAGATACTCGCGGACAAGGACACGGCCATCGATGGCGACGGCGTCCTAGAAATCCTGCAGGACGGCTTCGGCTTCCTGCGTTCGCCGGAAGCGAGTTATTTGCCCGGCCCCGATGACATCTATGTGAGCCCGAGCCAGGTGCGCCGCTTCGGTCTGCGCACCGGTGACACGGTCGAAGGCCAAATCCGCGGGCCCAAGGACGGCGAGCGTTATTTCGCCCTGCTGAAGGTCGACCGCGTCAATTTTGAAGATCCGGACAACGTTCGCCACCGCATCAACTTCGATAACCTGACGCCGCTCTATCCTGACGAGAAGCTCACGATGGAGATCGAGCAGAAGGATACTAAGCAGAAAGACATCACTCAGCGTGTCATCGAACTGGTCTCGCCCCTCGGTAAGGGCCAGCGCGCCATGATCGTGGCGCCGCCGCGCACCGGCAAGACCGTGATGCTGCAGAACATCGCCAATGCCATCGCCACGAACCATCCTGAGGTCTACCTGATCGTGCTGCTCATCGATGAGCGTCCGGAAGAGGTGACCGACATGGACCGCACTGTGAAGGGCGAAGTGGTCAGCTCCACCTTCGACGAGCCGGCCTCGCGTCACGTGCAGGTGGCTGAAATGGTCATTGAGAAGGCCAAGCGCCTGGTGGAACACAAGCGCGACGTGGTCATCCTGCTGGACTCCATCACCCGCCTCGCGCGCGCCTACAACACGGTCGTGCCCTCCTCGGGCAAGGTGCTGACGGGCGGCGTGGACGCGAACGCCCTGCAGCGCCCGAAGCGCTTCTTCGGTGCCGCGCGTAACATCGAAGAAGGCGGTTCGCTCACCATCATCGCCACGGCGCTGATCGATACCGGCAGCCGCATGGACGAAGTGATCTTCGAAGAGTTCAAGGGCACCGGTAACTCGGAAATCGTGCTCGACCGTAAGCTTGCCGACAAACGCATCTTCCCGTCCATCGACATTACCAAGTCCGGCACCCGCAAGGAAGAGCTCCTGGTCAACCAGGGCACGCTCTCGAAGATGTGGATCCTGCGCCGCATTCTGGACCCCATGGGCGTGCAGGACGGCATGGAGTTCCTGCTCGAGAAACTCCGCGAGTCCAAGAACAACAACGATTTCTTCGATCGGATGAACAAATAGCCAAAGGGCCAGTGAAAACTGGCCCTTTTGTCTTACACCACCAGGACCGTCGAGCCCGTGGTGGCGCGGCTTTCCAAGTCTGAATGGGCGTGCGGCGCATAGGCCAGTCCGTAAGACTGCCCGACATCGATTTTCACGGCGCCTTTGGTCACCACATCGAACAGCTCGCCGCTGGCCAGCGCCAGTTCCGCCGGTGTGCTGACGTAGTGCGCAAGTGTCGGCCTTGTCACGAACAGTGATCCTTTGGACGCGAGAACGCCGAGATTCAAACCCTCCACCGGGCCCGAGGCATTGCCGAAGCTGACCAGAAGCCCGCGCGGACTTAAGCAATCGAGTGAGCCCATGAAGGTGTCTTTACCCACGCCGTCATAAACCACGGGCACGCCTTTGCCCCCGGTGATCTCGCGCACCTTGGCTACCCAATCCACCTGCTTGTAGAGAATCGTGTGCGCACAGCCTGCGGCTTGCGCGGCCTGGGCCTTGTCTTCGGACCCGACTGTTCCGATGACCGTCGCCCCGATGTGGCGCGCCCACTGGCAGAACATGAGCCCCACCCCGCCGGCGGCGGCGTGAAACAATACCGTCTCTCCGGCTTTCAGTTGATGGAGTGCGCGCACCAGGTACCAGACCGTCAGACCGCGCAGCATCATGCCGGCGACCGACTCGTCCTTCAGCGCTGGCGGCACTTTCACCACCTTGGCCTCCGGGATCAGGCGCTCCTCGGCGTAGCCCCCCATGGGGCCCGTACCGTAAGCCACGCGGTCGCCGATCTTCAGCGTGGTGACATCGGGCCCAATCGCCTCTACGCGCCCCACGCCTTCCATGCCGGGGATGAAATAGCCCTGATCGTTGCGCTTGACGGGGTAAAGGCCGCTGCGGTGATACGTATCGATGAAATTCACACCAATTGCGGTTTGACGCAGGCGCACTTCGCCTGGACCAGGATTGCCAACCGCCACGTCCTCATAGCGCAGGACATCCGGCCCGCCGTTCTCGCGCACCACAATGGCTTTGACCATATCGCTCTCCAAAACCGCTCAGAGCAGTATGGGAGCACCTTCGAGCTTCAGCAAGGCAACCTTGGTCTCCAGACCGCCTTGGCCGGAATAACCGCCGAGCCCGCCGTTCGAGCCGATGACGCGGTGGCAGGGAATGATGATGGGTATGTGGTTGCGCCCGCACGCTGTGCCCACTGGCCGGGCTCCCGATTTCAGTTTCGCGGCCATCTCGCCGTAAGCGCTGAGTTTGCCGTAAGGGATTTTGTTCATCTGCTTCCAAACCTGTTTTTGGAAGGATGTGCCTGCGGGCGCCAACGGCAGGTCGAAGGCCTTCAACTTGCCGTCGAAATACGCATTCAGCTGTTTCACGGCCTTCTTCAGAAGTGGTGTCGGCGTCTGGTCGCGACCCCAGCCCCAGTCCAGGGCGACAATGGCGCCGTTCTCTTCACTGATGGTGAGATCGCCCACGGGCGAGTGAAGTGAAAGCTGCGGCATGACTCTTCCTTTTAGCCCTGTTTAGCCGATCAAAATCAGCTTTGCTGCCGCGTGCGTGGACAGCACAACCCCCACCCCTTAACCTTAGGCACCTCACGCCGGGAATCAAAGAGCAATCACGCCAGCGTATCATGAGGCACGAACAGGGAGCGGGAGCATGAAGGTCACCGTCAATATTGAATGCACGCCGGAGGAAGCGCGCGCTTTTATGGGTCTGCCGGATGTGGCGCCGTTGCAGAACGCCATGTTGGAGCAGATGAAGGCGCAGATGCAAAAGACGGCCGCGGCATTGGACCCTGAAACGATGATGAAGACGCTATTCCCCACGAACACCGAAGGCTTCGCCGAAATGCAGAAGACCTTCTGGGGTCAGTTTATGAACGCTGGCAAGAATACCGACAAATAGTTGCCCAGATAGCAATGCAGAACGACACGATCTTTGCACTGGCGTCGGCGGCGGGGCGCGCCGGCATCGCTGTGCTGCGCCTGTCGGGTCCGGGCGCTGCGACAGCTCTCGCGGCTTTGGGATGTGTATTGCCTGGCCCGCGCAAAGCTGTGCGCGCGCACTTCAAACATCCGGTCACGAAAAACCTGCTCGACGACGGCTTGCTGTTGTGGTTTCCCGCACCGGCGAGTTTCACCGGCGAAGATGTTGCGGAGCTGCACGTCCATGGCGGCCGCGCCGTCGTGGAAAGTGTGTTGGCAGCCTTGAGCGGTATTGCGGGTTTGCGCCCAGCGGAACCCGGCGAATTTACGCGCCGTGCTTTTGAACATGGCAAATTCGATCTGACGCAGGCCGAGGCTCTGGCCGATCTCATCGATGCGGAAACACAAAGCCAGCAACGTCAGGCCCTGCGCCAGATGGGCGGCGCGTTGAAAGAGCTCTATGACGATTGGCGCCACCGGCTTGTGCAAAGCCTTGCGCACCTGGAAGCGGTGATCGACTTCCCTGATGAGGATCTTCCGCAGGATGTGGCCGACAAGATCTGGGGCGAAGTGGAGGATTTGCGCAAGAGCATCGCGGCACATCTTGACGACGGTGGACGCGGCGAGCGGGTGCGCGCCGGTATTGTCGCCGTCATCATCGGTCCTCCCAACGCCGGCAAGTCGACGCTGCTCAACGCGCTGGCACGCCGCGAAGCCGCTATCGTGTCGCCCATTCCCGGGACGACGCGCGATGTCATCGAGGTTCACATGGATCTCGGCGGCTATGCCGTGACACTGATCGATACAGCCGGCTTGCGCGAGTCCGGGGATGAGATCGAGAACGAAGGCATCAAACGCGCGCGCGATAACGCTGCCTGCGCTGATCTCAAGATCGCGGTCTTCGACGGCGCGATCTATCCCGTGCGTGAAACCGCTACGATGGAAATGATCGATAAGGATACGCTTGTCGTCATCAACAAGTCGGACCTCGTGCAAGTGGCTTCGGACAAAGTCAGCGGCAAAGACGGAAATGTCTCTTTCATCTCCGCCAAAAGTGGTCAGGGCATGGAGGCGTTTGCTGCACGGCTCTTGCAATGCGTGCGCAGCAAAACCGAAACCGGCGCGACAGCGCCATTGACGCGCATCCGCCATCGCCGCGCACTGGAAGACTGTCGTGACGCCTTGGCGCGCGCGCGCGAAGCCGCGCTCGCTGAACTCGCCGCCGAGGATTTACGCTTCGCGGCCCGCGCGCTCGGGCGGCTCACGGGGCGAGTCGATGTCGAGGAGCTGCTCGACGTTGTGTTCCGCGACTTTTGCATTGGGAAATAGGCGGAACGAGAAAGAAAATTCAGCTCGCCGGCGTTTCGGCAATAATCTTGATTGCTATAAAGACCATGGCGACGGCGAACAGCGCCGACATCACCATGCTCCCAGACTGGCCGCGATGAGCGGAGAGAACAAAGGCAAATATCGAAATCGCAGTAAGTGCTAAGGGTGTCCAAAAGCTGGAGCGGCGCTGATTCTCTGGATTCGCGGGAAGAGATTTCCACACAAGCGGGACGAACCTGGCAACGGCGTATAGACCAGCGATAGCAATGCCGAGGGGTTTTCCTAACCAAGCAGATAGAAGAAAGAGAGAGATCCAAGCAGCGCCCATCGCCACATTGAACCAAAAAGAATATCGGCCTCGTGGTTTCGCCTGGGATGTCACTAAGAACATAAACGCCTCTGCCGTAGTGTGGGCGCTATTGTAATCCAACTTCTGCTTCCACTCACCTTGCTGCATTCGTGTGCTCGAGTCGGCTTGGCGGCGCCGAATCCCGATTGGCCCGTCTGGCCCGCACCATATATAAGTGCGCCCATATGGCTGACCTGGATCAACAGCGGTTTGACGTTATTGTCGTGGGCGGCGGTCATGCCGGCACGGAAGCCGCTGCCGCGTCCGCCCGAGTTGGCGCGCGCACACTTCTTATTACTCACAAGGTCGAGACCATCGGCCAGATGTCTTGCAACCCGGCCATCGGCGGGTTGGCCAAAGGTCATTTGGTCCGCGAGATCGATGCCCTGGACGGCATCATGGGTCGGGCCATTGACCGGGGCGGCATCCAGTTCCGCATGTTGAATCGCTCTAAGGGCCCCGCAGTGCGCGGCCCCAGGGCGCAGGCCGATCGCAAGCTCTATAAGCAGGCTGTCCAGAACCTATTGGCAGAACAAGAGAATTTGGAAATTCTCGGCGACGGCATCGAGGACTTGATCCTGGATGCCGCCGGCACCCGCATTGTCGGAGTGGTCACAGCGGCCGGCAGGCGCATCGCCGCCGGCGCCGTGGTGCTGACCACTGGCACGTTCCTCAACGGCCTGATCCATCGCGGTGAAAACCGCATCCCCGCGGGCCGCATTGGCGAGGCCCCCGCGCTCGGCCTCTCTAAAACACTGAAATCATTGAACTTTGATGTTGGGCGCCTCAAAACAGGCACGCCGCCGCGGCTTGATGGCCGTACCATCGACTGGGCCAGCCTCGAGATGCAGCCCGGCGATGACCCGCCCGAGCCCTTCTCCTTCCTGACGGACCGCATCAACACCCCGCAGGTCCAATGCGGCATTACTTATACGACCCCAGAAAGCCATGCCCTCATCCTGGCCAATAAGAGCCGGGCGCCCATTTACAATGGACAGATTCAAGGCACGGGCCCGCGCTACTGCCCCTCCATCGAGGATAAAGTAGTTCGCTTCGCGGATCGCGAGCGGCACCAGATTTTCCTGGAGCCAGAAGGACTTGACGATAATACCGTTTATCCCAATGGCATCTCCACCTCTCTGCCGGACGACGTCCAGTTGGCTCTGCTCAAGACCATTCCCGGTCTGGAGAAGGCCGTCATGCTCCAGGCGGGTTATGCCATCGAATACGACTACGTCGATCCGCGCGAATTACTCCCGAGCTTGGAAACTCGGAAAGTGTCCGGGCTCTATTTTGCCGGGCAGATCAATGGGACCACGGGGTATGAGGAAGCCGGCGCCCAGGGGCTTCTGGCTGGGTTGAACGCCGCCCGCCAAAGCTCCGGGGCTGAAGCCATCACCTTCGATCGCGCCGAGGGGTATATTGGCGTCATGGTGGATGACCTGACGACCCTTGGCGCCTCCGAGCCCTACCGCATGTTCACCTCCCGGGCCGAGTACCGTCTCCTACTCCGGGCCGACAATGCCGACCTGCGCCTGACCGCCAAAGGCATCGCCGCCGGCTGCGTTGGGTCTGTCCGCAAAGCGCACTTCGAGACCAAGAAGGCCGCGCTGGATGAAGCTCGTAACACTATGAAATCAATGCAATTTACGCCAAATGCCTTGGCCGATCTGGGCCTGGTCGTGAACCGCGACGGCGTCCGCCGCGATGGCCTCGCCGTCCTGTCTATGCCGGAAATGAATTGGCCCCGCCTCCGGCAGCTCTTCCCCGACATCCCCACCTTTCGGAAGGATGTGGAGGAGCAGCTGGAGATTGACGGCCGTTATGCCGGCTACGTGGACCGCCAGGAGGCCGACATCCGCGCCTTCCGCAAGGACGAAGCTCTGCGTATTCCTGTTGATCTGGACTATAGCCAAGTCGGGGGCCTCTCGACCGAGGTGCGCCTCAAGTTGGAGGCGGGTCGCCCGGCAACCCTCGCTGCGGCTTCGCGGATTCCAGGGATCACGCCCGCGGCTCTGACGGCACTGCTCAAGTACGTCAACCGCAGCCAGTCGGCTGCCCGCGCCCTCTCCAGGGCTGGCTGACGGACTGTTTCACGTGAAACAGTTTTACGGACCCGAAGCCCTCCAAAAGGACACCGGTGTTTCACGTGAAACATTGGGTCGCCTTCAGGCCTATGCTGATCTCCTGGCGGCCTGGAATAAGAAGATCAATCTCATTGGCCGGTCCACGGAGGGCGACGTATGGCAGCGCCATCTCCTCGATTCCGCACAGCTTTTTCCCCTTCTCCCAGAGTCTTCCGGTCCGGTTCTGGACCTCGGATCGGGAGCCGGATTTCCCGGACTGGCCCTAGCGATCATGGGAATCCCGGACGTCCATTTGGTCGAGTCGGATCAAAGGAAGGCCGCTTTCCTCCGCGAGGCGGCCAGAATCGCCCAAACGACCGTCACGGTCCATGCGCGGCGGATCGAAGAGCTCAAACCCTTCCCCATCCGGGCCGTAACCGCCAGAGCCTTGGCGCCCTTGACGGATTTGCTCTCCTGGAGCGCGCCATTCCTCACCTCTAATAGTGTTTGCCTCTTCCTCAAGGGGCAAAATGTAGAGGTCGAATTGACGGATGCATACAAAACATGGAGTATCGGCGTTGAACAAATACCCAGCCGGACTGATCCGCGCGGGGTTATTGTGTGCATAAAAGAGGTGCGCCGTGTCTCTTCCGATCTCCCCGATCTCCCCGATCTCCCCGATCTCCCCGGAGTCCCCTGAACAGGCCGCCAAGATCCGCCCTCGGATCCTTGCGATCTCCAACCAAAAGGGCGGCGTGGGCAAAACCACGACGACCGTGAACCTGGCCACGGCCATGGCGGCGGTGGACAAGCGGGTTCTGGTCATCGACATGGACCCCCAAGGCAATGCCTCCACCAGTCTCGGCATCGACCAGAAGCACCGCACCATCAACATCTATCATGTGCTGTCGGGCGAAGCGGCGCTGGACGCGAGCATCGTGGCCACGGCCATCCCGAACCTCTCTGTCATTCCGTCCGGCGTCGACCTGGCGGCAGCCGAATTGGAACTGGTGGACCTCGAGAACCGTCAGGCCAGACTCAAAAATGCTCTTGAAAATCAAGGACTTGGATGGGATTTCATTCTTATCGACTGCCCGCCGTCCCTGGGCCTTTTGACCTTGAATGCCTTGGTCGCAGCGGATGCCGTCATGGTCCCGCTTCAGGCCGAGTTCTTGGCTCTGGAAGGCATCAGCCACCTCGTGCGGACCATCGAGCGGGTCAAAAAGAGTTTCAACCCGCGCCTGGAGATCCAGGGCATCGTCCTGACCATGGTCGATAAGCGCAATAATCTGTCGGAAATGGTGGAAAGCGACGTTCGCGGGTTCTTCGGGGCCAAGGTCTATACGACCACCATCCCCCGCAACGTCCGGATTTCCGAGGCGCCCTCCCACGGCAAGCCTGTCCTTATATATGACTTGCAGTCCAAGGGCTCTCGCGCCTATCTCGATTTGGCGGGAGAAGTTCTAAAACGTGAACATAATCATGGAGTTGCCGCATGACCCAGGATCTCGGTAAGCGCAAGAACCTCGGTCGTGGCTTGAGCGCCCTCTTTGGTGAACAAGAACCGGACGCCCCGGTGGCGGTTGCCCCGGCGGTTCCGGTTGTTGCGGCTGCGGTCGCGGGCTCGCCCATCACCCGTCTCGCCCTCGATCTGCTCATGCCGTCGGCTCTTCAACCCCGGCGGCATTTTGACGAAACCGCTCTCGAGGAGCTTTCGGCCTCCATCGCCGAGAAAGGTGTGCTTCAACCCCTCCTGGTCCGCCCCGACCCCAACGCTCCCGGCCGTTATGAGATCATCGCCGGCGAACGGCGCTGGCGGGCCTCCCAGCGGGCCAACGTCCATGAGGTGCCGGTCCATGTGACCAACCTCTCCGACGCCGAGGTCCTGGAAGTCGCCTTGATCGAAAATCTCCAGCGTCAGGATCTGACGCCGGTGGAAGAAGCGCGCGGTTACAAACGTCTCGTGGAAGACTTCGGTCACACGCAAGAACGTGTCGCCGAAGTGGTAGCCAAAAGTCGCGCCCATGTGGCCAATAGCATGCGCCTGCTCACTTTGCCGGTCGCGGTGTTGAATCTCATCGATAGCGGCCAGATGTCTATGGGCCAGGCGCGCCCGCTCATCGGCCTTAGCGATTCGGAAAAACTCGCCAAGCTGATCGTGAAACGCGGTCTTTCCGCCCGCCAGGCCGAACGGCTTGCGAAAGGCTTTGGCCGCAAGCGCCGGTTGACTCTCGTCGCTAAAGACACGGACACCGCAGCACTCGAACAGAGTTTGGAAAAAGCGACGGGATATAAAGTGAATATCGCGTTTGATGGGAAAGCCGGGAGTGTCACGGTCTCCTACACCAACCTCGAGCAGCTCGATGACATTGTCCGGCGTCTCTCGGGCGGTGGTCGCGCGGCCAAGCTGGCGGACGACGACACCGACGAGACGGATTTGCAGCAAGCGTCCTAAACTCCATCGCTTGCTATTCACTCCACCGATAGATCGCTCGCTATGGATCATTCTTCATCGGGGCGGCTGACGCCGGTCATCTTTTATTTTCTGCGTCACGGCGAAACCGATTGGAATCGCCGCCGGGTGATGCAGGGCCAGACCGACATCGACATGAACGCCAATGGACTCGCCCAGGCCGAGGCCGTCGCGGCGGTCGTTGGAAATATTCCCATCGCCACGGTGTGCAGCAGTCCTTTGAAGCGCGCGCGTGTCACGGCCGAGATCGTCAACCGCCGGCTCGGCAAACCGCTCATCGAAATTCCGCAGCTCATGGAATGCCGCTTCGGGATCTACGAAGGTCAGGACAGCGGCGGTGCTTGGCGCGGGCCGTGGGAGAAAGGCGCAGCACTTCCCGGCGGTGAAACGTTCGATGGTTATCGCGATCGCGCGCTGCTCGGTTTGAACAAAGCGCTCGCGTATCCGGCGCCAGTTCTTGTCGTTGCACACGGCGGCACGTTCTGGGCCGTGGAAAAATTTGCGCTGAATGGAAAACGCGTGCGCATTCCCAACTGCGTTTTGTTCAAGATTGATCCGCCGGCGCGAGAAGGCGAGGAATGGACCGTGACGGAGTTGGCGGCGCCGCCGCATCCGCTGGCCATTGGCGAAGCGGGTCCCTCGTCGCAATGATTATCGCCGTGCGGCCGTGCTGCGGCCCACTTGCGCGAGTTGCATCAGCGCGCGTTCCACAGCGGCATCGGTGGGGATGTCCGTGGATTTTGCCGACATCTCGGCATCCATGAGAATATCGAGCCCGCGCGCGAGCAGTGTCTCGTTCCACCGTCGCGCCTGGCCGTTAAAACGATCCTTCAATTTATAGAATACGGGCGGGCGCAACATGGCGGCGGCTGAGTTCGCGTCTTTACCATCAGCCATGCGCCCGCGTGTTTCATGCAGGCGCATAAGATGCCGCGCGACCGAGGTGAGGATACTGACCGAGGAGGTGCCTTCGGCGGTGAGGCGCGCAAAGACCCGCTGCATGGCGGCCTGATCGCCATCGCCCACAGCATAAGCCAGATCATCAAGACTGAGCGCGGCCGTATCGCCGATGCAGGTAACCACATCTTCTTCGCCGATAGCTTTATTGGCGCCCATGTACGTCACGAGCTTTTCCAGCTCTCGGCGGCTGAGTTCGCGGTCGCCGCCTAGGCGATCCGCGAGCCAGCCTAAGGCATCAGGCGTGATGGAAAGGCCGGCGGTCTTCAGCGTTGACCGAATCACGCCTTCAAGGGATTCCGCGTCGTCGGCATAACACGCCATGGCGGCGCCGTTATCGGCTTCTTCAAAGGCCACACGCAGCTTGGACCGTGGGCTCAGTTCACCTGCGGTGACGATCACCAAGGCGTCGCCAATGGCGGATTCAAAGAATTTCGCGAAGAGCTCGCCCGCGTTGTCGCCGGCATCGCGGATACGCACGACGCGTCGTCCGCCCGTGAGGGCCAGCGCGTTGGCTTCGTCAGAAAGCCGCGCCGGGTCGCCGCTCAGCGCATCGGCGTTGAATTCCGCGACGCGAAAAGGATCGTCCACCGATCCCGCCACGGCTTTGGTCATGGTGTTGAGCCGTTCGCGGATGAGGCCCGCATCTGGCCCATAGATCAGAACCGCTTTGATCTTGGCGTCGGGCTTGGCGGCAAAGGCATCGGCGCGACCAGTGATCTTCATGCAGATCCTTTAGCGCGGCGCCGCGTCTGCTTTTTGCTCGGGGACCTTGGTGTCTTTCAGGCGCTCATGGAAATAGACCGCAAGGCGCGTCTTGATGCCTTCGCCCACTTCCCTGATGCCGCGCGTCTCAGCGTCGCCCTGCGAAGCCACCGTTGCGTATTGGTCGTCGAGGATGTTGTAGCTGACGATGGACTGCACGCTGTCGGCATAGACGATCTTACCGCCTTCGTGGAGTTTGAAGCTGGCCGAGAAGACCAGATTGGCGCGCGAGCTGGTGGCGTCGGGCCGGATGCCCAGCTCCTCGATGCGCTTGGCGAAGGATATCTCCAGGTCATAAGCCGGCTTGGTGATCCCCGTGGGCTGCATCTCTTCGCGCAAGACCTGACGCAACTTCACGCCTTCGCGGTCGGGCAGCGAGCGGATGGAGACGGTTGCCAGAGCATCGACCACGCCGGGCTCGGTGGCGGTGCCGTGCTCGCCGTAAAGCGGCGTGAAACCGCAGCCGGCCAGCGAAAGCGCGCCGAGGAACAGAGCGGCCGCTGCCAGGTAACGATTGGGCAAACGTTGGATCATGACCTCTTACGCCGCGACGATGTTGACGATCTTGCCCGGCACTATAATCACTTTTTTGGGCGGTTTGCCGTCCAATTGCTTCTGAACAGCGGGGATTGCGAGAGCTGCCGCTTCCAAGGCCGCTTTGTCGGCGACTTTGGGCACGGTGATGGTGCCGCGCAGCTTGCCGTTGACCTGGACCGCGATGGTCACGCTGTCGTCTTCCAGGAGGCTCGCGTCATAACCGGGCCAAGGCGTTTCCGTGAGCAGGGTCGCATGACCCAGCGTCCGCCACACTTCTTCGGCGATATGCGGCGTCAGCGGATTGACCAACTGCGCCACGGTTTCCACGCCAAAACGATAAACTGCCGCCCCGCCGGCGACAGAGCGGTCCATGTCGGCAAGAGCATTGGTCAGCTCGCGGATACGCGCCACGGCTGAATTGAAACGGAACTTCTCCAAGTCGTCGCTGACGGCGGCGATCGCGCGGTGGATCTGGCGCTGCACGGCCACAACGGAAGGATCGAGCGTTGGCGGCAGAGTGCTGGCAGGTGTTTCAGCCGCCGTGACGGCGAGGCGCCACAGACGGTTGATATAACGCCACGCGCCTTCGATGCCGGCCTCGGTCCATTCCAGGTCGCGCTCGGGCGGCGAATCAGAAAGCATGAACAGCCGCGCAGCGTCGGCACCATAGGTGTCCAGGATGCGCTGCGGATCGACGGTGTTCTTCTTGGACTTGGACATCTTCTCCGAGCGGCCCACCACGACCGGTTTGCCGTCGGCGGTCGCTTTGTCGCCCTCCCACGTCACCGAGTCCGGCTCGACCCACGCGCCATCGGCGGCGCGGTAGGTTTCGTGGCAAACCATGCCTTGTGTGAACAGGCCCGCAAAAGGCTCCTTCAAATTCAGGTAACCGCAATCGGACATGGCGCGCGTGAAGAAGCGCGAATACAGCAGATGCAAGACAGCGTGTTCCACGCCGCCGATGTACTGATCCACCGGCAGCCACTTCATGGCCTCTACTTGATTGAAAGGCCGGTCCGTCAATTTTGGTGAACAGAAGCGCGCGAAATACCAGGAAGACTCAAAGAACGTGTCGAAGGTGTCGGTCTCGCGCGTCGCTTTGCCGCCGCAGGCGGGACACGTCGTATGCTTCCACGTCGGATGACGCTCCAGCGGATTGCCCGGTTTGTCGAAGGTCACATCCTCGGGCAGAGTCACGGGAAGATTTTCATCGGGCACCGGCACGGTGCCGCAGGCATCGCAGTAAATGATGGGGATGGGACAGCCCCAATAGCGCTGACGCGAGACACCCCAATCGCGCAAGCGATACTGCACAGTGCCTGTGCCTGCATTTTGGGTTTCAAGCTTCGCGATGGCGGCGCGCTTGGCGGCGTCGACCTTCAGGCCGTTCAGGAACCCGGAATTGATGGCAATGCCATCATCCGTATAAGCCACATCGCCGGCTTCGAGTTTGGCGGCAAATGCCTGAGGGTCTTCGCCCACGGGTGCCACCACGCAGCGCACGGGCAGGGCGTACTTGCGCGCGAATTCCATGTCGCGTTCGTCATGGCCGGGGCAGCCGAAGATGGCGCCCGAGCCGTATTCCATCAGCACAAAGTTGGCGACGTAGATCGGCACGGTCTTATCCGTAATGAACGGATGGCGGGCCCTCAAGCCGGTGTCATAGCCCTTCTTCTCGGCCGTCTCGATGGCTGCCGTGGATGTGCCGCCGCGGCTGCACTCAAGAATGAATGCGGCCAACTCCGGATCGGCTTCGGCGACACGCGCGGCCAGTGGATGTTGCGCCGAGATCGCGCAGAAGGATGCCCCGAATAAAGTATCGGGCCGCGTGGTGAAAACTTCCAAAGGTTCAGGCAATGCCGTGCCGTCGCGGCCGATGATGGGCCAGCGCACGCGTGCACCTTCAGAACGTCCGATCCAGTTGTGCTGCATGAGCCGCACTTTTTCGGGCCAGCGGTCGAGCGTCTCGATGCCTTGCAGCAGATCTTCGGCGTACTGCGTGATCTTCAGGAACCATTGGTTCAGCTTGCGCTGTTCCACATCCGCGCCTGAACGCCAACCCTTGCCGTCAATGACTTGCTCGTTGGCGAGCACGGTGTTCTCAATCGGGTCCCAGTTGACGATGGACTCCTTGCGATAGGCGAGGCCGTTCTTCAGGAAGTCGAGGAACATCTTCTGTTCGTGCTTGTAGTACTCCGGCTCGCAGGTCGCGATCTCGCGGCTCCAGTCCAGCGAGAGGCCCAGCGGGCGGAACTGATCGCGCATCACCGCGATATTCTGGCGCGTCCATTTGCCTGGATGCACGCCGCGCTCAAGGGCCGCGTTCTCCGCCGGCAAGCCAAAAGCATCCCAGCCCATGGGATGCAGGATGTTGAACCCCCTGGCCTTCTTGTAGCGCGCGACGACATCGCCCAGCGTGTAGTTGCGCACGTGGCCCATGTGCAGACGTCCCGACGGATACGGAAACATCTCAAGCACGTAGTACTTGGGCTTCGACGAGCCTTCTTCCACACGGAATGTATTCTTCGCGGCCCAGGTCTCTTGCCACCTGGATTCCGTCTCGCGGAAATTATAGCGCTCTTCGGGTGAGGCCATCTCTTGCGTCCCGGCGTCGCGAACGTGAAGGTCCGCGCGCTGCTGCTTTTATGTCTTCGTGGAACACCCGCCGGCGGAGCGCCGGCAAGGTTCGTAACCGTTGGCTACGATGTTAGTTGTTCTGCGCCACCGCGCGAAGTCGAAGTTCGCGCGCCTGGCTCAACACGGCGTTCTCGAACTCCGCCGAGACTTCTGGCGCCACGTTCGCATCTTTCCAGGCGCCAGCGGTATCGGTCTGTTGGCGGAAGACCGAAACCTTCACGCCGTCGGCGCGCAGCTGGCGGCCGATGATGTACACGTTGACTTTGAAACGCTCCGTCGGCGTTTCCGGAGGCGAGTACCAATCGGTGATGATCACGCCGCCGAACGGATCGGCCGAGGCCAGAGGCAAGAAGCCAATGGTGTCGAGCGACGCGCGCCACAAGAAAGCGTTGACGGCGATAGAGCCTTCGCTGCCGCCTTTGCGGGCGTCTCCGGTGAAGAGATTGGACCCGGACAGCACGCCGCCGTCCTTGTTGGCGGAGGTATCGCGATCCGACTTAGGCGCGGCTTGATAGGTGTCACGGCCACCGCAGCCGGAAAGCGCCAGCGTCAGGGCCAGAGCGGCGCACCCAGACAGGAAAGCGGGCGTGCCGAAAATCCCACGACGACTGCGAACCATACTGCGTGCTCCTTAATATGTAGGCCGGCCCCGAGGCGACATTAGATGGGGGCGACCCTCGAAGAGATAAGGCGCCGTTTATAGCCAACCTGCGTGCGCTTGCGAAGGGCTCGCCTAACGGCTGATCCCGCCGTCATTTTCGGCTTCAGTTCGGGTTGAAAAAACCGCCAGATACGGGCGGTTTCACAAAACCGTAAAATTACTGTCACGAACTGGTCGCACAGCTTGCCTATGGTCGGCTTGTTACATGGGATCTCAACGGGGGACCTCTCAAAAAGAGGCATCTCTTTGGCAACAAACAAAGATCGCCGCCGCCCGAACGCCCGTCCGGCACAGCAAACGATTGGAACGCATCGATGAAGAAAATTCTTGCCGCGAGCTCGGCGCTGACCCTTGCCCTATTGACCGGCCCGGCCTTTGCCGCCGAGAGCAACGCTGATTTATCAAACCAAATCAGAGTCTTACAAGACCAGCTGCGCACCATGCAGCAGCAGTTGGAGGCCCTGAAGACCGCCAATGCCGCTACCCAAGACGCGGTGGTCAAAGCCGCCGAGCAAAAAGAGACGGAAGACCGGACCGCGCGGCAGAAGGTGCTGGAGCAGGGCGGCAAGCTCGTGACCCAAAACGGTAAGACCGAAGCCATCCCGGCACCGCGCAAGAAGGAGTGGTGGGACGACACGGTCCTCAGCGGCCGCGCGTACTACGACGTCACCAACATCAATCACAAATCGAACGGCGTCAGCCAATCCGACAACGGCACCAGCTTCGATATCAAACGCCTCTATCTCGGCATCGATCACAAATTCGACGACATGTTCTCCGCCAATATCACGACGGACTTCCTGTACGACGCGGGGTCGGGCGCCACACAAATCTATCTGAAGAAGGCGTATATCCAGGCCAAGTTCAGCGACTACGCCATTGCTCGGCTGGGCTCCGCCGATTTGCCCTGGGTGCCTTTCGCCGAAGGCATCTACGGCTTTCGCCAAGTGGAATTGGAGATCGCCGATCGCACCAAGTACGCCACATCGGCCGATTGGGGCGCGCATCTTACGGGCAAATTCGCCAATGGCATTGTCGAGTACGCCATCGCCGCCGTGGACGGCGCCGGCTACAAGCACCCCTTCCGCTCCAAGAGCATCGATCTCGAAGGCCGCGTCAGCGCGACATACGAAGGCATGACGGCGGCGCTGGGCGGCTATACCGGCAAACTCGGAAAGAATGTCGAGGGCAGCGCGCCCACCAACCACACCGCCACCCGCTACAACGCGCTTCTGGCCTATGTGGGCCACGGTTTCCACGTGGGTGCGGAATACTTCACGGCATCCGACTGGAACAATGTCACCACGCCGGCTTCCGAAAAGTCCAACGGCACGTCGCTGTTCGCGGCTTACGAGTTCATGCCCCAGTGGAGCGTTCTCAGCCGCTATGACTGGGTAAAACCAAAACGCACGACCACGCCCACTCTGAAGGACAACTACTTCAATGTTGGCATCAACTATGCGCCCGCCAAGATCGTGGATTTCACGTTGATGTATAAACGCGAAAAGGCCGTCAACGGCACCATCAGCACGGCGAACGGCACCATCGGCGGCTCGGTGGACGGTACCTATGATGAGTTTGGCCTGTGGGGCCAATTCCGCTTCTAAGGTTCCGCTTCTAGCTCTGGGCGGAATGCTCGGTTTCAGAAAAGGGGATGGCAAATGCCATCCCCTTTTTCTTTTGGCGCAAACTCGCCTAAGGTGGCGCCTCGTAAGACGAAGGAAAAAGCGCATGCGGCGCGGCGTATATATAAGTGCAGGATTGCTGGCAGCCGCGACGGCTGCACCGGCAGCCCATGCCGCCGACGCCATCACGCTGACGCTCGGCGGGCGCATCAGCGAATTCTTCGTGGTGGCGAGCCAAGCTCAGGCGGCCGGCGAAGACCTCAACTCGACCAGCATGTTCAACGACACACGCATTTCCGTTGAAGGCAAGACTGTGCTCGACAACGGCATCAGCGTGCGCGCCTTTGTGCGTTTCAATGCCGTCGCGCGCGACGCCCGCGATGTGGACGAGGCCTATGTCGATGTGGTCACCAGTTTTGGCCGTCTGCGTGCGGGCGAAAAGGCGGGTCTGAACACCACGACGATTGGCGATCCGGTGCCGGAAGCCTTCGTCACCGTCGATCAGGAAATCCTCGGCGATGCGCTGAGCCCGCGCACCGGCATCGTCTTGCGCGACGCCTTCACCTTCAAGCGCTTTACCGGCAATGCGTTGGGCGTATCCTACCAAACGCCCGAGATTTCCGGCTTCAAGGTGGGCGTGGCTTATCATCCCGCACCGGCAACGCTCGCTGGCCCCTTGGACAATCGCCTGGTGCCCAACAATGCGCTCGACATCACCGGCGGTTATGAAGGCGATTTCTCCGGCGGCACGTACCGCTTCGCTGGCGGCTACTTCCATATGAACTCGCGCACTGGTGCATCGGGAGTTGGCGCCGATGGTGTCCAGGCGTGGAACCTTTCGGCCGGCGCGACCTATGGCGGCTTCGAAGTCGATGCGGCCTATATGAATATCTTGCCGGACAACGGCACCAACGAGCAGGCCTGGACGGTGGGCGCGCTTTACGGCATCGGTCCCTTCCAAGTCTCCGCCGACTACCGCAGCGCCAAGCGTAAACCGTTCCGCTTTGCGCCTATGAAAGAACAGGTGGACCGCGCCACCTTGCAGACGGCCTACAAGCTGGGCCCGGGCATCAGCGTGGGCCTTGCGGGTTTTTACGCCGAGCAGAAAGACACAACCGGCAAGGATTGGGACGGTGGTGGGGTGCTCGGCGGCGTGAAGATCGGCTTCTAGTTCTTCTATGGCCGTCAAAAAAAGCACGCGCAAGAAAACGGCAGTCAAAAAGACCGCAGTCAAAGCCGCTGCCGACGCCGATACATCTGCGAAGAAAAAGCGCGCCAAGCGTATCATCGGTTGGCGCGAGTGGGTGAGGTTGCCGGACCTCAACGTTGGGCGCATCAAAGCCAAGATCGACACGGGTGCCCGCACGTCGGCGCTGCATGCTTATAAGATCACACCCTTTACCAAAGACGGCGCGGCCTACGTCCGCTTCGCCGTTCACCCCATGCAGCGCCAACGCAAGCCGGAGATTATGTGCGTCGCGGTGGTGATCGATCATCGCGGTGTCACGGACTCGGGCGGGCGCGTGGAGCAACGCTATGTCATCCGCACCACGCTCAAGCTCGGCAAGCGGCGTTGGCCTATCGAACTCACGCTGACCAACCGCGACCAGATGGGCTTTCGCATGCTGATTGGCCGCCAAGCCCTGCGCCGCCGCTACCTCGTCGATACGGGGCGCTCCTTCATCGCGAAGAAAAAAAAGAAGACGGCGCGCGTTTCCGCTGCCGAGGAATGCTAGTGGCACATGCGCCACGAGCCCCTATCCATGGGGGCCCCGTGCGGCTTTCCATTTAGCGGTTAAACCATTGTGAATATTCGTGGAGCAGATTTGACATTCGCTATCTGGCTAGCGGAGAAACCGGGCAGCGAATGTCAAATCGTAAGCTCCACGAGATTCATAAATTTTCTAGTGGTCCTTTGATTCTAACATTCGCAAGCCAGTCCACAGCACCGGGATACGAATGTTAGAATCGGACCACTAGTGATGTGCGCGAATTTCCGTTTGCCTCATGACAGCGAGCGGATAAGCTATTCTTCTTCAGCAGCACGATTTCCCGAACGGAGACTTCTTTGAAACTTGCGATGCTTGCCCGCAATGCTGGTCTCTATTCGCACAAGCGCATCGTCACCGCGGCGCGCGCGCGCGGCCACGAGATCGAAGTGATCGATACGCTGAAGTGCTACATGGACATCGCCTCGCATCGTCCGCAGGTGCGTTACAAGGGCCGCAGCCTTGAAGGCTTCGACGCCGTGATCCCGCGTATCGGCGCCTCCGTCACGCACTATGGTCTGGCTGTCTTGCGCCAGTTCGAGATGATGGGCGTTTATCCGCTCAACGAGTCCGTGGCCATCGGCCGCAGCCGCGACAAGTTGCGCGGGCTGCAATTGCTCTCGCGCAAAGGTATTGGTTTGCCCGTGACGGCTTTCGCGCATGTCACCAGTCAGGCGGATGATTTGATCGACATGGTCGGTGGCCCGCCGGTGATCATCAAATTGCTGGAAGGCACACAAGGCATCGGCGTGGTGCTGGCGGAAACGCGCGCCTCGGCCAAGAGCATGATCGAAGCCTTCGGTGGCGTCGAAGCCAACATTCTCGTGCAAGAGTTCATCAAGGAAGCCAACGGCACCGATGTGCGCGCCTTTGTCATCGGCGGCAAGGTGGTGGCATCCATGCAGCGCAAAGGCGCGCCGGGTGATTTCCGCTCCAATCTTCACCGCGGCGGCAAGGCTCAGTCCATCAAGATCACGCCGGAAGAGCGTTCGACCGCCGTGCGCGCGGCCAAGATCCTCGGCCTCAATGTCTGCGGTGTGGACATGCTGCGTTCCAACCACGGCCCGGTGGTGATGGAGGTGAACTCAACGCCCGGTCTTGAAGGCATCGAGACGGCAACCGGCAAAGATATCGCCGGCATGATCATCGAATTCCTGGAAAAGAACGCGCGGCCCAACAAGACCAAAACCCGCGGCGAAGGGTAGTACCGCCGATCAGAAGTTCCTGCACTGCCTGTCTCGACATACGCGTCGGGACTTCTGATCGAAACCGGGCACTCGTCCTGAAAGTTGTGGCGGAGCCCGAGTCGCGCCCCTACATCAATGCGACGGTCTTGTTACACATCCATGGGCCGAAGATTGGCGAAGGACCCTAAGTCGCTGGCTTTTTTACAACAGTTTTGGGGCAAAACCACGTCTCAGTGTGGTCTCCATGTCACAACCGCTGGGATTTGGGACTGTCTGAAGGCCGCCGTATTGACCCCTACCACCCTCGGTGCAAAGTTGACTCGAAAGCACCAATGAAAAGCGCACACACCATGTGCCCGGACCGTATGCGTTCTCTTGTTCTCTCCACCGCTGCCGCAGCGTTGCTGTCGTGCGCGGGCACCGCTGCCAATGCGGCTGAGCTGATTCCCGGCGGCCGCTTCCTGACGTCTCCCGCTTTAAGTGCAGCCTCGACGCCAACCTTATCGGTCTCGGCGCGTGACACGATGACCATCGGTTATCTCACGCCAGCTTACGGCCCGGTGACCTTGGGCGTGTCGCCGACGGCTTTGCCCGTCGGCCTCAGCGCCGGTCTCGGTGTCGTGCACGCCGTTGCCATGAGCAGCGCCTTCAGCGCGCCGACCTCGGTCGGTCGCCTCGGTGTGTTCGGTGGTTATGCGGAGCACCAGTCGCTTCTCTCGCTCACACCCGCGACAGCGTGGAGCGTGGGCGCGTCCTATGGCTACGGCGGATTCTATGTGCGCGGCGGCGTCAACGAGGCGCCGGCCATTGGTCCCTTGCTCGGCATTCAAGGCTTGCAAGCGGGCTTCGGCTACGAAGTCGGCGCCATTGATTTGCGCATGAGCTACCTCACGTCGCAGAACCTCGGCAAAGTCGATCATGAGAACGACAGCCGCCAAGTCTCCATCGGCGGGATTTATAAAATCACGCCGCGCTTCCTCGTGAATGCCGATGCGTTCTATGGCATGGGCAAGACCGAAGGCACGTCGCTGTCGGTCATGACGCCCCCGACCGCGGCACCACCGGGCACGGGCGCCCGCGTCGGTGTGGAACTGCGCTTCTAAACTCACCAGCGAGGGCGCGCACCCTCGTCAAACAATCCAATCCCCGCCGCACCACTGAACCCAAGGGCACGTAAGCCTGCGAGCTTTTCTGCCGTGACCCCGCCAAGCGCGATCACGGCGACGCCAGCACCTTGCGCCATAAGTGCTGCGCGCACGCTGCCGAGTGCCTTACGCTCCGGATGACTCGCTGTGGCGAAAATCGGCGAAAGGAAGACTGCGTCTGCTTTCAAAGCACTGGCCCGGGCCAACGCCTTTGGGCCATGCGCGGCTGTCGTCAGTAATCCTTTGCGCCGGCGCAGCCAAAGGCGCGCACCCGGCGAGGGGCCTTTCCGCGCGCGCATCTCGGGTAGATGGAGGCCGTGCGCGCCCACCTTTGCCGCCAAACGCCAATCTTCCGACACGAGCAACATCACCTTCCGGCGCTTACACACCGTGGCCAGCCGGGTGGCCAGGTGAGCGCGGTGAGGCGTGCCATAGTGGCGCAGGATCACGCCGCTACCGGCGGGAAGGTGCGCGACATAGGCTTCCGGCGCTGGTGTGCGCTGGGTATCGGTCGTCAACCACAGCGTCGGGATCGTAAATCCTCTCGCGCTGTAGCCTTCACGGAAGGTGTTTGATAGCGTCCGGCTCATGAAGCCCATCATACAAGTGATCGCAGCCCGTGTCTGACATTGCATCGATGCTCATGGACGTGCGCGAGCGCATCAAAGCCAAGACCCGCGCTGCCGGTCGCGATCCTGGCGCCGTGACGCTGGTTGCCGTCTCAAAAACCCACGGCGTTGAAAGCCTCGCGCAAGCCATTGCCGCCGGGCAACAGCATTTCGGCGAGAACCGTGTGCAGGAAGCCGAAGAGAAATGGCCCTTGCTCAAGGCCAAGCACAGCGGGCTCAATTTGCATCTCATTGGGCCGTTGCAGACCAACAAGGCCGATCAAGCCGTGGCGCTGTTCGATGTGATCCACACCCTGGACCGGCCCAAACTCGCCGAGAAATTGGCGACGGAGATGCAGAAGCAGGGACGTGCGCTACCGTGCTTTGTGCAGATCAATACGGGTCGCGAGGCGCAGAAGGCCGGCATCGATCCCACTGACGCCGATCAATTCATCGCGGCCTGCCGCGAAACCTGGAAGATCAATGTCGCGGGCCTTATGTGCATTCCGCCGGTGAATGAGCAGGCGGCGCTGCATTTTGCTTTCCTGCGCGACATGGCCTCGCGCAACGGGCTCGCGCAGCTCAGTATGGGCATGAGCGACGACTTTGAGACCGCGATTGCTTTCGGCGCGACACACGTGCGTGTCGGCAGCGCTATCTTTGGCGCGCGTGGGAACGTACAGGCTTAAGACTTGCGGATCTCGATGACGGCATCGGGTGCAACTTCGCGCAAAACCCACAAGAGATCGCTCCGAGCAAGCGCCACGCAGCCGGCTGTGGGTCCGCCATCGGCAGGCGCTACGTGCATGAAGATGGCGCTGCCCTCGCTGTGGGCCACGGGGCTGTCGTTGTGACCGATGACCACGACCAAGTCGTACAACGTATCCTCGCGCCACATGGATTCCGCGCTGGCGCCATAAGGTAACGTCACCGGTTGATTGTAGCGCGCATCGCCCGGCG
The DNA here is from genome assembly GCA_947472795.1 of Fidelibacterota bacterium. Classification (GTDB taxonomy): domain Bacteria; phylum Pseudomonadota; class Alphaproteobacteria; order Rhodospirillales; family Rhodospirillaceae; genus SHVO01. The sequence goes on along the minus strand of CANJBL010000001.1, from coordinate 344,485 downwards.
CATCGCACCAACCGTCTTCGCGGGCGATGGCGGCGATGGGCAGTGATGTTTGCGGCGGCGTCAAACGGTCCAGGCGATAGACAACGCGGCGCAAGGGGAAGAGCCCCAGCGGTGTGGCGCCATCACCTTCACGTTTGTCGAGGGCAACGCCGCTACGGCCCAAGACGCAAGGGAATGTACGCGGCCCGCAGGTGAGCGTGCCGCGTTGCGGTTCCAGAGGATCAGCGGTGACGACGATGTGGCGAATGAGCGTCATGGGCCCATTCTAGCCGGCCCAGCGTCAGTGCGCAGGGGTTGCTTTGAGGGAGTCGTATTTGTCCATGGCGTCGCTCATGGCGCCGCTGAACCAGGGCGGCAGTTGGTTCTGTTTACCCGCGGCCGCAGCGTGCAGACCGTAAGCATAGGCATCGGCGCCCTCCGGCACGGCAACGCGGGGTTCAACACCGTTCTCTTGCGCGCGTTTCACGGCAGCGGCGACGGCAGGTGTATTGTTTTTCGCAATGGGGCTGGCCACAGGTCCCGGCGCGAATTTGGTGGCGGCGCGCAAGCTCGTGACAGTCTCGCCGGCGGGAACAGCCGGCGTGGTGTAAAGACGCGCGGCTGACGGGCCGGCGTGCAAGGGGAGGAATCGGCCAGAATTGGCAGCCGCCGCCGGTACAGGGGCCGCGGGGGCTTGCGTCATGCCCGACCATTGGCGGTCGCGCTTCACGCTGGCGTTCACATTGGCCTTGGAGGCGATCTGCGCGGCGGCGATGCGGGCTTCGGTCTCGCTCATGGGCTTGCCGTCGGCAGGCGGCTTCACGCCTTGCGAGGCCAGCAATTCACGAAAGTCAGCGCTTGTGGGCGCTGGAGAACGGGTTCCACGTTGCGGCAATGGCGGCAAAGGAATCTCCGATGACGAAGCAAGCGGCGCAGTCTGGTCCATGGCGTGCCTTTTTGGCATTGATTGACCAGACCCTCGCAAGATCGGTGCCAAGTATAAAACGCTATATTTCAATGGGTTGTGCGGAAAATCGGCCCAGATTTCGGAGGCCTGGAGGCAGTTTCTTCCCACCCCTCGGGCGGTCCTTGCCGAGCCTAGAGAAGATGGCCAGAGCGCTTGGCTTTGGTCTGCAGATAGGTCCAGTTGTGGGTATTGGCGGGGAAAGCGTGGGGCACGCGCTCGGTCACTTCGATGCCGTGACGCACGAGCGCGCCGACTTTGGCCGGGTTGTTGGTCAGAAGGCGCACGCGCCCAATGCCCAAATGTCGCAGCATGCGCACGGCAGGCAGATAGACACGCTCGTCGTCATCGAAGCCGAGCTGCGTATTGGCATCGACCGTGTCGAAGCCCCGGTCCTGAAGCGCATAGGCGCGCAGTTTATTGACGAGCCCGATGCCGCGCCCCTCTTGCGCGAGATACAGCAAAACACCGCCGCCGTTTTTTGCGATCGCAGTGATGGCGCCGCGCAGCTGATCGCCGCAATCACAGCGTAAAGAATCCAATAGATCGCCCGTGAAGCATTCTGAATGCAGGCGCACCAGCACCGGCTGTGTCATGTCGGGGGAACCGAGAACAATGGCGAGATGCTCGGTGCCGCCGTCATGGGGACGGAAGGAAATGATGCGCGTATCTTCGCAGTCCTTCAAAGGTACTTTTGCTTCGCTCATGGGCTGCAAAGCATTTGCGTGATTGCAGTCGTAAGCTTCAATGGCTTGCGCGGAGACAATGAGGCGAGCAGCATCGCGCGCCCATGTTTGTGCTTCTGCCGTGAGCGGTGCGACGACGACAGCGGGCAAGAGCCGCGCGGTCTTGGCGAGCAGCACGGCGGCATCGATAGCGCCGTGCAAAGGTGCCGGTGCGGCGGTGATGCCGGGCGGTGCCACAGGACCGCTTTCGGTTTCGGGATCGATCAGCGCGCGGATGATCTCGGTGGTGAGTGCACGCGCGGCAGAAAGTTGCACGGTGCGTGCGGTGGGTTCAGCAAGACCGAGAATGGCCGCGCGCCGTCCGGTCAGCGCCACAGCGGAGGCGCCTACGCCGGCGCGGGTGAAGAGTTCGTAAGGCCACATTTCGATGGTTTCGGCCGCCTTCACCAGGACCGCCTCGCCCGCCTCTGCCGTGACGACCACGGCTGCCCCGCGGCGCAAAGCGGCCACAGCCTGTTCCACGGATTCCAGAGCTGCCCTGGAATCCTGCGCGGGGATCGGTGTGGATGTGGCTTTGGGTTGCAGAACCATGGCTTTTATATAGACCCAGGCCAGCCCGCTCGCCACTGACGAGCAGGCCATGCCCGGAAACATTGAGGATTCTGCAGTGTTGCCAACGGCATAGCTTTTAGGCACAACAGGAGGAGAAGGGTTCCCCGCGCGGGTGGTTGCGCTGGCGTCCCTAGGGAGGGTCCGGGAGTGTCCTCGCACACGCTTCTAATTGTTGAAGACGACGAACTGTTGCGCCATGCGCTCAAGGAGCAACTGGCCGCGCAGGGCGATTTCTCTGAGATTATGGAAGCGGCCGACGGCGCGGCCGCGCTCGCCATCGTCAAAGACAATGTGTTCGACGTCATCCTGCTCGATATCGGCTTGCCCGATATGGATGGCCGCGAGGTCTGCACGAAGCTGCGCGGGGCCGGCGTGCGCTCGCCCATCATCATGCTGACGGCGGCGGACTCCGACGACGACACCATCACGGGGCTCAATGCCGGCGCCAACGATTATGTGACCAAGCCGTTCCGCATGGCGGTATTGCTCGCCCGCGTGCGCGCGCACTTACGCCAGCACAGCCAGTCGGACGATGCGATCTTTCTTGTTGGCCCTTACAAGTTCCAGCCGGCTGCCAAGATGCTGATTGCCGGGGATAAAAAAATTCGCCTCACCGAGAAGGAAACAGCAATCCTCAAATATCTCTATCGCGTGGGCAATAAGACCGTGTCGCGCGAAACGCTGCTGGGCGAAGTGTGGGGCTACAACGCCGCCGTGACGACGCATACGCTGGAGACGCACATCTACCGCCTGCGCCAGAAGATCGAGGTCGAACCTTCGGCGGCCCGCCTGCTCATCACCGAGCCCGGCGGCTATCGTCTCAATCCCTAACGCCAAAAACCCGAAAATAAAAAGAGCCGCCACGGCTTTTGAGGGCCCGTGCGGCTCTTTTTTTGCTGAGAACGTTGCCGGCGTTATTCGCGCTTGGAAATATTGCTCAGCAGTTCAAGTACATTGCGACGCAGATCGCCGTTGTGCAGGCGCCAATAGGCCCGCACCAGCTCTAGCGTTTCGGTGCGCTGCATCGGATCGGCATCGAAATCCGGCGTTTCTTCGGCCATGTCTTCGGCGCTGCGCGCCGACGGGGTGGTGCGCACACCGGTGGTTTCCGGCCCGATGTCCTCGAAGAAATAGGCGATCGGACAATTGAGGACGCGGGAGATGTCGAACAAGCGAGAAGCCGAGACGCGGTTGTGGCCGCTTTCGTACTTCTGGACCTGCTGGAAGGTGACACCGATGTCGCCTGCCAACTGTTCCTGACTGATATGCAGCAAGGTACGCCGCAGTTTGATCCGCTTACCGACGTGAATGTCGATGGGATCCGGACCGCCGCCCCGTGTGCCAGGCTGGCGGCCTCTGCCTCGGGATTTCATGGGAATGACTGTCGACTCCATAGTCCACACTCTTTTTAATTGATGTTGATCGCAAATATAACGCTGCGACGGCTATTATGTTGCCGCCGGCGATCACAAAGACAATTTTAAACCTTATTTTTCATCATGTCGCCCGGCAAAGTTGGCAGGATCAGCTTCAGCAAATTAGGTTAAGTCACTGATTCTTCAATCCTCAGTGGTTTCTCAAGAAATGAGCTGCTAGAACGGCCTCATATAAGTAAGACGTCACATTCATCGAGCAACCCTACGTGCGTACAGCCGGGGATTGCATCCGGTGGTCATGGAATTCGGTCGATGCGGCAAGCACACGTTGAGCGCACTACGAAAGAGACAAAGATTAGCGTGACCGTAAACCTGGACGGGTCCGGCCAGTATGCGGTGTCCACCGGTATTGGCTTCCTTGACCACATGCTGGAACAACTCTCCCGCCACAGCCTCATGGATCTCACGGTAGAGGCAAAAGGCGACATCCACATTGATTTCCATCACACCACCGAGGACGTGGCCATTTGCATCGGCGAAGCAGTGGCCAAGGCGCTCGGCGAGCGTAAGGGCATCAGCCGCTTTGGCTCGGCCACCATCCCCATGGATGAAACCCTGACGGAAGTGGCCATCGACCTGTCCAACCGGCCTTACCTCATCTGGAAAGTGGCCTTCACCAAGCCCAAGCTGGGCGAGATGGACACGGAACTGTTCAAGGAATGGTTCCAGGCTTTCTCGCAGGCGGCGGGCGCGACCTTGCACGTCTGGAACAAGTACGGCGAAAACAACCACCACATCGTCGAGTCCTGCTACAAGGGCCTCGCGCGCGCCTTGCGCCAAGCGGTCGAGATCGACGGCCGCAAGGCCGACGCCGTGCCGTCCACCAAAGGAGTCCTGGGCGGTAGCCTTTAGGTCTCATTGAAGTAGCTTCGCTATGTCTGTCGCCATCATCGATTACGGTTCAGGCAACCTGCGCTCCGCCGCGAAAGCCTTCGAGCGCGCGGCGCGAGAGTCGGGTTATGCCGGCGCCATCGCCGTCACCGCAGATACAAATGTCGTGGCCAAAGCCGATCACATCGTCTTGCCGGGCGTGGGGGCTTTTGCCGATTGCCGCCGCGGGCTCGATGCCGTGCCCGGCATGGTGGAGGCGCTCAACGACGCCGTGATCAAAAAAGGTCAGCCGTTCCTTGGCATCTGTGTCGGCATGCAGCTCATGGCGGAAAAGGGCTTTGAGCACGGCGCGACCACGGGCCTTGGCTGGATTCCGGGAAGTGTCGTGGAACTGAAACCCGAAGGCGCTGAAAGTCCCGGCGGTACGGGCTTTCGTGTGCCGCAAATGGGCTGGAATCAACTTCAGTTCGTGGGCATGTCACATCCGGTTTTTAAAGGTATCCCCAATTTGAGCCATACCTACTTCGTGCACAGCTATCACATGCAATGCCAGAACCCAGCGCATGTGATCGCAACTGTCTCTTACGGTCAAACCGTGACGGCCGTGGTGGGCCGCGACAATATGATCGGCACACAGTTCCACCCAGAAAAGAGTACGGCAGCAGGCGTGGCCGTAGTTTCTAATTTCCTCGCGTGGAAACCATGATTTTCTTTCCTGCCATCGATCTGAAAGACGGCCGCTGCGTGCGCCTCATCAAGGGCGACATGAATCAGGCGACGGTGTTCAACGACTCGCCGGCCAATCAGGCAGCGCAGTTCGCCGCCGCTGGTTGCCAGTGGATTCACGTGGTCGACCTAAACGGCGCCTTTGCGGGCGTGCCCGTGAACGGTACGGCGGTGAAATCCATTCTGTCGGCGGTAAAGGTGCCGATCCAACTGGGCGGCGGCATCCGCGATATGGACACCGCCGAAGCCTGGCTCAGCGCCGGTGTGGCGCGCATCATCCTGGGCACAGCAGCAGTGAAGCGCCCCGACTTCGTGCGCGAAGCGTGCAAGGCTTTCCCAGGCAAGGTTGCCGTCGGCATCGATGCGCGCGGCGGCAAAGTCGCCACGGAAGGCTGGGCCGAAGCTGGTGAACTACTCGTGGAGGATCTCGCGCAGCGCTTTGTCGATGCAGGCGTGGCCGCCATCATCCATACGGACATTGACCGCGATGGCATCCTGGCCGGGCCCAATGTGGCGGCTTCGGCGGCGCTCGCCCGCGCCGTGCCCATCCCCGTGATTGTGTCGGGCGGGGTTTCATCATTAGACGACCTCAAGGCTGTGAAGGCCGAAGCGGCCTCGGGCATTGCCGGGGTCATCTCAGGGCGGGCCATTTACGATGGCCGTATCGACCTCGCCGCAGCAGTGAGCCTCTTGGCGGCCTAGAGCAGTTGAACCGCTCCTCTATCTGCGTCATACAAGCTTTATGCTGAAAATCCGCATCATTCCGTGCCTCGATGTGAAGGACGGCCGCGTGGTCAAAGGGGTCAACTTTGTTGACTTGAAGGACGCGGGCGACCCGGTGGAACAGGCGCGCTTGTATGACGCGCAAGGCGCCGATGAGCTGTGTTTCCTCGACATCACCGCCAGCCACGAGAACCGCGACACTCTTTATGACGTGGTCTCGCGTACGGCGGAGCAGTGCTTCATGCCGCTGACCGTCGGCGGCGGTGTGCGCACGGTGGAAGACATCCGCAAACTTCTGTTGGCCGGCGCGGACAAAGTGTCGATCAACACCGCCGCTGTAAAAACGCCTGAGTTCGTGCGCGAAGCGGCAGAGAAATTCGGCAGCCAGTGCATTGTCGTGGCGCTGGACGCCAAACAAACCGCGCCCGGCACGTTTGAGATTTTCACCCACGGTGGGCGCAACGCCACAGGCATCGATGCCGTCGCTTGGGCCAAACGCATGACGGATTACGGTGCGGGCGAGATCCTGCTCACCTCCATGGACCGCGACGGCACGCGCACCGGCTACAACATTCCGCTAACGCGCGCGATTGCGGATGCGGTCAATGTGCCGGTCATTGCCTCGGGTGGCGTGGGCACGCTCGATCACTTGGTGGCCGGCGTTCGCGAAGGTCACGCCACGGCGGTGCTGGCGGCTTCCATTTTTCACTTTGGTGAGTTCACTCTCCGTCAGGCTAAAGAGCATATGCAGGCAGCGGGCATACCGATGCGGCTCGACGCGTGGACTTAAAAGGGAGAATCCATGACAGCCAATGAAGAAATTCTGCTCGCGCTTTACAACACGGTGCAGGAACGCAAGACCGCGGACCCCGAGACCTCCTATACGGCGCGCCTTTACGCCAAGGGCATCAACAAGATCGCCCAGAAGCTGGGCGAGGAAGCGGTGGAGACCGCCATTGCCTCCGTCGCCGAAGGCAAGGACAACGTGGTGCGCGAGAGTGCGGACTTGCTGTATCACCTGCTGGTGCTCTGGGTCGCCAAAGGTGTGGAGCCGAGCCAAGTGTGGGAAGAGCTGAACAAGCGCTTCGGCGCGTCGGGCCTCGCTGTGAAAGAAGCGCGCAAAAAGAAGTAGAGAGTCGCCTATGTATGACGACAACAACATCTTCGCGCGCATCCTGCGCGGCGAAATCCCCTGCAAGAAAATCTTTGAGGACAGCCACACGCTGGCCTTCGACGATATCAACCCGCAGGCGCCCGTGCATGCTCTGGTGATCCCCAAAGGCAAGTATGTGTCCATGAAGGACTTCACGGAGAAAGCCAGCGACGCCGAGATGGCAGCCCTCACACGCGCCATCGGCAAGGTGGCGGAGCTTAAGGGCGTGAAGGAGTCAGGCTACCGTGTGCTGGCCAATGCCGGTGTGAACGCACACCAGGAAGTGCCGCATCTGCACTTCCATATCTTCGGCGGGGCCGCGCTCGGCCCCATGCTGGTAAAGAAGTAATCTAATCAGCGCCGCTGCGCTGCCGGATTTTCCGGCGGGCATGGGCTTTTTGCCGACGTTGTATCGCAGACCACAGAGCTTGTGAGGAAGGTCATGCCTGCGCTCAAGTCTTGCGCGCCGATAGCGGGATCGTCCTTGTCGAAAGGCGGGGTGCGCCATGTCTGGCTTATGATGTAAAGCCCGCCAGCTCCCTGAATGGCTTTGGTGTAGCGCGTCTCGCCCAGGCCCGTCGCCTTGTTGCGCTTGCAGCCCAAGGTCCAGAAGGCGGAAGAGTAGCCGTTGTTCATCCCCGATTGGAACTTGCCCTCCACAACGCCCACACACGCATCATGGTTCTGCGCGACGGCGCGGCGCTGCAAGGCGTCCAGCGGCAGGTTTTTGAAGTCGTGATAGACCTCGATGGTGATCTTGCGCTGCCAGGTGGCCGCCGTTTGGCCGAGCGGCGCATATTCCACGCGCTCCTGCGTGCCTTGCTGCGTGAAAATCTCGACCCAGCCATTGGGAAATTGCGGCATGCTCAAACGCTCGTCGGCGCGGGCATTCACAACACCGAACGCGGCGGCAAAGCTGACCAAAGCCAATAATGTTCTGGAAACGAGCACCACGCCCGTATCTTCGCAAAAGATGTGATGTTCAACAAGAGCGGGGAGATTAAGTCCGCTCTCGCCCCGGGCGCTGCAACTCCCACCCTAGAGAGCTCAGCTGGCCCGGGACAAGGCGCGGCCGCGTCGGACTTTGCGAAGCGTCACCTGTACGGCCTTTAACCGCCTGAAGGGTACGCTGCCCGCAAAGACGCGGCGCCATGGGCGGACCGCCTAGCGGCGATGCCGCCTGTCGAAATTGACATCATCCGGGCTTGTTGCAGCACCCGTCGCGGCACCGACCGCGCCACCGACGATCGCACCTGTGACTGGGTCCGCGCCCAAGACCGCTGCACCAAGCGCACCCGCCCCGGCACCAATGCCCGCGCCCGAGAGCGCGCGGTCACCACGACTATAGCCGCAGGCAGAAAGCGAGAGGATCATCATCGAGACTGCGGAGACTGCTGCTAATTTTTTCATTTTGTACTCCATCGAAAATGCGTCCAACAGAAAAGCCAACGTCCCTCTTTCGTGGAAAGTTGCTGATGCAATGATGGCAATGCCGTCACCATCACGCATGACGGCAGCTGTGATTGAAATACAGGCGATGATGAGTCGCGGAAGGCTGCTTTAGTTGCCGGCGCGCACGGTCAAACACGCAACACGCTGCTATTCGGCAGCGAGTGTACGTCCCGGCACGATGCGCCGGTAAGCCAAAGCCTCGCCAATGTGGGCGCGTTTTACACCCTGGCTCCCGTCCAGGTCGGCGATGGTGCGCGCGACACGTAAGATTCGGTGATAGCTGCGTGCCGACAGGTGCATTTTATCGGCGGCTTGTGTGAGCAAAGCGCGGCCATCGGCGTCGGGTGCGGCGACAGCTTCCAGAATGTCGCCGTCGGCCTCGGCATTGCACGTGGGTGCGCGCATGTCATCGCCCGCGTATTTTTCGTAGCGCGCGGTTTGGATCGCGCGCGCCTGTGCGACGCGCGCGGCAACGGTCGCCGTGTCTTCCTGCGGTGCGGGCGCCGAAAGATCCAGGGGATCGACAGCGGGCACATCCACATGCAGATCGATGCGGTCAAATAGCGGGCCCGAGATGCGCGATTGATACTCCCCGCCGCACTTGGGCGCCTTGCTGCAGGCTAGCTGCGGATTGTCGAGGTACCCGCAACGGCAGGGGTTCATGGCGGCGATGAGCTGGAAGCGCGCGGGGTAACTTGCATGGGCGTTGGCGCGCGCGATGACGACGCGCCCCGTCTCCAAGGGCTGACGCAAAGCTTCGAGTGCGGCGCGGGTAAACTCTGGCAACTCATCCAGAAACAGCACGCCACGGTGCGCCAAGGAAATCTCGCCCGGCTTCACGCGCAAACCGCCGCCGACCAGCGCCGGCGTGGACGCGGAATGATGCGGATCGCGGAAAGGCCGCTGGCGCATGATGCTGCCGCCGGCCAACTGCCCGGCGACGGAATGGATCATGCTCACTTCCAAGGCTTCGGCGGCGGCGCGCTTGGCGGTCTCCTGACCTTTGATGTCCTTCAGGTCGAGGAAGGTGGTATCGGCGCGGGGCTCGGCGGGCGTTGGGCTCGAAAGAACGCTGACACCTTTGAAGTGGTTGATGAGTTCAAGAAGGGAACGCGGCGCGAGAATGTCCGCACCGCCCGCCCAAGCCGCTTCGCCGCCTTGCGCGCCGGGGCAGATGAGCCCGCGGTTTGCAGCGTTGGCGCCAAGGGCCGCAGGCAGCACGCCGGCCACGGGTGCGATGGAGCCATCGAGGCCAAGCTCGCCCAGCGCCGTGAACTGGCTCATGTCTTCCATGGGCACAACCCCCATGGCGACCAGCAGACCGAGCGCGATGGGCAGATCGAAGTGACTGCCTTCCTTCTGCACGTCGGCGGGCGCCAGGTTGACGGTGATGCGCTTGGCGGGCAATGCGAGGCCAATGGCGTGCAGGGCCGCACGCACGCGCTCGCGCGATTCACCCACGGCTTTATCTGGAAGACCAACAATGGTGAAGGTGGGCAAGCCGCCGGAAATGGCCACCTGCACTTCTATCGGCAGCACATCGATGCCGGAAAAGGCCACCGTGTTGATATGCGCGACCATCGGAACACCCTCTATGGCGATGATAGTAACGAAAGAGACGCTGAGTCCTATGTCATGGACACGGGGCTGCCACAGCCAATCAATATCTGTGGAAACCGGGGCTAACAATCGAGTCAGGTTTCAGTGCACATAGGACCTTATGTACTGCTAGTGCCGGACTGCAAGACACGGCTTACTAACTACCGTCGTTTGGTGGATTTGTTGCAAGCGGATGCACACACTCATCGTCGGTGTTGTTATACTTGGTGAATGGGAAATGTTTTATGCCCAAGTTCCCCTCCAATTTCTCCGGATGAACGTTGACGAGTATTTTACGGCAGAACTCAGTTCTGTGCCGAGGAGTCCCTATGAAAACGTCGTTGTATTCGCACCATCCCCAAACCAAAAGATGCCACTTCATTCGCTCTTGGTCCTGATAAGCGGCCATGGCTGTGGAAAACTCTATGGGAAGGCCGCCAGAATTAATTGTGGCTCCCGGCCCTATCACGGCCCTCGTGAATTCTTTCGCATAACATTCGAATTTAAGAGCGTCTTCTGGAAGCGGATCGGGCCAGAGCCGGATATTGACGCAATTGCGAAAGGCTTTTGTTGGGGTGGTCCCCGCGTTTTTCCACCGAACGACGGCGTAATAACTCAGCACCTTCGTTCTATGTTCGTCAGTGATCTGATGAACTTCTATGTTGTCAACAAAGACAAAGGCCCGATCCTTAGAAATCGTAGCATCAGTGCTCTGTCTTGCGGCCTTTATAGAATCACGGCCAATTCTAAGCGCCCGTTGTCCTTGCCTTACGGTCACGATCAGAGCCGCGAGGCCAAAAATTCCAACAACAGCCTGAGCAGAGCTTATTAGAACCATCCAATACGCCCAGCAGGCCATATCCTGCTGGGCAATCAAGTCTGCTATTTCGCGCTCCGCCTTTTCCGGGGTATCGGCTGCGGCGCTTATTACTTCAAGCGACCGTGCGATGCGCTCGAAGACATCAGACTCACTGCTTGTTTTATTTGGGGTATTGCTGGCTTCGGAAGAGCGTTCTTCACTTGGGATCTTACAGGCTTGCTGGTAATGCGTTGAACCAAGGAGTCCAACAGCGCCAAGCGCAAGACATCCTCCAAGCGCAACCGCTGATAACCAGAACTTCTGAGACATCGCCCAAAACGACGTTTGTGAACCCCAGAAGATTTTGTTCCCTACCTGCGCTAATGTCTCGTTGTTTTTGGGCGTTGACCCTCAGAATTATCACAACAGCGCGCCTTATCCAGCAGACGTACCTGCGGTCAGGTAGACCTGCTTCGTCGGCATGGCGATGCCTTTGGTGTCGAACGCCATCTTGATGCGCTTGTTGAGATCATAGCGCACCGCCGCCAGGTCCTTGCCGGTCACCCATACCTCCACCAGCAGCACCACGCCGGTGTCGGCCAGGCGCGATACCGCCACGAGGGGCGCAGGCGTTTGATGGATGCGCGCATCGGCGGCGATCAGCTCGCGCAGGGCCCCTATGGCGTCATCCAGCTTGGCGCTATAGGCCACGGCCACTTCAACGCTGAGCTTGCGCTCGGCATGGCTGGTGAAGTTCTTGATGTTGCCGCTCCAGATGGCGCTGTTGGGCACCACGATCACGACATTATCGGCGCGCAAGAACTCGGTGGTGAACAGCGAGATGTCGGTGACGATGCCGGTGATGCCCGCCGCTTCCACTTCATCGCCGAGCCGAAAAGGCCGGAACATAATGAGCATGAACCCGGACGCCACATGGCTCAGCGTGCCTTGCAGGGCGAGGCCGATGGCGATGCCTGCCGCGCCCAGCACGGCGACAAAGCTGGTGGTCTCCACGCCGAAACTGGCGAGCATCGCCACCAGCGTGAAGATCAGAACCGCATACTTGGCCAGCGACGCGAGGAACGTGAACACCGTTTCGTCCACGTGCGCTGAGCGTTTGCCCGCCTTGATGACGGCGCTTCGCACAAAGCCCGCGACCGTCCAGCCGATGACGAGGATGATGATCGCGCCGATCATCTTCAGGCCATAGGTGGTGATAACGGCCATGCCGGTTTCCACGGCCTGGCTCACATGGCGTTCCAAGGCGGTGGGGTTGTGCGCCAGCTTCTCGATGGCAACGATGTCTTGAAGGGGCGTGTCGGCCATTATTTACTCGTTTATTTCCCGGGCAACTTGCGCTCGATGGCGTTCCAGATATCGGCCTCAAGGATCGTGCCGTTGAAGCGGTTGATCTCTTGGATGCCCGTGGGCGAGGTGACGTTGATTTCGGTGAGATAGTCCCCGATCACATCGATGCCCGTGAACAAGAGGCCGCGCTCCTTCAGGGCCGGGCCGATGATGTCGCAAATCTCCTGCTCGCGTTTGGTCAGCTCGGTTTTCTCGGGCCGTCCGCCCACATGCATGTTGGAGCGCGCTTCGCCCGCTGCCGGCACGCGGTTGATGGCGCCTGCCACTTTGCCGTCGATGAGTATGATGCGCTTGTCGCCCTTGCGTACCTCGGGCACGTAGCGCTGCACGATGACGGGCTCGCGCCACATGGTGGTGAACATCTCCAGAAGCGCGCCCAGGTTCTCGTCGTCGGGACGGATGTGAAAAACACCCGCGCCGCCATTGCCGTACAGCGGCTTGACGATGATGTCCTTGTGGTCGCGGCGGAAAGCTTTGATCTCCTCGACGTCGGCGGTGATCAGCGTGGGCGGCATCACGCCTTCGAAGTGCGTGACGAAAAGTTTTTCCGGCGCGTTGCGCACATGCACGGGATCATTCACGACCAATGTCTTCGGGTGGATGTGCTCCAGGATGTGGGTGGCGGTGATATAGGCCATGTCGAAGGGCGGGTCCTGGCGCATCAGCACCACGTCCATCTTGGCCAGCTCCAATTCTTGTTCGGGCCCCAGCTCGAAGTGGTTGCCGAGCTCGCGCCGAACCTTCAACGCGTGACCGCGCGCCGTGACGCGGCCTTCGCGCAGGCTCAGTTTGCGCGCGAGATAATGATAGAGCGTGTGCCCGCGCTTCTGGGCTTCCAGCGCCAGAACAAATGTGGAGTCCCCGTTGATGTTGACGGTCTCGATGGGATCCATCTGGATGGCGACTTGTAAAGTCATGAGGTGTCTTTCGTGTGAAATCTATATGGGCTCAGTGTAGCCGCTCGCGCAGCTCCTGCACCACCTGACCAATCTTGCGCCGGTCGGGGCCCTCGGGCGCCCGGGCAACAAAACCCTCAAAAGCCTCGACGGCGTTCTTCAGCTGGCCCAGGCGCATGTGCATGACGCCGGCTTCCCGCCACAGCGGCGCATTCTCGGGGTCCAGGATCTGCATGTTGGAGAGGGCTTCCAAGGCGCCGTTCACTTCGTTCAGTTCCATGCGCCGGGTCTTCACATTGTTCTGCAGGCGGATGAGCACCTCGCGGTTGCTGACGGGCTTGTAGTGGACGGCCTCCAGCTCGGCGCCCGCGTCCTGGCGCACCAGCTTCAACAATTCGCGCAGGCTTTGCGTTTCCATGGGTCGGCCACCGTGGAAAGGGTCGATGATGAGCCGGCGCCCATCGCGGCTTTCCAGGCGGATGAGGAAGTGGCCAGGGAAGTTCAAGCCGGCCGCACCCCAGCCCATGGCCCGGGCCGCATGTATATAAAGTATGCCGATGGCTACCGGCAGGCCCCGGCGGCGCTCGATCACGCGCATGAAGTTGGCGTTATCGAGGTCGTCGTAGGTTTCCTCGTCGCCGGCGTAGCGAAAATCCTCCACCAGCACTTTGTTGATCACGCGCACCATGTCCTCGGGCGCAGGGTTGGCGGTGTCGATCTCGGCGTCCACGGCGGCTGCATGGACTCCCTCCGCAATGTCCTTCAAGTGGTCGCGGTAGATGGCAAGGTCGGAGGCCGGATGATCGACCGACGCCAGCACAAGCGCTGCTTCCGCCACATCGATGGCTTCGTCTGCCTGAGACGCGATGCGCGCGAGGGCCGATTTGATGTTATCGACGGATGTCATGAGAGAAACCGTACACCGTCTTGTTTATGGCCGCCAAGCATCTGCGATGTGGCGCGGAATCAGGCCATTCCGCAAAACCATGACATCAAAACGGATGTTGCAGCCGCCAAGCTCGGGCCGGCGCTGCAGATAAACATCGGCGGAGCGGGCGATGCGGGCGCGTTGCGCTGGCGTTACGGATTCCAGGCCGGCATCGAAAGTGGCCCGCGCCTTCACTTCAATGAAAGCGAGTGTATTTCCATGCCGCGCGACAATGTCCACCTCGCCCAGGCCCGTGCCGGCTTTGGCTTTGAGGCGTCGCGCCAGAATGCGCCAGCCCGTCAGTGTGAGGCGAATGACACACAGGGTTTCGGCCATGCGCCCGCGACGCTCGGCTTTGACAAAAGAGGCGGAGGAACTGGGCGTCATGCTCAGGTCTTGCCGAGCGCCAGCGCCCGGGCATAGACCACGCGGCGCGGCTGGCCCAGGGCTTCGGCCACACTGGCGGCGGCATCGCGCACGCTCATGCCGGCAAGTGCCGCGCGCAAGGCGGCGTCGAGGTCGGCGGCGTCGACGGCGGCCTGTTCTTCCACGGCGCCGGCGACCACCACGACAATCTCGCCCTTGGGCTTGTCTTCGCTCGCATAAGCCGCGGCTAATTCACTCAATGTGCCGCGCCGCACTTCCTCATGGAGTTTGGTCAGCTCGCGGCAAACGGCGGCTTCTCTGGGTCCTAAGACCGCCATCATATCGGCCAAGGCTTCGGCGAGACGCGGGGCGGTTTCATAGAAAACCAAGGTGGCTTTCAGTGTTTTCAGCTCTTGCAAGGCTTCGCGCCGGCCAGAGGATTTGACGGGTAGAAAGCCTGCAAACAGCACGCGGTCCGTGGGCAGAGCCGCCACGGTCAGCGCGGCGAGCAGCGCCGAAGCCCCCGGGATTGGTACGACCGTGATGCCTTGCACGGCGCAGTCTTGCACCAGTTTGTACCCAGGGTCGGAGATCAGCGGTGTGCCGGCGTCGCTCACCAAGGCCACATCAATGCCACCGGCCAGTTTTGTCATAATCTGCGGGCGCACCCGCTCGGCGTTGTGGTCGTGATAGGGCGTCATGGATGTCGCGATAGAGAACCGCTGCAACAAAACCCCCGTCACACGCGTATCTTCACAGGCGATGAGACCCACGGACTTCAGCGTCTGCATGGCACGGGGGCTGAGGTCGCCCAAGTTGCCGATGGGCGTGGCCACCACATAGAGCGTGCCTTTTTTTGATGTGTGGTTTTGCGGTGCGATTGCGTCACCACCAGGCGATTTACTTGCCGCAGGCGCGGGGTTAGGTTGACCGCGCTTATCACGGGTTTTGCTAGGTATGGAGGACGCCGTTGCGTCTTGTTGATGTTTTCCGGCGCGTCGCGACATGTTTCGGGGCTCGAGAGTTTAAGGTGGCTCTGCGTGGCGGTGCTGTTGTGGGCCTCATGGCCTTGGCTGCCTGTGCGCCCCGGCAAGACTTAGCACCGCCGCCGCCTCCCGCCCAGCAGGCGCAAGTCGTTCAGAAGCCCACCTCCACCGCGCCCGTCTCGACCTTGCAGAGCGTGGCTCCGGGCCGCGGGTCGGTCTTGCCGCCCAATCAATTGATTCCGGGCCTGGCCGGTTTGCCGCCGCGCCCGGCCGCCGATGCCTCGGGCCTCGTGCGTGTGGCGCTACTGCTGCCGCTGAGTGGGCAGTCGGCCCCCGTAGGTCAGGCCCTGCTCAACGCCGCGCAAATGGCGCTCTTTGATGTGGGCGACGAACACTTGGTCCTTCAAGCTTATGACAGCCAAGGCACGCCCGAAGGCGCGGTGGAAGCCGCCACCAAAGCGCTCGCCCAAGGCGCGCAGCTGATCCTGGGCCCGGTGTTCTCGGGCGAAGCCAAAGCTATCGCGGCGCAAGCGGCGACAGCCGGGGTTAACATTGTCGCCTTCTCCACCGATCCCACCATTGCCAGCTCCCACGTTTTTGTCATGGGCTTCCTGGTACAGGAACAGGTGCGCCAGATCGTGGCCTACGCCACGGCGCAAGGGCTGAAACGCATCGCCGTACTCGCACCCGACACGGCCTACGGTCAGTCGGTGGTGGAAGCGCTGAAGCAATATGTGCCCGCGCGCGGTGGTCAGCTCAGTAAGGTCTCCTTCTACCAAGCCGACGGCAAGAACCTGAACGAAGTCGTGCGCCAGCTCGCCGCATTCGATCGCCGTAAGCAGGAACTTGAACAGCAGCGCGCAGAACTCGCCGGCAAGGACGACGAGATTTCGCAGTTGGCGCTGAAGCGTCTCGAACGCCTGGAGACCGTCGGCGAAGTGGATTTCGACGCTGTGCTGTTACCCGACCAGGGCACGCGCCTGACGCAAGCGGCGACGCTGCTCCCCTTCTTCGATATCGACCCGGGCCGTGTGCAGCTTCTGGGCACGCTCCTGTGGAACACACAAGGGTTGGGCCGCGAGCCGGTGATGGTGGGTGGAGCTTTCCCCGCGCCGCCGCCGGACTCCACACGCCAGTTCTTCGCGCGCTACCGCGAATATTATGGACAGGCGCCGCCGTCCATCGCCACGCATGGCTATGACTCGGTGGCACTTGCGGCCGTGCTCGCACGCACCGCGGGTCCTAATGCTTTCTCGGCGGAAGCGCTCACGGCGGCCACGGGCTTTGCCGGTGTCGACGGCATCTTCCGTTTCCTGCCGACGGGTTTCTCGCAGCGTGGCTTTGCCATCATGCAGGTGACGCGCGACGGCAGCACCGTCGTTCAGCCGGCGCCGACCACCTTCGAGAACGCGCAGTTCTAAAACGGAAAGCGGATCAGTTGAGCGGCGTGACCGTCACCGGAGAGGTCGGCCGTGGTGCGCCAGGCTCTGGTGCGCCTGCCTGTGGCGCGGTGGGCTCTTGTGCGGGAGCCGGAGCGGGGTTCGCATCCTTGCCGACAGCATCACGCAGCGTTGAGGCGGCCCGCAGCTTGTTGCGCTGAACGATGGCGGTGGGATCGTCGTTGCCCACGCCGTACACCGCCGCGTTCCAATCGCGCCGTGGTTTGATCACAGCGCCTTCTAAAGCCCCACCGGCAAAGAGCCCGCTGGCTTTGGAGTAAGCGACGATGTCCTTACCGACGTTGGTGGTGGTGGAGGCTTCCGCCCCGGCGCCGACACTGGCGACGGAGATGCCGACATTAGCGCCGATCTTGAATTCGTCGTTGATGACCGCGCTCAAGCCTTTTTCCGTGAGAATAATGAACACGATTTCCGAGGAGTTCATGCCGATCTGCAGCCCAATGGAACCGGCGGTCATGCGGTAGAAGGCCGGATCGCCGAAGCTGCCGTCAGGCAGGCGTTGCAAGAGAACGCCGTCGCCATAGGCGCCACCGATGATGAAGCCCGCTTTGTAGAATGACGGAACAATAAGCACGCCCTTGGCGCGCGGCATCATCTCATCCATGTCGGGTTGGGTCTGAGCGCGCACACGCTCCATGGCGATGACGGCTTCGTCTATCACCTGACGGGCACTCTGCGCATCGTCGGCGCGGGCAGGTGCTGCGACGGCGAGCGCTGCCGAGCCTGCGATCAAACCAAGCGCCACAGATCGACGCGAAAGAAATGATGTCATTATTCTGTCTCCAAGGTTTCGGCGCCGCCGGGGCAGCGCTCGCCGGAATGTCTTGTCGGCTACGCCGCGGACTTTAGCGTCCGCGCGCGACAGTGTCCACGTAACGGCCCTGAAACAGCGTGATGCCAAGCTGTTGGCCCACCTTCACCGAGGCTTCGGAATCGCAGCGCGCGAGGATGGTGCGGCCTTTCTTGCGGTCGCGGATCATCTGCTTCAGCTCCTGCCCTTGCGACGTTCCGATGAAAGCCGCCAGGTCCGGTGTCCACATCAGCTTGGCATAGCTCACGCCCAATCGGTTGGTATCTGCGTATGGGAATGTGTTGAGATTAAGGCCGTCGATGCAGATGCGATAACCGCGCTCCATGACAAAGTCGCGCGCAAACGAGAAGCTGCTGGTGTCGGAAAAGATATCATCGATGCGCATTTCCAGCACCACGTCCTGGCTGGACGGCGCGAAGTCGTCGTCGAAGGTGAGAAATTCCTCGGACAGTACGGTCGAGACATTGACGTTGATGGAGAAGCCGTCACGCAGCAGCGTGCGATCCTCGCGGCGCGCAATCTGCGCCATGACGCGCCGGTCCAAGGTTTGCGTCAGGTGCTGGAACAGCCATGGATTGAAGGTGAGATCGGTGCGTGGCATCAAGGTCTCGCGCAAATCGGCGATGGAGACAAACACCTCGGTAAAGACGATTTCCGGCTTGCCGTCTTCGACAAAGGCCACCACCGGCTGGCGGCGCGTGAAGCTGGAAAGATCGACGCGGGCGAGCGAGTCTTCGGCGCGGCCCAGCTCCAGCGGCATCAACGGCGAGCCGCGCTCTGGGTTGTGGCGCTGCAACTCGCGCTCGGCGATGAGCTCGGGAAGGCTCTTGCGCACGGACTTCTCTGTTCCGGCCGACTGCTTCATGGCGAAGGTGAGCAGCTTGTCGTAGTCCTCGTTCATGTCGAACCAGCTGGAGAGCCGGTTCTTGCGCGCGTCCCCCTTGGTCTTCTGCATCAAGGGGTCGCGTTCCCACAGCTTCATGAGCTTCATCATGCTGCGTTCGGCCGTTTCGTTCTCATGGCGCTCAAAAACCACCATGAGGTCGGAATTGCGCAAGCGGTAAAGCCAACCCGAGCGCGTGCGTGTGAGTTCGTCGAAAGCGGTTTCGGCGTTGCGCAGTTGCGCTTTGTCGCGGTGCTCGGGCAGAAGGCGCGAAAGGTGCAGACGAATGACGGTCTTGTCGCGCGAGGCAACATCAAGCGCTCTCAAATCGTCGAGGAAGCGCGCTTCCTGGCTTTCGCCGAGCGGGTTGGTGGTGGAGCCGATGGGGGCTGCTTTCTGGTCGGACATGTTTTCCCCTTAGCCCCGCGCCGGCGCCGCGGCCGGGCGCTTTTTCGCGCGGCCGAAGGAATCGAAGAAGTGGCCCTGGAATACCGAGATGCCGGACTTCAAGCCCCAGGCCAGTGCGGCGGGGGTGTCGACGCGCGAGAGAATGACCTTGGCCGCGCCGATCTCCTGCACCATGTGGCTGGCGTTGCGGTTGCTGGCGGGGTCCATCATGTCCAAGAGTTCCTTGGCCCAGATGATCTTGGCGTAGTCGGGCTTCATGCCCGCCACGTCGAGCATCTGCAAGGTGGTGGTGGAAAGTCCGTCGATGAGGATGGCGTGGCCCATGCTCGCCAGCACGTTACGGACGTCGAGATACATATTGATGTTTGTGAGCAGGTCCATGGCCTGGACTTCGACGATGACTTTCTGACCTTTTTCGACGCGTTCGATGAACTGGCCGAAGGCCGGGGTCAGAATGCTCTCCAGGTTCAAATTCAGGCTGATGCACGGAGTGCCGCGCATTTGCGGCGCGCGCGCGACCGTCTCCAGCATGCGCAGATCCATGGTGCGGCTCAGATCCTGAAACAACGAGCGATCGCCCAGAAGATTGATGTTGGGTGCGATGGCCCGCTGCAGGTCCCCAACCGACAGGAAGAACTCATAGAACTCGATGGCCGCGGCTTTGGTTTCGGCGTTGACGCGCAAAGCCACCTGATCGCGGATGAAGGGTGCGATGTTGGCGAAGGCCAGTTTCTTTTGCACATCGTCCAGAAGGGCGGGTGTCAGCGATGGCAGGCCCGCGCTGGCGGCTTTGGCCGGCGCCTTTTGCGCTTCCTGACGCATCTGCTGGGCGGCATGCACCGCCATGGCAGCGTCCAGCGAAAGGTCATACCAGGTGGTGAAGCGGTCGACGCCGTTCTCATCCTCGACCGTCAGGGGGTCGCCCTCGAACAGTTTGCGCAAGCGATGCAGGATATTGTTCACGTCGCGCTGAGCGCCGGCATTGACGATGAGCACGAGGTCGTCGTTGCTCAGGCTGAAGATCTGCGCCTGGCGTCCGCTTTCCAGGGTGCGGAACATGCGCGTGACGATCTTGATGCGGACGGGCGTGCGATTGGGAAGCAGAAGCTGCGAGAGGTGCAGGTGCACCACCTTGCGCCCTTCCGGGTTACGGCGCATCCGGTCGAGGGTGTCGACCAGAAGTGTTTCCTGATAGCCTTTGGCGCCTTGGTTATACATGCCGTGGAATTTACAACTTTTGCGCGTTCATCGCGGGAGATTGTCGCCGCTCGGGTTTGCTTTCTGGATACACGTCGAGAGGGGCTTTCTTCCGCTTGTAAGCCGGCGCATTCCTGCTGCCAATATTCTATAACGAATTTCCCGTATCATGCACGGTAACCATTTGGAAAAGATTAATAAATATTCTAATTCTGCCGCCAAGGTTCCCTGCTTCCAGGGCTCGGCCCTCCTGGGGCTGGCCGGAACGGGCCGGACGGCGCTTGAAAACCACTCTCTCGCCGGCCTACCGGCATACTGCGGGGCATTTTCGTGAAACGTATCATTGTGACAGGCGGCGCCGGCTTCATCGGGTCCCACCTCTGCGAACGCCTTTTGAGCACCGGACACGAGATCCTGTGCGTCGATAACTTTTTCACCGGCCGTCGCCACAACGTAGCACCCTTGCTGGGCAGCGTCGGTTTCGAGCTGATGCGCCACGACGTGACCTTCCCGCTCTATGTCGAGACCGACGAGATCTACAATCTCGCCTGCCCGGCCTCGCCCGTGCATTACCAGTTCGACCCCGTGCAAACGACCAAGACATCCGTGCACGGCGCTATCAACATGCTGGGCCTTGCTAAGCGCACGCGCGCCAAGATTCTGCAAGCCTCTACCAGCGAAGTTTACGGCGACCCAGCCGTGCATCCGCAGGTCGAGAGCTATTGGGGCAATGTGAACCCCATCGGCCCACGCGCCTGTTACGACGAAGGCAAGCGCTGCGCCGAGACCTTGTTTTTCGATTATTACCGCCAGCATAAAACGCGCATCCGCGTCGCGCGCATCTTCAACACCTATGGCCCGCGCATGTTGCCCAACGACGGCCGCGTCGTGTCCAACTTCATCGTGCAAGCGCTGCAAGGTCACGACATCACCGTCTATGGCAAGGGCGATCAGACGCGCTCCTTCTGCTATGTGAGCGATCTTGTGGAAGGGCTCATGCGCCTGATGGATTCGCCCGATGACGTTACCGGGCCCATCAACCTCGGTAATCCCGTCGAGAGCACCATTCTGGAACTCGCGGAGAAAGTCATCGGCATGGCCAAGTCCAAGTCGAAGATCGTCTTCAAGCCGCTGCCGCAGGACGATCCCACGCGCCGGCGTCCGGATATCAGCCAAGCCAGGGCAAAGCTGCAGTGGGAACCCAAGATGCCGCTGGATGAGGGCCTGGATCGCACCGTGGCCTATTTCCGCGCGTTGCTTGCCGCGTGATCTCCGCCAGATGACATCTTCCGAAGACACAGGCGGCCTTGCCGCGCTGCTGACCAAGTTTCCTGGCCGGCGCGTGCTGTGCGTCGGCGACGTCATGATCGACCGCTCTATCTACGGTGAAGTAAAACGTATCTCACCTGAAGCGCCGGTGCCCGTGGTGCGCGTCACGCACGAGACCAGCGAACTGGGCGGCGCTGGCAACGTGGTACGCAATCTCGCGGTGCTTGGCGCACGCTGTGCTTTTGTCACGGCGGTGGGTGATGATCGGGCCGGGCGTCAGGTTGGTGACTTGCTCGGTCAACTGTCCGACATCGAACCTTATCTGCGCGTCTCGCGCCGGCGCGAAACCACCATCAAGAACCGTTTCTTCAGTCTCGACGGTCACCATCTCCTGCGCGCCGACCGCGAAACCGTTCTCGCGCTGTCGCCGGAAGGGATCGCCGATCTTACGCGCTCCGTCACCGCGCAGATGAACGATATCGACGCGGTCATCCTGTCGGACTACGGCAAGGGCGTCTTGCGCGGCGGTCTCGCTGAAGCCGTCATCGCGGCTGCGCGCAAAGCTGGAAAGCCTGTGGTGGTCGATCCGAAAGGTGCTGACTACACGCGCTACAGCGGCGCCACCGTGATCACGCCCAACCGCTCGGAACTGGCGGATGCGACAGGCCTGTCGGTCGATGGTGATGCGGCAATCGTCGCGGCGGCGGAAAGTTTGCGCCAGAAATTCAACATCGGTTCTGTGCTCGTCACACGTTCAGGCGAAGGCATGACGTTGCTCAGCGGCAAAGACGTACATCATCTCGCCGCCGAAACCCGCGAAGTGGCCGACGTCACTGGTGCCGGCGACACGGTCGTCGCCACTCTCACCCTCGCGTTGGCGGGGGGTGCTGCCTTGCCGCTGGCCGCGCGCCTGGCCAACGTTGCCGCCGGCATTGTCGTAGGACGTCACGGCACGGCAGTGGCCACAGCCGATGACATTGGCACGGCGCTGCGTCATACCGGTTTTGCGAACGCCGACCAGAAAGTTGCCGGCCTCACTGATGCGATTTCGCGTGTCATGGAGTGGCGGCGCCTGGGGCTTAAGGTGGGCTTCACCAACGGCTGCTTCGACCTTCTGCATCCCGGTCACATCTCACTGCTGCGTCAGGCCCGGGCGGCTTGTGACCGGTTGGTGGTCGGCCTCAACAGCGATGCCTCGGTGAAACGCCTCAAGGGACCCGAACGCCCCGTGCAGAACGAGAGCGCCCGCGCGGCGGTGATGGCCTCGCTGTCTGCTGTCGACCTCATTGTCATTTTCGGCGAAGATACACCCCTGGCGCTTATCGAAGCCCTGCGGCCGGACGTTCTGGTCAAGGGCGCGGACTATGCAAGAGCGCAAGTCGTGGGTGGAGACATCGTGGAAAGCTATGGCGGACGCGTGGTTCTGGCGGAACTGGTTCCGTCCCAATCGACGACGGCGACCATCGCCGCCATGAAATCGTCCAAGGCCAAATCATGAGTCAAATCACGAGCGGGCGCGCAATGAAACGGTTGGCAGGTGTGATGGCCGCGTCGGTGCTGTTGCTCGCCCTTGGCGGTTGCCAGACCCAAGGTCAAAGAACCTTCCCGAAATTCGACTTCAAGACGCCGGATGCTTTCGCCGACGAGCCGGCAGTGATCCGCCAGCCTGTCCTGCCGGAAATGCTGGTGAACTGCCGCGGTCATGTATTGGTGCCCGCACTTGGCATGAAGCTGGTCATGAAGGGCAAAGAAGCGCCCAAGGAAGGCCAGTTCATCCGCGAGGAAAACCTGACCGCGCCTTACCGTGTCATCCCCTCCGGTGCGCGCGTCAGCATGGATCAGAGCCCGAGGCGACTCAATGTCGAGCTCGACAAATACGACCGTGTCATCGGCCTTTACTGCGGCTGATCTTCTTAAAATCTAAAGACGTGGATCAATGATGGAGGCGAGCCGCTGGCCCGCAGCCAAAGCAAAGCGCAAGGTCAGCGCCTTGCGGCGCGACGCGTGTAAAGGATGACGCGGCGCCTCGCGTAAAACCGTCGCGGTGTGCGCATCGGCCATGATGACGCCGCAGGTGGCGGGCAGTATCTGCCAAGGAAAGTGCGGCGGCACGGCGAAGGAAAAACCGTCGCAGTAGGGCACGTAGTCCAGCCACTTGGCATCGCCGCGAAAATCCTCCGGCGTGCTTTTCACTTCCACCATGAGAATGATACCGGAGTCGTTGAGGCCCACCACGTCGGCGCGCCGGCCGTTGCCGAGCTTGAATTCGGTGAGGCTCGCGAATCCCAAATCCTCCATCCAGCGGCCGACGCCGCGCGTCACGGCCGCCGTGACGGCCGCCGGCTCGGGGCGCAACTGGGTGGCGCGCCGGGCGCGACCGGCGGGCGCTTTGCTCTGAAAGGAAGGCTTTTGAAAGTTGGAATTGGCGATGTTCATGAGATGTTCCCCACGCGCAAGATAAGGCTGAGAGCGCCACCCGCGCAAGACAGCGCGCGCAAAATCTTGGCAAGTCCATGATCTGACGTTGTTTTCGTGCTAGGATTCGCCATGGCGCTGAACCTGACGTCCCTGCCTCTTCCCCTGCAAACGCGCCGCCTCGCGCTGCGCGACTACATCGTGGCCGACGTGCCTTCGGTTTTTGCCTACGCCAAAGAGGATGCCTACTGGCAGTTCCAGCGCGCCGAAGCCCCGACGGCCGAACAGCTGGAGACGTTGCTGGGTTGGGTGGTGACGGAACAGAACGTGGCACCCCGCACCATGTATTTCCTGGCCGCCACGCGCCGCGATACGGGTGAAATCATTGGTGAGGCCGTGTTGAAGATTGTCGATCCGGCCGAGCGGCAGGGTGAGATTGGCTTCGGCATCGCGCCCAAATTCTGGAAGATGGGCTTTGCGACCGAGATCGCGGGCGCGATCCTCGATGCTGCCTTCATGCACTTCAAGCTGCATCGCGTGGCGGCTCAGTGCAGCCCCGACAACAAGGCGTCCATCCGCGTGCTGCAGAAAGTAGGTATGGCGCGCGAGGGTTTGCTGCGCGATCTGCACTTCGCACGCGGTAAGTGGTGGAGCACATTGATCTACAGCGTGCTCGATCAGGAATACGCGAAATTCAAAACGCTGAAAAAAGCTTAAGCGGTTACCAACCCGTGGTGATGCGCTCGACCAGTTGCTTCACCGTCGGCACGAAGCCGTTGTTGTACCAGGGGTCCTGGCTGAAGCGGTAAGCGTTGTGGCCAGCGAACATCAGTTCGTTATCGATGCTGCCGTCGTGGGCGATATTCTGCAACGTCTTCTGAATGCAGAAGCTGCGCGGATCGGCCTTGCGGCCCGTGTTGCCCTCTTCGTTCTGCGACCAGTTGGAGAACGAACAGGCCGAAAGGCAGCCCATGCAGGCGGTTTGATCGGCGCGAATGGTTTCAGCTTCATCCGGCGTGACGAAGATCAAGGTCGAATCCGGCGTCTTCATGGACTCGGTGAAGCCATGATCCATCCAGCTCTGGGCACGGAACTTGTCGGCGGCGGTCACGTAGATTTCTTTTTTGCGTAAACCGATGTTGAGTGCGGTTTCGTGCGCGCCCACGGGGTCGGGCGAGAAGGGAATCTGGCGGTCGCTGCGGTGTTCAAGGTTCTCAAGGAACTTGTTGTGAACGGCGGACGAATAAAAGCCTGTCGGGCTAAAGCGCTGCAGATCGATATCGCCGGGCTGCAGGTCGACAAGTTTGCGCTTCCACGCCGGTGAGATCGGGCTTTCCTGCGTCAGCAGCGGCCGCGTGCCAAACTGGAACGCGACGGGACCCACTTCCGGATTATCAAGCCAGTGCTCCCACTCGGAGAGCCACCACACGCCGCCAGCCATGATGATCGGCGTGTTATGCAGGCCAGCTTCATTCATCACCTGACGCAAGGCGACGACGCGCGGATAGGGATCTTCCGGCTTGCGCGGATCCTCGGAGTTGGAGAGGCCGTTGTGTCCGCCGGCCAGCCACGGGTCTTCATAGACAACGCCGCCGAGCAGATCGGAGAATTTGTGATAGGCGCGTTTCCACAGCGCGCGGAAGGCGCGGCCCGAGGAGATGATCGGGTAATAGTGGATGCCGTAGTGCGCGGCGATTTCGGCGAGTTTGTAGGGCATGCCCGCGCCGCAGGTCACGCCCTGGATGAGGCCTTTGCACTTATCCATGACGCCTTCGAGAACGCGTTCGGCGCCGCCCATTTCCCAAAGGATGTTGATGTGCAGGCGGCCGTTGTTGCCGCGAGTCTCGTGCGCGATGCGCGCCTGCGTGATGCCGCCGTCGATCGCGTAGCGGATCAGCTCCTCGTGGCGCTCCTTGCGGGTGCGTCCGTGATAGATCTGCGGAATGTGATGGCCGACGGTGTCATAGGAATCGGCGTTCACGCCCGAGAATGTGCCGACGCCGCCGGCGGCGGCCCAAGCGCCCGAGCTCATGCCATTGGAGACGGCGACTCCCTTGCCGCCTTCAACAATAGGCAGCACTTCCTGGCCTGCAATGACGATCGGATTGAGCGCTTTCACGCTTTAAGACCCTTTTAGACGTGTGCGGTTTTGGCGAGGCTTCGCACCGGTTCCAGCGCCACCTCCCGTGGGCTGCCGGCGAATCGCGCCCGCAATATAGGTGGGGAGTGGACAGGAACCAAGCCAAGCCAGCTTTATCTTCCGGTAATCTATAGGCAAGGCATTGATACTCAAGCTTTATTTCAAAAATGCTTTAACATTTCCCCGGGAATATCCGTGAAAATCGCGTCCACGCCCCAGCCAAACAGGGTCTCGGCGCGCGCCGGCTCGTTCACTGTATAGGTCATCACGGCATAGCCGGCACCCCGCACCTCCATCACCTGCTCGCGGGTGAGGTGCTTTTGGTTGGCATTGAAGCTTGCAAGATCGAGAGAGGCGCCCAGCTCACGCCAGTTTTCCGGCAGGCGGTCGAACAGGAATCCGCGCGGCCATTGCGGCGCGACTTCTTTCGCCGCGGCCACGGCCTGGAGCGAAAAACTGGAGACGAGCGGTACGGGCAAGCTTGCCGGCCAGCACTCGATCGCGATCGGCAGAGCGGTCTCGGCCAGTTCCACCTCGCGGCCCGGATCGGTCTTCAGCTCCATGTTGAAGTTGAGACCGAGTGCGACGAACTGCTCGATGGCTTCTTCGAGAGACGGGATCATCTCACCGGTGAACGCGGGCGCAAACCAGCGGCCCGCATCCAGCGCGGTAATCACATCAAACGTGGTTTGAGAAACAGGACCGCTGCCGTCTGACGTGCGGTCGAGGTCATCGTCGTGGAAAACGATGACGCGGGTATCGAAAGTAAGGCTTGCGTCGAACTCGACCCACGCAGCGCCCTCCGCGGCGGCCTGGCGAAACGACGCCAGAGTATTCTCTGGCGCCGCTCGCGGGCTGCCGCGATGGGCTATGATGCGGGGGATCTTGATCAAGGAACCCCGCCGCCCCTTAGCTCGCAGGAGCTTCGGGGGCGGACTCGGTTTCCTTGCCGGTCGTCTGATCGACACGCTTCATGGAAAGCTTCACCTTGCCGCGATCATCCACGCCAAGGCACTTCACATAAACCGTATCGCCTTCCTTCACGACGTCGCTGACTTGCGCGACGCGCTTAGGTGCCAGCTCGGAGATGTGCACAAGGCCATCGCGCTTGCCAAGGAAGTTCACAAACGCGCCGAAGTCCATGATCTTGACCACGGTGCCTTTGTAAATCACGCCCAACTCCGGCTCCGCCACGATGTCCTTAATGCGGCGGACGGCTTCTTCCATCTTCTCCTGATCGGCGGAGGCGACGCGCACGGTGCCGTCATCCTCGATGTCGATCTTGGTGCCGGTAGATTCTTGCAGTTCGCGGATGATTTTGCCGCCGGTGCCGATGATCTCACGGATCTTGTCCTTGGGCACAGTGAGGGTCGTGATGCGCGGGGCGTGCTCCGCGACGGAATCGCGGGCCCCGGTCATTGCCTTGGCCATTTCACCCAGGATGTGCAAACGCCCATCCTTCGCCTGACGCAGGGCGATCTCCATGATCTCCGGCGTGATGGACGTGATCTTGATGTCCATCTGCAGCGAGGTGACACCCTGTTCGGTGCCGGCCACCTTGAAGTCCATGTCGCCCAGGTGATCTTCATCACCCAGGATGTCCGACAGAACGGCGAAGTCCTTGCCTTCCTTGATCAGGCCCATGGCGATACCCGCCACCGGGCGCGCCAGCGGCACGCCAGCGTCCATCAGCGCCAGCGACGAACCGCACACCGTGGCCATGGACGACGAGCCATTGGACTCAGTGATTTCAGAGACGAGACGCAGCGTGTAGGGGAACGCGTCGGCGCCGGGGATCAAGGGATGCAGCGCGCGCCAGGCCAGTTTGCCGTGGCCGATTTCGCGCCGGCCCGGGCTGCCCATGCGGCCGGCTTCACCGACCGAGTACGGTGGGAAGTTGTAGTGCAGCATGAAGCGTTGGCGGTATTCGCCTTCCAGCGCGTCGATGATCTGTTCGTCCTGGCCGGTGCCGAGCGTGGTGGTGACCAGGGCCTGGGTTTCACCGCGTGTAAACAACGCGGAGCCATGCGTGCGCGGCAGAATGCCGACTTCGATCTCGATCTGGCGCACGGTCTTGGTGTCACGGCCGTCGATACGCTTGCCGGTCTTCAAGATGTTGCCGCGCACGACGTCGGCTTCCATGTGCTTGAAGATTCCGCCCGCGACAGCGACTTCCGCCGCGTTCTCGCCCAGGCTGGCGATGGCTTTCTTCTTCACATCGCCGACGGCGGCGTAGCGATCCTGCTTGATCTGGTTTTTGTAAGCTTCGGAAAGATCACCCGCGAAAGAGGCGAGCTTGCCCTTCACCGCCGCGACTTCCGGCGCTTCGGCCGGGATATCGCGCGGCTCCTTGGCGCAGGCTTCGGCAAGCGCGATGATCATGTCGATCACCGGCATCATCTGTTCGTGGCCGAATTTGACCGCGCCCAGCATCACTTCTTCCGACAATTCCTTGGCTTCGGACTCAACCATCAGCACGCCTTCGCGCGTGGCGGCGAGCACAAGGTCCAGGCTGGTTTTGTCTTGCTCGTCCATCTTCGGGTTCAGCACATACTGGCCGTCGACATAACCGACGCGCGCAGCGCCGATCGGACCCAGAAACGGCAGGCCCGAGATCGTCAGCGCGGCAGAGGCGCCGATCAACGCAATAACGTCCGGATCGTTCTTCAGGTCGTGCGACAGCACGGTGCAAACAATCTGCGTCTCGTTGCGGTAGCCAGCGTGGAACAAAGGACGGAGGGGACGGTCGACCAGGCGCGAGGTCAGCACTTCCTTTTCCGTGGGACGGCCTTCACGCTTGAAGAAGCCGCCCGGGATCTTGCCGGCCGCGAAAGTCTTTTCCTGGTAATTGACGGTGAGCGGGAAAAAATCGATGCCGGGTTTCGGCGATTTGGCGCCGACGGCGGTGCAGAGCACCGTGGTCTCGCCGTATGTGACCAGGACGGCGCCATCAGCCTGGCGCGCGATCCGGCCGGTTTCGACGGTCAATTTACGGCCGCCCCACTCGATTTCTTTACGGGTGATTTTGAACATAGACATGGTTTTTCTTCCTTCTTACCCCACGGACCGGCACCGTATTGTGCGCCCGGCTCACCGTTGGATGCTGCCCCTTGGCAGCGTGCATACGGTCAGAGGTTAGCGAGCCGAGATTTCGATCCCCGCACGGCGCGCTTAAGATGCGCCGCGCTCCTTAAGAGCAAACGCGCCGCACATGCGGCCCATCTGCCAGTTCCCCGCGCGCTAGACGCATCATTGCGCCGCGCGCGCGTTCAACAGCGAGTTCAAACGCCAGGCACCGTGCTGTTGTGAGAAAGACCGAAAGCGCCCACTCGATATGCTCAAGGGGCGCGGACGGTTCCCGTCGGTGTCTGGAACAAAGACAGCGCTTTAGCGCCGCAAGCCGAGACGGCCAATCAGAGTGTCGTAACGCTTGTCGTCGGCCGACTTCAGATAGTCGAGCAGACGGCGGCGCTGGCCGACCATGACGAGCAGACCACGGCGGGAGTGATTGTCCTTGCTGTGACCCTTCAGGTGCTCGGTGAGATTCTTGATGCGCTCAGAGAGCACAGCCACTTGCACTTCGGGCGAACCGGTGTCGCCGGTCTTGGTGGCATATTCTTTAACGAGCGCTTGCTTGCGCTCCGCACTAATCGACATCGGGGACTCCTTAATTAGATCAGTTGTTCATTACGCGGACGGGGCGGACCATTCCGTTCCCGACCTCCGCCACCGCAATAAGCTTGTCCCCGTACAGAACTTGCACGGCAGTTCCCTGCGCGAGTCCGTCTTGGGGATTTCGCCTCACCACGGGCCATAGCGCGATGGCTTGGCCCAGGGTCATGCGGCGAGCCTCGTCTTCCGTCAGGGCCAGGGCCGGGATGTCGTCCAGCACGGTCTTTGGTGGAAGCAGATGCTCAGAAGCGGCGGCTTTATCGCCCAAAGCCTCCAGGTTTTCCAGGGAAATCGCCCTGTTTTCGGTGAAAGCGCCGCAGCGTGTGCGCCGCAAGGCCGATATATGCCCGAAGGTGCCCAACGCCAGGGCGAGGTCGCGCACCAGGGCCCGGATATAGGTGCCCTTGCCGCAGTCCACTTCAAAGGTGGCATGGTCCGAATCGGGCGCGGACAGGAAAGTAAAAGCGTCGATTTGGACGGTCCGGGGGGCCAATTCGACCGCTTCGTTGCGCCTGGCGAGGGCATAAGCCCGCTGTCCGGCCACTTTTATGGCCGAAAAGGCCGGGGGAACCTGGGAAATAGCCCCAATGAAGGCCGGAAGAGCCAATTTAATGGCCTCCACCCCCGGTCTCACCCCCGAAGTAGCCGTAATTTCCCCCTCGCAGTCATCCGTAGCGGTGCTGGCCCCCCAGGTGACCTCGAAGCGATAGGTCTTGCGGCTATCCATGACGAAGCTGACTGTTTTGGTGGCCTCGCCCAAAGCCAGCGGCAAAACGCCGGTGGCCAGGGGATCGAGTGTGCCGCCGTGACCCACCTTTTCGGCATCCAGCGCGCGTTTGACCCGGGCCACCACCGCGGCAGCCGTCAGGCCAGATGGTTTATCGACCGCGATCCAGCCATGGATGGGCTGGCCCTTTTTCTTACGCGCCAAGAAACGTTCCTAATTTTCAGACGAGTCGGCCGACTCGTCTTTGCCGCCGCTCTCTTCCGGGGCCTCGTCGCTTGGCCAGATGTCGCGCGCCACTTCCGGTTTATGCAGAAGGCGCGAGATGTGTTCGGCCTCGTCGAAGGTGGTGTCGCCGGCGAAAATCAGATCGGGGATGAATCTCATTGTCATGCGGCTTGCAAGTGACCGGCGCAGGAAGGGTTTCACGCGCTTCAAACCTTCGAGGATGGAAGCCGTATCGCCGCCGCCCAAGGGCACCACATAGACACGCGCATGACGCAGGTCGGGGCTGGGGCGCACTTCGGTCACGGTCAGGCGTACGTCCACGAGGGCCGGATCGCGAAAAGTTTCGCGCTCGAAGATGTCCGCCAGCACGTGACGGATCTCTTCCCCGATCCGCAGCTGGCGCTGGCCTGGGGTCTTGCTGGGCTTGTGTCTCGCCATAGATGACTCCCTGTAGCGCCCGCGTTTAAAGCGTGGCGGTCAGGCGCTCCATCTCGAAGCACTCGATAACGTCGCCCTTTTGAATGTCTTGATAGTTGGCGAGCGCGATGCCGCACTCGTAACCTTCGCGCACGTCGCGCACGTCATCCTTGAAGCGCTTGAGCTGTGACAGGTCGCCTTCGTGGATGACGACGTTGTCGCGGAGCAGCCTGACTTTGCAACCGCGCTTGATGATGCCTTCGGTGACCATACAACCGGCGACCTTGCCGACCTTGGTGACGTTGAACACTTCGCGGATGGCGGCGTAGCCGATGAAGTTTTCCTTGAAGGTCGGAGCCAACATGCCGGTGAGCATCAGCTTCATGTCGTCCGCCACTTCGTAGATGATCGAGTAGTAGCGGATGTCGATGCCGTCGCGCTTGGATATTTCACGGGCTTGCGTATTGGCGCGCACGTTGAAGCCGATGATGATGGCGCCCGACGCCTTGGCCAGCGTGACGTCGGCTTCGCTGATGGGGCCGACGGCGCCGTGAATGACTTTCATCTTCACTTCGTCGGAGCCCAGCTTGCTGAGCGTGCCCGTCAAAGCTTCCACGGAACCCTGCACGTCGGCCTTAACGACCACGGCCAGTTCTTTGGCGGTACCGGCTTTGATCTTGGCGAACATCTGCTCCATGGTGGAGCCGCCGATGCTGGAAACGTGTTCCTTCTCGCGGATCTTGCGGCGGCGGAATTCGGCGACTTCGCGCGCCTTGGCTTCGTCGGTGACGACGATGAAATCATCGCCGGCCGCCGGTGTGCCGGCAAAGCCGACCACTTCCACAGGCGCCGACGGCATGGCCGACTTCACCTGCTTGCCGTGTTCGTTGATGAGCACGCGCACGCGGCCCCACTCGGCGCCGGCCACGAAGATGTCGCCGATGTGCAGCGTGCCGCGCTGGACGAGCACGGTTCCGACGGAACCGACACCCTTTTCCATTTTGGCTTCGATGACCACGCCTTCAGCCGTGCGGTCCGGATTTGCCTTCAGGTCGAGCAGTTCGGCCTGAAGCAGAATGGCTTCCTCGAGTTTGTCGAGGTTGGTCTTCTTGGTGGCCGAGACTTCGATGGCGAGCGTTTCGCCGCCCATGTCTTCAAGCACGACTTCATGCTGCAGCAGGTCGGTCTTGATGCGCTGCGCGTTGGCGCCGTGTTTGTCGATTTTATTGATGGCGACAATGATCGGCACGTTGGCAGCCTTGGCGTGCTTAATGGCTTCGATGGTCTGCGGCATGATGCCGTCGTCGGCGGCCACCACCAGGACCACGATATCCGTCACTTTGGCGCCGCGGGCGCGCATGGCGGTGAAGGCCTCGTGGCCGGGCGTATCGATAAAGGTGATCTTGGCGCCCTTGCTGGTGCGCACCTGATAGGCGCCGATGTGCTGGGTGATGCCGCCGGCTTCACCCCCGGCCACGTTAGCCGAGCGCAAGGCATCGAGCAGCGAGGTCTTGCCGTGATCGACGTGACCCATGATCGTGACAACCGGCGGGCGGGTCTTCATGGCTTGCTCTTCGTCGGCGCCGGTCTTGAGATTGTCTTCGATGGAAGATTCGTTGACGCGCTTCACGCGGTGGCCGAATTCCTGCACCACCAGATCGGCGGTGTCGGCGTCGATGACTTCATTGATCGTGGCCATGATGCCCAGTTTCATCAGCGACTTGATGACGTTGACGGCGCGCTCGGCCATGCGGTTGGAGAGTTCCTGCACCGTGATGGTTTCAGGAATCACGACTTCACGAACCACCTTGTCGGTGTTCATGGGCTGCTTGAGTTGGGCCTTGCGGCGCTCTTTCTCCACGGCGCGGCGCATGGACGCGATGGAGCGGCTGCGCTCGACGGCATCGTCGCCTTCCAGGGCGGCGCCGATGGACAGTTTGCCCGCGCGGCGGCGCGGCTCGGTGCGCTTGACCATGGGCGGCTTGTGGCCGGCCTTGTTTTTGCGGCGCTTGGCGTCTTCGTCTTCGTCTTCTTCGACAGCTTCGCGGCGAAGGGCCGGAGCTTCGGTGGTGCGCACTTCGGTGGTTGTTGCTGCCGGTGTGGCTTCAGCGGCGCGCGCGGCAGGCGCGTCGGCGGCAGGCTTTTCCACAACCGCTGGCGCCAGAGCGGCGCGCAGGGCTTCGAGCTCGGCTTCGCGCTTGGCGTCTTCTTCGGCCTGACGGCGGCTATGCTCGTCGGCTTTGATGGCGTCTTGCAACGCCTTCAGGCGGTGGGCTTTCTCATCGTTCGTCAGCGTGCCGTGTTGTTGGACGGCGGCGACTTCCTTGGCGAACAGCTCATCGGCCTTGGCCTTCAAGCCTTGCGCGGGCGTGACCTTGACCTCTTGCACTTTGCCGTCGGCGCCCATTTCGAACTGGCGCTTGCGCTTGCGCTCGACCTGCACGACCTTGGAGCGGCCATGGGAGAAACTCTGGCGAACCTGACCGGTCTCGACCGTCTTCTTCAATTCCAGCTTGCCCCCGCTTAGGGACAAAGGGCGTTTGGTCGTCTTGGTATCGCTCGGCATGCTGATAAACCGTACCTTCTATAAAACGTCTTCGCTCAAACGTCCGGATGATCGTCTCAACTCAAACTCGCGGCCGGCGCCCGCACTCCGGCATAACGGGCGGCGTCGTCTAAAAGCATCGTCGCAAGGCGGCCGGGTCGAAGCACCACATGAACAGCCGCGTCGCGTCCCAGAGCAGCACCAAGCTCGGCACCACTAAACACATCCACCACCGGAACATCGGGCACCAAGGCAACGAACTTGCGGCGCTCTTGAGGCGATCCGTCGGCGGCTTCCAGCAGGGCGGCAACGGAGCCCGTTGCGATCTGCGACCGGACCTTTTCCGCTCCGGCGACCACCAGTCCGGCGCGGCGCGCAAGACCAAGGTGATTGAGACAGCGACGTTTCAGCAGGGTGGCGACAGTGTCGGCCAGGTCGGCGGCGACGCTCACGTTTTTCCGCGCGGCTCTGGAGAAAAGCCGTTTGGACGCCGCTGTTTCTATCATACTGCGCTGGGCGCTCAACCACAAACCCCGGCCTGGGAGCCGGCCGTCAACGTCCGGAACCACAACGTCTTCCGGGCCTATGACAAAACGGATCAGGCGCGCCACGGGCAGCGACTCGCCGCTCGCGATGCAACGCCGGTTAGGTCCCGTTTCGGGGGTGTCGTCGTCTGCCGCCGCCAGCTCGTTTTGAGGGTCGTTTTGAGCGTCGCTTGCGCCAGTCAATATCTCGGGCGTGGCGCCCTGGTCAGCAGCGCTCGCCTTCCCCGGCAGGACTGCCGGGGACTGCGGAGTGGAAGGTTCGTGGGCCTGCGTCATTGAGGGAGGAACCACAGCTGCGATGTACCGGTGCCATGACCAGCATTAAGTAGCGGGACCGCCGGCCTGGTCCTCGCCTTCGGGGAACCAGTGCGCGCGGGCCGCCATAATGATGGCGTTGGCTTGATCTTCTTTGACGCCTGCATCGGGGCCCAGCATCTCCACCAGCTCGTCGCCGGCCAGATCCGCGAGGTCGTCCAGGGTCTTTATGCCTTTTTCGGCCAGGATGATGATCTTCTTGGCGTCCAGGCCTTCAATCTCGGCGCCGGACAGGTCTTCCGCCACGCCAAGTTCTTCCAAACGGCTCATGACTTTCTTGTTCTCTTCTTCGATGAAGGCCGTGGCGCGGGCCTTGAGTTCGCTGGCGATGTCCTCGTCGAAGCCTTCGATGTCGGTCAACTCTTCGAGGGGCACGAAGGCCAGCTCGTCCACGGATGTGAAGCCTTCGGTGACCAAGAGATGGGCGAGCACGTCGTCCACATCAAGAGCATCGATGAACATTTTGGAGCGCGAACGGAACTCTTCCTGGCGACGTTCGGATTCTTCGCCTTCCGTGAGGATGTCGATGGTCCAGCTGGTGAGCTGAGAGGCCAAGCGCACGTTTTGGCCGCGACGGCCGATGGCGAGCGAGAGTTGCTCGTCGGGCACAACCACTTCGATGCGGCCCGAATCTTCGTCGAGCACAACCTTGGTGACTTCCGCAGGCGCCAGCGCATTGACGACAAAGGTCGCCGGGTCCTGGTTCCACTGGATGATGTCGATCTTCTCGCCTTGCAGTTCGGCGACGACAGCTTGAACGCGGCTGCCGCGCATACCGACGCAGGCGCCCACGGGATCGATGGAGTTGTCGTTGGAGATCACGGCGATCTTGGCGCGGCTGCCGGGGTCGCGGGCGACGGCCTTGATTTCAATAATGTTGTCATAGATTTCCGGCACTTCCTGCGCGAACAGGGCGCCCATGAACTCGCCCGCCGTGCGCGAGAGGAAAATCTGCGGCCCACGCGGCTCTTCGCGCACATCCATGATGAAGGCGCGCACGCGGTCGCCGTTCTTGAAATGCTCGCGCGGGATCAGTTCGTCGCGGCGCAAGAGGCCTTCGGCGCGCCCCAGGTCGACGATGACGTTGCCGAATTCCACGCGCTTGACGAGGCCGTTGACGATCTCGCCCACGCGATCCTTGTACTCGGTGAACTGGCGCGCGCGCTCGGCGTCGCGCACTTTCTGCACGATGACTTGCTTGGCCGTCTGCGCGGCGATGCGCCCGAAGTCGATGGGCGGCAGCGGATCAACCAGCACGCCACCCATTTCAATGTTGGGGTCCTTGCGCTGGGCCTTGGCGAGCGTGAGCTGCGTGTTCTCGTCTTCGACGGTTTCCACCACAGTCAGATAGCGCGCGAGACGAATCTCACCGGTCTTGCGGTCGATGGCGGCGCGGATGTCGTTCTCATGGCCGTACTTGGAGCGCCCGGCCTTCTGAATGGCCTGCTCCATCGCCTGGAAAACTTCTTCGCGGTCGATGCCCTTGTCGCGGGCGACGGTATCGGCCACCTGCACCAGTTCGGGACGCGCCATTCCAACATTTTGAGCCATGGTCTTCTCCAGATCAGATTTAGTCGTTTGCCGCTTGGGCGTTTGCCGCGTGCTTGTTGGCCACATGATCATTTGCGACTTGATCATTTGCAGGCCGGCCAGCTGTCGCGGCGATCAGTTCATCCGTCAGCACCAGCTTGGCGCTGCCGATATTCTCGAATGCAATGACGACGTCGGCGTCGTCCGTGTGCACTTTCACGTTGCCGTCTTCCAGGCCGTCGAGGCGTCCGCGAAAACGTCTGCGGCCTGCCACGGGTACCTTGGTCTCGATCTTGGCGACATGCCCGGCATAGACGGCGAAGTCCTTGGCCCGGGTCAGCGGGCGGTCGATGCCCGCCGAGCTGACCTCAAGGTCGTAGTGACCGCTGATGGGGTCTTCGACATCGAAGATCGCCGACAGCGCCGTGCTGATTTCCGCGCAGTCGTCGACTGAAATCTGACTGCCGTCGCGCCGGTCGGCCATGACTTGCAGCGTGCGCTGGCTGCCGCCCGTCAACGCAACGCGCACGACCTCGAAGCCCATGGCTTCCAGGGTCGGCTCAACGCGGCGTTCCAGTTCCGGCAGACGTTCCAAAAAAGTCCCACTCCCAGTCTTAGGCGGACAAAAGTCTTAGGCGGATAATTCCGGGTGGATGGCCGGGCAGCGGGCAATAAAAAAAGTGGGCAATCGGCCCACTTCCCAAGTCATCCAAGATGGTGAAGATGGCGTTGATATAGTGCGATTTTCCGCGCAATTCAAGCCTTTTCGAGCCGCTTAGTCTTTGGCGGCGCCCTTAAGCGTTTGGGCGCGCCCGGCGCAAAAAATTCATGAAAACGGGAGTACGGCCGGCAGCAAGGGCCTTTTCCTCGTAGCGGCTGGCAATCGAGTCGGCGGGGCGGGTGTGCCAATCCTCCGGTCCCCGGGCGGTCCACTGGAAGGCGGGATGGATGGGGGCATGCAGCAGGGTCCACTCCACATATGTGGGATGGTCGCTGGCGACCCTCAGTTCGCCGCCGTCGACCAGAAGCCGGGCCACCTCATCCAGCATGGCGGGGCTAACAAAGCGGCGCTTGGCGTGGCGGCTCTTGGGCCAAGGATCGGGAAACAGCAGCGAGACACGGGTCAAGCTCGCCTCCCGCAAGGTGGGCAGCAAATGGCGCACGTCGTTGTCGAACACGCGCAGGTTGGTGAGAGACTTTTCTTGCGCGTAGCGTACCAGCGACGCCACGCCGTTCAGGAAGACTTCACTGCCGACGAAACCGACAGCGGGATTTTCACCGGCCTGCGCGGCGAGGTGTTCACCAGAGCCGAAGCCAATCTCGAGACGCACGCTGTCGGGCGGTGATGCAAAAAAAGAACGCGGATCGATGCCTCTGGCATCTTCGGGCACGGCGATGCGCAAGGTGGGCAGTAGCGTCTCGAGAAGAGACAGCCTGCCCGCCTTTATGGCTTTGCCTTTGCGTCGGCCGTAGAACCGGATCGGTTCTTGAGAGTTCTCAGATCCCGAAGGCGGATTCAAGTTGATCCACCAAATCCAGACGCTCCCAGCTGAAGCCGCCGGAGCCATCCGGTTCACGGCCGAAGTGACCGTACGACGACGTGCGGGCGTAGATGGGGCGGTTGAGCTTCAGGTGCTCGCGGATGCCGCGGGGCGACAGATCCATCAGCTCCTGAAGAACTTTCGAGAGTTTGTCTTCATCAACATTGCCGGTGCCTTGCGTATCGACATAGACCGACAGAGGCTTGGAAACACCGATCGCATAAGACAGCTGGATCAGGCATTTGTGCGCGAGGCCGGCGGCCACAACGTTCTTCGCGAGATAGCGCGCGGCATACGCCGCAGAACGATCGACCTTGGTGGGATCTTTGCCCGAGAACGCGCCGCCGCCGTGCGGTGCCGCGCCGCCGTACGTATCGACAATGATCTTGCGGCCCGTGAGGCCGGTGTCGCCGTCGGGACCACCGATGACAAAGCGGCCCGTGGGATTCACATAGAACTGATCTTCGCTGCACATCCAGCCATCGGGCAGCACGTTCTTCACGTGTTTGCGCACGTATTCGCGGATTTGCTCTTGGGTGGCTTTTTCGCTGTGCTGCGTCGAGACCACGACGGATGTGCAGCCAACCGGCTTGCCGCCGACGTATTTCACCGACAACTGACTCTTGGCGTCGGGGCCGAGGAAGTCCACGTCCTTGCTGTGACGCGCATCGGCGAGGGACTGCAGGATGGCGTGTGCGTAGTGGATCGGCGCCGGCATGAGCTCGGTGGTTTCATCGACAGCGAAGCCGAACATGATGCCCTGGTCGCCGGCACCTTCATCTTTGTTGCCGGCAGAGTCGACACCGACAGCGATATCGGCGGACTGAGCGTGCACATGGCAATCGATCTTGGCGTTCTTCCAGTGGAAGCCGTCTTGTTCGTAACCGATGTCCTTCACGGCATCGCGCGCGGACTGGATCATCGCGTCGTGCGTCACCGACTTGGGCACGCGCACTTCACCGGCGAGCACCACAAGATTGGTCGTGCACAGAGTCTCGATGGCGATGCGCGATTGCGGATCGGCCGCGAGGCAGAGATCGACAATGGAGTCGGAGATGCGGTCGCTGACCTTGTCCGGGTGACCTTCCGAGACGGACTCACTGGTGAACACATAATCGGTCTTGGCCAAAGCAGGTCTCCTCGAATTGTCGGTGGATGTCGGGTTGAAGGTCGCGCAGGTGGACTTGAAAATGCCGCCCCGGCGTATAGGAACCGGGGTGCTTTTTCAAGGTGCGGAGTCGGACGTCGCTCTAAAGCCCATAAAAAAGCCGCCGCGTACAATGTCGCGGCGGCCTTAGTAAATTCTTAAAGCCAGACGTCGTGGAAGGACTGCTTAGTCTTCCGCTTAGTCTTCCACCGGCTCCTCGGGCGAGGCCAAGGATTTGGCCAGTTCATAAATGCGCCGGCGCACGTGGTAATCCTTGATGCGGTAGTAAGCGCGCACCAATTCCAGCGTTTCGCGCTTGGTCATGGGGTCGTTCTCACGCGGCTCAACATCAGGCGTTTCAACGGAAAGATTGCGGGGGCTGGCGCTGGCCGTGGCCTCGTCCATCTCTTCGAAGAAGAAGGACATAGGGCAATCGAGCACGCGGCTCAAATCCCACAAACGGGAGGCGCCGATACGGTTGGCGCCGCGCTCATATTTCTGGACCTGCTGGAAGGTCAGGCCAATGGCTTCCCCCAGCTTTTCCTGGCTCATGCCCAAGAGGGTACGGCGCAGGCGAACCCGGGCGCCGACGTGCACATCCACCGGATTGGGTTTGCCCGAGGGCATCCGTCCGCGCGTGGAGCGCGCCGTTACGGTTTCCTCGATCTCGTCCTGTTCTTGCGGTAAAGCCATTTAAATCACCCGAGAATATCTACCGTTCGTTGAATCGGTAGGGTCATAACACCA
Organism: Fidelibacterota bacterium; assembly: GCA_947472795.1. Taxonomy (GTDB): domain Bacteria; phylum Pseudomonadota; class Alphaproteobacteria; order Rhodospirillales; family Rhodospirillaceae; genus SHVO01. The sequence goes on along the minus strand of CANJBL010000001.1, from coordinate 304,987 downwards.
CTATTTGACACGAAAATAGGCTAAAATCAAATCACCCTGAGAAGGGTTACCCTTAACTATGGCGTCCGTTTAAGGTTTCTTTACGGCGCTTCAGTTGGGACAGTCTCAACGCCGCGGCTGCCAGCAACGTTGCAAGACTCATCGGAATGGAATTTCCGAATAAACCAAAGGGTGTATTGGCTTCCGCCGCACTCGGAAGAGGAGCGTCCAACACCCCTCTTTCACCCAAACCCAGTTCGGCCACCGTCCTGCCGTAGCCGTCGATGACAGCCGAAATGCCGCTGTTGGCCGTCCGCACCAGAGGTAATGCTTCTTCCACGGCGCGCAAGCGGGCCATGGCGTAGTGCTGATAGGGGCCCGTGCTCATCCCGAACCAGGAGTCGTTGGTGAGATTCAGCAGCCAACGGGGGCGCGCCTGATGACGCGGCGTGACGCGACCCGAAAAGATGACCTCATAACAAATGAGCGGCGTGGTCGGCGGGAGCCCCGGCAGGTTCATGGTTTGCAACAAGCTTCCGGCCGCAAAGTCGCCCATGCCGCCGGTAATTTTATCGTAAGGGATCAGCCAGCGCAGCGGCATGTATTCGCCGAAGGGCACAAGATGCACTTTGTCGTAGAAGGCAGCGATGTTTGCATCGGGTGTCAGCGCATAAAGCGAATTGTAGATCGCCGTCCAGGTCTTGCCGTCGTTGAGCCCACGGTCCGCGCCGGTGATCAAGAGGCCCTTGGCCGGCGCGGCTTGCGCAGCGATGCGCCGGTGGCGCTCATCGAGGTTGAGGAACATGGTTGGTGGCACAGCAGCTTCGCCCCAGATCACATGCGTGATGTCAGCGGGCCGATCCTTGAGACTCAAATCCACATAGTCCTGAAGCTGGCTCTCCCACAATGTCGGCCGTGCACGGTCGGCTTGCGGAATGTTGGCTTGCACAAGGCGTAGCTTCACATCGGGGACAAAGGTTGTTTGCGCGCCCGCGACGCGCAGCGCGCCCGCACCACCAATGACGAGTAGGCACAATGTTGGTATCGCCGCCGTCACCCAGGCGCGGCGAAAGCGTGGTGTATAGATAAGCACCGCCGGTGCAGAGGCCGCGAGAACCGTGATGAGCGATAGGCCGTAGGTGCCGATGATGGTGGCGGCCTGCATCACGGCGAGGCCGGGCCATGAGGTATTGGCCCACACGGCGCCCAAGGGGTTCCACGGAAAACCTGTCAGTATCCAACTGCGCACCCACTCGGCGATGGTCCACGCAGCGGCAAACAGGCAGATCCGCAACGCGCTCACGGCAACGCGGTCGTCGGGCATGTCGTCTTCGCTGGAGCGCGGGATCGTATGAGTCGCAAGCCCCATGCCTGCGCCAAAGAGGCCGACAAACGCGGCAAGGCCCAACACCGCCGGCATGGCGATGGCGCCGAACTGATCGGCATCGACATAGAATGCGGTGGTGAGCCAATAGAAGCTGGTGACGAAGTGGCCGGTCATGAAGGCCCACCCCACAAGGGCGGCCTCACGCGCGCTTTTGCAATTCTCCAACAGAAGGAACTGAAGCGGCAGAACCAGCCACAACACCGGCGTGATGGAGAACGGCGCGAACGCGAAGATCAAGCCCGCGCCGATGACGAAAGCCACGCCGAGGCGGCGCCAGCCGTTAAGTCTCGCAAACCAGCGTACGCTCGCGCTGGCCATCAGCCCTCTTCGGGTGCGGGTGCGGGCACGCCGCGCACGCGCAGCTGGCGCACGCGCCGGGGATCGCCTTCCAGCACTTCAAACTCGAGGCCGGAAGGATGTTTGATCAATTCGCCGCGCGCCGGCACGTGACCGGCGAGCCGGATCACAAGCCCGCCCAATGTGTCGGTTGCTTCATGTTCCTCGTCGGTGGCAAAGGTGCCGAAGCGCGTCTTGAATTCCTCCAAGGTCACGCGGGCGTCGGCCAGGATCGCGCCGTCGTCCTTCTGCACTAAGGTGGGCGCTTCTTCGCTGTCGTGTTCGTCCTCGATTTTGCCGACGATCTGCTCCACCACGTCCTCGATGGTCGCAAGTCCGTCGATGCCGCCATATTCGTCGACCACAAGAGCCATGTGCGTGCGCTTGAGGCGCATCTCTAAAAGGAGATCCAGCACGCGCACCGCCGGCGAGACAAAAAGGATGCTGCGCACGATGGCGGTGAGCGGCCGGTCGGCGAGTTCGGGATTGCGGTCTTGCTCGGCGATCAGGAAGGCGACATCCTTGATGTGCACCATGCCGATGACGTCGTCGAGCGTCTCGCGATAGACCGGCAGACGCGAATGACGTTCTTTCATCAAGAGCGACAGGGCTTCGCGTATGGGTGTCTGAGATTCCACGGCGACGATGTCGGGCCGGGGCACCATGATATCCACCGCCGTCACGGTGCGCATGTTGAGCACGTTGCTCAAGAGCAGGCGCTCATTCGGATCAATCGCGGGTCCGCCGTCCGTGGAGCTGTCCTCTTTGCGCTCCTCGATCAGCTCTTCGATGACATCGCGCATGGTTTCGGCTTCGTCGGTCTTGCCGAGCCAGCGCTTGAAGGACTCAATGATGCCCTGATCTTCACCGTTTTCGGGGGATGGTCTGGAGATATCGCTCATGCGCGCCTCCGCGTGCGCGGCGCCGGCCCTGCCTGGGCGTAAGAATCGGCGTAAGGATCGGCGATGCCGAGACCGGCCAGGATTTTCTTCTCCATACGTTCCATTGTCGCAGCGTCTCTGTCGCCTTCATGATCATAGCCTAACAGATGCAGAACGCCATGGACCACCAGGTGCGACAAATGCGCCTTCACGGTCTTACCTTCGGCGCGGGCTTCGCCGGCGGTGACACCATAAGCCACCGCCACGTCGCCCAAACTCACCGGGCCGCGTGTGGGAAGCTCATCGGGTGTCAGAGCCGGGAAAGAGAGCACGTTGGTGGGCTTGTTCTTGCCGCGATAGGTGCGGTTCAGTTCGCGCAAGGCGGAATCGTTTGTCAGAAGGATGCTGACCTCGGCGGAAAGTTTGCCCGCTGTCTCCGCCAGGGCCGCCGTGGCCGCGCGGCGCACGATGGCTGCGGGTGTGCGCAAAGCTTTTGTCCACGCTGCACCTACCACCATGACGTCGATGGCGTTTTTCGGCTTTGCTTTTGTAGGTCGACGCGCGGTGCTCATTCCGGGGTGCCGGCCTTTTCGCGGTCGCGCTTGTCGTAGGCATCCACGATGCGTGCAACCAGGTCATGGCGCACCACGTCGCGATGCGTGAAGCTGACATGCCCGATGCCCTTCACGCCCTGCAATGTCTCGAGCGCATCCTGTAATCCGGATTTCGTGCCGCGCGGCAGATCGACCTGAGTCAAATCGCCCGTGATGACCATGTGCGAGTTCTCACCCATGCGGGTCAGAGCCATCTTCATCTGGACTGAAGTTGTGTTCTGCGCTTCGTCGAGAATGATGAATGCGTTGGTCAGGGTGCGTCCGCGCATGAAGGCTAGCGGTGCCACTTCGATTTCGCCAGACAAGAGAAGCTTGGCCACATAATCGCCGGGCAGCATGTCGTAGAGGGCATCGTAAAGTGGGCGCAGGTAGGGGTCGATCTTCTCGCGCATGTCGCCGGGCAGAAATCCAAGACGCTCTCCAGCTTCCACGGCGGGGCGCGAGAGGATGATGCGATCGACGGTGCCGGCCAGTTTCATCTCAACGGCTTTAGCGACGGCCATGTAGGTTTTGCCCGTGCCGGCGGGGCCCAGCGCGAAAACCAGCTCGAACGTTTGCAAGGCTTTCAGATAACCGGCCTGGCCCGGCGTGCGCGCCGTGATGTGGCGCTTGCGGGTGCGGATGAAAAGCTCAGCGGTATTTTCATTCTGCGCAGCACCGTGCTTCTGCGTCTGGTCTTGGGCGAGACGCGCGATGCCATCGACATCGCCCATATCCACCGGCAGGCCGTCGACGAGGCGGCGGTACAGCTGCTTGAGCGCCGTCTCGGCGCGCGCAGCTTCGGCGGGCGTGCCCTCGATGGTGACGATATTGCCGCGGCTGTGCAGCACGACGTTCAGGCGCTGTTCCAGGCGTGTAAGGTTTTCGTTATGCGGCCCGACAAGCTGTTGCACCAGGCCATTGTCGGAGAATTCGCAGGTGAGGTGGGTGGCTTCGCTCATGCGCTTACAGCACGCTCCGACTCATCAGCCCAGACGGCGCCCAGGCTGTAGGCTTCCAACGATACGATCTTCAGCGGCACGATGCTGCCAATGTGCTTGGGGTCGGCGGTGACATGCACGGCCTGCAAATAGGGACTGCGGCCCACGATCTGGCCCGGATTGCGGCCCGGATTGGTCATCAGCACGTCGAAGGTCTTGCCGATACAGGCGGCGTTGAACTGGCGCAATTGCGCATCCAAGACCTGCTGCAGCACATGCAAGCGTTCCGTCTTCACATCCTCGGGCACTTGCGTCTTCAGGTTCGCCGCCGGCGTGCCGGGACGCGGGCTGTATTTGAATGAGAACGACTGCGCGAAGCCGATCTCCTGCACCAGCTCCAGGGTGTCGTCGAAATCGGCGTCGGTCTCGCCGGGGTAGCCAGTGATGAAATCCGACGATAAGGCGAGATCGCCGCGCACCGTGCGCAGCTTCTCGATAATGCGCCGGTAGTCATCGCGCGTATGGCCGCGGTTCATGGCCGCGAGAATCTTGTCGGAGCCGGATTGCACCGGAAGGTGCAGGAACGGCATCAGCTGCGGCACATCGCCGTGAGCTTTGATGAGATCATCATCCATGTCGCGGGGGTGCGAAGTGGTGTAGCGGATGCGCTTCAAGCCATCGATCTCGGCGAGCGCACGTACGAGGCGCGCGAGCGTCCATGTTTTGCCATCGGCTTCGCCGTGATAGGCGTTCACGTTCTGGCCGAGCAGTGTGATCTCGCTGGCGCCGCCTTCCACCAAAGTGCGCGCTTCGCGCAAGAGGTCCGATGGCGGGCGCGAATATTCCGCACCGCGGGTATAGGGCACCACACAGAACGTGCAGAACTTGTCGCAGCCTTCCTGGATCGAAACAAAAGCCGTTGGGCCATCGGCCTTAGGTGCGGGCAGGTGATCGAACTTTGGCTCGAGGGGGAATTCGGTGTCGAGCACGCCGCGACCGTGTGCGCCGCGCGCTACTTTCGCCACCATCTCTGGCAGGCGGTGATAGGTCTGGGGGCCCAGCACGATATCGACAAAGGGCGCACGGGCCATGATCTGGGCGCCCTCGGCTTGCGCCACACACCCCGCGACGGCGATGAGCATGTCGCTGCCGCCCGCGACCTTCTCGGTCTTCAAGACGCGCAGGCGGCCTAAGTCCGAGAATACCTTCTCGGCAGCCTTCTCGCGGATGTGGCAGGTATTGAGGATGACCATATCGGCGCCGTCCGGGGTCTCGGCGGCGGTATAGCCAAGGGGTGCCAGGACGTCGGCCATGCGGGCGGAGTCGTAAACGTTCATCTGACAGCCGTAGGTCTTGATGAATAGCTTCTTGCGCTGGCCGCTCTGCGGGTTGTCACCCATCGTATTGATTTAAAATGCCTTTTTCAAAAATCGTCACCAGACTCACCAGACTCAATGCGCCGGACAGCGCTTTGGGTCCGAAACCCGGTCGAGAGGGCATCCTCATACTCTATTGGGGGCGCTGAAGGCAAAGGGAGGCGGGCAGAGTCCCTTAAGCCGCGGCCCGGCCGGCCAGCGCGTTGGCCATGCCCCGGCGCACCACCTGGTCGCAGTGGGCGGCAAGGGCCTTGCGGCCGGAAAACTCGGCCAGGGTTACGGGCTCATGGAAAATCACCTCCACCGTGAAGGTGCCGAGCTTCGAGGCTTGCCACAGGTGCGAGCTCATCTCCATGTCGCCGTACCACGCGACGAAGGGCCGCCAACCGACACCGAGCGGCAATCCATTGAGGCGCGTGTAGGCGATGGACACCGGCTGCACGAGGATGGGTTGGCTCTGCCCATCCTTCCCCGTCACGCGCCGCTCCGCCACGGTGAACAGCGCGCTCTTGAAAGGCTTCATGCGGTTGCCGTCGCCCGAGGTGGACTCCGGGAACATGATGAGTGTGTCGCCGTCATCCAGGCGTTCTTGAATCTGATCGCGCGCATCGCTGGTGGCGCTGCGGCGCCGGTCGATGAACACACTGCGCCCGGCCTTTGCCATGATGCCGAAGATCGGCCAGTTGGCGATGTCGGCCTTGGCGATGAAATCACCGGCAACGAGCGAGCCCAGCACGGCGATATCGAAATAGGAAATGTGATTGGCCACGACCAGATGGGGCCGCGCGGTGCTCTGCTTGCCGCGTGCGACCACGCGTAAGCCCACGACATGCTTCAAGACGCGGTAGTACCAGCGGCGGAAAGGTGCCGAGTTGATACCCAGCCCGTTCAGCGTTCCGGCGATTAGCGTCGCGATAAGGGATGTGAGGAGAAAGAAGAATACACGCACGCCGGCAACCACTGATCCAGTGCCTGTGGTCGGCATCGCGGGTTCGGGTTCCCCGGCGCGATCATCTTTTGTGGGATCCGGGTCGCGCGCGAGATTTTTCATGGGGCGCACTTTCTATCCGGAAAACCGGAAGCCACTTTTCCGAAAACGCTACGACGCGCGCTTTAATGACGCAGCCCCGTGATCGGGGTGGCGTTCGGCGAGATCGAAGTGGCGCGTATAGCGGCCCGCGATCATCTCGGTCTTGACGATGATGCAGACGTCGGTGGTGTTGAACTGATGATCGATGACGGCGCCGTCGCCAACAAACGCGCCGACACGCAAGTAACCCTTTAAAAGCGGCGGCAAACTCGCCAGGACGCGCTTGGGGTCGATGGCTTCTTTCGGCAAGAGGTTCATGTTGGTGTAGCGGTCGGGCAGCGCGCGTGTGCGCAAAGACTCCGGCGCCAGATGATAGTGATAGAGGTAAGACAGCTGCATCTTCAGCTTCTCAGGATCCGTTCCGGGCAAGCTCGCGCAGCCGAACATCAAATCCACTTCATGGATGTTGAGGTACTCGGCGATACCACGCCACAAGAGGTTCAGCGTCGCGCGGTCGCGGTAGGCAGCGTCGACGCAAGAACGGCCCAGTTCCATCACCGCGCCGGGGAAATTGGCAAGGCGCGAGATATCGTATTCGGAGGCGGAATAAAAGCCGCCGGCAGCACGCGCGTGCTCGCGGCGCATGATGCGGTAGGTGCCGACCACTTGTGTCTCGTGCGGACGGTGCTGGTCGACCACGATCAGATGATCGCAGGCGGCGTCATAGTGGTCGAAGTCGCGCTGTGTGGCGGCCATCTCGGGCAAGGGGTGCGCGCCCATCTCATCGTAGAAGACGCGGTAGCGCAGAGCCTGCGCCGCATCGAGTTCATTGGCCGAGGTGGCCAGGCGGATGATCTGGTTGCCGGAAACCACCGGCTCGAACCCGCACTGTACGCGCGTGAAGGCGGTACCGGCGGTAGTGAACTCAAGAGCGGCGGCCAGGGCTTCGGTGCTGCTGGGCGAGGAGGCGCCCGCAAGTGCAGCCGAAGTCTGGGGATATAAAACCGTCATGTTGAATCCGCGTCCATGTCTGTTGCGGGGCTGAGTCTTGCGCCGTCCCAGAAACTGCAAGGTCAGTCGTAGTGTCGATGTCAACGTCGAGGTGGTTTTACGCGTCAGCGACACCGTCGATTTAAGCGTCGATCTTGTCAGATCGCGGACCGTCAAAGACATACCCAAAGGCGTTCCGCTCCGAAGAGGGGCTTATTGTTGCGTATTTATGACAGAAATCCTAGGCCCCCGCACTAGCTGTCGAAAGACAGTAACCGGGACGCCACAATATGTCGTGTTATCGTTCTGTTTCTTTTTCGGAATCGAGGGGAACGACAAAAAGTTCCATGCGGTGGCCCACCAACTTGTAGCCGTGAGCGGCAGCTATTTCATGCTGCAGGCGTTCGATGTCGTCGTTGCGGAACTCCGTCACCTTGCCCGAGCGCATATCGATGAGGTGATCATGATGCGATGCGGGTGTCTCTTCATATCGGGCGCGTCCGTCGCCGAATTCATGGCGTTTGACGATGCCGGCGTCCTCGAACAGGCGCATGGTGCGATAGACGGTGGCGATGGAGATGCGTGAATCCTCGGCCGCCGAGCGGCGGTGAACTTCTTCCACATCTGGATGGTCAGTGGAATCCGACAGAACACGCGCAATGATCCTGCGCTGTTCGGTCATTTTCATGCCCTTTTCCATGCAGATCTGCTCGATATGCGAAGCAGGCTGATGTGAAGCGGTCGTTTGCGTCATGCGATAATCATACCCACGTCGAAAATGTTGACGGCCAGCGTCTTGCCCTCTCTATATCATAGCGGCGCAGGTGCACTCTTGAAAAGGGATTGAGAGCCGCGACTCGTTCGCAACCCCTTCTGTTTTTGTATAAATTTGCAAAAAATGAAGCGGCGTCGTCGGTGGTGACCAGGTATTTCCGACTATGGTAGGGAAGGCAAGGTAGCCTCATGAACCAGCTCACACATCAATCCGTGAACCCCGCCGAATATTTTCTCGATATCACCGCCGACGTGTGCCCGCTGACGTTCGTGCGCACAAAGCTGCTGCTGGAAAAAATGCCCCCTGGGGCCATGGCCACGGTGCGCTTAAAAGGCGCTCAGCCGCTGGACAATGTCCCGCGTTCGGTGAAAGCCCATGGACATGAGGTCGTCTCGCTTGAGGCGGAAGACCCCGCGTCCTCCGCTGATCCCCGCCAGCCGCATATTCTTGTTATACGCCGCCGTTGACCGGCGGCTCCTTGTTGTACGCCGCCGTTCACCGGCTCTTTATTTGTACGCCGCCGTTTACCGGCGGCCCGCCGCTCATCAGCAGCACGCATCGGCAGAAAGGCGCCGGCGCATGAGGATGGCGTCGATGGATTTGGCAGCACCTGCGTAATACCCAGACCGTCGGCCGCACACGGTAAAGCCGTGACGTTCATATAGCGCCAGCGCGCCAGTGTTGTCGGCAGCCACTTCCAGGAACATCTGTTGAACGATGCCTGGGCTCAAAGCCGCGAAGGCTTCGTGCAAAAGTGCTCCGGCATATCCCTTGCGTCGATGTTCGGGTGTGACGGCGAGTGTGAGGATCTCCGCTTCGTCGGCGGCGGCGCGGATCAGGATGAAGCCTGAGGGTTCCCGTCCGTCGCTCACAATCCAGCTCGCCACGCCGGGCTGGCGCAGCAGGCTTGCGAATTCCTCAGCGCTCCAGCTTTGCGGAAAGCTTGTCGCGTGCAAAGCCGCGAGGACTTCCGCGTGATCCGCAGTGCCGGCCGTCATCATGGGCGCCCGATCATGCACGTAAGCGCCCGCCGTGCGCGGGCACAACGGCGTCCGGTGCGCGTACATAAACCGGCAAGGGCCCATCAGAGGAGGGCGCGCGTTCGGCGGCAAGACGCGCCAGCACACTCGCATCGGGTAAAGAGTCTGCTGTGCTCAGCCGCGCGCGCGCTCCCAAGGCGGCAACGGCTGTCGCGCTAGCGTCGCCGACAACAAGAACGTCGCCCCCATCCAGCCACGCGGCAAGAGCGTCCGCGGCCAGTGCGACGGGCGCGCCCGTTTCATGACCAAGATGATCGAAGGCCTGCGCATATATGTCGCCGCGCTTGGTGTCGATGGCTACCAGCACGCGCGTGCCTGCATCAAGCCGATCCCTCTGCGCGGCCGCTGCGGCGAGTACTTCGGTGGTGAGCAAACCGACGACGGGTTTCTCTGCCGCTAGACCAAGCCCACGCGCCGCAGCAAGACCTACGCGCACGCCGGTGAAAGAACCGGGGCCAACGGTCACCGCGATGCGGTCGAGGCCGGCGTAAGTTTGCTGTGCCCGCGCCATCACGTCCTCGATCATGGGCATCAAGGCCTCGGCCTGACCTTGATCCATCGTCTCGCGGTCGGCTGCGAGCACGGTTCCGTCGCGCACAAGTGCGACAGAACAGGCGGCCATGGTGGTGTCGAGGGCGAGGATCAACATGTTTTTACAGCTTGGCGTAAGAGGCGAACGGAAGGATATTCATTTCTCCCGCACTTTGCCACTTCACACCGTCCCAACGTGCCCCTATGCCGCTTGTTGAAATCGCTCCGCCCACCTACGACGTGGATATCTTCATCGCCTATGCCACGGCGAACAACTTCACGGGCAAGCCGGTCTATGGCCGCCCCGCCTGTTATCTGCATGCGGATGCGGCTGAGTGCCTTGCCCGTGCTATCGCGCTCGCCAAGCCGCTCGGTTTGCGTTTCAAGGTCTTCGACGCGTTTCGTCCCTCTGAAGCACAGTGGGTCTTGTGGAATCACACACCGGACCCGGAGTTCCTGGCCGATCCAAAGCGTGGTTCCCCGCATTCCATGGGTGCTGCCGTGGATCTCACGCTCATTGACGCCAGTGGGCACGAGCTCGACATGGGCACGGCCTTCGATGCTTTCACGCCGCGTTCGCACCACGGCGTGCTCGACATTCCGCCGGACGCCCAGCGCAACCGGGCCCTTCTGCTCGGCCTCATGACGGCAGCGGGTTGGGATTTTTATCGCAACGAGTGGTGGCACTATCAGCTGTTCAGCCCGCGCGGGAAATATGAGGTGCTGAGCGATAGCGCGCTCTCCGTCTCCATGATGCCTTAAGTGGGGATGCCGAAAGGCGCTTAAGACGCGACCTAAGAGGCTCGATCTAAGAAGCTTGGGCGAGAAGTTCGGCCACGGTCTTCGGTTTGGCGGGCTCGCCTTCGGCTTCCTTGCGGCTGCGTAGCGCGAGATAAAGCCACTCGGCGGTCTTGCCGCTGTCGCCGCCTTGGCGCTTTTCCATGTCAGCGAGAAGATGCGCAGCGCGTGCGCGGATCAAAGGCGCCGACTCTTCACCTGTCAACGCTGTGGCGCGGTTGCGTGTCTGGCCCCACAGCTGTGCTTCCAGAGATGCCTCGGCCACGGCGAGGCGGCTTTCAGGGTGATCGGGCGCGGCCTTGGCCAAAGCATCCACGCGTTTCGCCCAATCCAGCGTCGACTCTGCCGGTACCAGCGCGCGGTAAGCGGCCAATAACGCGGGGCCCGGTTTGGCCGTCCACACACGTTCGATCGCATCGGCCGCCTTTGCCCCTCGCCCCTGCGCTGTCATGGCGCGAGCGAGCGCAATGGCAGCGTCCGGGTTCAGCTCATCGAGGTCGAGCGCTTTGCGCGCCGCGTGCGCCGCGCCGATGGTGTCGTTGTGGCTCAACAGCTCCGCCGACTGCAGAGCCAGCAGGCGCGATTTCAACCGCTTGAGATCCACAGGCGAGAAGACGTCGCGCGCAACGCGTTCCTCCAGCGCGGCAAGCGCATCGGTCCAGCGCTGGGTGGCGATTTCGGCATCGAGCAGGACGCTGAGCGCCCAGGGTGGCGCATCCTTGCGGCCAAGCGCGCGGCGGGCATAACCCACCGCACCGACCACGTCACCATCCGCCAACGCCTTTGTCGCCAGCGTGCGCAGACCGGCAAGTTCTGTCTGCGGGCGCGCGAGCAGCGCTTGTGCTGCCGCTTCCGCTTCGCGCGCATCGCCCGACAAACCGGCAGCATCTTTACGCAACAGCAGAACGGCGGAGTTGTCGCTCAGCAGTGTGGCGGCTTCCTTGGCGTGCCGTCTTGCGGCGTCAGCCTGACCGGCCTGCACGGCGGCGAAACCGTCACCGAGACTCATGAGACCGCGCTTGATGCGCCGCTCGCGCCGACGCGCCGTGAAAGCCAATACCTTGCCGCTGACAAATGCGACAAGGCGCATGCCGCTGTAAATGGCAAACACCACGAGCAGAATCGTCGCGACAAGGACGCCGACGGAGGTTTCAACCGCCCAGCCGTGCCATGCGAGACTCACCATGCCGGGGTCGTTGGCCAGCCACACGGCGCCCGATGTCAGCACCGCCACGATCAGCACATAAAGAGCAAGCCGCGGCATGTTCTAGGGCGCCTTCGTTGCGGGCGTCGCCACGTCGAGCCCTTTGCCCACGGTTGCAAGTGCTGCCACGGCCTTGTTGGTGGTATCGATGGCGGCATGTTCGGCGGCCACGCGCGCCCGCGCGGCGTCCAGCCAGGGCGCAGCGGCTTCGCCGGCGTATCCCGTCAGCCCGCTCATTTCGCGCACCGCTCCGGCCAGGTCACTTTCATTCAGGTGCCGTTCGGCGCGAGCGAGAACTGAAGATGTACTGTTGCCGGCCGCATCGCCATCCAGACGCCGGATGGTGACGATGGAAAACATGCGGTCGAGGATGCGACGGTACCAGGCGCTCGTGTTGTCGGGCATCACCGCCGCACGTGTCGCGGCGGCGGCCGTGGCGCGGAACTGGCGTTGCAAATCGGCGAAGGTCGCGATGCCGCGCTCGGCGTGTGCGGCAAAGCCAGTGTCATCGGGGCTCATGTCGCTACCGCTGCTATTGCCCAGGCGCGCGGCGAGGGCTTTCACGGTCTGCAGTTCGGCGGCGAAGGGGCGGCCCGCCAGCATGGCTTCGCGCCACTGACCCACGGCCATCACCAGGGCGATGGTGCTGCTCTGCTCCACCATGGTCTTGCGCGCCATGGTTTCAAGCGAGGTGACGCGCTCGCCCAGCTCCAGCACGGTGCGGGCCTCGGCAGTTCGCCCCTCCAGCGCGGTCATGCGCTTAGCGATGTCTTCCAGCCGCGCCGAATTGCCGATGGCGGCTTCCAGTGTGGCAAGCCGCGCGCTCATGGCGGCAAGTTGCTTCGCCTGATTGGAGAGGCTGTCGCCCATGGAGACAACTGCGCCAGTGCTGTCGGGCGCGCGGCCCTCGAGTGCGGCGAGGCGTTGCGCAAGGTCTTGGCGGAGTGCGTTCACGGCCTCGACGCTGGCAGCACTTGGCGTGGGCTCTGCCGGGTGGGTTTGCGCGGCGGCGATGTCGCCGTTGCTTGGCTCCGTGCTGAAGGGACTTTGCACAAAGTCTTTCACACGCGGCACCCAGCCTGAGGCGGTGAACAGAACGAACGCTGCGGCGGCCGCGATGCCGGCAATGAGGACGACCCCGCCGATGCGGCGCGGTTGCTGCTGAAGGTGCTCGTGAAGCTGCTCTGGGTGAGGCTGCGCGGAAGGGGTCTGCTCGGCAGATTCGGTTTCCGGGGCTTCGCTGCGCTCGAAATATTTGAAGCGCTGATCCTTGGCGCGTAGATCGGCCGCATCCTCGGCCAGCAGCCGCGCCGCGCGGCCGCCGCTGCGGGGCACGGGTTTGGCTTCGTGCGCCGGCGTGGCGGTGGCTTCTTCGGGCAGGGTTTCTTCCTCGGACTTTTGCACGCGGTTTTCTTCCTTGGTGTGCGGCGTGACATTCCTGGCGGGCGCCTCGGGCACAACCTCTTCTATTCTAGCTGATGAAACGCCCCTGACCACCACGATGGGTGAATCGGACGGCGATAAAGTGCCGGCGGTTTCTTGTTTGGGTTTGGGATCAAGTCCCGTGGCCATGTCCCACGGCGCGCGAAGGTCTGCGGCGGCGGGCGAGGTGGCTCCGCCCATCAGGCGGGCCCACCAACTCACGTGTGGTTGGGTTGCGCGCTGTTCAGCCTTCAGGCGCGCCTGTTCTTCGCGGGCCGCGCGTTTTTGTGCAGCGGCTTCCTGCGCAAGCCGTTCCTTTTCAGCCTTGGCGGCCGCGTTGCGCACTTGTTGCTCTGCCTTCTCGCGCTCACGCCCTTCGCGTGCCAAGCGATCCCGCTCCGCCTTCTCCTGGGCAACACGCTCGCGTTCCTGCCGTTTGCGCTCCGATTCTTCCGCCGCCAAGCGTTCGCGCTCGTGGCGTTCCGCCTCGGCCTTCTCACGCGCGATGCGGTCCTGTTCGGCTCGTTCCTGAGCGCGCTTCTCACGCTCCAACCGATCGTGTTCTGCTTGTTCGGCTGCAAGGCGTGTGCGCTCGGCCCGTTCGGCCACCGCTTTCTCGCGCGCGATACGGTCCTGTTCAGCTTTTTCGGCGGCCAGACGTTCTTGCTCTTGCCGGTCGCGTTCCGCTTGTTCGGCGGCAAGGCGCGTGCGCTCGGCCCGTTCGGCTTCCGCTTTCTCGCGCGCGATGCGGTCCTGTTCAGCTTTTTCGGCGGCCAGACGCTCACGCTCTAGCCGGTCGCGCTCAGCCTTTTCGAAAGCCAGACGTTCGTGTTCTTGCCGGTCGCGCTCGGCCTGTTCGGCGGCGAGGCGTGCGCGCTCGGCCCACTCAGTCTCGGCTTTCTCGCGCGCGATGCGGTCCTGTTCAGCCTGTTCGGCGCCGAGACGCTCACGCTCTTTGCGTTCTGCTTCAGCCTTTTCGCGTGCGATGCGTTCTTGCTCCGCTTGCGCAAGCGCGCGGCGTTCCTGTTCGCCCTTGTCGCGGGCCTCCTGTTCCGCTTTGACGCGGGCTTGCTCGGCGGCCTCAGCGGCAAGTCGGGCCCGTTCGGATTGCTCGCGGACCGCCAGTTCCTGCGCCACCCGTGCAGCTTCCGCCGCCGCGACAGCGGCTTTTTCGGCGGCGATGCGCTCCTGTTCCGCGCGCGCTGCGGCAGCTTGCTCGCGTTCTATGCGCTCTTTCTCCGCGCGCTCCGCTGCCAGCCGTTCCCGTTCCGCTTTTTCCGCAGCAGCTTTTTCAGCCGCCAATCGCTCTCGTTCCGCTCTAGCTAGCCGCTCCTGCTCGGCGCGCTCGGCCGCCAATCGCTCGCGTTCGGCCTTTTCGGCGGCGGCTCTCTCGGCGGCGAGACGCTCCTGCTCCGCACGCTCCGCTGCGCGGCGCTCCTTTTCCACGCGTTCTTGTTCGGCGCGCAGGGTGACGATGCGTTCGCGCTCTGCCTTCTCAGCAGCGGCTTTCTCGACCGCAAGCCGCTCGCGTTCAGCTTTTTCCTGGGCCTTGCGTTCCCTCTCCTGGCGCTCCTGTTCAGTCCGCTCGGCGGCGATACGTTCGCGCTCTGCTTTCTCGGCAGCAGCCTTCTCGGCTACCAGCCGTTCGCGCTCGGCCTTCTCCTGGGCTTTGCGTTCCCTTTCTTGACGCTCCCGCTCGGTTCGCTCAGCCGCCAACCGCTCCCGCTCTGCTTTTTCCGCCGCGGCCTGACGCTCACGTTCGTCCTTCTCGCGTGCCTTGCGTTCCTGCTCCTCGCGGTCGCGTTTGGCTTTCTCTTCGGCGAGCCGCTGCTTCTCGGCCTGGGCTTCGGCGGCACGTTTACGCTCGGCCTCGGCGCGCTCCGCTCGTTCGCGCTCCAAGCGCTCCTGTTCCAGGTGTTTGCGTTCCGCTGCCTCGCGTTCCGCCTGCTCCTTCGCAAGGCGCTCGGCTTCCGCGCGTTCACGGGCCGCCCGTTCACGCGCGGCTTCTTCGGCAGCGCGCGCACGAACAAGGTCCTCCTGGCGTTGCCGCTCTTTCTCGGCAGCCGCTTTGGCCGCACGTTCGCGTTCGGCCTCTTCCTTGATCTGTCGCTCGCGCGCGTGACGGTCTTCTTCCACCTTGTCGACCAACTTCACGTCCAGCGCCCCGAATAGCGTATCGGGATCGGCGGCGGCGGGCACGCTCACGACGCCCAGTTTCAGCGCGCGCAAGGGCGCTGCCACGATGGGCGTGGCCGGCACAGCCGCCAACGTGTTCACTAAAGGCTCGAGCTCATCGCGCTGCACGAGAGCGACGAAAGCGCGCGCCTCATCGGCGGAGAAGAACAGCGCCGCATCCAAAGCGCGCGATGTCAAAGCAGCGCGCAAGGAGTCCGGCATTTTCTCGGCGCGCTTCAGCGTGTAGAGCGGAACGGAGCGCACGGCGAAGCCCATGTTGCTCAACATGGCGGTGAGATTGATGGGTGCCGAAGTACTGCAGGCATAAATCAACGCGCCGCCCGCGGGCTTTAATTTGCGTTCCACCAGGCGCGCGAGGTCGGCCGCGTCGTCCTTGGCGGTCTCCACCTGTTTGAAGCCCAAGCGCTTCAATTCGGCGGCGGTGACGTCGCCGTCGGTGAAAACGGGAAACGTGCGCACGCCCACAAGCTCGGCCAACGCACGGGCCCCCTCGGCGCTGGTGACGATGAAGGCTTGCGCGCCGGCGAGATTGACGACGGGTGCTGCGGTGCGCTCGGCGCTGACCAGAGGTGCCGACAGCACATCGTGCCCGCGCGCCACAAGGGCCGCGACCGACGTTCCGGCGTCCTGCGCCGACTGTACGACCAATACCCGCATGCGCGTGTTTATCCCCGGGCTCCCTAGCGCCCGTCCTGCAAGTGTTGTAGAGGCTGATATCCGGGGTGAAAAGCCGTTTCACGCCCTTTATATAATCCTCACATGATCGTCCTCGGCATCGAAACCAGTTGTGATGAAACCGCCGCCGCTGTGGTGGACGGCGAGGGACGAATCCTGGCCGAAGCCGTGCAAAGCCAGACGGATGAGCATCAGCCCTTCGGCGGAATCGTACCCGAGATCGCGGCGCGCGCGCATCTGGCCCAGATCGACCGGCTTGTCACGACGACCATGTCCAAAGCAGGCGTCAGTTATGGCGAACTTGCCGGTGTGGCGGCGACGGCGGGCCCCGGCCTCATCGGCGGCGTGCTCGTGGGGCTCATGACCGCCAAAGCCATATCGGCCGTGCACCGCCTGCCGCTGCTGGCCGTCAATCATCTGGAGGGTCACGCGCTGACGGCGCGTCTCACGGATAAAGTGGAATTTCCTTATCTGTTGCTGCTGGTCTCCGGTGGGCACTGTCAGTTGCTCGCCGTGGAAGGTGTCGGGCGTTATCACCGCCTCGGCACCACAGTGGATGATGCTGCCGGTGAAGCGTTCGATAAAATTGCCAAGATGTTGGGCCTGGGATATCCGGGAGGTCCGGCCATCGAGCGCGCGGCCAAAAGTGGTGATGCCAAGCGTTTCGACTTCCCACGGCCCCTCAAAGGAAAACCTGGATGTGATTTTTCCTTCTCGGGCTTGAAGACAGCCGTGCGTCAAGCGGCGGAAGCGCTGCCGCCGGGTGCGCTTCAAGACAGTGACGTGAACGATCTCGCCGCATCTTTCCAAACCGCGCTGGTGGACTCCATCGCCGATCGTGTGAAGCGCGCGGTGGACATTTTCCGCAATGCTTATCCTGCCGGCACGACGCTTGTTGCTTCCGGTGGTGTCGCCGCCAATAGCGCGCTGCGCGCGGCGTTAAGCGCAACCGCATCGCGCGCCAGCATGACGCTTGTCGCACCGCCTATCGCACTGTGCACCGACAATGCCGTCATGATTGCCTGGGCGGGCATCGAGCGTTTGAAATTGGGATTGATCGACGGCTTGGATTTCAAAGCGCGTCCGCGTTGGCCGCTGGATCCTACGGCACCCAAAGCCACCGGCGCCGGAATTAAAGCCTAAACTTTGTAGAAGTCGCGGAACCAGGCGACGGTTTTCGCCAGGCCCTCTTCCAGCGAGACGCGCGGCTCATAACCGACGGCGCGCTTCAGCGCGCTGACGTCGCACCAGGTGCCTTCCACATCGCCGGCCTGGATCGGCATGAAATTGAGCACGGCCTTCTTGCCGATCTGTTTCTCCAGCGTCGCGATGAAATCCATCAGCGCCACCGGCGCGCCGCGCCCGATGTTGAAGACGCGGAAGGGCGCCACGCCGCTGCTGTCGGGCAAGGGCGCCATGGGATCCCAAGCCTCGTCCACCGTGGCGATGTGATCGGTGACACGCACCACGCCCTCGACGATGTCATCGACGAAGGTGAAGTCGCGCATCATCTTGCCGTCGTTATAGACGTCGATGGAATCGCCGGCGCAGATGCGTGCGGTGAATTTCTGCGGTGCCATGTCGGGCCGGCCCCAGGGACCATAGACCGTGAAGAAGCGCAAACCCGTCACAGGAATACGGAAGATGTTGGCGTAGGAATGCGCCAGCAGTTCGTTGGCGCGCTTGGTGGCGGCATAAAGGCTGACGGGGTGCGAGGCGCTGTGATGCTCGGCGAAAGGCATGGCTTTGTTGGCGCCGTAAACCGAACTGGTGGACGCGAATACCAGATGCGGGATTTGAATGGCGCGCGCCGCTTCCAGCACATTCATGAAACCGGTCAGGTTGGAATCCACATAAGCTTGCGGATTATCGATGCCGTAGCGCACGCCCGGCTGGGCCGCCAGGTGCACGATGCGCGTGGGCTCAATCTGGTCGCAGAGCGCCAGAAGGCCGCCCTTGTCCGTCAGATCCAGGCGGTGGCCTGTGAAGCCTTCCAGACCTTGCAGCCATGTCCAGCGCGCCTCTTTGAGGCGCACATCATAATAAGGTGTGAAGCTGTCCACGCCGTGCACGCGTCGCCCTGCCGCCACGAGACGTTGGGCCACGTGCGCGCCGATGAACCCGGCTGCTCCGGTCAAAAGAACTGTCATGACATTGGTCTAAGCCGATCCCCTTAGGCATTGCAACGGGCTTTGCCCCAGATTTCACGCTAAAGACTTCACGTTGCTTT
Organism: Fidelibacterota bacterium; assembly: GCA_947472795.1. Lineage (GTDB taxonomy): Bacteria > Pseudomonadota > Alphaproteobacteria > Rhodospirillales > Rhodospirillaceae > SHVO01. Next base: position 286,603 of record CANJBL010000001.1, on the reverse strand, counting down.
CACTTTAACGTCGTTCACCTTAACGTCACGAGACGCAATTTGCTCCCGCATGGACAGGAGCGCGAGGGCCATGCCAAGACAGGTGGCGTAAGACAGATCAGACTAGACTGGGGATAAGAGATGCAAAACATCGGCGTCATCGGCGGCGGAGCCTGGGGTACAGCCCTGGCTGTTGTTGCCCGCCGCGCCGGTCGGCCCGTGACGCTCTGGGCCCTGGAACCGGAAGTGGTCGCCACCATCAACGCCCAGAACCGTAACGCCCTCTATCTGCCCGACGTGCATTTGGAAGCCGGCATTCAGGCGACGGGCGACGTCACGGTGGCGGCCGCGGCCGATGTGGTTTTCTTGGTGACGCCGGCCCAGCATCTGCGCGGCGTTTGCAAGCAGCTCGTTCCGCATATCAAGCCGAAGACCCCGGTTATCATCTGCACCAAGGGCATCGAACGCGACACCTCTGCCCTCATGACCGATGTGGTGGCCGAATGCCTCCCCCAGGCCGCATTGATGGTGCTCTCGGGCCCGACTTTTGCCAGCGAAGTCGCGCGCGGTCTGCCCACGGCGATCACGCTGGGCGCTGCCGATCAGGTGCTCGCCCGCAAAGTCGCCGCGCTCATCAGCTCGCCCACCTTCCGGCCCTATCTCACGGAAGATGTGGTGGGCGCCGAAGTCGGCGGCGCGGTGAAAAACGTGCTGGCCATCGGCTGCGGCATGGCCGACGGCAAAGGCTTCGGCGCCAATGCCCGGGCGGCGCTCCTGGCCCGCGGCCTGGCCGAGATCGTGCGCCTGGCCCTGGCCCGGGGCGGCAAGCCGGAGACCCTCATGGGCCTCTCGGGCCTGGGCGACTTGGTGCTTACCGCCACCTCGTTGCAGTCGCGCAACTATTCCCTCGGTGTGGCGTTGGGCAAAGGCCAGACACTCGACGAAATCCTGGGCGCCCGGCGGTCCGTCACTGAAGGGGTCACCACGGCAGAGGCCGTGGTCACGCTGGCCTCCAAGCTGAACGTCGATATGCCCATTTGCGCCGCCATCGACCGCGTGCTCAATCACGGCGCGGCCATCGACGACATGCTGCGGGGCCTGTTGGAGCGGCCTTTGCGTGAGGAAGTCGATGCGGCGGTAAAACGCAAATAGCCGGCCGATTGTGCGGTATTGGCGAGACGATGACCGGTGCGCTATCACAGGCGCTAAGTCCCGACCCCGTGGAGATGAAATCTCCCGACCCCGTGGAGATGAAATGAGCAAAGTCCAGCGCCTCTATCCCGTCATCCTTTCCGGCGGCAGTGGCTCCAGGCTTTGGCCTTTGTCCCGCGAGGAATTTCCCAAGCAGCTTCAGCCCCTGACGTCCGAGCGCAGCCTGTTGCAAGAAACCGCGCTGCGTTTAGGTGCGGCCAAGGGTGCGAGCTTTCAGGCGGAAGCGCCCATCGTCGTCTGCAATGACGCGCACCGTTTTGTCGTGGCCGAGCAACTGCGCGCTGTCGGCATTGAGCCCAAAGCCATCATCATCGAGCCGCAAGGGCGCAACACCGCGCCGGCAGCGTGTGTCGCCGCTCTTCTTCTGGAGGACGAGCCCGACGCGTTGATGCTGGTGATGCCGTCCGATCATCTGGTGCGCGATCCGGCGGCCTTTATCAAAGCGGTCGATCATGCTGTCGCCGCAGCCGCCGGCGGCCACCTTGTCACTTTTGGTATTCGCCCCACCGCGCCGGCCACGGCTTACGGGTATATCAAGCAAGGAACAGCCCTGAACGCGGAAGCTTATGCCGTCGATAGCTTTGTTGAAAAGCCGAACGCCGAGAAAGCCAAAGCGCTCATCGGCGGTGGTGATGTGTATTGGAACGGCGGCATTTTCCTTTGGCCCGTGGGTCTGTATCTCGATGAACTCACCAAGAACGAACCCGAGATCGTGCCCGGCTGCCGCGCGGCGCTGAGCAAAGGCCAGAGCGATCTCTTCTTCTTCCGGCTCGATCCCGAGACCTTCGCCAAAGTTCCGTCGCAGTCCATCGACTATGGCGTCATGGAGCGCACCGATAAAGCCGCCGTGGTGCCGGTCGCCATGGGCTGGTCTGATGTGGGCTCGTGGAGCGCGCTGCATGAAGAAGCGCAGCACGACGCCGCCGGCAACACGATGCTGGGCGACGTGCTCGCCATCGACACCAAGAACACCTATGTGCGCACCGAGAAGCAGCTCACTGCCGTGATCGGCATCAAGGACGCCATCGTCGTCGTCACGGCAGACGCTGTTCTGGTGGCCGACAAAGCGCACGATCAGCAGGTGAAGCAGATCGTGGAGCGCTTGAAGGCTTCGGGCCGCAGCGAGGCGACAGCTCAGGCGCGCACGCACCGTCCCTGGGGCTGGTTCCAGACCATGGACGAAGGTCATCGCTTCAAGGTGAAGCGCCTCTGCGTGAAGCCGGGCGCGAAGTTATCGCTGCAAAAGCACTGGCATCGCAGCGAGCATTGGGTCGTGGTGACTGGCACCGCCGAAGTGACCTGCGGCGAGAAGGTCTTCACGTTGCGTGAGAATGAATCCACTTACATCGCGGCTGGCACCGTGCATCGCCTTGCCAACCCCGGTCATGTGGAACTCCATATGGTCGAGGTGCAGTCCGGCGAGTACGTGGGCGAGGACGACATTGTGCGCATCGCCGACGACTATGGCCGCGACGATGTCGGCAAGACCAATCAGCGCCCCACGCCGAAGCCCAAAGCAAAAGCAAAGAAAGCAGCGCTTAAAAAATCTGTACGCAAAATTCGCCGCAAGGCCAATCCCGCGGCGCTGCGTCGGCCGCGTGTGCGCCGGCGCGTCGTGCGCCCATCGACACAGCTCCGCGCCAAGCCCGGCAAGCCAGTCAAGAAAACGCCGCCGAAGAAGACACCACCCAAGACACCAACCAAGCCGCGCCGCCGGCGCTAGAGAGAGAAAGAGGGGGACATGCTCATTGCCATTATGTGCCTGGATAAACCGGGCTCCGTCGATCTGCGCATGAAAACGCGCCCACAACATCTGGAGTGGCTGCAAGGCTACGCCGCCAGTCTCACCTATGGCGGCCCGCTTCTGGGTGATGATGGCGCCACGCCCATCGGTTCGCTGATCATCGGCGAATTCGAGAGCCTGGAAAAAGCGCGCGCCATCCAGAAGGCCGATCCCTATACCATCGCCGGCCTTTTCCAGACCGTCACCATCCAGCCCACGCGCAAGACCTTTCCGGCAGCATGACGGTACACATATGACCGGAGAGGTCCTCTGCCGCCTCGCCGATCTCGATGCAACAGGCGCGAAGGAAATTGTTCTGGAAAGGAACGGCGCGCGCTTGCCCGTGTTCGTAGCGAAGGGCGAGAGCCGCATTTTCGGCTATGTAAATTCCTGTCCGCATGCGCGTCTGCCGCTCAATTGGCGCGAGGACGCGTTTTTTGACGTCAGCAGGACGTATCTTTTTTGCGCCAACCACGGTGCGCACTTTGCGCTAGACACTGGCTTATGTCTTCGGGGACCCTGCAAGGGACAAAGCCTGACGCCGTTTTCCATCCACGTGATAGGAGATGTCGTGATCGAGGGAGAGAGTAATGCCCAATGATTCAAAAATGAATGAAACGTTGATCGACGTCCCGCCGGCGTTCGCCCAGAACGCGCTCGTCAACGCGTCCAAGTACCGCGAGATGATGGAGGACTCGAGCAAGGACCCGCTCACCTTCTGGCGCATGCAGGGCCAACGGCTGGATTGGATCACGCCTTACAAGCACGTGCGCGACGTTTCCTTCGACGCCAAGGATCTGCACATCCGCTGGTACGCAGATGGTTCATTGAATGCGAGCCACAATTGCCTCGACCGGCACTTGAAGGCTCGCGCGACGCAGACCGCCATCATCTGGGAAGGCGACGACCCGAAGCAATCCAAGCACGTCACCTACGCCGAGCTTCACGAGATGACGTGCCGGCTCGCCAATACGCTGAAGACGCTGGGCGTCCACAAAGGCGACCGCGTGTGCATCTACATGCCCATGATCGTCGAGGCGGCCGCGGCCATGCTGGCCTGCGCGCGTATCGGCGCGATTCATTCCGTTGTGTTCGGCGGCTTCGCGCCGCACGCGGTGGCGGATCGTATCAACGACTGCGGTGCAAAGGTCGTCATCACCGCCGACGAAGGCCGTCGCGGCGGCAAGGTCATCCCGCTCAAGGCCAACGTCGACGAAGCGGTGAAGAATACGCCGTCGGTGCGCAACGTCATCGTCGTCAAGCATACCGGCGGTCACGTGAACATGACCTCGCCGCGCGACGTCTGGTATCACGTGATGACGGAAAAGGCGCACAAGTTCTGCGATCCCGTTGAGATGAACGCCGAGGATCCGCTGTTCATCCTCTACACCTCGGGCTCCACCGGCAAGCCCAAAGGCGTGCTGCACACCACCGCCGGCTACCTGATGTTCGTCGCCATGACGCACGAAGTCTGCTTCGACTATCACGAGGGCGATATCTACTGGTGCACCGCCGACGTGGGTTGGGTCACGGGCCACAGCTACATCGTCTACGGTCCGCTCGCCAACGGCGCCACCACGTTGATGTTCGAAGGTGTGCCCAACTATCCCGACACCTCGCGCTTCTGGCAGGTCATCGACAAACACGGCGTCAACATTTTCTACACCGCACCCACCGCGATCCGTGCGCTGATGCGCGATGGTGACGCGCCCGTCAAACGCACCAGCCGCGCAACCTTGCGGGTGTTGGGCAGCGTCGGCGAGCCCATCAATCCCGAAGCATGGTTGTGGTACTACCGCGTCGTTGGAGACTCGCGGTGCCCCGTGGTCGATACCTGGTGGCAGACAGAGACAGGCGGCATCCTCATCGCGCCTACCCCTGGCGCGGTGAAGTTGAAGCCCGGCTCGGCCACGAAACCCTTCTTCGGTATCGAGCCGTGCATCGTCAACTCCGCCGGCCAGGAGTTGGAGGGCGAGGCCTCGGGCAATTTGTGTCTGAAAACGTCCTGGCCCGGACAAGCGCGCACCATCTACGGCGATCATCAGCGCTTTATCGACACGTATTTCTCCACCTATCCCGGCAAGTATTTCACCGGCGACGGCTGCCGCCGCGATGCCGACGGGTATTACTGGATCACGGGCCGCGTCGATGACGTCATCAACGTCTCCGGTCACCGCCTCGGCACGGCCGAGGTGGAAAGCGCTTTGGTAGCCAACACCAAGGTCGCCGAGGCTGCCGTTGTCGGCTATCCGCACGACATCAAAGGTCAGGGCATCTATGCCTATGTGACGTTGAAGGCAGGCGTGGAAACGTCGGACGATTTGCGCAAGGAATTGGTGGCGTGGGTTGCCACGCAGATCGGTCCTATCGCCAAGCCCGATGTGCTGCAATGGGCGCCGGGTCTGCCGAAAACGCGCTCGGGCAAGATCATGCGCAGAATCCTGCGCAAGATCGCCGAGAACGATGTGACCAACTTGGGTGACACCTCCACGCTCGCCGATCCCACGGTGGTGGATGATCTAGTGAAAAACCGCGCCGGGAAATAAAGGCGAGAGTTTTACCGTGCGTCCTGCGCGGCCAGCATCAGCAGTACATGCTCGCGCTGGGTCTCGACGACCTTCACATTGCTCTCGAGGTTAAGCTCGGTGAAGACTTGCGCGGCTTGCTCGAAAGCCTGAGCCGCTTGACGCAAACAATCCGCGTTGCGCGCGGCAACGCCCTTCTCCTTTAGCGCCGCGCCAATGTTGGCAAGCGCGGTCGCCCACACCAACGGCGCGGAGGTGCGGCTGCGGGATTCGGCGATCTTCAGGAAGACGGAAGCCGCCTTGTCGAACAAACCGGGCTCATGCGTGAGGCGGCCCATGGTGATGAGCAGACTGCCGAGAGAGTTCTGGATGTCGGCCCAGCGTTCCGGCGCTTCGGTGATGGTCCAGATGCCGGTCGCGGCGGAGAACGCATCGGCGGCGTCTTTCAGGTGTACGGGCTCGCCCGTGGTTTGCGCCAGCGTGTGCAGCGCCAGACCAAGGCGTGTCTTCAGTGCCGCGTAGTCGTCGGCGAAGACTTCCTTGCGCACCATGCTGAGGGCCGCGCTGTAGTACTTCACTGTCTTGTCGGCGAAACGCGGGCGTTCGCTCTGCTCACTGATGATCGACAGCGCATCGGCGATGTGCGTGCCGATCATGGCGCGCTCATGCATGGGGAAGGCGTCTTCGCCCAGGATCAAGGCGCCTTGATACACGGACACCGCGCGCTCGAGCGCTTTTACGTCGCCGGTGCGCGCACCCTCCAGCAACAGCAGTGCGGCATAACAGGCTTGCGCGGTGGCGCACTCGGCCACGGTGCCCACGGAATCGCCCTCGGCGAAATGGGTGGCGGCTTTCAGCACGGGGCGGAACAAGGTGGCCCGCGCGCGAATGCCGTCGGCCGATTCCACATTCACGGCGGCGAGGGCCGTGCCGAACACCAATTCGCCCGTGGCATCGCCGAACAGCGCCGGCACTTCCAGGCGTTCCAGCGCCGACATGGTCGCGCCGTGTGGATGCAGCGGCGTGGCGCGGCCCAAGAATCGCAAACGCCACGACGGGCGGCCTTCGGATGTGGTGATGCTCTCGCCCCAAATGAGCAGGTCGGCGTTTTCACGCTTCAGCCAGCGGCGGCCCAGGTCGATGGCCATGGAGACGAACAACGGCTCGCTGCAGTCGGCGCCCGGCGCCGTCAGCGGCCGGTCGGCCATGGTGAGGGAAACGCCCATGCGTCCGGCAAGCCGGTCGTGGATGTGGCGTGCGGCGAGGCCTTGCATATCGCCCGCCAGCGGGCTGATGAGAATGCGGAGGGGATCGATGCCGTAAAGGGCATCTTCCGGGTGATCCAGGGAGAAGGCGTCGAACGTGGAGGCAGGCATCTCGCTGGGCTGAGACCGCCGCCGTAACAAGTCCAAGAAGGGACCGAAGACCATACCGCCGCCATCCTTCCCGAAAAGCGCGGGACAAATCCTACGCTCCGGCAATGAGAGAGCCGGAATCAAGGGATTAGCAGCAGCGCTTTAAAAAACTATTGAGGACTCGGGGAAGGAAGTGGCCGGGGTGGGGGTTAGAAGTCCGAGCAGCGGCCTTTCTTCTCCCAATCGCCGAAGCGCGTCGGCTCAGGGCCTTTAGGGCCACCCACTTCGGGAATGGGCGGTGAGGCGGTTGCCGGGGTATCGGGCACCGTCTTCGGCTTGAGGGCTGCTGCGGCGGGCGAGAGCGGCAACGGCAGCGCTGCGGCGTTGGATTTTTCACTCATGCCGCTGGCCGCGCCTGCTTTTGTCCGTGCAGAAATCCGCGGCACTGGGGAATCTTGGTCGGTTTCTCGGTCATCTTCCAACCGGTGATGGTGGGAAAGCCGGCGGCCTTCAGCATTTGCGCGAGGCAAAGCAAGGTCGGCGCCCACCAGTTGCTCGGATTGTCGGCGTACTCATTGCCGGGGTAAAATTCCATGACCATTTGCTGCCCCGAATACCCGTGACCCACGCCGCCTTGATAAGGGCTGCAATCATCGAGGATGGCGCTTTCGATATGAATATCGCTGTTGCAAACAGCGGCAAGCTTGTCCAGGGCGAGCATCGGATAACGCAGGTGATAAAGCACGCCAAAAAAGAAAACCGTATCGAAGGTGCCCAACACCTCCGGCGAAAGGTCATAGACGGTCATTTCCGTGCGCTGACAGCGCTTCTCGTCATAGCCCAGCGCCGCGCGGCAGAGATCGAACGTCTGCCACTTTGCCGTACGGCCTATCCCGAGGTTCGCGCCTATCGTGTCTGAAAAATCGTCGATGGCGACGACCTCCTTCGCGCCGCGCCGCAAAGCCTCAAATGTCCAGTAGCCATCCCAGGCGCCCACATCGAGCACGCGCCGGCCGGTCAAATCTTCAGGAACGCGGTACAGAGCCGGTGACATGGGGGCCCAGCCCGGCGTCGTGATGCCGCCGGGCAATGGGATGCGGTGGTACCAGAACGGGATGGCGGCAATTTTCTCCGTCAGCGAAGCAGTCATCGTGTCCTCTTCAGGAAGGCTAAAGTGCGAGATATGTAACAGATATAACGCACAAAGGCAGCGGTGCTTCGGCGTGCGTCTCTTGAGTTCAGGCCTTGAGTTCAAGGTATGAAGTGCATATCTGATGAACTCGTCTGATAAACTCGGACGGAGAGTTTACCGCTCCTCTACAACGTGAGTTCGAATTCATGAGCACGCTGCGCGCCGGCCTTCTTCTTGCCGCCATGACGGGAGTGTTTCTCGCTGCCGGATATCTCATCGGCGCCGAGCAGGGCATGGCGATCGCTTTTGTGATGGCGCTCGGCATGAACGCCTTCGCCTATTGGAACAGCGACAAGATGGTGCTGTCCATGTACGGCGCCAAGCAGGTAGATGCGGCTTCCGCCCCGCGCTTTTATGCCATCATCCAGCGGCTGGCAGAGCGTGCACACCTGCCCATGCCCAAGGTCTATGTCATCGACAATCCACAACCGAACGCCTTTGCCACGGGTCGCAATCCTGAGAATGCAGCGGTAGCTGCCACCACCGGCCTTCTCGATCTTCTCAACGAGCGCGAGATCGCGGGCGTCATGGGCCACGAGCTGGCACACGTACGCCATCGCGACACACTCATCATGACCATCACGGCGACGCTGGCCGGTGCTATCGGCATGCTGGCGAACTTCGCTTTCTTCTTCGGTGGGCGCGGAAACGACCGCGAACGTCCGTTGGGTGGGTTAAGCAGTGTGCTGGTGATGATCCTGGCGCCGCTGGCGGCGATGCTTGTGCAAATGGCCATCTCACGCACGCGCGAATACGGCGCCGACGAAGGTGGGGCAGAGATCAGCGGTGATCCCGAAGCTTTGGCCTCTGCGTTGGAGAAGCTGGAGCAGGGCGCGCGAGCGGTGCCGAACCGTGAAGCCGAAGCCAACCCGGCGACGGCGCATCTGTTCATCGTCAATCCGCTGCACGGGATTGGTGCGGACAATCTCTTTGCCACGCATCCCTCCACCGCCAACCGTATCCAACGTTTGCGCGCCATGGCGGGCCAGTCGCGGCGCGACGAACATATACCGCCGCGTGAAGAAGACACGTTACCTCCGCAAAGCTCTGGCCCGTGGTCCCCAAAACCGCGCAACACCCGCGGGAGCGTGCCGCAAGCCGGGCACCGCTGAAATTTATGTCCTATTGGCTTATTTCCCTTGGCTTATTTCCCTTGACCGCGCGCCCGCTATCCCGAGGATGGCGCGCATGAAAACAGTCCGAACTCTCGAGACCTTCCATGGTTGAGCCGCGCGGTGACGACACAGCCGCGCGTGCGGCGGCGTGGGCTTTTCTTGAAGGCGTGTTCACGCGCGCCCAATCCGTCGACGATCAGTTCGACAGCGGCGTCGCCAAGCTTGAGCCGCGCGACCGTGCTTTTGTGCGTCTGCTGGTGGCCACCACCCTGCGGCGCCTGGGTCAGATCGATCAGGTGCTGGCGCAGTTCGTTCAGCGGCGTCCGCCGGAAGCCGTTACCAATCTGCTGCGCCTGGGTGCGGCACAACTGCTCTTCATCGCCACGCCGCCCCATGCCGCCGTGGCCACGGCGGTGGCGCTCGCCAAGCGCGGGTATGTCCAGCAAGCTGGCCTCGTGAACGCCGTGCTCCGGCGCGTGTCGGAGAAGAGTGCTGCTCTCATCGCCGGTCAGGATGCCGCGCGGCTCAACACACCGGCCTGGCTGTGGGATTCCTGGGTGGCCGGGTACGGTGAGCCTGCTGCCCGCGCCACGGCGGAAGCGCATCTCGGCGAGCCCTTGCTCGATATCACGTTGAAGGATGCAAGCACGGCGGAGACCTGGAGCACAGCGCTGGAAGCGCGTGCGCTGCCCACGGGCAGTCTACGGCGCATCGGCGGCGGGCGCATTCAGGATCTCGCGGGATTCGCAGACGGCGCGTGGTGGGTACAAGACGCCGCCGCCGCGCTGCCGGCAAAAATCCTGCTGCATGTTTTGGGAAGCGCTGCTGGAAAATCCGTCATCGATCTCTGCGCGGCACCTGGCGGTAAGACCGCGCAGTTCGCCGCGGCGGGCGCGCGTGTCACGGCCGTTGATGTCTCAAAACAACGCCTGACTCTGCTGCGCGACAATCTCGCCCGCGTGAAACTCACTGCCAACGTTGTCGCAGCCGATGCGCTGAAATGGCGTCCCGATTCGCCCGCCGACGCGGTGCTGCTGGATGCGCCCTGCTCGGCCACCGGCACCATCCGCCGCCATCCCGATCTGCCCTACCTCAAACGCGCCGAGGACGTGGCCGGTTTCGCAGCCCTTCAGGCCAAGCTGCTCGCCGCCGCCGCCGACATGGTGAAACCCGGCGGTTTTGTCTTTTACAGTGTCTGCTCGCTTCAGCCCGAGGAGCGCCGGCCCGTGGTCGAGGCATTCCTTGGCGCCAATCCCAGCTTTACCCGGGTCAAAATCACCCCCGAGACCATGGGCGGCGAATCGCAGCTCATTGATCACAAGGGCGACCTGCGCACGCTTCCCAGCCAGTGGCCGGAACTAGGGGGACTCGACGGTTTTTACGGAGCACTCTTGCAGCGTGCGCCCTAACGCATTGAAATAACGTCATTTAAGACGCGCTTGCAAATCATTCGCAGAAGCCCTACATCTGTCCATAGAGATTGCGACTGACTCGCAAGCTCATAAGGATGCCGCCGGATGTACGTGTGTATCTGCAACGCCCTGACAGACTCGGAAATCGCCGAAGCTTCGGCGAAAGGTGCGCGCACGGTGAAAGAGGCCTATGCGGTCCTCGGCGTGGAGATCAACTGCGGCCAGTGCACCTGCATGGCCCAGGACATCCTGAACCAAACAGAGCCGGCCTACTTCCTGCAAGCCGCGGAATAATCCCGCTTCGCTTTCTGCCGCTCAGCTTTCCGCTGCTTTGCTCTGCAACTGCACGTAATTCTGCAGGCCCATGCGGCCGATGAGCTCAAGCTGGGTCTCGATCCAGTCGATGTGCTCTTCCTCAGACTCCAGAATTTCCTCGAACAGCTCGCGCGTGATGTAATCGCCGACCTTTTCGCAATGGGCGATGGCTTCCTTCAGCGCAGGGTGCGCGATCATCTCGACTTTCAGATCGCACTTCAGAACTTCTTCCACGCTCTCGCCGATCATCAGCTTGCCCAAATCCTGTAGGTTCGGCAGGCCCTCCAGGAAGAGAACACGCTCGATCAGCTTGTCGGCATGCTTCATTTCGTCGATGGATTCCTTGTATTCGTACTCACCCAGACGGGTCAGGCCCCACTGGCGCAGCATACGCGCGTGCAGGAAGTACTGATTGATGGCGGTCAGCTCGTTCTTCAGCACCTGGTTGAGGAACTTGATGACTTGCGGATCGCCTTTCATTGGGGAAACCTTTCGACGTTACGGCGGTTGAGGATATCAATCCGCTCTTGAGATAATGCTAGTGTCGTGATTCCAAGGTCGCATCGTTTCACGGCAGGTATCAAGCCCCAAGGTATTAAGATGGTTCCTGACAGTCGTTCAAAGTCGCACGAAGCCCGCTCTCACGAATCTCACGTGGTCAGCCAGTTCGGCGCCCGCGCCGCGAGCTATGTCTCAAGCGCGGTGCATGCCAGCGGCGAAGACCTTCAGCAGATCGCCGATCTTGCCAAAGCGCGCCAGCCGTTGCGCGCGCTGGATATGGGCTGCGGCGGCGGTCACGTGAGTTTTCATGTGGCACCCTTCGCCCGCGAGATGGTGGCCTACGACCTTTCCGCCGACATGCTGAACGTGGTGGCTGGCGAAGCCGCCAAGCGCGGGCTTTCTAATCTCGTCACGCAACAGGGCAGCGTCGAGACGTTGCCGTTCCCCGATGCCAGCTTCGATTTCGTCGCCAGCCGTTACAGCGCCCACCACTGGCATAACGTCGGTGCGGGTCTGGCTGAAGCGCGCCGGGTGCTGAAACCAGGCGGCGTGTTTGTCATAGCCGATTCCGTCTCGCCCGGTGCGCCGTTGTTAGATACGCACCTGCAAGCTCTGGAACTGCTGCGCGATCCATCGCATGTGCGCAGCTATTCCGTGGCCGAATGGACGGCGCATCTGAAAGCCGCCGGCTTCGTGCCTGGCGCGGCGGCGGAACGGCGCATCCATCTGGAATTCACCTCCTGGGTGACACGCATGGCCACGCCGGACATCAACGTGCAAGCCATCCGTTCGCTGCAGCGCTCGGCGCCCAGCAATGTGCGCCAGCATTTCGAGATTGCCGCAGACGGGTCTTTCTGGCTCGACACCGCTACAATCGCGGCCACACTTTAAGGAGTTCTGTCATGCGTATCTTTGCGCAAGGTCTTATCGCAGCCGTTGCCGTGTTGTGCGTAACGGCCAGCGTTCCGGCAAAGGCCGAGAACGTCCTGCGCTGGGCCAGCCAGGGCGACGCCATGACCATGGACCCGCACGCGCAGAACGAAGGCCAGACGCGTGCTTTCGCCCAGCAAGTTGAGGAGCCGCTTGTCTCGCGCCGGCCCGATCTGACCAAGGTGCCGAGCCTTGCCGTCTCCTGGCGCCAGGTTGATCCCAAGACCTGGGAATTCAAATTGCGCCAAGGCGTGAGGTTTCACGACGGCAAGCCCTTCAGCGCCGACGATGTCGTGTTCTCCTTCAAGCGCGCCATGATGCCAACGTCGGATTTTAAAGAAATCGTCGGCACCATCGCCGATGTCGTGGCTGTCGATGCGGCGACGGTGCGCATCACCACTAAGGCGCCCGATCCCATTCTGCTTGATGCGGTCTATAACGTTTTCATCATGTCCAAGGCATGGGCCGCCGAGCACGGCGTGAACACGCCGCAGGATTACGGCGGCGGCCAGGAGACCTATGCCGTGCGCCATGCCAACGGAACCGGTCCCTTCATCTTAGAGACGCGCGATCCCGATGTGCGGACGGTGATGGTCAAGAACCCGAACTGGTGGGGGCTTAAAGATAATCCCCATAACGTTGACCGCATTATCTATACGCCGGTGAAGAACCCTGCAACGCGCGTGGCGGCGTTGCTGTCGGGTGAGTTGGACTTTCTGCTTGATCCTCCGCTGCAGGACCTTGCCCGCATTGAATCCTCCGGCCAGTTCCAGATCCAGCGCGCACCCGCCGTGTGGACCATCTTTCTCGGCATGAATACAGGCAGCAAGGAACTCGCGTCGTCTTCCGTCAAAGGCAAGAATCCCTTTGCCGACATCCGCGTGCGCAAGGCCATGAACATGGCCGTGGATGTGAACGCCATCACGCAGCGCATCATGCGCGGGCTGGCGCAACCGGCCGGCACAATCGTGCCCCCGGGTGTACAGGGCTACGACAAAAGCCTCGATGTGCATCTGCCTTTCGATGCCGACGGCGCCAAGAAATTGCTCGTCGAGGCCGGCTACCCCAACGGCTTTGACGTGCGCCTCGATTGCCCCAACGACCGTTATCTCAATGATGAGCCCATCTGCCAGGCCGTGGTCGGCATGCTGGCGCGTATCGGTGTGAAAGTGACGCTCGATCTGAAGCCACGCACCATCCATCTGCCCAAGCTTCAGGCCAAGAAGACGGACTTCTACATGCTGGGATGGGGCAGCGACACCATGGATGCCCACAATCACTTAAGCTTCATGGCGTCGCCCACATCCATCTGGAACGAGACCGGTTACGTGGACCAGAAGCTCTTCGATCTCATCAACGGCATGGAGAGCGAGATCGATATGGCCAAGCGGGATGGCATGATCAAGGAAGCCTCTCTGCGCCTGCGCGAGGCTTATTCATATGTGCCGCTCTATCACCCCATGCTGGCCTGGGCGACGCGCAAAGGGGTCACCGTACCCATGGTGCCTGATAACCTGCCGTACTTCTCTTATGTGCGCTTCGCGCCTTAAACCCGAGTGGTGATTTTGCTGGGCCATGGTTTGGAGCGTCGTGCCGAAAAGTGGGAACCGGTTTTCGGCATAACGACGCGACCAAGCAATAAATTAGAGCAAGCAGCCTGATTCCAACGCAATGCTGCTTGCTCTAAGATCGGGCCATGGTCCGCCACTTTCTCCGCCGTTTGCTGCAAGCCGCCGCCGTTATGGTTTTGGCGGCGGCCATCTCTTTCCTGCTTTTCAACTATGTGGGCGATCCCGTCAGCAACATGGTGGGACAGGAAGCCACGCAAGAGGCCCGCGAGGCCCTGCGGGAGCGCCTGGGCCTCAACGATTCTTTTTTGGTGCAGTTCGCGCGCTTTGCCGGTCACGCGGTTACGGGTGACTTTGGAATCTCCTATCGTCTGCAAAGGCCCGTCGCTGATCTGATCGCCGAGCGGCTGCCGGCCACCCTGGAGTTGGTCTTTGCCTCCGCTGTGCTAGCCATCTCGCTTGGCGTCGGCCTCGGCATCTTTACAGCCATCCGCCGCGGCTCCTGGGTCAGCCGCCTCATCCTCGCGGTCTCGCTGCTGGGTGTATCACTGCCCACGTTCGTCATCGGCATCGGATTGATCTACATCTTCGCGGTCACTCTGGGTTGGCTGCCCTCCTTCGGGCGTGGCGACGTGGTGCATCTCGGCTGGTGGAGCAGCGGCCTCGTGACGGCGTCGGGCTTGAAGGCCATCATCCTGCCGGCCATTACTCTTGCCCTGTTCCAAATGACGTTCATCTTGCGCCTTGTGCGCGCCGAGATGCTGGAAGTGCTGGGGGCCGATTATATCCGCACGGCGCGCGCCATGGGTCTCTCGGAGGCCATGATCAATTTCAAATATGCGCTCAAGAACACGGCGCTGCCGGTCATCACCATCATTGGGCTGAAGCTGGGTGAGCTCATCGCGTTCTCCATCGTCACCGAGACAGTCTTTCAATGGCCGGGCATGGGCTTTCTCTTCATCCAGGCCGTCTCCTTCGCCGACATTCCTATCATGGCGGCGTATCTGCTGATGGTGGCCTTCGTCTTTGTCGCCATCAATCTGGCGGTCGATCTTCTCTATGTCGTGCTCGATCCGCGCCTGCGTCATGGCGAGAGTTCATCGTGAGCGACAATAATGTCATCGCCAGCCGCTCGCTGGGAGCGCGCTTTTGCCGCTCTGGCCTCGCCCTCACGGCGGCTTCCATCGCGGGCATCATGATTCTCGCCGCAATCTTCGCGCCGTGGCTCGCGTCGCAGAACCCCTTCGACCCCGCCGCCCTCGATCTTTCCAATAGCCTCATTCCGCCGGCATGGGCGCCCGGCGGCGACGCGCGCTTCCTGCTTGGTACCGACGACCAGGGCCGTGACGTGCTTTCGGCGCTGCTCTACGGCAGCCGCATCTCGCTCATGGTGGGAGGCGCGGCGGTTCTCTTTGCCGCTGTCATCGGTGTCGCCGTGGGATTGGTGGCGGGCTACGCCGGCGGCTGGATCGATGCGCTGGCCATGCGTCTTGCCGATGTGCAGCTTACCATCCCTGCCATCCTCATCGCGCTCATGGTCGATGCGCTGGCCCACGCCGTTCTGCCGCCCGCCCGGCACGAGGCCGTGGCCATTTACGTGCTGATCTTCAGCATCGGTATCGCCGACTGGCCGCAGTACGCCCGGGTCGTGCGCGCCGCGACCGCCGTACAGAAGACGCTCGGGTACGTGCAGGCCGCGCGCGTCATGGGTGTGCGTGCGCCCGCCATTGTGTTGCGCCACATCCTGCCCAACGTGCTGTCCTCGGTATTGGTGTTGGTGACTCTCGGGTTGGCGCTGGCCATCATCGCCGAGGCCACGCTCAGCTTCCTTGGCGTCGGTATGCCGCCGACAGCACCGTCTCTGGGCACCTTGATCCGCATCGGCAACAACTTCCTGTTCTCCGGCGAGTGGTGGATCACATTGTTCCCGGCGCTCACGCTGGTCATCCTGGCGTTGGCCGTGAACATGCTGGGCGACTGGCTGCGCGATGCTCTAAACCCCAAGCTTAAATAGGGCTTTGCATAGCTGCTTTGCGTCGAAAGCCTCTCGCGAGCGTACAGCGCGCGGTTTAGGGTGCGGACTTCGAGGAGAGGGATCATGGACGCGCGCAAATCCACGCAATGGGAATGGATCGTGCTGGCGGCCGCGGGCACGGTGCTGGTCACGCAAGGTGTGCGCCAGTCCTTGGGTCTGTTCGTCGCCCCTATCGATGCGGCCACAGGCATCGGCATCGCCGGAATCAGCTTGGCGCTGGCCGTCGCGCAGTTCTCCTGGGGCGCGGTGCAGCCCATCGCCGGCGCTGTCGCCGACCGTTACGGCCCGGGCCGCGTCCTGGCGGCGGGGATCGTGCTGCTCGCCATCGGCAGCGCGCTGGCGCCGTTCGCACATACAAGCTTGGGATTTGCGCTCACTCTTGGCGTGTTGGCCGCCAGCGGCGCCGGTGCGGCGAGCTTCTCGGTGTTGATGGGGGCGGCCTCGCGCTTGTTGCCGCCAGAGAAGCGCGGTTTTGCCGCGGGGCTCATCAACGCCGGCGGCTCTTTCGGCCAGTTCATTTTCGCACCATTGCTGCAAGTGCTGATCGCGGCCTTCAGTTGGACCGGCGCGCTTTTCACCACAGCCCTGATCGTCATCTGCGCCTTGCCGCTGACGCACGTGCTGCGCAAGCCGGCGGAAGCCGCCACGTCGGTCTCTACGGGCGGCGGCTTGCGATCGGCCGTAAAAACGGCGCTCGGCGATCGTAGCTATATGTTGTTGCATGCGGGCTTCTTCACCTGCGGCTTCCACATCGCGTTCCTGGTGACGCATCTGCCGGGCGAGATCGCGCTGTGCGGCTTGTCGCCGACGGTGGCAAGCTGGTCGCTGGCGATCATCGGTCTCGCGAACGTGGCCGGAAGCTTAGGCGCTGGTTGGGGTGTGGGCCGCTATCTCAGCAAGCATGTGCTCTTTGCCATGTACGCCTCGCGCACGGCACTGATCCTTTTGTATCTGGCGGCCCCGAAGACGCCGACGACCTTTTATCTTTTTGCCGCCGGCCTTGGCATGACATGGCTGGCCACAATCCCGCCCACGGCCACGGTGGTGACCAAGTTGTTCGGCGCGCGCTATCTCTCGACGTTGTTTGGGCTCACGCTGCTCTCGCACCAGATCGGCGGTTTCCTCGGCGCGTGGCTGGGTGGCATCGTGGTGACGCGCTTCGGCAACTATGACTGGATGTGGTACGCGGATGCCACGCTGGCGCTGGCGGCGGCTTTCATCAACCTGCCCATCCGCGAGCCGCAGTTCGCCCGCGCCACGGCTTAATTCGAGAAGCGCTGCGTCGTGTCGCCGTGGAACTGGTACGGCCCTTCGTGGGTCAGCTTGCTTTTCAGGTCCACCCAGATCTCGCCGCCGATATCCCGCCAGCGCTTACAGAAGGCGTAGTCCTCGCTCATGTAGTGCCCTGTGGCGGGGTCGATAATGCAGTCGTACAGCGCGTAGAGGTTCTCGCGTGGCGGCTGCGAGGGACGCGGCACATCCACATGGCGGAACTTGCTCTCAGGGTAAGCGGCGATCATGCGGGTGAATACTTCGCGCTTGATGAGCAGGAAGCCTGTGGCGGCATATTCCACCGTGGCAAAATCACCTTCGGTGCGTGCTGCCGCTCCTTCGCAGAGTTTTGCGGTGTACATCAGGCCGGCCTGGTTGGCTGGCTCGCCTTGCTGCATGCGGCCGTCGATCTTGTCCCAGAAGATTGTCTTTAAGGGGTACATGGCCGCCACCATGTCCTTATCGGCTTTGATCACCCGCATAAGCTGCTCGGGCGTGAACGAGATATCGGCGTCGATGAACAAGAGGTGCGTGGCGTTCTGATTGCTCAGGAAATCGGCGGTGATCTGGCTGCGCGCGCGGGTGATCAATGCATCGCCGCCCAATAGGTTCACGTTCACCTGAATGCCCGCCTGTTGGCACGCGAACACGGCCTGCAGCAGTGAAATCACGTAGCCTTTGGTAAGCAGCCCGCCGAAACAAGGTGTTCCGATGAAGACATGCGGCTGTGACATGAAAGAACTCCGAGGCGCGTGAGGACGCTGGTTATAGAGAAGAACCGAGATCGGCGCCGAGCTGTTTCAGCGCGCGCGTCCAGTCCTTGGGGGCAGCTTGGCGATAAAGCCTCGCGCTGGGATACCAGGGTGAGTCCGTTCTCTCCAACATCCAACGCCAGCAGGGATTGAAACACAGCGCGATGAACGTGGGTTTACCCATGCCGGCGGAAAGATGCGCTGTACTGGTGCAGACCGTCACCACCGCATCCATCAGTTCGCATACCGCTGCCGTGTCGGAGAAGTCGCGGAATGTCTCGCCCAGGGGCCGGATATCACTGCGTGCTGCCAAGGTCTGGCGATCTTCGTCGCGCACATCCTTCTGCAAACTCACATAGTCGAAATCCGGCGGTAAATGCGCCATCAGGGTGGCAAGGGTCATGCTGCGGTTGCCGTCGTTCTTCTGGACAGCGTTGCCGCTCCAGGTGAGCCCAATGCGCGGTTTTGTTTTTTCACCCAGACGCGCGCGCCATTCCGCGACCAACGCGGGGTCACCCTTCAGATAAGGAATATCGGCCGGAATGGTGTCGAGCGTCGTGCCAAAGGCGAGTGGCAGGCTCAACAGCGGCGAATGGAAATCAAAGGCCGGCAGTGTGTCGCCGCGCGCAACAACGGCATGCACACCTTCGGTGCCTGTGAGCAAGGATACCAGCGGTTTCTGCACCTCCAGCACCACGCGGCCCCCCAGCGCCGCGACCAGCTTGGCGTACCGCACGAAGTGCAAGGCATCACCCAGACCCTGTTCGTTGTGCAGCAGGATGGTCTTGCCTTCGAGCGGCTCGGCCCCTGTCCACTTCGGTTGCGTGAAGCGCTCGGGCTGCAACTTAAGGCCGCCGACTTTCCAGCGCCATTCGTACTCCTGCCAGCCGCGCGCCACCTCACCCAACTGCAGCGCGGCCATGCCGAGGTTCATGTGCGCGTCGGCAAAGTCGGGTTTCAGGGCAATGGCGCGCGCGTAGGCTTCCGCCGCTTCTGCGTGCCGGCCCATGATGTCCAGACTGGCACCGCGATGATTATGGGTTGCGGCGATGGTCGGCTTCAGCAGGATGGCTGTGTCGAAAGCCGCCAGCGCCTCGTCATGGCGCGCAAGATCGTTGAGCACGACACCGCGATTGCTGTGCGCGTCGGCAAAGGTGGGATCCAATCTCAATGCGGCGTCGTAGCCCGCCAGCGCTTCGCCGCAACGCTTCAGAACACGCAAGGCGCCCGCGCGTCCGTGATGATAGGCCGCAACATCCGGGGCCAGGGCGCGCGCAGCGTCCCAGCTCGCCAGTGCTTCTTCGGGGCGGTCCATCCGTTCCAAAAGGATCGCGCGGTTGTTGTGGAATTTCGGGTTGGCCCAGAGGGCCAGCGCACGCTCGTGGCTTTGCAACGCTTCGTTCAAACGTCCGAGGCCGCTCAAGACACCGCCGCGATTGTCGTGCGCCTCGGCCAGATCGGGCTTCAGCTCAATGGCCCGGTCATAGCTCGCCAGCGCCTCGTCCAATTTCTCGAGGCTGCGCAACGCATTCGCGCGATTGTTATGAGCCCCTGCGAAATCCGGCTTCAGCGCAATGGCTCTGTCGGCGGCACCGAGAGCCTCTTCAAACCGCAAGTGCGCGATGAGGGCTGCGCTATAGTTGCTCCAGGCCAGTGCGTCCGTGGCATTGATGAGCAATGACTGATTGATGAGGCCGGCGGCGCGGGCGGGCTCGCCGTTTTGCAGGGCGATAAGCCCCATAAGATGCAGCACCGAGAAGTCCTGTGGGTTTTCGCGCAAAATCCGCTGGCAAAGCTCCGCCGCCTGGGCGAGCTGGCCTTTCTGATAGAACTGGAACGCTTCTCTAATGGACATACCCTTGCCGATAGCAAGGAATCGCTCTTTTGGCTAATGCGGAATAGCGGGATGGCGAACTTCTATTCCGCCCGCGTGCTATGGCGCAACTGGGTGGCCGTCAGCATGGTCATGGCCAGAAGGGTCGCGACCGAGGCGATCAGGGTCGCTCCCGCGGCCCCCGTGGGCCCGAAAGTCTGGGTCAGCACCAGTAGCAGTGGAAGCTGCACCAGGAAGATCACGGTTGTGCTGACACGCAAGGGAATACCCGCCTGTCCCATGGCGAACAGGGCAGGATCCAGGGGAAAGCCGATGATGGCCACACCGGCCGCGGCCACCAGCAGGACCATGGGCACATAAGCAGCGGTGAAGGCATCGCCGAAGAAAGCACCCAGCAGATGGGGCCCGATGACCATGGTCAGGAACAGCATCACCGTGCCCGCACCGGCGGCAATAGCGGCCCCACGCAGAATGAGACGGCTGAAGGCGCTCCAATCGCCGTGGCTGCCCAGGCGCGCGAACTCGGGCGCGATGGAATTATTGAGAAGCTCGGCCGGGCGCGACAGGAAGGTCGAGGCATCGCGCGCAATCTTGAAAATGCCCGCAGCACTTGGACCCGCCAGGAAGCCCACGAAGAGCACGCTCGCCTGGTTGCTGAGAACTTGCAGCGACATATAGATGTTGGACTGCACGGCAAAGCGCACCAGGCCATTGTGATGATCCATGATGCCGCGCAGCGAAAATGTGAAACCCGAAAGCCAGCCGCGCCGGTTCGCTTCGCGCCAGCCGATGTAGGTCAGCGAGAGACCTCCGGCGACCTGGGCTACGAACCACGCCATCAGATAAGCCCAAAAGGGTGCATCAAGCACAACCGCGATGCCGATGCCGATCAGGCGGAACAGCGGCGTCACCACCGTCTGCATGGCCAGCACATCAAACCGGTCAAACAGGCGCATCAACGCTGTCGGCGTGGCGCAGGCCGTGAAGAGAATGAGCCCGCTGTAGGCTTGCGCATAACCAATGACTTCCGGGCTCCAGCCCAGGTGTGGTCCCACCAGAGGGGCTACGACAATGCCGATGCCAACGCCCACAAGTCCGCCGCCGAGATCCAGAAGCGTCGAGAATTTCATCAAGGCCTGGAAGGCAGGCTTGTCGTTATTCTTGATGTTGATGGCGCCAAAGCGCAGCAGGCCTTGCACCGATTGCAGCGTGGCGATGGTGGTGATGATCTGCACGTAGGTCTGCACCAGCACCAGCATACCGAATCCTTCGGTGCCCAGGCTGCGCGCCGACAGGCTGAGCACGCCCACACTGATGACGCCGGTGGCGGCGCGGCCGCTGAGCATAATGCCGGCGTTCTTGAAAATCCGCTGGAAGACGCCTTCGCGGAACCAGTGCCTGAGTGTCGGGCCCACGGTCGCCAGTGCATTCAGAACAGCCATCGCCCCACTTCTCCCCAAGAGATCCCCAATACTTGGCGATGGATGCCTTATGCGCGCGGCACCTCGTCGCCGAACCGGAAAATTTCGTACCTGTGAGGATGGCGCTGGATGCGTCCGAAAGCCGGAAACTCCATCACTGCCGGTAAACCCTCCAGATGCGCCGGATGTAGACGCCCCCGCGTCACGTCCATCTCGCGCCCGTCGGTCAGGCCGGGATTCCACCCGACCACCAGCAGACCTCCGCCCCGCGCCACTTTCGCCATGGCTTCTAGTGCAGCCGCAGCGTCACCGGGCGTATTGATCCCGAAGCCGAATATTCCATTGAACATGATGATATCGAACTTAAGGTCCCCTACCAGGGCATCTATGCGCTTGATATCTCCCACGAAATGCCCGTTGGGCGCGCCGTGCGCCGCCGAATCCGGATCGAAATCGATGCTCCACACAGCCACATCCAGCGCGCGGGCCGCGTCATAAAACGGCTGGTTGTAGGACTGCGCGCCTACGAACAGCATGCGCCGTCCCACGGCGGCTGTCGTCGCCGGCAACAACGTGGTGTGCATATAGGCGCGTGACGGCAGCGTCTTGATGACGTGATGGGTGATCCGCCGCCGCAAAGGCTTGGGCAACAGAAAGCGCAAGAAGAGGAAGCGGTCACGCAGCCAGCGGAGCGCAGTGTTCATGGGGTGGTGTCTGCCTTTTGCGGGGTTTGGCGGCAGTCTAGGATGCAACCATGACGGCACAACGCCAATTCGATCAAGCGGCCACCCTGACACAGCAAGGCCGCCTGCCGGAGGCAGAACGGCTTCTCGCCGCGGTCTTGGCGACGGAGCCCCGCAACTTTGCGGCTCAGCACATGACGGCGTTTGTACGCTATCAGCTGGGCCAACACACGGGCGCGCTCACATCCATTGACGCCGCAATTGCCCTCAAGTCCGACACCGGCGAGCTTTTCATCTTGCGCGGCGTGATCCTGCACGGTCTCGGCAGGGGCGACGATGCCATCGCGAGTTTGACAAGGGCGACCACGCTGAGCCCCCGCGATGCCCAAGCTTGGTACAACCGCGGTGTCATCTGCGGCGAGTTGGGGCGTCTGCAAGAGGCCGTCGATAGCTACGATAAGATGCTTGCCATCGCACCGGACCTGGCCGCGCTGGTGAACCGCGCCGGTGCATTGATTAATCTCGGCCGTGCCGCCGAAGCTCTTACGTCCTGCGACAAAGCGCTGGTACTAAAGCCTGGGTATGTCCTGGCACTCTGCAATCGCGCGCTGGCACTTGCCGCTCTTAATCGCCGGATTGAAGCCATCGCTATGTACGATCAAGCGCTCGCGCAAACCCCTGGCGCTGCCGACATCTGGAGCATGCGGGGCCGCGTGCTTCACGATCTCGGCCGTTACACCGACGCTCTCGCAAACTTCGACCGCGCTCTGGCCCTCGATGCGGCAAGCATCGAAGCCTGGAATTACCGCGCGCGCAGTCTCTTCAGGTTGCAGCGGTTCGACGACTCTCAGGCGAGCCACGCGAAAGCCGTTGCGGCCGGCCCACCGCGCGGTGCGCCTGAGTGGAATTCCTGCGCCCATTCGCTGATCTGCCTCAAACGCTACGACGATGCAGTGGCGGCCTACGACAAAGCCCTGGCGCTCCAGCCCTACGCCGGCTCCCTCTGGTCCCGACGGGCAGAAGCGCTCCGGTCGCTGGCGCGCTTCGAAGAGGCGTTGCACAGCGCGGATCGCGCGCTTGTCCTAAGTCCGCATCTGCATGAGGCCTTAGACATGCGTGGGCGCATCCTTCTGGAGATGAACAGGATTCAAGAAGGGTTGGACGACCTGAGGCGCAGCGGCGAGATGGATAAACCTACTGGCCCGCCCCCAGCATACAAGGCGCTGCACGACAGCGAGCAGGCGGACTATCTTGCGGCACTTGGCATCAAGTTTACCCTGGGCGAGATGCACATCGCTGCCGGCGCCAGATTGGCGGGCCTCGCGGTCAACCCGGCCAATGCCGACATTGTTGCCGAAGCCTGGGCCAAGAGTCGTCCCCAAATCGTGGTGATCGATAACCTTCTGACGCCGGAAGGGTTGGAAGCCCTGCGCCGCTTCTGCTGGGGCTCGACCATTTGGCAACGTGTTTACGAGGAAGGCTACCTGGGCGCGGTGCCTGAAACAGGGTTCGCCGCGCCGCTTCTCGCGCAGATCGCTGAAGAACTGCGTGCGACCTTTCCGACAGTCATCGGCGACAACGGGCTCAGGCTTTTGTGGGGCTTCAAGTACGATAGCCGGCTCAAGGGCATCAATATCCACGCTGACCAAGCGGCCGTGAACGTGAACTTCTGGATCACGCCGGACGACGCGAACCTCAATCCCGACCGCGGCGGCCTGGTGATTTACGACGCAAAAGCGCCGACCGACTGGGACGGCACCGACTACAACGGCAATGCGGCGCGCACGTGGGAATTCCTGAAGCGCGTGGGTGCAAAGCCCACGACCGTGCCCTACCGGGCCAACCGCGCGGTGATCTTCGACTCCGATCTCTTTCATGAGACCGATGAGCTGACGTTCAAGGAAGGCTATCTCAACCGGCGCATCAACTGCACGATGCTGTTCGGCCGCCGGACCGCGCACGGCACGTGATCACCGCGAATCAGCACCGCGTGAATTGGTAGAGCTGACCTTAGCAGCGCGCAGCTAGACCTTAATCATACCGGGATTAAGGTCTTTAATTGAGCCGCATCCGGCTTGCCCAACAGCCACTGTGAGCTCGGTGCGCAAAATTTCCAGCACGCGCTCGACGCCTTCCTGGCCAAAGGCGCCAAGGCCCCACAGATAGGGTCGACCAACGCCCACGGCGGTGGCGCCCATAGCCAACGCTTTGGTGATGTCCATCCCGCGCCGGAAGCCGCTATCGATCAGAATGGGGATCTTCTTATTAACGGCGGCTGCAATGTCGGGCAACGCGCGGATCGTGGACCATCCGCCATCGTCGTCGCGGCCGCCGTGATTGGAGACATGCACTGCATCGAAACCATACTTCACGCATTCGCGCGCATCATCGGGATCAACGATTCCTTTAATAATGACTTTCATCTTGGTGGTATCGCGAAGTCGCTTGGCGACCTCCCACGTCATATTGTCGCCGCTCGCTGGGCTCCGCGGCGCATTCTTCAAAAGATCGGGCGGCATCTTTGAAAAATTTGCCTTCTGCTCGCGCGTCGTTCCACCGTTAAATGTCGAATGGCAGTCCAGACAATTACGCTTGTCGAGACGGCGTAGGCGCGCCTGCGTCTCGTTCTTACGCGTCGAGATCACGTCGACGGTTATCGCGATACCCGGAGCACCCGCGGCCTCGGCGCGCGCGATCAGAGCTTTGGCGATCTCGAAGCTGCTCGACGCATAGAGCTGAAACCAGATCGGAGAACCGCGCGCGGCAATGCAATCCTCAATGCTCGAGGTAGAAACGGTCGACAGCATTTGCAGATGCTTCATCTTCCCAGCCGCGCGGCTGACAGCCAAGTCCCCGTCCTTATGGAAAGCCCCATTGCTGCTCGTGGGACAGAGGAAAATGGGGGTTTCCATTTTTTGGCCGAAGAGCGTCGTGCTGATATCGACGTGACTCACGTCGCGCATGCGATGCGGGCGGAGCGCGAAGCGTTGGAAGTCGGCGCGATTGGCGCGGAGCGTGCTTTCGCCGTCGGCCCCTGTGGTCAGGTAACCCCAATGGGCAGGTGGCACATTGTTGTGTGCGACCATTTCTAGGTCGAAGATATTCTGGGCTTGGTTTGGCGCACTGACGAGGCGACCCAGGTCTATCGGCGCCCACTGCATAGGGTCTTCGATCTTGAATGCTTGTTCGCCCTGCTGTGCATAGGCCTCACGCATTCCGGCGGCCATCAGCGGACTCGCCATCATGTACTTCAGAAAGCGCCGTCGGCTGCTCGCGGTGTCGATCATGTCCATGTGCGTTCCCAATTCTGCATGGTGGCGGTCATTTACATAAAGCTCACGTGGCCGGAATCTGGCTCATTACCTCGACAGGTCATTTATGGGCTGTTTGCAGTTGCGTGCGACGCCTCCCAACGTCGCTAAGAACTACGAACCAATAATGGAAGCTTATAGGATATACGCAAATATCCAGTTTCCATAATTTATGAGAGCCAGTTGGTTGTATGCTTCCTGAACCCCTATAAGGGCCGGGTCTGGAAGCTTATGATATCAGAGTCTCGGAAGGTTGGCCCACGTTTCGCACACAGGAGATTGCAATGTTCACGACCAAAGGCGCTACTGCCGCGCTGATCGCCGCCGCTCTGGGCGGCATTGTCTGCGGCAACGTTTTCGCAGCAGACGTCGATAAGCTCGCCACCACGACGAGCACCGCCGACATGAAAGGCATCTTTGTAGGCCAGGGCGAAAATGCCGAGGCCATGGAACGGGCCGCGAAGATGGGCATCACCAAATATGAGGACGCAGATAAGGAAGGCGGTGGAGGCGCGCCTCAGAAAACCCTCATCGACAATGATGTCGTGAAGGTCAACCTCGTCGCCTTCAAGAAAGGTTTCATGCGTCCCGGCGGCGTTAAGCGCCGCTACGACACATTGCTCGTCTACCTCGACACTGGTGACCACACGATTATGGGCGGCGGCGGGAGCCCGAGAAACCCGAACCCGACGATGCAGCATTTGCTGCCGGGAAGCTCCGTGTTCCATCGTAAGGAAACCATCGTTCCGGAATCCCGCATCGATCAGGACTATCGGGTCCTGTTTGTCATGATGAAACGCTAATTTTCGATGCGCGTATAATACCCGCAGACGCGTATTGAGGACCTCACCCGGCGAGACATCCGGGTGAGGTAAAGCAAGGAGATCACGCTGGATCGAAGAATCGGGCGGAATTGGTGGAGCTGAGCGGGCCAACCCGGCGAGCACCGCGAGCCGGCAAATAAAAGATCGATCCCGACTTGGATGGAATTAAGGGACTGCGCGGGTCCAAAGAGAATTGACGGAATTGGTGGAGCTGAGCGGGCCCGCGCGCGAAGCGCGCAAAAAACAAATCGATCCCGGACTCGATCTGTATAACTTGCTGAGAAAGCGGCCCAGCACTCGGCGGAATTGGTGGAGCTGAGCGGGATCGAACCGCTGACCTCGTCATTGCGAACGACGCGCTCTCCCAACTGAGCTACAGCCCCGCACCAACGCCAAACGGGCCCTCGCGATGGCCTAGCCCGCTTCAAAAGCGGCCGGAGAATGGGTCGAAAGCGATGCGAAGTCAAGGCAGACGATGGTGCCCGCGGCAACCATCAACAGATTGTTTTCATGACACTTTTGGCGTCTGTCCGCGCGCTTGCGCCGCTTCACCGCGCTCAGTAGGGTAGCGGGAGAAGTGCATCCCACTTGTATTCGACGGGCGAGGTCAACTGCCGCATGAACACCATCCTTATCCCGCTGTTGCAGGTGTTGAGCGTCGCCCTGGATCTCTACAAATGGGTGGTCATCATTTGGGTGGTCCTGAGCTGGTTGGTGCAGTTCAACATCATCAACAGCCATAACCAGTTTGTGCGCACCTTGGGTCGGGCGCTTGATCAGCTGGTGGAGCCCGCCATGCGCCGCATCCGCCGCTATGTGCCGCCCTTCGGCAACATGGACGTCTCGCCGATCATCCTGTTCCTGATCATTCTCTTCATCCAGCTGGTCATCGGCCGAGTCATCATCATGCTCGCTTCTTAGTTTGAGCTTCTTCCGTGCCGATGCCGACGGGCTAGTTTTGAGTGTGCGCGTGACGCCCAAGGCGTCGCGCGAGGCCATTCAGGGCGTCATGCCCACGCCAGACGGCTCGGCGCTGAAAGTTTCCGTCACCGTGCCGCCCGACAAGGGCAAGGCAAACGCCGCCGTGGTCGCGCTGTTGGCGAAAGCCTTCGGGGTTGCTAAAAGCAACGTCACGCTGAAGCAGGGTGATACCGACCGGCGCAAAGTTTTTCACGTCAGCGGCGACACAAAAGTTCTCGCACCCATCGCGGAGCAGTGGATCAAGACATGAGCTCAGTCCAAAACACAGCAAAAGTCATTGACGGTAAAGAGGCGTCCGCACGGCTGAAGGACGGCATCGCCAAGGCTGTCGCCGATCTCAAAGAGCGTCATAAAGTCACACCCGGCCTTGCGACAGTGCTCGTGGGCGATGATCCGGCCAGTCACGTGTATGTGGCCAGCAAGCAGAAGACAGCCATCGAACTGGGCATGACGTCGTTCCAGCACGACCTTCCCGCCAACACGTCGCAGGAAGAGTTGCTGACGCTGGTGAAGAAGCTCAACGCCGATCCCAAAGTGCACGGCATCCTGGTGCAGATGCCGCTGCCCAAGCACATCGATCAGGTGAAGGTCATCACCGCCATCGATCCAGCCAAGGACGTGGACGGCCTGCATCCCGAAAGCGTCGGCCGTCTGGTGGCCGGCGCGGATACATTGGTGTCCTGCACGCCGCTGGGCTGTTTGATGCTGCTGAAAGACACACTCGGCGATCTCGCCGGCAAAAACGCCGTGGTCATCGGTCGTTCCATCCTCGTGGGCAAGCCTGTGGCGCTGCTGCTGCTGAACGAGAACTGCACCGTCACCGTCGCTCATTCGCGCACCAAGGATCTGCCCGCTGTTTGCCGCACGGCGGATATTATTGTGGCTGCGGTCGGCAAGCTGGAGATGGTGCGCGGCGACTGGATCAAGCCGGGTGCGACTGTCATCGACGTTGGCATCAACCCGCTGCCCAGCACTGATGGCAAGCGCCGCCTGCGTGGCGATGTGAACTATGCGGAAGCGTCACAGGTTGCGAGTGCCATCACGCCCGTGCCCGGCGGCGTCGGACCCATGACCATTGCGTGCCTCATGGTCAACACGCTGAAGGCCTGCTGCCTGCAGAACAAGATCGCCGACGTGGCGGTGCCAACAAAGTTGCCGGCGCGAAAGAACTGAACGCGTCGTCCTGGGGCTTGTCCCCAGGACCCAGAGCAGCGACGAAGAACGGCTGTCGCGGAACGCGGCGTTTTTTGTGGCGCCGATCCTTTCAGCGAAGGCAGCAAATGCGACCCTGGGCCCTGGGACTAAATCCCAGGGCGACGAGGGCTAGAACCTGCTGAAATCCGGCTGGCGCTTTTCAAAGAAAGCGGCGATGGCTTCCTTCAACTCATCGGACTTCAACCGCGCGCCGAATTCCTTGGCTTCCAGCGCGATGCGCGCTGCAACCTCGGCGTGGTCGGCATTGAGCAGCGCTTTTGTTGCGCGCAAGGCAGCGGGCGGCTTCGCAGCCAGCGCTTTTGCTTTTGCCTGTACCGTTGCGTCCAATTGATCCGCCGGCACCACGGCGTTCACCAGACCAAAACCTTCGGCAGCCTTTGCATCAAAAGCTTCGCCCAGCATCAACAGCTCTGCCGCGCGGCGGGGGCCCAGGAAGCGCGCTAACAACAAACTCGACGCAAACTCCGGCACTAGCGCGAGATTGACAAAGGGCAGCTGGAACTTGGCCGCCGGCACGGCATAGACGAAATCACAATGCAGCAGAACCGTTGTGCCGATGCCCACGGCCACACCATTAACGCCTGCGATCACGGGCTTCGGAAAATTTGCCAGTGCATGCATGAAGCGAAACACGGGCGCGTCGTGTTCTTTGGGCGGGTTCTCGAGAAAATCCTTCAGGTCGTTGCCGGCGGTGAAGGCATCGCCGGTGCCCGTCAGCACCAGCACACGCACGTTCGTGTCATCAGCCGCTGCGGCAATAGCGCTGGCGGCTTCGGCGTACATGCCGCTGTGGATGGCGTTCTTCTTGTCGGGGCGGTTGAAGCGGACCGTGGCCACGCCGTCCGCGATCTCCGTGACGACGTGCTCGGTCATGTCCGCGCTCCCCGGTTATTTCTTCTGATGCGCCATTGTACCCAAACGCAGGCGCAGTGCATTGAGCTTAATGAAGCCCTCGGCGTCGAACTGGTTGTAAACCGAGTCCTCTTCGAAGGTCACATAGTCCATGCGGTACAGCGAGTTGGGCGACTTACGCCCCACCACGCTGGCCTGGCCCTTGAACAGCTTCAGGCGCACAACGCCATTCACCCACTGCTGGGTTTGGTCGATGGCGGCTTGCAACATCTCGCGCTCGGGCGCGAACCAGTAGCCGGTGTAGATCATCTTGGCGTAGCGCGGCATCAGCTCGTCCTTGAGGTGCATGGCCTCACGGTCCAGCGTGATGGACTCCATGGCGCGGTGCGCCACATGCAGCAAGGTGCCGCCCGGACATTCGTAGACGCCACGGCTCTTCATGCCGACGTAGCGGTTTTCCACGAGATCGAGCCGGCCCACGCCATGCTTGCCGCCCAGCTTGTTGAGTTCGGCCAGTAGATTGGCGGGTGATAATTTCTTGCCGTTCACAGCCACGGCGTCGCCCTTGGTGAATTCGATCTCAACATATTCCGGCTGGTCCGGTGCTTTCTCGGGCGCGACGGTCAGGCGGAACATCTCGGGGTCCGCTTCCGTCCAGGGGTCTTCCAGCGCTTTGCCTTCGTAGGAGATGTGCAGAAGGTTCGCGTCCATGGAATAGGGCGCGGCACCACGCTTGTCCTTGGGGATCGGAATCTGATGCTTCTCGGCGTAGTCGATCATCATGGTGCGCGAGGTCAGATCCCACTCGCGCCAGGGCGCGATCACCTTCACGTCCGGCTTTAGCGCGTAAGCCGTCAGTTCGAAACGCACCTGATCGTTGCCCTTGCCGGTGGCGCCGTGAGAGATGGCGTCCGCCCCGGTCTCGTTGGCGATATCGATCAGGCGTTTGGCAATGAGCGGGCGCGCGATGGAGGTGCCCAGCAGGTACACGCCTTCATACAGCGCGTTGGCGCGGAACATGGGGAACACAAAGTCGCGGACGAACTCTTCCTTGAGGTCGTCGATGTAGATTTCCTTGATCCCCATCAGCTCGGCCTTCTTGCGGGCCGGCTCCAGCTCTTCGCCTTGGCCGATGTCGGCGGTGAAGGTCACTACTTCGCAGTTCTTCTCCACCTGCAGCCAGCGCAGGATGATGGAGGTGTCGAGACCGCCGGAATAGGCCAGCACGACCTTTTTTGCTTTCGCCATATGTTTGGAATCCCTCAAACGGGCACAAGAGTGGGCCTGAATTTGGCGCGCAGTATAGGCAGCAGCCGCCCCGGAGCAAGTGAAGGATTCGGGCGCGAAATCTGTGTGCAAGGGCCTTGAATCCGCCCGATTTCGCACCGATTCTGAGGCCGCACTTTTGAGGGAACACCGACCATGCCAGCCACTGCTCTTTCCCGGCGCCTGTTCTTGGCTGCCGCCACCACCATGCCATGGGCGGCCCACGCTCAAGCATTGCCTTTCGATGCCATTGAAGCCCGCATCGGCGGGCGCGTCGGTGTGGCCGCCATCAACACAGCCACGGGTGCCGGGCTTTTCCACCGCGCCGACGAACGCTTCGCCATGTGCTCCACCTTCAAGTGGGTCCTGGCCGCGGCCATTCTTTCCAAGGTGGACCAGGGTGCGCTCACCCTCGACAAGCCCGTGACCTATACGTCAAAGGACCTTTTCGAATATGCGCCCATCACCAAAGAGCATGTAAAGGAAGGCCTCAGCATCGAGGCTCTCTGCGAAGCCGCCGTGGAACTCAGCGACAATACGGCCGCCAATCTGTTGCTGGCCCATCTGGGCGGGCCCAAAGGCGTGACGGCCTTTGCGCGTTCCGCCGGCGATAAGGTCACACGCCTCGACCGCACCGAGCTCTCGCTCAACACCAACCTGCCGCATGATCCGCGCGACACCACAAGCCCACGCGCCATGGTGGGCCTTTTGCAAAAGGTGCTGCTGGGCAATGTGCTGAAGGACACGTCGCGTGCGCATCTGCTGGACTGGATGAAGAAATGCGAGACCGGTACGGAGATGTTGCGCAAAGGGCTGCCGCAAGGCTGGGACGCGGGCGACAAAACCGGGCGCGGCGCCAATGGCGCGGTCAACGATGTGGCGATTGTCTTCCCGCCGGGCCGTGCCCCCATCCTCATCGCGTCTTATTTGAGCGAGTCCAAAAAATCCGCCGACGAGCTGAACGCGGCCCATGCCGAGATCGGCAAGACCGTGGCGGCGGCGTTTGGTTAATCGCCTTTGATGTACTTCAAAACGCCGGCGCGCTGCGGTCCGCGACCTGCCGGTCCGTCTTTCACGTGATGGATGCCGTCGAACACGGGCACCTCTTCGAAATCGAAAGGGCTGACACCCTCCAGGCAGGCCACATTGACGCTGAACTGATCCGGGTTCGAGCGGCGCTGATGGTGCGTGTAGATGCCGCAGCCAGAGCAGAAGTAGTGCTTCGCGGTGTGGGTGTTGAATTGATAGAGCGTGAGCTTGTCTTGGCCTTGGGTGATCTTGAGATCGCCGACCTTGGCCGTCACCGCAACGGCACCGCGCATGCGGCACATGGAACAGGTGCAGCGGCTGGCCGTATTCAAACCGTTCACGAGCACGGCTTCAAACTGCACACTGCCGCAGTGACATTTACCCTTATGCGCCGTGGTGGTTTTGGGTTGCGTCATATGCAGGCCTCCTCTGTGCGTCCGGCACGTAGTATAGCGAAGGTTGACGCAGGTTTCCCTCTTTACGGATGGGCGCGAATCTTTTAGGAACCGCGCCATGCAAAGGTCACTGCACTCGCGAGCCATGTATCTCGTCAAGACGCCTCTGGAGGGCGCCTAAGGGTTCGCGCGTGCGTGATTAGACCGATCCCAAAAAGGCCCCGCCGGATTTCCGACGGGGCCTTTTGGTTTCTTTTGCATCCCCGTCGCTCCGGCCAACACGGAGACGACGATGTACTTCATCACTGTTAAAACACCATTCGCTAAAACACCATTCGCCGCTGCGGCCGTGGTTCTTTTGTTTTGTTCCTGCGACGGCAATCCTTCAACGTGCCGCAATGAGGCCGACACGCAAGGGCTGCTTGCGGCCAAAGCCCAGCTGCGCGATGCGGAGGCGGTCATTATCCGCGTGCGGATGATGGGCTCCGCCGACAGCGAGCCTGATCTGCCGCATCGGCCCTATCTCGAGCCGGGCCCCGTGGCCGAACGCGCCGTCATCAACGTTCGTGCGGCACGGAAAAGGTTGGACGAGGTTGTGCAGCGCTGCAATGCGCCGCCCGGTTCGTTAAGGCCGGAGATACCACCCTGATCGCCGGGTGCAGGTGTGGGTTTAGAAGGAAGCTTCCTTCTCCGCCCATGCCTGTTGGGCGGCTTCTGCTTCCGCTGCGTCACGCAGGCGCTGCTCTTTGGCCGAGAGACGTTCGCTGTCGGTCTTGAGCTGGCCGCAGGCGGCCAGGATGTCGCGTCCGCGCGGTGTACGCACAGGCGCGCTGTAGCCGGCATCCCACAGGATTTGCGCGAACTTCTCCACCGTCTGCGGGTCCGAGCACTCATAAAGGCTGCCGGGCCAAACGTTGAAGGGAATCAGATTGAACTTACAGGGAATGTCCTTCACCAGCTTCACCAGCGCGCGCGCATGGCTGATTGTGTCGTTGATGCCCTTCAGCATCACATATTCAAACGTGATGCGCCGCGCATTGCTGGCCCCGGGATAATTGCGGCAGGCGTCCATCAGGTCTTTGAGCGGATACTTCTTGTTGATGGGCATGATGAGCGAGCGTGTGTCGTCATCGGGCGCGTGCAGTGACACCGCGAGGTTCACACCCAGTTCCGCGCCGCAGCGGTGGATCTCGGGCACGACGCCGGAGGTTGAGAGCGTGATGCGCCGTTTGCCGAGCGCGATGCCGTCATCGGCCATGACAATCTTCAAGGCCGTGGCCACATTGTCGAAGTTATACAGCGGCTCGCCCATGCCCATCATGACGACATTGGAAAGCATGCGCCGCTCGTCGGTGGGTGTGGGCCACTCGCCGCAGCTGTCGCGCGCGACCATAAATTGACCCACGATTTCCGCCGGCGTCAGGTTGCGCACCAGGCGCTGCGTGCCTGTGTGGCAGAAGCGGCAGGTCAGCGTGCACCCCACCTGCGAGGACACACAGACCGCGCCACGGTCTTCCTCGGGAATGAACACGGTCTCGGCCTTTTGGCCGTCGGCGAACGCCAGCAGCCATTTGCGTGTGCCGTCGGTGGAGATCTGCTCGCGCGCGAGCGTGGGCCGCGCCACGACGCAGTGATCCTCCAGCTTCGCGCGCAGGTCCTTGGCCAGGTCGGTCATGGCGGCGAAGTCCGTGGCGCCGCGGTGATACATCCAATGCCACAGCTGTTTGGCGCGGAAGGGCTTCTGGCCCAAGGTTCCCAGCGTCTCGCGCAAAGAATCGCGGGAGAGCCCCACCAGGTTGATGCGGGTATCGGCGGACGTTTCGGGGCGTGCTGAGTCTGGAGCCATGGGCGAGGAGCTAAGGCACTTCATCGTTTGCGGCAAGCCTGCTCGCAAAAAAGTAATCGGCTCAGGCTGTTAGGGTGTGATGCGGTGGCACGATAAATCACGGATCGTCGCTTTGGGGCTGCACAAGGGGCATTCCGGGTCCGGGTTCACGCGCACCTGGCGCATATTGGCCGAGAGCGCGTCATAGATCAGCAAACGCCCGGCCATGCCTTCGCCGATGCCGAGAATTTCTTTCAAGACTTCGGTGGCCTGCAAGGTGCCCATGACGCCCGCGACAGCCCCCAGCACACCGGCCTCGTCGCACGACGGAATTTGTCCGGGCGGCGGGGGTGCTGGGTAAAGGCAGCGGTAACACGGTCCGCCCGCATGCGGTTTGAAAGTCCCCAGCTGGCCGTCGAAGCGCAGCACTGCCGCCGAGATCAAAGTCTTCTGCGCGAAGAAGCAGGCATCATTGACCAAGAACCGCGTCGGGAAATTGTCGGAGCCATCAGCGACGATGTCATACCCGCCGATCAGCGACGTGGCGTTGTCCACGGTCAGGCGCATCTTGTGCTCGATGACGGTGACGCCAGGGTTGAGCTGCGCCAGGGACTGACGCGCGGATGTAGTCTTAGGTTCGCCCACGTGCGCGGTGTCGTGCACGATCTGGCGCTGCAGGTTAGAGAGATCGACTTTGTCGTCATCGACGATGCCAAGCGTGCCGACTCCGGCGGCGGCCAGATACATCAGCAGCGGCGAACCCAATCCGCCTGCGCCGATCACCAGCACCTTGGCGTTCAGCAGCTTCTCCTGGCCCACGCCACCCACTTCCTGCAGCAGGATGTGGCGGGCGTAGCGGTGAATCTGCTCTTCGCTGAAATCCATTTGCTTACGAAGCAGCCTTGCTCACACCGGTGGAGCCAAACCCGCCGGCGCCGCGCGCGGTGTCGGAGAGGTCTTGCTTCTCTTCCCACATGACGGTGCGCACGGGCGCGACCACCATCTGTGCGATGCGGCTTCCGCGCGTGATGGTGAACGGCTCCTGGCCATGGTTGATCAGGATCACGCCCACTTCACCGCGATAGTCGGCGTCGATGGTGCCGGGGCTATTGAGCACGGTGACGCCGTTCTTGGCGGCCAACCCTGAACGCGGGCGCACTTGCGCCTCGAAGCCCGCCGGCAGCGCGATGGAAAAGCCGGTGGGGATAATCGCGCGCGCACCCGGGGCCAGCACCACGTCTTTCTCCACTGCGGCACAAAGGTCCATGCCGGCGGAGTGCTCCGTCTGGTAGGCGGGCAGCGGCATGTCGTGGCCGTGGGGCAGGCGGCGGATGGAAACGGATGTGATGACGGGCACGGCAGATGAACCTTTGTGTGATTAGGAAGGGTTGAGGGCGGTGGCGATGCGCTCGGCCAAACGTTCGGCGACAGCGCGTTTGCTCAAGGTGGGCCAATCCTCCACACCCTTGGCGGTGACAAGGTGCACGGTGTTGGTATCGCCGCCGAACACGCCTGTGCCCTTGGACACATCATTGGCCACAATCCAATCGCAGTTCTTTTTCGTGAGCTTTGCTTTTGCGCTCTCGATGAGGTTCGTGGTTTCGGCGGCAAAGCCAACAACAAGCTTGGGCCGCGTCGGCCCCGCTTGCGCCAGCGCGGCAAGAATGTCCGGGTTCTCGCTGAGGTTCAGCGCGGCGGCGGCGTCGCCTTTCTTCAGCTTCTGATCTTTCACCGCGGGCGCCCAATCGGCCACGGCGGCGGCGGCGACAACGATGTCCGCCGGCAACGCGTCGCTGCAGGCCTTCATCATCTGGCGCGCGGTCTCCACATGCACAACCTTCACACCATCGGGATCTGCCTCGTGCGTGGGTCCGGAGACGAGTGTCACTTGTGCGCCCATATGCGCTAGCGCCGTGGCCACCGCGTGGCCCTGCTTGCCCGACGAGCGGTTGGCGATATAGCGCACAGGATCGATGGGTTCGTGCGTGGGTCCGCTGGTGACGATGGCCTTAAGGCCCGTCAGCGGTCCTTGGCCTTCGCTCTTCTGAAAGAAGCGTGTCAGGGCGGCGATAATCTCGGGCACTTCGGCCATGCGCCCGTTGCCCACTTCACCGCAGGCGAGGTCGCCGGCGCTGGGGCCGACCACTTTCACTTCGCGCGACTGTAGTGTTTGCAGGTTCGCCTGTGTGGCCGGATGCGTCCACATCATCACGTTCATGGCAGGCGCGATCATCACCGGCTTGTCCGTGGCTAGCAGCGCGGTGGTGGCAAGATCGTCGGCAAGGCCCGCCGCCATCTTGGCCATGATGTTGGCTGTGGCCGGGGCCACAAGAATGATGTCGGCTTCGCGGCTCAAGCGGATGTGGCCCATTTCGGCTTCGTCCGTCAGCGAGAACAGATCCTGGTACACCTTCTCGCCCGACAGTGAAGCGAGGGTCAGCGGCGTGACAAATTCGGCGCCGGACTTGGTCAGGATGCAGCGCACGGACGCGCCGCGCTCACGAAGCCGGCGAATCAGATCAGGCACCTTCACGGCGGCAATGCCGCCCGAGACGATCAACAGAATGCGTCGATTTTCCAGCACAGGAGTCGTCCAAAGAGTTTGTGATCTCTAAGTAGGCGCACTTTAGCGCAACACAAGCGCCGCCAATAGGGCCGCCGCCACCAGCCAGGGCGCCCACAGGAACCAGCGCGCGGTGCGCTGGCCGGGTTCCTCGCCGCGAATGGCCCTGGCGGTATCGGGATGCAGGCGCAGGCCGCCCCGCGCGATATCGGCGGTGACAGCATCCACGCGGTCGATGATCTGCGGCAGGCGCTCCAAAGTGCCAAGTGTGGTGGCCACGGCATCCTTGAGTCGGCCCTGTGGTCCCAGGCGCTCGCGCATCCAGCCCTCGATCATGGGCTGGGCCAGCTCCCACATATTCACTTGCGGGGCCAGTGTGCGGCCCACGCCTTCCGTCAGCAGCATGCTCTTCTGCAACAGAAGCAATTGAGGCTGGGCCTGCATCTGGAACGTCTCGGTGATCTGGAACAGCTGCCCCAGCAGTTTAGCGATGGAAATCTCCGAAATAGGTTTGCCCAGGATCGGTTCGGCAATGGACCGGCACGCCTGCGCGAAGGCTTCCACGGATTTGTCGGCGGGCACGTAACCCGCACGAATGTGCACCTCCGCAACTCTTTTGTAATCGCGCGTCAGGAAGCCCAGCAGCATCTCGCCCAAGGTCTTCTGCGTGGCCGCGTCCACGCGCCCCATGATGCCGAAGTCCATGCCGATGAGCGTGCCATCGGAGGCGACAAACAAATTCCCGGGGTGCATGTCGGCGTGAAAGAAACCGTGATGGAACACCATCTTGAAGAAGACTTCGGCGGCGGTTTTCACGATGGCCGTGGAATCAACGCCGGTGGCGGCGACGGCGGCGACATCGTCCACGCGGGCACCCGAGACACGTTCCAACGTCAGCACATGTTCAGCGGTGCGTTGCCAATCGACGGCGGGCACGCGGAATGTCTTGTCGCCGGCAAAATTCTCGGCCAGTTCCTGGGCGGCGGCGGCTTCGAAGCGCAAATCCATTTCGATGCGCACGGACTCCTCAAAGGTGCGCACCACTTCCACAGGCTTCAGGCGCAAAAGTTGCGGCGCATGACGTTCGGTCAACTCGGCCAGCCACAGCATGACATCGATATCGCGCGTAAAGGCGGCCCGCACGCCGGGGCGCAGGATCTTCACGGCTACGTCGCGGCCTTCGGTATCAACGGCGAAATGCACTTGCGCGATGGAGGCGGCCGCGACGGCGATTTCATCGAAAGAGCGGTAGAGCGTTTCCAAGGGCCGGCCAAAGTCGCCTTCGATGGTGGTCTTGGCGTGCGCGAAGGGGAACGGCGGCAAACGGTCCTGCAAGCCGGTTAAATCCGCCGCCACCTGTTCGCCCAAAAGATCGGCGCGTGTGGACAAGGCTTGTCCAAACTTGATGAACGTCGGGCCCAGGGCCGCCAGCGCCAACGCTAGCCGTTGTCCAGGGCGCAAGCCTTTCACGTCCTTGCGCGGTTGCCACAGGGCGCGCGCGATGCGCGCGGCGGTCATTCCCGCCGAATGCGTCTCCAGCAGGAACAGCGCGTCATATTCGGCGAAGATGCGGCCGATGGCCCAGAGGCGGCCGAGGTTGCGAAGGCTGCGGAACATCAGGCGCTCAAATCCGCCAACCGGAATGGATGGCGGCGATGCCGCCGCTCAAATTGCGGAACTTGGTTTGCGCGAATCCGGCTTCGCCCATGCGCGCCACCAGCGCCTCCTGGTGTGGAAAGCGGCGGATGCTCTCGGCGAGATAGCGGTAGGCCTCGCGGTCGCCGGCCACCAGGCCGCCCAGCCAGGGCAGCACTTGGAAGGAATAGGTGTCGTAGAGCTTGTCCAGAATCGGGGCGATGACTTTACTGAACTCCAGGCACATAAAACGCCCGCCCGGCTTCAGCACGCGCCGGGCCTCTTTCAGCGCCTGATCGATGTGCGTCACATTTCGCAGGCCGAAAGCGATGGTATAGGCATCGAAGCTCATGTCCGGGAACGGCAGCGCTTCGGCGTTGCCGCAAGCCCAGGAGATCCCCGTCAGCATGCCTTTGTCGATAGCGCGGCCCTGGCCCACCTTCAGCATCTCGGCATTGATGTCGCAGACCGTCACGGGCGGGCCGATCTCACCCATACGGGCGCGCAGGCGAAAGGCGATGTCACCCGTGCCGCCGGCCACATCGATCAGCGCTTGACCGGGCCGGGGTGCGAGCCAA
This sequence comes from Fidelibacterota bacterium, assembly GCA_947472795.1. Taxonomy (GTDB): domain Bacteria; phylum Pseudomonadota; class Alphaproteobacteria; order Rhodospirillales; family Rhodospirillaceae; genus SHVO01. Next base: position 248,245 of record CANJBL010000001.1, on the reverse strand, counting down.
TCTATCAGTGCGGCCTTCCACAAACGGTGGATGCCCGCACTCATCAGGTCGTTCATGAGGTCGTACTTGGGCGCCACGGCATCGAATACCGATCGCACCAGGCCCGACTTCTCGTCTTCCGCCACCGTACGGAAGCCGAAATGGGTGGTGGGTCCGTCGTCCTTGGCGTGTGTGTTTGTTTCTTGCGCGGTCATGAGGCGGACCATAATGCAAGCGTATGTTAAAAACCATGAATCCCGGGGCGCGCCTGATGCCGGGCTTTATATAAAAGACGGCTTTTGAGGTCCTATGCCTGAGCTCCCCGAGGTCGAAACCGTCGCCCGTGGCTTGACCGGCGCGTTGAAGGGCAAGCGCTTCGCCAAGGTGGAACTGCGCCGCAAAGACCTGCGCATCCCCTTTCCCAAGGGCATGGCAGCGGCCCTCACGGGCCGCCGCGTGATGCGCATTTATCGCCGCGCCAAATATGTGCTGATGGCTCTTGATGACGGCAACGTGCTCATTGTGCATCTCGGTATGTCTGGGCGCATGCAGATCATTGCTGCCAAAACACCACCCGACCGCCACGACCATGTGATCTTCACCGCCGACGACGGCACCGAAGTGCGCTTCAACGACCCCAGGCGCTTTGGTCTCATGACCGTGGCCGCGCTCAAGGACCTCGATGAGCACAAGCTCTTCCGCCATCTTGGCCCCGACGCCATGAGCAATGCTTTCACGCCCGAGTCCTTGACCAAGGCCCTCAAGGGCCGCAAGACCTCCATCAAGGTCGCGATCATGGATCAGCGCCTCGTGGTCGGCGTCGGCAATATCTATGCCTGCGAAAGCCTGTTTCGCGCCGGCATTTCACCCAAGCGCAAGGCTGGCACGGTGGCAGGTGCCCGGGCGGCCGCCCTTGTGCCCGTCATCAAGGAGGTGCTCGCGGAGGCCATCGCTGCCGGCGGCTCGTCGTTACGTGACCACGTGCAACCTTCCGGAGAGCTTGGGTATTTTCAGAAGGCGTGGCGCGTTTATGGCCGCGAGGGCGAATCCTGCGGTTGCGGTGCGCCCGTCAAACGTATCGTGCAGGGCGGCCGCTCGACCTTCTTCTGCGCGCGGTGTCAGGGCTAATACTTCCAGGCCTACAAGATCATGGGGAATAATCCCCAGCTGCGCCTAGGAATGCGGGGGCCAGCGTTTTACGTGCAGCAAGGCCCATAAACCCGGCTCTCTGTTGACGGATGAGCGCCCATCTCCTATAAGCCGAGCTCATTTTGGCGGTCCCAAGGGATTGCCGGCTTTACGATAAACACTTCTTTCAGACTCCTCTTTCAGAACACGACTCCTCGGATCACAGAATTCCATGGCTCAGCATAAATCCGCGAAAAAACGCATCCGCCGCAACGCCCGCGCCGAAACCGTCAATCATGCACGCATGGGCCGTATCCGCAGTCACGTGAAGGCTGTGGAAACTGCCATCGCGTCCGGCGACAAGACCGCAGCGCTCGCGGCTTTGAAGAAGGTGATGCCCGAACTGATGCGCGGCGCCAGCAAAGGTGTCGTGCATAAGAAGACCGTGTCGCGCAAATTGTCGCGGCTCTCGGCGCGAATCAAAAAGATCGCCGCCTAACTTTCTTCGCATCCATTCTTCGACGAGTCTGACGCCAATCGCCGCGCGCGCATTGTTTTTGCCGCGCGGCATTTTTCTGCGCGCGAACTAACATTGCGCCATTGCGCGGTTGTATCGGCGGCCCGAGTCATCGCGCGCGCGGCAATCCGCAGCTCAAATCGTTGGGAATCAACGGTATCTCTCACGCAAATTGTTTCAGCTAAAAACTTGATCGCCGCGGCCTTCGGAAAAGAAACTGTCAACATATCTTTGCGCTTGTCTCGCACGCCTCGCTCGCTACATTGATCAACGTCTGAAGCGCCGTTGCAATGCGCGCACGTGAAGAACGTCGGCACTTGAAGAACGGCTTCAGCACTCAACACGATCAGGATCAAAGAAGAACACACCAAGGGCTGGGTCGCGATTATTCAGCTCTTCGAAGAATTTTTGTTTGCTCCATTTTGTTTGCTCCGTCGTGGTAAAATGTTTTTTGTGGCGCGGAATTTTGTACGGATTGGCGTTTCACGATCGCAACCCGAGTTGGTCGTGGAACGTTTACTAGGGGCTCTGGGGACACATCGTTCGGGCCGTGGATGCCGCAAGTTTCTGCCGGCGCCGGCTTGTTTTCGAGGGGATGACGCAGCGTGAAAAGTCTTGAGGGATCGGCCGTCGATCAGGCTGAGTGGGACCGCGTAAAAACCCGCCTGAAACTCGAGTTCGGCGAGTCGGCGTTCAAAAGCTGGGTCACACCCATCACCATCTCGACCTTTCACAACGGTGAAGTCGAACTGGCCGTGCCGACGCGTTTCATGCGCGATTGGATCACCACACATTATGCCGAGCGGATTCGCACGCTGTGGAACGGCGAGAATCCGTCCGTGCGCAAGATCACTTTGAAGGTGGAAGCCGCGCGCGCCGCCGATGCCGCCGCCAAGGCGGAACGGGCCGCAGAAAAAGGTGGTGAGAAGGCTCCTGTGGCTGTTACGGCTGGGGCCAACACAGCCCGCAGCACGCAGCCGCCCCGTCATGCCGCCGTGCGTCCCAACGCCGCAGCCGTCCAGAATGCCGTGGCGCTGAACGGCGAGCTCTCAGCACCGCTTGATCCGCGTTATGTCTTCGACAACTTTGTCGTCGGCAAGCCCAACGAGTTTGCCTACGCCGCTGCCAAGCGCGTGGCCGAATCCGATCAGGTCAGTTTCAACCCGCTGTTCCTCTATGGCGGCGTCGGCCTCGGCAAAACACATCTGATGCATGCCATCGCCTGGGAAATCCGCCAGCGTTCGCCTGAACGTAAAGTGGTCTATCTCTCCGCCGAAAAGTTCATGTACAGCTTTGTGCGCGCGCTTCGGAACCAGGACATGGTCTCGTTCAAGGAGCAGTTCCGCTCGGTCGATGTGCTTATGATCGACGACGTGCAGTTCATCTCCGGCAAGGACTCGACCCAGGAAGAGTTCTTCCACACCTTCAACGCCCTGGTCGATCAGGGCCGCCAGATCGTGCTCTCGGCGGACAAATCGCCTTCCAATCTGGAAGAAATCGGCGACCGTCTGCGTTCGCGCCTGTCCTCAGGGCTCGTGGCCGATCTGCACCCCACCACGTTCGAGCTGCGCTTAGGCATTCTCGATGCCAAGGCTGAACAGCTCGGTGTCGTGGTGCCGCCGAAGGTGAAGGAATTCCTCGCCCACAAGATCACGTCCAATGTGCGCGAACTTGAAGGTGCTCTGACCCGCCTCGTGGCCCACGCCCAGCTTGTCGGCGGCGCTCTGACGCTCGAGACCGCCCAGGACCTGCTGCAGGACCTTTTGCGCGCCCACGACCGGCGCCTCACCATGGAAGAGATCCAGAAGCGTGTGGCCGAACACTTCAAGATCCGCGTCTCGGACATGAGTTCCGCCCGCCGTTCCCGTGCTGTTGCCCGTCCGCGCCAAGTGGCCATGTATCTCTCCAAGCAGCTCACCTCCCGCTCCCTGCCGGAAATTGGCCGGGCCTTCGGCGGGCGCGATCACACCACGGTCATGCATGCCGTGCGTAAGGTCGAGGAATTGGCGAAAGCCGACACGGCTTTCGCCGAGGACGTGGAACTGCTCACGCGCATGCTTGAGAGCTGAGCTCGAAAGCTGAGCCGCTTAAGGCTTGGGGATTCCGGGAATTCTGAAGCCTTCGGCGCCGTTCGGCGGGCGTTCCGCCGCCGTTTTCCCTCGCCCCTGTCGTCGCTCTCTGGTTATACTTGACCCCCTTTTCACGGCGCGCTGGGCCCGTGAGGGCCTCGCGCATGAGCTTTTTGTGTGCGCCGCAGGAGGGGAATCGCGCCCGGCGACGAAGAAGAACAATACACAATGAAACTGATCATCGAGCGGGCGGCCCTTCTTAAATCTCTTGGCCATGTGCAGAGCGTTGTTGAACGCCGCAACACCATCCCCATCCTCTCCAACGTGCGCCTCGATGCGGCCAAAGGTCATCTGTCGCTGCACGCCACCGACATGGATATTGAGATCGCCGAACAAACCGCCGCCGAAGTCAGCAAGGGCGGCGCCACCACCGTGCCCGCGCACACGCTATATGACATCGTCCGCAAACTGCCCGACGGCGCGCAAGTGGAAGTAACCTCGTCCAGCGACGGCGGTCAGATCGCTTTGGCTGCCGGCCGTTCGCGTTTCAACCTCGCCTCCCTGCCGGTGGAAGATTTCCCCGCCATGTCCGACGGCGACCTGGGCCATACCTTCAAGCTGGCGGCGGCCGATCTGCGCGGCCTTATCGACCGCACGCGCTTTGCCATCTCCACGGAAGAGACGCGCTATTACCTGAACGGCATCTACCTGCACGCCGCCAAAAGCGAAAAGGTCGCGGTCTTGCGCGCTGTGGCCACCGACGGTCACCGTTTGGCTCGTGTTGAATTGCCGCTGCCCGAGGGTGCTGCCGGCATGCCCGGCGTCATCGTGCCGCGCAAAGCCGTCATCGAAGTGCGCAAACTGATCGAAGAAACCGAAGGCGATATCTCCATTTCGCTCTCGGATTCCAAGATCCGCTTCGGCTTCGACAACGTCACGCTCACCTCCAAGCTCATCGACGGCACGTTCCCCGACTACGAACGTGTCATCCCCACGGGCAACGACAAAGTGCTGGAAGCCGAGCGCAAGCCGCTGTTCGACGCTGTCGACCGTGTCTCGGCCATCAGCTCGGAGAAGTCGCGTTCCATCAAAATGAACTGCGAAAAGGGCCTGATCACGCTTTCCGCCTCCAGCCCCGAAGCGGGCAGCGCGGTCGAGGAAGTAGAAGCGCGCTATTCCTCGGGCCATCTCGAGATCGGTTTCAACTCGCGGTATCTGCTCGAAATCCTGGGCCAGATCGAAGGTGAAGCGGCCCGCCTCACCATGGCCGATGCAGCCTCGCCCACCGTCATCCGCGACGTCGCCGATGCCTCGGCCATGTACGTGCTGATGCCGATGCGCGTGTGAACGGGCTCATCTTCGTCACCCTGACGTCTCCGCACCCGCGGAGTTATCGATGAACGCAATCCCCAAGTCCGTTCCCACCGTCGCCGTCACGCGGCTCACGCTCAAGTATTTCCGTTCTTATCCGGCTCTGCGGCTCGATGTGGATACAAGGCCCGTAGTGCTCACCGGGCCCAATGGTGCGGGCAAAACCAACTTGCTGGAAGCGCTGTCGTTCCTGGCCCCTGGCCGGGGTTTGCGTGGCGCGAAGCTCTCTCAGGTCGGCCGTATCGTGCCTGGGACCGCACCGTTGCCCTGGGCGGTGGCGGTGACGCTGGCCACGCGCGACGGCCCCCTCGACTTGGGGTCGGGCCTGGCGTCCGATGGTAGAGAACGCCGCCTTGTGCATATCAACGGCCAGCCCGCCAAGGGTGTGGCCGCGCTCGCGCGTCATGTTGGCATTGTCTGGCTTACCCCCGCCATGGATCGGCTCTTTGTCGAAGGACCCGCTGGCCGGCGCAAATTTCTCGACCGCCTGGTTGTCGCTTTCGATGCCGACCATGCGGGGCGCATCGCAGCCTACGATCATGCCTATCGTCAGCGGCTGCGGCTGATGAAAGATGGCTCCACCGATGCACCGTGGTTCGCTGCTTTGGAAGACACCATGGCCCGGCACGGCATTGCTTTGGCCGCCGCCCGCCATGATCTGGTCGCGCGCCTCAACGGCGATCTTGCCGCCACCACGGGCCCTTTCCCGGCTGCCCGCCTCGGGCTCGTCGGCACGGTCGATGCCTGGCTTACGGAGATGCCCGCCGTGGATGCGGAAGATGCCGTGCGTCGCAGCCTGTGGGACGAGCGGCGCGGTGTCATGGGGGCGGGCGCCGGCCCGCACCGCTCCGATCTTGGCGTGGCCATGGTCGCACTCGGGCATCCCTCTCACGGTCAGCCGGCGGCGCTCTGCTCCACGGGCGAGCAAAAGGCCTTGCTCATTGCCATTCTGTTGGCCCATGCCCGCCTGCAGCGTGCCAAACGTGGCCACGCACCGCTCTTGCTCCTGGATGAGATCGCGGCCCATCTCGATCAGAACCGGCGTGCCGCGCTGTTCGCCGAAATCGCCCGTTTAGGCAGTCAGGCCTGGATGACGGGCACCGATGCCAGCCTTTTCCAGGGCTTTGGCGAAGCGGCCCAATTTTACGGCGTAAACGGGGGGATTCTGGCCCCCCAAAAATCGCTCTAAAAATCACAAGATGTAGCTGATAAAGCTGCGAAACTACCGCCCAGTTCCTATATACTGGGGAGCGTCAAAACCGCTGCCAAAAACCACCTCCGAATCGCGCCCGAAACAGGCACCAAGAGAAGACATGAATTCACCCTCTGCCGAACCCGTCGTGAAGGTCGAAGCTGCTTATGACGCGGAATCCATCAAGGTCCTGAAGGGCCTCGATGCCGTGCGCAAGCGACCCGGCATGTACATCGGTGATACCGACGACGGCTCGGGCCTGCATCACATGGTCTATGAAGTTGTCGACAACGCCATCGATGAATCGCTGGCCGGCCACTGCGACCGCATCGACGTCATCCTGCACGGCGACGGCAGTTGCACGGTGCGCGACAACGGACGCGGCATCCCCGTGGACATCCATAAAGAAGAAGGCGTTTCGGCAGCCGAAGTCATCATGACCCAGCTGCATGCCGGCGGGAAATTCGATCAGAACTCCTACAAGGTCTCCGGCGGTCTACATGGCGTCGGCGTTTCTGTCGTGAACGCGCTCTCCAGTTCGCTCGAGCTTCGCATCTGGCGCAACGGCAAAGAATACTTCATGAGATTCCGCCACGGCGAAGCGGAAGCGCCGCTTGCTGTCGCGGGCAATGCGCCCAAGGTCACCGAAGGCAAGAAGGCCGGTCAGTTCAAGACAGGCACGGAAGTGCGCTTCCTGCCGTCGAAAGAAACCTTCACCAAAACCGAATTCGACTTCGGCACGCTGGAGCATCGCCTGCGCGAGCTCGCGTTCCTGAACTCCGGCGTGTTTCTCAATCTCACCGACGCCCGCCACAGCGAGAACAAGTCGATCGATCTGCACTACGAGGGCGGCATCGAAGCCTTCGTGAAGTATCTCGACCGTACCAAACTGGCGCTGCACGAACCGCCCGTGGCGGTGTCCGCCGAGCGCGACAACATTACCGTCGAAGTCGCCATGGAGTGGAACGACAGCTATCACGAGAACACGCTGTGCTTCACCAACAACATCCCGCAGCGCGATGGCGGCACGCACCTGGCCGGCTTCCGCGGCGCGCTGACGCGCACGATCAACCAGTATGCCAACGACAAGGGCATGGGAAAGAAGGACAAGATCGCGCTCACCGGCGACGACATGCGCGAAGGCCTCACCTGCGTGCTCTCGGTGAAGGTGCCTGATCCGAAGTTCTCCTCTCAGACCAAGGATAAGCTTGTCTCCTCGGAAGTGCGCCCGGTGGTGGAAAGCATTGTCTCTGAGAAACTCGGCGAATGGTTCGAAGAACACCCCTCCGAAGCCCGCAAGATCGTCGGCAAGGTGGTGGAGGCAGCGCTCGCTCGCGAAGCCGCGCGTAAGGCGCGCGAACTCACGCGCCGCAAGGGTGCGCTTGATATTTCATCTCTGCCCGGCAAGCTGGCCGACTGTCAGAACCGCGATCCCGCAGCATCCGAACTTTTCATCGTCGAAGGTGATTCGGCCGGCGGGTCGGCCAAGCAGGGCCGCGACCGCGGTTTCCAGGCCATTCTTCCTTTGCGCGGCAAAATTCTGAACGTGGAGCGCGCGCGCTTCGACAAGATGCTCTCCTCCGTCGAGATCGGCACGCTGGTGACAGCCCTTGGCACCGGCATCGGCCCCGAGGAGTTCAATATCGCCAAGCTGCGCTACCACAAGATCATCATCATGACGGACGCCGACGTGGACGGCAGTCACATCCGTACGCTGCTGCTCACGTTCTTCTACCGCCAGATGCCGCAGGTCATCGAGAACGGGCACCTGCTCATCGCGCAGCCGCCGCTTTACAAAGCGAAGAAGGGCTCGTCCGAGGTCTATCTCAAGAACGATGCGGCCATGGAGGAATTCCTTATCAACGCCGGTCTCGCCAACGCCACGCTTCTGATCCAAGGCGGCGGCCAGATAGCCGGCGATGATTTGAAGGACCTTGTCACTAAAGCGCGCGAGATCAAGAACAGCATCACCCTGCTGTCGCGCACGCTGCCGCTCGGCATCGTCGAGCAATGCGCCATCGCCGGGGCTTTCAATCCCGACGTGCTGTCCAATGACGCCATGGCCAAGGATGCCGCGGGTTATGTGGCCCGGCGCCTCGATCACCTCGAAACCGAATTTGAAAAAGGCTGGAGCGGTGAAGCTGCATCCGGCGGCGGTCTTAAGTTCACACGCACCCTGCGCGGCGTGACCGAGACCTACATCATGGACAGCCGCACGCTGCACTCCGCCGAGGCGCGTCACCTGGATGGTCTGGCATCGGACCTGCAAGGCACGTACACGCGCGACAACATGCTGCGCTACAAGGACGAGGATGTGAAAATTTCCGGCCCCATGGCGCTGTTAAACGCCATCATGAGCCATGGCAAAAAGGGTGTGACGCTGCAGCGCTATAAAGGTCTGGGCGAGATGAACCCCGGCCAGCTGTGGGAAACCACGCTCGATCCCAACGTGCGCACGCTGTTGCAGGTGAAGGTCAACCACGCCGACAACGCCAATGAGATCTTCTCCACCCTCATGGGCGACATCGTCGAGCACCGGCGCGACTTCATCCAGGAGAATGCGCTCGCCGTGAAGAACCTGGACGTCTAGCAGCTCTCTTTGCCCGCCGCCGCGCGCACATCCGAGCCTTTCAAAGAGCTTTTCAGCCGCGCCCTTGTCGAGGACATGGCGCGGCACCTGAAGCGCGCCTGGAAAGCTTTCGACGAGAAGCGCTTCACCGACGCAGCCCTGAACGATTTCAAATCCCTGGAACTGAAAGCCCGGGCGCAACAGATAGCGGGTGCGCTCAAAGTCACGCTCCCCTCTGACATTCCGCGCGCGCTCCAGGTCATTGTGCTCACCTTGCGCCCCCTCGATAAAGCGGGCGAGCCCATGGATGATCCCACCAAGGGCCTCGCCGGTTGGGCCATCTGGCCCATGGGCGAATACGTCGCGCAAAACGGCCTCGATCATCCGGAAGAATCATTGGCGGTCTTGCGGGCCCTCACCATCCGCAGCACCAGCGAATTCGCGCTCCGCCCTTTCCTCGTCAAGCATCCCAAGAAGACGCTGGCCACGTTGAAGACCTGGGCGAAGGACGCGAACCACCATGTGCGCCGCCTTGTCTCGGAAGGCTCGCGCCCGCGCCTTCCCTGGGGCTTGCGTCTCAAGGATTTCGTGCAAGATCCCGCGCCGCTCCTGCCGCTGCTCGAATCGTTGCGCGATGACGCTTCCGACTATGTGCGCCGGTCCGTCGCCAACAGCCTCAACGATATCGCCAAGGATCACCCCGATCTTGTGGCGGGCATCGCCAAGGCATGGCTGAAGGATGCGCCGAAAGACCGTGCGCGATTGATCCGTCACGCCTGCCGCACGCTTATCAAAGCTGGCCATGGCAAGACGCTGGCGGCGCTCGGCTACAGCGCGCCCAAAATCAAACTCAAGTTCCGCTTAGACACCGCGCGTGTGGAGTACGGTGGTCATGCCGTTTTCTCCGCCGAGATCGAGAATCTTGCGAACAAGCGGCAGAACCTGGTGATCGACTACATCATCCATCATCAAAAGAAGAGCGGTGCGCGCACGCCCAAGGTCTTCAAATGGAAGGCGCTTACTTTGGCGCCCAAGGAAAAGCGCACGCTTGAACGCCGCCACGCCCTGAAACCCATCACCACGCGCGTCTATTATCCGGGCCGCCACCGTGTCGAGATCACGGTGAACGGTCAGGTGATGGCAGGGGCGGAGTTCGATTTAAGGCTGTGACTTAGTGCGAGTCCCTAGGCGACATATCCGGGCTCTCTTCTTGCGGTACGGCGAGCTGCATGCGGTCATTGTTCTCGGCCAGCGCCATGACCGTGCGCATGTGATCTTCCCAGTTATCAGCGAATTCCGTCAGCGCCTGGGTCAGCATCTCGGCCATGGGCTTGGACATATTGTTGGCCAGCGCCTTCAGACGGGATTCTAAGCTCTCGCTCACCTGCACGCTCAGGGTACCCCGCGCTGCTTTCGCAATCGTCTTTCGCGCAGCCTTACGCGGTGTGGCTTTGCGCTTAGGCGCGCTCTTCTTTGCCGGCATTTTACGCGCAGTCTTCTTCGCGGACTTTTTGCCCGCCTTTGTCACCGGCTTACGTGCCGGCTTCTTGCTCTTCTTTTTCGCAGCCATGGAAGCTCCCTGCTACCTCAATTTGAACTGTTTATACGCCCTTAAACCGCCGCATTTACGCTACATAAGCCATCCTTAAGGGGCCTCTCCACTTCATGCTATATCAGAGCCATGGCTAAAGCGAAGCGGCGCAAGCCGGACGACAACGCGGCTGAAAATCCCCAAGGGAAAAACACCCATGGGAAGAACGCCAAGCGGCGCCGAAAGGTCGCTGCCGCTCTGCGCAGTTATTTCCGCCTGTCGTCCCTCGTCTCCAACTTTCTCGCCGCCCTTGTCTGGCTGGGGCTCGCGGGCGCCCTGGCCATCATCTACTACGCCAACGACCTGCCGGCCATCAACGAAGCCACCCTGACGCGCCGTCCCAATGTACGCCTCATCGACGCCGGCGGCTGGGAGCTGGCCAATTTCGGCGATATCTACGGCGATTCCATCGACCTGAAGAAACTGCCGGCTTATGTACCGGCGGCGATCATCTCGGTCGAGGACCGGCGCTTCTATGAGCATCCCGGCGTGGACGCGCGCGGCCTTGCCCGCGCCATTTATACCGATATCCGTGCCCGGGCCCGCCTTCAGGGCGGCTCCACCATCACCCAGCAGGTGGCCAAGAACCTGTTCCTGTCTCCCGATCGCACGCTGTCGCGCAAAATCCGCGAGGCGCTCTTGGCGCTGAAGCTGGAGCGCCAGTTCAGCAAGGATCAAATTCTTTCGCTCTATATGAACCGGGTCTATTTCGGCAGCGGCATCTACGGTTTCGAGGCTGCATCCGAACGCTACTTCGGCCATCCCGCCAAGGATCTCACGGTGTTTCAGGCGGCGGTGCTGGCGGGCCTTTTGAAAGCGCCGACGCATTATAATCCGGTGCGCGAGCCCGAACGCGCCAAGGAACGCGCACAGATCGTGCTGAAAACCATGGTCGAGACCGGCGCCATCACCGCGAATGAGTCCAAGCTCGCCTTCCGCACCGCCGACAAGGCGCTCACCACAGCGGGCAAGTTGAACCCCGAAAACCGTGCGCGCTATTTCGCCGACTGGGTGCTGACCCAGGTGGACGCTTATGTCGGCAATTCCGATAAGGACCTCATCGTCCACACGACGCTCGATGGCCGTCTCCAGGCCCAGGCCGAAACCACACTCGCCAAGCGCCTCGATGAATTCGGTGCGAAGCAGAAAGTAGAGCAGGGCGCGATCATCGTGATGGGCACCGACGGCGCTGTGCGCGCGATGGTCGGCGGCCGTGACTATGAAACCAGCCAGTTCAACCGCGCCACCCAGGCTTTGCGTCAGCCGGGTTCCTCCTTCAAACCCTTCGTTTATATGGCGGGCGTCGAGGCGGGTTACGGCCCAGATGACATGGTCACGGATGCGCCCATCAAGATCGGCAAGTGGCGCCCGCAGAATTTCTCCGGCACCTACGAAGGCCCCATTACCATCGAGACCGCTTTCGCCAAGTCCATCAATACGGCTGCCGTGCGGGTTGCCCAGCATGTCGGCGCCAAGGCGGTTCTGGCCGTGGCCCACCGCATGGGCATCACGCAAGACCTGAAGCCGGATCTATCGCTGGCCCTGGGGTCGGGCGAGGTGACGCTGCTCGATCTCACCGGCGCTTATGTCCCTTTCGCCAACGGCGGTTCCGCTGTCACGCCCTATGCCATTGAACTCATCACCGATAAGGACGGCGCGCCGCTTTACGGTCACCAGGGTGGGGCCATTGCCCAGGTCATGACACCCGAAACGCTCTCGGTCATGAACCGCCTTATGACCCAGGTCGTCACCCGCGGCACGGGTACCGCTGCGGCCATCGGCGTTCCCGCCGCCGGCAAAACCGGCACCACCAACGACTTCCGCGACGCCTGGTTCATGGGCTTCACGGCCGATTACGTCACCGGCGTCTGGGTGGGAAATGACTCTGGCGCGGGCATGAACAAGGTCACCGGCGGCGGTTTGCCCGCGCGCATCTGGCACGATGTCATGGTTTCGGCGGAAGAAGGTCATGCACCGCGCGACCTTCCCGGCATGGAGCGGCGCGAGGCTTCACCCGACCTCATCAGCCGCTTCTGGCAAGCCATCACAGGCAATTAAAGGCCCGCCTCGAATCGCCTTGCCGCCGCTCATCTCGGCTTTCATCCCCTAATACGATAGTCACGCGCGCGATTCTCTCTACCGTAGATAGAAAATTACAGCCTTTTTTTGAAAGATTGTTTCTTATTTTCGCCGCGAGCTCTCGTCGAACTGGTTAATGGCCATGTTTTCGCAAGGGTCAAATAAGGAACTGATATCCAACCGAAAATTCCAAGCCATTGTGGGTCGAAGCAACCCCCCTGCCTACGGATTGAACAGTGCCGCGAGCGATCGTCAGCCTTCACTCCCTATCTTCGCAAGATAAGATTGCAATTCCGCGTCACGCCGCAACTTAATTTTTGTTGCCTGCTTTGGCCCATTCTCAATAATCCGCCTGCCAACGGACCTGCCCTCTGGAGACGGCGGTCCACCCAAGGACGAAAACATATCGTCCACAATGGGGCTAATGAACGGGAGCGTAGAAATCCCGGCCATAAAAACAACGGACGGATACACGGCACGTCCGGCTTCGAGCACAGGGAACACTCTTTGCGACCAGGCGTTGACCTCCTGGTTGGGTGACACCGTGCCTGTTGTTGTTGTGGCCGAGGAAACGAGGAAATAACGCCAATGCACTCTATCCTGACCCGTACCTTCACCTCGCTGCTCTTGCGCTTGGCGCCGCTCGTTGTCGGCGCCGCATTCATGTTTTCCTTCGCTACCTCCGCCAGGGCCGTCGAAATTCCGGCCGACCTTCACATCGATTTCTCCAACATTGTGGTCTCCAAGGACGAGCTGGTTTGCCTCGCGCTTAATGACTATTGGGAAGCGCGCAGCGAAACCATGGCGGGGCGTATCGCTGTCGCCCGCGTCGTCCTGAACCGTGCCATGGACTCACGCTTTCCATCGAACATCTGCGACGTCGTCAAGCAGAGCAAGATGATGGGCGAGAATCATCGCTGCCAGTTCTCCTGGTACTGCGATGCCAAGAACGACATTCCTTACGAGGCCGACCAGTGGCGCACGTCGCTGAAGATCGCCACCGCGATCCTGCAGGCCGATTCTTCCATTCCCGACCCCACCAACGGCGCGCTCTGGTATCACGCCGACTTTCTAAAGCCCGCCTGGGCGCAGGAATACGAAACCACCACCATCATCGGCAGCCACGTTTTCTACCGTGATACGGATTCGTCGCGCAGCAAAGCCAATGCACCCGCGCGCAAGCCGTTCATCTACCGCATGAATGCTTTCGCCGAATACGTGACCAGCAAGCACGCCCGCAAGACGCAGGCGATAGCTTCTGCCGACACAGGCTCAGCCGTAGCTATGCAGCGCGGTCCCGCGCCGACGAAGCCATTCGCGCGCTGATTTCCAGTCCACACCGGGCGCGTATTCTTTCAATACCACATCCACCGTCCGCCAGAAGGCGGGTTGATGATGCATGTGCTTAAGGTGCGCGACTTCATGTGCGGCCACATAGGCCAGCACATCCGCCGGCGCGAAAATCAGCCGCCACGAGAACGACAATTTCCCATCGGGCGTACAACTCCCCCAGCGTGAACGGGTGTCGCGCACGCTGATGCGCGTGACCTTCACATCCAGCTGTGCCGCCATGGCGTGAACCGCCGTCGACAGGGATTTCCGCGCTTCTGCTTTCAGCCAGTCGCGCAAACGCCGCGCCGTGTGCTCGGCCTTACCGGTCACGATGATTTCCTCGCCTTCGCGCCACACACCGCCGCGCGCTTCTGGGCGTAGGCGAATGATGTGCTCCGCGCCGGCGAATGGAATCACAGATCCGTCAGAAAAATTCACGCGCTGCGGCAGCTTCGCGAGGTGGGTGGCAATCCAGCCCGCGTGGCTCTCGAGGAAGGCGCCGACAGCTCTGTCGCTCATGCGTGGCGGGCGTACCAGCACAATGCAGCTGTTGCCCGGGTCCACGCGTAAGCTCACGCGCCGCGCGCGCGGATTGATGTCGAGGATCACGCGCGCCGTCATGGCGGCATCGCCGAGTACTTCGGCGAAGCGCGTGGATTGCAAGGGAATGGCGCGCTCGGCGCTTTTTACCGCTCTCGGGGCCGGCCGAGGGGCGCGCTTACGGAACAACATGATGATGTAGGGGACCTGCGTCGCGCTCCGAGATGCATTGCCCGCGCACGGAGATATTGGCCGTGTGCACGGTCTTGGCCTGGCCGCTCACCAGCGGGTGCCAGTGAGCCAGGTCCTTGCCTTCGCTCACGAGGCGGTAGGCGCACGTGCCGGGAAGCCAGTCCAGTCCGGCCACACTGTCGGATGTCAGCACCACGCAATCGGGCACAAGGTCCTTGCGGCGCGCATAGTTGGCACACCGGCAGGTGCGCGTGTCGAGAAGCCGGCAGGCCACGTTGGTCATTTTCAACGTGCCGTCTTTCTCGCGGATTTTATGCAAACAGCACTTTCCGCAGCCGTCGCACAAGCTTTCCCATTCCTCCGCCGTCATCTGCTTGAGCGATTTCTCGCGCCAGAAGGGCTGGGGCGCTTTTGTCACTGCAGGGCCGCAATGCGCTTGGCGATGTCGTCGGCGCTCGCATCCTTGTCGAAGTGGGCGGCGTAGGCGCCGTTCCGATCCATGAGATAAATGAACCCGGTGTGGTTCATGGTGTAGTCACCCGTGGGTTGGCCATTGGCATCTTTCATGGGCGCTTTCGCCGCGAAGACCTTGTAGCTGGTCTCGGCACCCTTCACCTGATCGGGTGTGCCCGTCAAACCCCAGAAGCGCGGATCGAACGAGGCCAGGTATGCCGCCATCACTTCCGGAGGATCACGCTCGGGGTCCACGGTGATGAACACCGGCTGCACCTTTGTGGCGGCAGGGCCCGCAGCCCGCAAAGCCTGGGTCATCGTCTGCAATGCAATAGGGCAGATATCCGGGCAGTGGGTGAAGCCGAAGAAGATCAGGCTGTAGCGGCCTTTCAAATCGACCTCGCTGACCAGATCGCCCTTGGTATTGACGAGGGTGAAGGGTCCGCCGATGGCTACGGTGCCTTGCGGCGATACGTCCACTTGGCGCGCCCGCGGCAGATAGAGTGTGAGCACCAGCGCCATGGCGGCGATGATGGCAACGGCAATGGCGATGCGTTTGGTCATCATGGTAAAGCCTTCAGTCTCTGTTCGACGGCGGCGCGTTGCGGCGAACCCTCTGTCATGACGTCGCGCGCGCGCGTCCACAGCACCTTGGCGCCCGATGTGTCGCCGGCTTTCAGCCGCGCGATGCCGCTGACGAATAGGGCGTCGGGCTGCTGCGGTTCCAGCGTCAGAATATCGGCGGCGGCGTCGGTGACGGGCTTGGGTAACGGCTTCTGATCGTTGGCATCCACCATGGTCATCAGCGAGGCCATGAGATGCAGGCGCGGCTCGACTTCTTTCGGCTTCAGCGCGATGGCCTTCTCGTAGGCTCCCTTGGCACCGTCAAAGTCCTTCAGCACCGTGTAGGAGCGGCCCAGCAACAGCCAGCCGTCATAGTCCTGGGGATTGCTGGCAAGTCGCCCGGCCAGGCCCGCCACCATCATGCTCACGCGCTCGCGCGCTTCCGGGGCCATGTCGTTGACGGAGCCAGCGCCACCGCCACCGCCTTGTGGTGCGATTGGCGAGGGATTGGCCGTCACGTTCTGGCTTGGCGCGCGGCTGGGCCCAGCGCTGGCTTGTGTGGACGCAGATGCGGCCGGCGGACCAGCGGCTTTGGCGGCGGCGACTTCAGCGGGCGGCAGAAGATCCAGCGGATGCTTCGGGTCCACCGTCATGGGCGGAATGCCGGCCTCTTGTGCAGCACCGGCCATCTGCTGCTTCACCATATCGAGCCACGGCGCATCGGCGGGTGCAGTGGCGGAAAGATCGCGCCATACGGCGATGGCGTTCTTCGGCTGGCCCTTTTGCGCCATCTCGAAGCCCAGATAAAACCGCGCGCGCGCCTCGCTGCGGTCATAGGTCAGAGCCTTCACCAAGGCGTCGTGCGCCTCCTGCGAGACCTGGCCGCTGGCGTTAGCGATCATCAACTCGGCATAACTTGCGTAATTTTCAGCATTGGGCGTCAGCGCCAGAAGCTTGCGGTAAACCTCAACGGCATCGCCGAAGCGCCCCAGGCTGGCGTAGCTGCGCGCCAGCAAGCCCGCGCCGACGCTGTCGCCGGGGTTGGCCGCAACACGGGCGGCCAGCTGATCGATCATCTTTGCCATGTCGGCTTCGTTGAGATCGCCGTTCTGGCCGTTCTCGGCCACGGCGGGCGCAGGTGCGGGCACGTAAGTGGGCGCGCCGACTTTGAGATAGATGCCCAGGGCCAGCACCGGCACCAGCACACCCATCGCACTCGCCAGCGCCACGCGGCGCTTGGGCGCATCGGCGGCGGGCGCCTTTATCGCGGCCTTGTCGGCGCTCAGCATGCGCCGGTGGATCTCCAGGCGCGCGGCCTCGGCCTCCTCTGGCGTCAGCACACCGCGGTCCACGTCGCGGTCCACTTCCTTCAACTGATCGCGGAAGATGGTCATGTCATAGGCAGCCCGATCCATGGCGGGCTTGGGCGCTTTCAATACTGGCCACAGCAGCGCGGCCAAGGTCGCCAGCGCGACGAGAGCAATCCCCATCCAAATCATGATCCGCCTTCTCCCAGTTCGGTGAGGGCGGCAACCGCCTTCTGCTCTTCTTCCGTCAGCGCCAGGCCTTCCGTACCGCCGCGCCTGATGCGCGTCACAACCACAAGGCCGCCGAGCACCAGAAGCACAAAGGGTCCAACCCACAGGATCAGCGTGCTCGACATGAAGCGTGGACGCAGCAGCACATAATCGCCGTAGCGGCTCAACATATAGGCGATGATCTGATCATTGGTGTCGCCGGCCGTGATGCGCTCGCGCACCAGAAGGCGCATGGCGCGCGCGATGTCGGCATGGGATTCGTCGATGGTTTCGTTCTGGCACTGCACGCAGCGCAGCTGCTTGCTGACCTCGCGGGCGCGTGCTTCCAGGCCTGCGTCTTTCAACATCTCATTGGGTTCGACAGCCAGCGCAAAGGAGGAAATGCAAAGCGCAGCCAGGAAAAGAGCGAGCTTTTTCATTTCTTCTTCAGCTCGGCGATCAGCGGCTTGATCTTGTTTTTCCAATCGGCCGCCGTGATGGGGCCGGTCTGCTTGTAGCGAATCACGCCTTGTTTATCGACCAGGAAGGTCTCGGGTGCTGCCACCACGCCAAATGCAATGGCGGTCTTGCTATCCGGGTCCTGGCCGACCGTGGCATAAGGGTCGCCGCGCTGCGCCAGCCAGGCGAGGCTCTTGTTCGGATCGTCGCGCCAGGCCACGCCGTGAATGGGTACGTCGCCTTCCTTGGCGATGGCCAGCAGCGCAGGGTGTTCCGAGACGCAAGCGATGCACCACGAGCCCCAGAAATTCACCAGGCTCACTTGGCCTTTCAAGTCCTCGCTGCGCAACGCTTCGCCGCGATTGGGCAAAGGCGGCAGATCAAAGGCTGGGATGGGCGTGTCGAGCAACACGGTAGGGATCAGGCTAGGGTCCGTGCCGTTCTCGATATCGACCATGCGCTTGGCGAAAATGCCGCCCAAGGCCAGCACGGCCACCAGCGGCAGAATATAGGGCCATCTCTTCATTATTCAGCCGCCTGCGCCAGAGGCATCGCCGCCGCCGCACGCTGCGGCGCGCCGACACGCAAGCGCCGGTCCGAGAGCGAGATGAGTCCGCCCAAGCCCATCAGCAGCACGCCGTACCAAAGGAAGGGCACAAACGGCACATAAAAGAAGCGCGTCACGAAAGCGCCGTCGGCGCCTTGCGGCTCACCCAAAGCGGCATAGAGATCGGCATAGAAAGTCGTGTGGATCGACGTGAAGGTCGTCTGCTGCGGCGGCTGATCATAGGTGCGCAGCTCCGGCAGCAACGTGGCGATGGTCTTGCCGGCCCGCGACACTGTGATGTCAGCGCGCCCGGCGGCGTAGTTGGGCCCTTGCACCATCTTCACGCCGTTGAAGGTCATGGTGTAACCCGCCATCTCCACGGTTTGTCCCTGGGCCATGGTCTGGATGCGCTCTTGTCGCCACGCGGTTGCACCACTGACGCCAGCGATCAGCACGGCCATGCCGAGGTGCGCAACAGTCATCCCATGAGCGGCGCGCGGTAGATTGGCGATGCGCGTCCAGGCACCGGATTTCGTCAAACGCACGCGGTCGATCCATTCGCTGATGGAGGCGACGGCGAGATAGGCCGCGATAGCGAGACCACACGCGCCCGCTATATCCGTGGTGCGCGTGCCGTTGATCACGAGTGAAAGGGCCAGCATGGCCAGCGTCGCGGCCCCTGCGAATTTCACGCGCGCCAAGGCGCCGGCGATGTCGCCGCGCTTCCACGCGAGACGCGGACCGATGCCGATCAGGAGGACCAGCGGCACCATCAGCGGAATGAATACCGCGTCGAAATAGGGCGGACCTACCGTGATTTTGTTGGCCGACAGCACTTCGGTGAACAGCGGGTACAGCGTGCCCAACAGCACCGTGGCGGCGGCGGTGGAGAGCAACAGGTTGTTGATCAGCAGTCCACCCTCGCGGCTGATGGGCGCGAACAGTCCGCCGCCTTGCAGGTGCGGCGCGCGGATGGCGTACAAAGTCAAAGACCCACCGATGGCGAGTCCCAGCAGCATCAGAATGAATACACCGCGCGTCGGGTCGGCGGCAAAAGAGTGCACCGACGTCAAAGCGCCCGAGCGCACCAGGAAGGTGCCCAGCAAGGAGAGCGAGAAAGTGATGATGGCCAGCAGAATGGTCCAGCTCTTCAAGGCTTCGCGCTTCTCGACCACAATGGCCGAGTGCAGCAAGGCTGTGCCCGTCAACCACGGGATGAAGGACGCGTTCTCAACCGGATCCCACGCCCACCAGCCGCCCCAGCCTAGCGTGTAGTAAGCCCACCAGCTGCCAAGGCCGATGCCCATGGTCAGGAATGTCCAGGCGGCCAGTGTCCAGGGGCGCACCCAGCGCGCCCAGGCCGCATCCACACGGCCCTCGATCAGTGCGGCCACCGCGAAGGAGAACGCCATGGAGAAGCCCACATAGCCCGCATAGAGCATAGGCGGATGGAATGCGAGGCCCGGGTCCTGCAGCAAAGGGTTCAAGCCTTGGCCTTCGGCGGGTGTGGGTGTGATGCGCAGGAACGGGTTCGAGGTGAACAGGATGAAAGCGACGAAGCCGACGCTGATCATGCCTTGCACGGCCAACGCACGCGCGCGCAAGGCCGGCGGCAAGTTGGTGCCGAAAGCGGCCACGCCGCCGCCGAACAAAGCAAGGATGCTCACCCACAACAGCAGCGAGCCCTCGTGATTCCCCCACACGCCGCTGATCTTGTAGATAAGCGGCTTGGTGGTATGCGAGTTCTCATAGACGCCGATCACCGAGAAGTCCGAGGTGATATAGGCGTGCATCAGCGCGCCGAAGGCGCCGAGGATCAACACCAACTGCATCAGCGCCGAGGTGCGCGCCACGGCCATGAGGCTCGCGTTATTACGCTGCGCGCCGATGAGCGGAACGGTGGACTGCACCAGGGCGACGACCAACGCCAACGCCAGGGCAAAGTGACCGAGTTCAATGATCATGTGGCAACCTTAGGGTTGAGGTGCGGCGGGCGCAGCAGGTGCAACAGGCGTAACAGGCGTTTCAGATGTCGGCTTTAGGCCGTCGCTCACGGCGTTGCCCGGCCTGATATCACCAGGCATGGGTTCGCCTTCTTTCCAGCGGCCGCTCTTCTTCAAGGCGTCGGCCACTTCGCGCGGCATATATTTTTCGTCGTGTTTGGCCATGATCTCGTTGGCGATGAACACACCGCTGGGGTCCACGCGGCCCTCGGCGACGATGCCCTGGCCTTCGCGGAACAAGTCCGGCAGCAGGCCCTTGTACTGCACGGTCATCGTCTTGCTGAGGTCGGTGAGCGAGAAGGAAATGTTCTCGCCGTTCTTCTGTACGCTGCCCTTCTCAACCAGGCCGCCGATACGAATGCGCTGGTCGGGCGTCACATGACGCTCAGCCACTTCTGTGGGGCTGAAGAAGAAGACGATGTTGTCCTGGAAGGCCGTCAGCACCAGTGCCGTGCCGGCGCCAAGTCCGAGAAGCCCCAGCATCACGAAGTAAAGGCGGCGGCGTTTGCGGGTCATGCTCATGCTCTGTCTCCCCGGCGCTGTGACTTCAAGGCTTCGAACTCGCGCTCGCGCGCTTTCAGGCTGCGCAGCGAAAAGATCAATATGGCCAGGAGTGAGAAGAGGCTCACGCCGTAGGCCGGCCAGACGAAGCGGGCGTAGCCGCCCATGTCGAGGAATGTCATGAGGTCCATGGACATCATCCAATTGCCTGCGCGGCTTCATTGCCCGCGATTTGGCTCATGCGCGCGTTGCGGATTTTGGCCGCGAGCAATTCGCTGCGCACGCGAATGACCAACACCGTGACGTAGAACATTCCGTATGCGCCCATCATCAGGAACAAGGGCAGCAGCATCTCGCCAGACATGTTGCTCTTGGTCAGCGAAAGGCTGGCGGGCTGGTGAAGCGTGTTCCACCAATTCACCGAGAATTTGATGATCGGCACGTTCACCACGCCGACAAGCGCGAGGATGGCGGCGGCGCGATCGCCGCGCTCGGGATCTTCGAAAGCGTCGCCCAGCGCGATGTAGCCAAGATAGATGAAGAACATGATTAGCGTTGACGTCAGGCGCGCATCCCATACCCAGAAGGTGCCCCACATGGGCTCACCCCAGAGCATGCCGCAGATCAGGCACAGCGCCGTGAACATGGCACCCACCGGCGCGGATGCTTTGGCGACAAGGCCGGCCATCGGGTGGCGCCAAATCAAATAGGCCGCGCTGCCGGAAGCCATGGCGTAATAAATCATCTCGCCCATCACCGCCGCGGGCACATGCAGGTAGAGGATGCGGACTGTCTCGCCCTGCTGGTAATCGGGCGGCGAAGTGACGAGCGCGATGGGCAGGCCGACGGCGAACAGAAGCACGGCCAATCCCGCCGCCCACGGGAAGATGGCATTGGCGATCTTCATGAACTGCGTCGGGTTGGCGAAACGATGCACGTTTGAAACCGTTTTTCTCTAAGTCTGCCGATGGCTTATCGCATGTTGTTTATCGCAGGGGGCACACAGGCCGCCACATCTAATATATGCCTGAGAGGCAGGGATTCCGACTCATCGCCGTTCATGTGAAATCTCACGTTTACGTCAGCGCGCAAACCGCTGATTTCATGGCGGATGGTGTGGTTATTCCACGGCCTGGCGCACGGCTGCTGCCGTCGCCCATGGACATAATGTAACCGCCAGCACCGCAAAGCCCGCCAGCACCAGAAGTTCGGGTGTCGCACTGCGTCCAGTGGTGGCCGCTTCCACCGCCATGGCGCCAAAAATCAGCACGGGGATATACAGCGGCAACACCAAGAGAGAGAGTAAAACACCGCCCCGCCGCGTGCCCAGCACCAGCGCAGCACCCACGGCGCCCACCAGACTCACGGTCGGCGTGCCCAGCAGCAAAGCCAACAACAGAGGCGCATATCCTGCCGTGGGAAGGTGCAAGGTCACGGCCAGAAGCGGCGAAACGATCAACAACGGAACACCCGTGGTCAGCCAATGGGCGGTGATTTTGGCCAGTACAACGATGGACAAAGGCTGGCCCGTCAGCACCAATTGATCGAGCGTGCCATCCTCGTAATCCACCGTGAAAATGCGGTCGAGCGACAACAGCGCCGCCAGCAGCGCCGTCACCCACAGCACGCCGCCGGAAATGCGTTCGAGCACATTGGTTTCCGGCCCGACGCCGAAGGGGAACAGGACCGTCGCGATGGCGAAGAAGGCCACCACCGTTAGGCTGTCGGCACTCTGGCGAATAGCCAACTTGAGATCACGGGCGAGCAGGGTGGAGAACACGTTCATGCGGCGCTCTCCTCGTCCGCGTCGTCACTCCAATGCACGGCGGTTTTGGGCGTAAAGGTGCCGACGTCTAAAGTATTGCCATCATTGACAAAAGCGCTGCCATGACTGGCCACCACCACCGAACCGCCGCGCCCCCGATGATCGGCGATGGCGGCTGTCAGCGCCCCCAGCGAGGCTTCGTCCAGCGCATTGCCCGGTTCGTCCAAAAGCCACAGTGGCGCAGGCGCCACCAACAAACGCGCCAAGGCCAAGCGGTGACGCTGACCAGCCGAGAGCAGGCGTCCGGGAAAAGTCGCGAGATGGCGCAAACCAAAAGCATCCATGGCGCGGAGCGTCGCGGCATCGTCGATGCGCCCGCTCCACAATGCGCTCCAGAAGCTGAGATTCTCCGCAACGCTCAGCGCTGGTTTCACCGCATCCAAATGACTGACAAACCGCAGCTTCGCTGCATGTTCATCGGAATCATCAAGGGGCTGATCGCTCCAGGCGAGGTGCCCAGCCGTGGGCGGAATCAAACCCGCCATCAACCGCAGCAGTGTGGTTTTGCCGCTGCCGTTGGCCCCGCGCAAAATCAAAGCGCCGCCTGCCGGCAAGCTGAAAGCCAGCCCCGTAAAGACCAGGCGTCCGCCGCGCCGGCAGGCAAGGTTGCTGCCGGAAAAGGTGCCCGCTGTGAAACTGTCCCCACTCATGTCGGGACCATAATGTGAGGGGAGCTGGGAGGCAAAGTGTCGCAGGGGTGCGCGCCCTTGATTCCCTTCACAATTTTTCCCCTATCCGAGGTATGCCAAAGTGCATCCCAGCTGTGCAAAACCCTGTAAATACCTAAGTCAACCAATGACTTGGGCGGTGATTTCGCCAGAGGACTACTGGACATTGTAGGGCGAATGTGGCTGAGTCACCTCAAGAGAAGCCGGAGACGTCACCGGCCGTGGGGCGGGGGACCTTTCAACGAACTCCGCAACAGCCGTTCCCGCGTCCAAGACCGGCCCCGCCTAAAGCCCAGCTTGTAAAGGAACTCCCATGCTCAGTGGTCACGACAGTCTGAAAGTCCGCAAGACCCTCACCGTCGGCGGAAAAGCCTATGACTATTTCAGCCTGCCGGCGGCGGCGGAAAAGATCGGCGATATCTCGCGCCTGCCGTTCTCGCTCAAAGTTCTTTTGGAGAACCTGCTGCGCTTTGAAGACGGCCGCATCGTCACCACCGATCACGTGAAGGCCTTGGCCGGCTGGCTGAAGGAAAAGAAATCGTCCGAGGAAATCGCCTATCGCCCCGCGCGCGTGCTGATGCAGGACTTCACCGGCGTGCCTGCCGTGGTCGATCTCGCCGCCATGCGCGAAGCCATCAAGGCCCTCGGCGGCGATCCGCAGAAGATCAACCCGCTCTCGCCCGTCGATCTCGTCATCGATCACTCGGTGATGGTGGATGCTTATGCCAGCTCCACCTCGCTGCAGAAGAACATCGATCTCGAATTCGAGCGCAATGGTGAGCGTTACAAGTTCCTGCGCTGGGGCCAGATGGGCTTCAACAATTTCCGCGTTGTGCCGCCGGGCACGGGCATCTGCCATCAGGTGAACGTCGAGTATCTCGCGCAAGTCGTCTGGACCGGCGAAGAGAACGGCAAGACGCTCGCCTATCCCGACACGCTCGTCGGTACGGACTCGCACACCACCATGGTCAACGGCCTGGCCGTACTCGGTTGGGGCGTGGGCGGCATCGAAGCCGAAGCGGCCATGCTCGGCCAGCCGACGCCCATGCTGATTCCCGAAGTGGTCGGCTTCAAGATCACCGGCAAGCTCAAGGAAGGCATGACGGCCACGGACTTGGTGCTCACCGTCACGCAGATGCTGCGCAAGAAGGGCGTGGTCAACAAGTTCGTCGAATTCTACGGCCCCGGTCTCAACGATCTCTCGCTCACCGACCGCGCCACCATCGCTAACATGGCGCCCGAGTACGGCGCCACCTGCGGCTTCTTCCCCATCGACAAGGAAACGCTGCGCTATCTGTCCTTCACGGGCCGCGATCCGCAGCGCGTGGCGCTCGTGGAAGCATACGCAAAGGCGCAAGGCCTATGGCGGGATGAAAGCACACCGGACCCCGTGTTCACTGATACGCTGGAACTCGATCTCTCCAGTGTCGAGCCTTCGCTCGCCGGGCCCAAGCGTCCGCAGGACCGCGTGCCGCTCTCCGTCGCCAGCAAGGAATTCGAAAAGGCGCTGAAGGACGGCTTCAACCACGCAAGCGTCGCGTCCGCTGCTGTCGAGGGTCTTTCGGGCCCGGGCGCCAAGACCACGCTGGAAGATGGCGACGTCGCCATTGCTGCCATCACCTCGTGCACCAACACCTCCAACCCGTCCGTGCTCTTTGCCGCCGGCTTGCTGGCGCGCAAAGCCCGCGAGAAGGGCCTCACCCGCATGCCGTGGGTGAAGACCTCGCTCGCGCCAGGCTCTCAGGTCGTCACCGACTATCTCGACAAGGCCGGCCTCACCGCTGATCTGAATGCGCTGGGCTTCAACACTGTCGGTTACGGCTGCACAACCTGTATTGGCAACTCCGGCCCGCTCGATGACAACATCATCAAGGCGGTTGAGACCGGCGATCTGGTTGTCACCGCTGTGCTGTCGGGCAACCGCAACTTCGAAGGCCGCATCAGCCCGCACATCAAGGCGAACTATCTCGCCTCGCCGCCGCTGGTGGTGGCCTATGCGCTGCTGGGCACCATGCGCAAGGACATCATGACCGAATCCCTCGGCACAGGGTCCGACGGCAAGCCGGTGTACCTGAAGGACATCTGGCCCACGACCAAGGAAGTGGCCGAGTTTGTCGAGAAGTACCTAACGCGCGATATGTTTGCCGCGCGGTACTCGGATGTGTTCAAGGGTCCTGCCCCTTGGCAGGCCGTGAAGGCCACCAAGTCCGAGACTTACAGCTGGGACGGCGCCTCCACTTACGTCGCCAATCCGCCTTACTTCGTCGGCATGACCGCCAAGCCCAAGGCCGTCACTGACATCGTCGGCGCGCGGCCCATGGCGATCTTGGGTGACTCTGTCACCACCGATCACATCTCGCCTGCCGGCTCCATTAAGAAAGACAGCCCCGCCGGCAAGTACCTGCTCGAGCACGGCGTGGCGCAGAAAGACTTCAACTCCTACGGCGCGCGCCGTGGCCACCACGAAGTCATGATGCGCGGTACCTTCGCCAACATCCGCATCAAGAATGAAATGGTGCCGGGTGTCGAAGGCGGCATCACCAAGCATCAGCCCTCGGGCGAAGTCATGCCGATCTACGACGCTGCCATGAAGTACCAAAAGGATGGCACGCCGCTCGTTGTCGTTGCCGGCAAGGAATACGGCACCGGCTCCTCGCGCGATTGGGCGGCCAAGGGCACAAACCTGCTCGGCGTGAAAGCCGTGCTGGTGGAAAGCTTCGAGCGCATCCACCGCTCCAACCTCGTCGGCATGGGCGTGCTGCCCTTGCAGTTCAAAGACGACATGACGCGCAAGTCCCTGAACCTCGACGGCACTGAAACCTTCGACATCAAGAATATCGCCGGCCTGAAGCCCCTGGGCGACGTGGCGGTCACCATCCACCGCGCCAACGGCAAGTCGGAGACGATCACGGTCCAATGCCGTATCGATAACTCCGGCGAGCTCGACTACTACAAGAACGGCGGCGTGCTGCACTACGTGCTGCGCAGCCTCGCGGCCTAGCCATTATACACTCCTGTCGTCCTGGGCTTTATGCCCAGGACCCAGTGCGGCACGTACACGCGTTGCATTGATCGCGGTGTCTTTTCTGAAATCTGATGAGCTGCTCTGGATCCTGGGGTCGCGCGCCACGACGCGCGCGAACAGAAAATCGCGGCCTTCCGCCGCGGGTCCCAGGATGACGGCGCCAGTTAGTGGATTGCCGTGAAAAACCGTCCATCGCGGAAGGATTCAATCCACGCCGGGATCGCGTCCCAATGCCAGCTCACATCCTGGTCACGGGAATAGACCACGCGGTCCACGCGCCCCACCAGATTCTCCGCCGGCACGTAATCGACGCCGCCTCTGTCCGCCGAAACGCGGCTATCCAGTGAATCGTCGCGATTGTCGCCCATCATGAAGTAGTGCTCCGCCGGCACGACATATTCATCGGTGTCATCGTAGGCGGCGGCATCGGACGATTCTAAAATCTCATGGTCGCGCCCACCGGGCAGGGTCTCGATGTAATGGCGCAGCGTCCACGGATGGCCATAAGACATGGTGGTGTAATCCGGCGCGTCACGCCGAGCCACTATCTCGCCGTTAATATAAAGCCGTCCCTCTTTCATCTGAATATGGTCGCCGGGCAAGCCGATCAGGCGCTTCACATAGTTGATGGATGTGTCGCGCGGCAGTTTGAACACCACCACGTCGCCGCGCACGGGTGCGCGGTCCATGATGCGGCCCGCGAAGTTCAACGCGCCGATGGGCAGGGAATAGCGCGAAAAGCCGTAGGCCCATTTGGACGCCAGCAGTTTGTCGCCGACCAGCAGCGTGGGCACCATGGAGGCGCTCGGGACCGTGAAGGGCTCGGCCACTACCGTGCGCACCACCAGCACCATGAACAGGCCCACCACCAGCGGGCCGAACTCGGCGGCGAATGAGCCCAAGCGCTCTTTCAACGTGCGTGCGGGTGCAGGCGGCGTGGGCTCGGTAACGTCAGTCTCAGACATGCGGGCGCGTCTCCAAGGGAACAGATTGTAGAGGCAGCCCTTTGGACTGTCGCCGCGTCATCCGTGCAATGACCCATTTGTAACGTATGAGTTGCGGGCCTCTCAGGTGAGGCCGCGCTCCATCATGGCCGACAGGCGCCGCGCGAAAGCAGCCCGGTCCGGCACGGTTTCACCTTCCACAATGCGCGCCTGATCGAGCAGCAGGTTGGCCGCATCATTCAGGGCGTCACCGTCCAGCTTTTCCAACCGCTTGATCAAAACGTGCTTCGGGTTGATCTCCAGCACTTTGCGTGTGGCCTGATCCGCACCTTCGCCGTGCTGCTTCAGCATGCGCGCCAGATGCAGGCTCATGCCGCCGGCATCGGCCACCAGCACCACGGGGCTGCCGGTCAAGCGGTGCGATACGCGCACATCGGCAACAGAATCACCAAGCGTCGCCTTCAGCTTCTCGATAAGGCTCTTGATTTCATCTGCCGGCGCTTCCTCTTTGCCTTCGTCAGTCCCGTCCGCGCTTTTCACTTTGGAAAGATCATTGCCGGCCTCGGCCACGGACTTGAACATCTTTTTATCGAAGGTGCCGACCATGGGCACCCAAAACTCGTCGATGGTGTCCGTCAGCAGCAGCACTTCGATGCCCTTGGCAATGAAGCCTTCCAACTGCGGGCTCGCCTTCAAGGCGGCGGCGTTCTCGCCGGTGATGTAGTAGATGGCCTCTTGGCCCTCTTTCATGCGGGCGACGTAATCCTTCAGGCTGATAAGCGCGTCACTCGTTGTCGATGTGAAACGCGCGATCTCCAGCAAATCGTCGCGGCGCTCGAAGTCCTCATAGAGACCCTCTTTGATCACGGCGCCAAATGCATCCCAGAATACTTTGTAGTCTTCGGGCTTCTCGGCGCGGTCCTTCAGGTCTTTCAACAGGCGCTTGACGATCCCGCTTTGGATTTTGCGCAACGTCGGATTGGATTGCAGGATTTCGCGGCTGACGTTCAGCGGCAGATCCGAAGAATCCACCACACCCAGCACAAAGCGCAGATAACGCGGCATCAGGCCTTCCAGCTGATCCGAGATGAACACGCGGTTCACGTACAGTTTTACGTGCCCTTTGCGCTCGGGATGGAACAGGTCGAAGGGCTTCTGCGTCGGAATGAAAAGCAGCGCCGTATATTCAATGGCGCCTTCCGCGCGGAAATGCACCGTCAGCCACGGGTCATCGAAGGCGTGCCCGACGTGGTGATAGAATTCTTTGTATTGCTCGGCCGTGACGTCGCTCTTCGCGCGCATCCATAGGGCCGACGCGCTGTTCAGCGTTTCCGCTTCGGACTCTTTGCCCTCTTTGTCTTTTACGGGATCAAGGATCACCGGCAGGGCGATGTGATCAGAGTAGGTTTTCACAATCTGGCGCAGGCGATGCTGGTCCAGAAACTCGGCTGCGTCTTCCTTCAAGTGTAGTGTGATCTTGGCGCCGCGCGCTACGCTGTCCTGCTCGCCGACTGTGAACGCGCCCTGGCCGGTGCTGCTCCAGATCCAGCCCTGTTTGTCGCCGGCCTTGCGCGAGACCACATCCACCTTGTCGGCCACCATGAAGGCCGAATAGAAGCCCACGCCGAACTGGCCGATCAGGTTCACATCCTTTTTGGCGTCCGAAACGGATTTCAGGAATTCGGCTGTGCCGGACTTGGCGATAGTTCCTAAGTTGGCGATCAGCTCGTCATGGTTCATGCCGATGCCGTTGTCGCTGATGGACAGGGTCTTGGCATCATTGTCGATGGTGAGGTGAATGGCGAAGTCGCTGCCGCCCTCTTCCAGTAACTTCGAGTCGGTCAGGGCGGCATAGCGCAGTTTGTCGCAGGCGTCGGAGGCATTAGAGATCAACTCACGCAGAAAGATTTCGCGATTGGAGTAAAGCGAGTGAACAACAAGGTCCAGAAGCTTGGCCACTTCGGCCTGAAATTCGCGAGTCTCTGGTTTTGCTTTTGTCTCGGTCATGGTCTGTCGCCCTGCTTTCCTATTGTCGCGCTATCTCTAGGTTGCGCACTCCTCAAGGTGGCGCAGATATGAGACGAGACGCGGCTCCTGGCAAGGGGGCTTTCGCCCGTGACTTTTGGCCAGCGGCTTCAAATGATTCGCGGGGAAAGTTCCCGCATTAAATTTTTGTCCGTAAGGCCGCTCAGCCCGTTGCGGAACGCTTCTCCAAGGCCCATGATTGAAAGGTCTCATGTCCCGGCGGTGCGGGGTCAGCGCGAGAACACCGCACGATTTTGCCGGGGCGCCCGTTCACTCTCACGGAGCCTAAAACATGCAAGTGCCCGTCCAGATCTCCTTCCATGGCATAGACAAATCAGAAGCGGTTGAAAGCCGCATCCGCGCGAAAGTCTCCAAGCTCGAGCAATTCTTCGACCGCATCACCGGCTGCCGCGTCGTCGTCGAAAAGCACCATCACGGTACGGCCATCTCCAAGGGCCAGCCGTTTCTCATTTCCATTGTTGTCGAAGTTCCCGGCGAAGAGCTGGTCGTCAAACGCGAGCCGAAAAGCGGCGAAGCCCTCAAGAAAAACCAGAACGTCAACATCGCAGTACGCGATGCCTTCGACACCATGCAGCGCCAACTGAAGGAATATGTGGCGCGACGCTGGCGCGACCCGCGTCATATCGATGTGCGCCAAGTGGCCGTTTAAGTGGCAGTTTAAGGCACGCGATCTCACGTCTGCGCATTTCCCTTCTCCTTCGTAGGCGGCCATGACCGCTGACACTCGGTTCAAGCTGGCGCCGTCCTCGCCCTTTGGCGAGGGCGGCAAGCCGGCAGTCACCGCCGTGCTGGGCCCCACCAACACCGGCAAGACCTATCTCGCCATGGACCGCATGCTCGGCCATGCGTCGGGCATGATCGGTTTTCCGCTGCGGTTGCTGGCGCGCGAGAATTACGACCGCGTGGTCAAACTGCGCGGTTACGGCGCCGTGGCGCTGATCACCGGCGAAGAGAAGATCGTCCCGCCCAATCCACGCTATTTCATCTGCACGGTCGAGAGCATGCCGCTCGACCGGCGCGTGGCGTTCCTCGCGGTGGATGAAATTCAGCTCGCCGCCGATGCCGACCGTGGCCATGTCTTCACCCAGCGCCTGCTGCACGCCCGCGGCGATGTGGAGACCATGTTCCTGGGTGCTGAGACCATCAAGCCGCTCATCCGCAAGCTCGTGCCCGGCGTGCAGTTCATGAGCCGCCCGCGATTCTCCAAGCTGCTCTATGCGGGGGCTAAGAAACTCACGCGGCTGCCGCGCCGCTGTGCCGTTGTCGCCTTTTCAATATCGGAGGTTTACGGCATCGCCGAACTCATTCGCCGTCATCGCGGGGGTGCGGCTGTGGTCATGGGCGCGCTCTCCCCGCGTACGCGCAATGCCCAGGTGGCGCTCTATCAAAGCGGCGACGTGGACTACATGGTGGCCACCGACGCGGTGGGTATGGGCCTCAACATGGATGTGGACCACGTTGCCTTCGCGTCCACCAGCAAGTTCGACGGGCGTGCCCCGCGCGCGCTGACCGCTGCCGAAGTGGCGCAGATCGCCGGGCGTGCCGGGCGCCACATGAACGACGGCACCTTTGGTGTCACGGCCGATGTACCCGAGATCGACCCCGATATCATTGCGCGCGTCGAGTCCCACGAGTTCCCGCCGCTGCAGACGATTTTTTGGCGCAACACAGAATTGCGCTTCACCTCGCTCGAAGCGCTCGTCGGCTCCTTGCGCCACATGCCCCCGTCACCGCTGCTCGTGCGCCCGCCACCGGCGGAGGACCAGTTGGTGCTGGAAGCCATGGTCAAGGAAGGCGACGTGCGCACGCGCGCCGAAGGCCACATCCGTCTGCGCCTCCTGTGGGACGTGGCCCAGGTGCCCGATTTCCGCAAGCTCAAGCCCGAGATGCACGCGCGATTTATGGCGCAAGTGTTCGAGCACCTCACACAAGGTAGCGAAATGCTGCCCGAGGATTGGGTGGCTGCCCACGTCGAGCGCATCAACCGCACTGATGGAGATATGCATGCGATTATGGACCGCATTGCCGCCATCCGTGTGTGGACCTACATCGCCCACCGGGGCGATTGGATGACCAACAGCCTTGACTGGCAGGACCGCACCCGCGAGGTGGAAGATCGCCTGTCCGATGCCTTGCATGAAAAACTCACCAAGCAGTTTGTCGACAGCCGCACCTCGCATCTCGTGAAACGTCTGCGTGGCGACGATCTCATGGCCGCGGAACTGGGCGAGGATGGCAGTGTCGCTGTGGACGGCCACAAGCTGGGCCATCTCGAAGGCCTGCGCTTCCGCGCCGAACGCACGGGTTTGCGTACCGCCGACCGCGCCGTGCTGGGTGCTGCCAATGCGGCCTTGCGTCCCGTCATTGCCGCGCGTGTCGATGCCATCGCCGCCAGTACCGACGAGCAATTCCGTCTGGACGACTCAGCGCGCATCCTCTGGCGAAACGAACCCATCGCTTCGCTCATCAAAGGACCCGAACGCCTGAAGCCTCATGTCTTGCTTCCCGCCGACGAGCGCCTGGAAGCAGACGCGCGCGGGCGCGTGGAAGCACGGCTCAGGGCCTGGCTCACGGCGCACATCGCTCACGTTCTGGCCCCGCTGGTGAAAGCCCGCGCAGCCGAGGTCACGGCACCTGTGCGCGGCATTGTCTTTCAGCTTGCGGAAAGTCTTGGCGCCATTCGCCGCAGCGAAGTGGAAAGTCATCTTGCGTTGCTGAAAGACGAGGAACGCAAAACCCTCGCACGGCTGGGCATCCGCTTCGGCCTGGAGCACGTCTTCTTCCCAGCCTTGCTCAAAGCAGCACCTATGCGCTTGCGCGGATTGCTGTGGATTGCCGCCCACCGCGACATTCCCGCGCCAACTCTGCCGTCCGAGGGTCGCGTGGCCATCGGCGTCCCCGCTGGCGTGCCCGAGCTGTTTTATGTGGCGTGCGGCTTTAGACCCATCGGCGTAGCAGCCTACCGCATCGATATGCTCGAGCGCTTCGCCGCCGAAGTGCGCCGGCTTGCACGCGAGAAAACAAAAGTCCTGCCGTCGGCCACATTGTCGCTGCTCGGCATCACTGCCGAGGCCGCTGTGCCTGTGATGAAAGTTTTGGGTTTCAAAGTATCAATCACGGCGGCCGGCCTCGCTTTTGCCGTGCGCCGTCGCACACCACCGCACATCAAGGCGCTGCGTTTGAAAGAACGCCCACAAGATAACGAAGCCCTCTCCGATTCACCCTTCGCCAAGTTGAAGGAGTTGATGCCCTCGTGAGTGCGGCCGAAAAACCAAACGAACGTATCGACAAGTGGCTCTGGTTCGCCCGCTTCTGCAAAACACGCGCGCTGGCGCAAAAGGCCATCGAGCGCGGCCAGGTGCTGCTCAACGGCACGCCTGTGCTGAAAACGGCGGCGCCCGTGCACATGGGTGATAAGCTCAGCATCACACTCTGCAAGATCAGGCGGCATGTGGTAGTGAAGGGTCTCGGCGAGCGCCGTGGCCCGCCCGAGGAAGCGCGCGCGCTGTACGAGGAGGCGGCGCCGCTCGAACGGCTCTCGTCGGAAGAGGCGGCACTGCCTCTGTATATCCCCGCGCCTTAGCGCTTTTGGAAAATCAGCGTCAGGTTGTTGGCGGGCATGCGCACCAGGTCCGGGCGCCGCAAGCCTTGCGCTTCAGCAGCGGCTGTCACGGCGCTGACCTCGCGAATCCCCCAGGCGGGATTGCGGCTGCGCAACGACTCATCAAAGGCCACATTGCTTTCGGCCAGGAAATCGCCGTCGAGCACATAGGGCCCGTAGGTCACAAGCACGCCGCCCGGCGGCAGGATGCGCCCGCACCCTTGCATCAGCCCCTCGGTTGCCGCCCAGGGCGAAATATGGATCATGTTGATGCACACCACGGCGTCGGCGCGGTTCACGGGCCAGGGATTGCTGCACACATCCAGCATCAAAGGCTGGCGCAGGTTGGAAAGTTTCGCCTGCTCTACATGAGCTGCGATAGAGGCGAGGGCATCGGCTGTGGGGTCCGTGGGTTGCCAGGCCAGGTGTGGAAAGGCGCGGGCAAAGGTTTGCGCGTGATATCCCGAGCCGGAGGCGATCTCCAGAACTTCGGTTCCTTTGAACGGCGGTGCGAACGCTCGCTGCAAAACCTCCAGGATGGGTTCGGCATTGCGCACGGCTGATGGCGGCGCTTGGGGTACCACGGTCAAGACTGGCTCCTCGCGTGCAGCGCAAAAACCGGAATAGCGGCCAAGGGCTTGATGGCTTCTTGACGCCTTGCGGCCAAATCGAATACGGAAGGGGCTAAGTGAGGGTTCGGCGCGCCGTCGTGTGCGTGCTTATTGGAGTTCAAAGACATGACCTATGTCGTCACCGAAAACTGCATCAAGTGCAAGTATATGGACTGCGTGGAAGTCTGCCCTGTGGACTGCTTCTACGAAGGTGAGAACATGCTGGTCATCAATCCGGACGAATGCATCGATTGCGGCGTCTGCGAACCCGAGTGCCCAGCCGAGGCCATTGTTCCCGATTCGGACGAAAGTGCTGCCGCCTGGCAGGATATCAACAAGGAATACGCGGATAAGTGGCCGAACATCACGGCCAAAGGCCCGACCCCGCCTGATGCCGACGAGTGGAAAGATAAACCCGATAAAAAACAGCACCTTAGCACCAATCCTGGCTCTAACGCCTGAACTTAATCTTTCACTTTAAGTTCGTGCTGTAACTGTTACAGGCGGCTTTCCGCCTGTATTTTCACCATTTTTTGTGATACATTCTCCCTAATCCGCCTGCGAACCCGGCGGATTATTTTTTCTCCGCCGTTCTTTATCGGCTTTTTGCGGTAAGTCCTTGAAAAACCGCAAAATAAAGCTCGCGGCGGAGTTAGGTGCGTTCGGCTCGTTCCGGCTTAGGCCATAATCGGCTTAGGTCTTAGGGGGAACGGGTCAGCCTTGATCGTAATCGGAAGAACCGGCCCGCAAGGCAGTGGGACCGGTCGGTTGGGGGATCAGGCTTCGCGAACGGACCTAAATAACCCAAGGTGTGGAGAGTAGAGACCGATCATGCCCAAGACAGCAGCAAACATGCCCAAGGCGGCAGCAAATCTGCCCAAGGCGGCAGTAAAAACAACGAAAGAGATTAAAGTCGTTCTGCCATTTTCCGCCGGTGATTTCGTGGTCTATCCAGCCCACGGCGTCGGCAAAGTGACCAGCATCGAAGCGCAAACCATCGCCGGTCAGAAGGTGGATCTCTTCGTCATCAGTTTTGAACGCGACCGCATGACCCTGCGCGTACCTGTGCGCAAGGTCGAGAACTCCGGCCTGCGCAAACTTTCCACGCGCAAGGTTATGGAAGCGGCGCTCACCACCCTGAAGGGCCGCGCCCGCGTGAAGCGTGCCATGTGGAGCCGCCGCGCTCAGGAATACGAAGCCAAGATCAACTCCGGCGATCCGGTATCCATCGCCGAAGTGGTGCGCGACCTGCACCGTGGCGCAAGCCAGCCGGAACAGTCCTACAGCGAACGCCAGATCTACGAACAGGCCCTCGAGCGCCTGGCCCATGAAGTGGCGGCTGTGGAGAAGATCAAGCCGGAAGCAGCCACCGCCAAGTTGGAAAAGCTTTTGAACGCTGCCTAATCGGTGTTTCAGATTTTTCGAAAACGGCCCTGGAGAAATCCGGGGCCGTTTGTTTTTGCCCATCAAATAAGTGCGGAAACCGAAGGTGCTGCCGGTGCGCCGGGAAGCACCAAGGCCGCCTGAGTCTGTGTCAGCCCCATGTGCCCCGTGAGAAGCGTCTGGATGACGCTGCGGAAATCGGTGGTGACGGCAAGGTCGCGCCCTTCATAGAGCTGGTCTTTGTCCAGGCCCGGCCAATCGCCATAAATCTTGCCGCCTTTCACGGGCCCACCCATCACCCACATGACATTGCCGTGCCCGTGGTCCGTGCCACGGTTGCCGTTCTCATGTGCCGTGCGGCCGAACTCGGATATCACGACAATCACGGTATCGCGGTAGGCGGGCCCAAGGCTCTTCACCAGTCCTGTCAGTCCTTCCGCCAGCGGTGCCAGGCGCTGAGCGAGTTGGCCTTCGCCCGCACCCTGATTCACATGCGTGTCCCAGCCGCCAAGAGCAAAGAACCCCAACGCAATCGACGGCGTCTGCGCGATCAATTGCGCGAGATGCTGGGTGTCCTCGGGAAACCCTTGCGACGATGGTGCGCCGTTGTCGGCTTCCTTCATCTCGGTTGTAAGGTCGCTCATGACCTGCTTGTGGGCGGCGATGCCTTCTTGGTAAGCGGCGCTCATCGCATCCTGGCCGGTGTAAAGCTTGTCGAAGGCGGCATTGATCAGCGGGCGGTCCAAGGGGATCTGCGCCGCTGCCGCCCGCCCCAGCGGAATGTTGGCCACACTTTCACGCCCTGCGAAAATACGCGGCAGCGTGGGGCCGAAGCTTAAGCCGCGTGTGGGCGAAGGATCACCGGGCAGTTGCGCGAGCAGCCGGTTCATCCATCCATCTGCGGTGACTTTGCGTCCCGGCGTGCCGCTTTCCATGTAGTCTTGCGCATCGAAGTGCGAGCGCGTGTCATCGGGCGAGCCGCTGGCAGGCACAAAGGCAAGGCTGCCTTCGTCCCACAAGGGCTTCAATGCGGCCAGGGAAGGGTGAAGGCCGAAGTGTCCATCGAGATCGATGGCGCCGTGGTCAGCACCAGGTCGTGCCACGGCAATGGTGGGCCGCGCCAGGTAGTAGGCTTCCTCGCCGTGCGGCACCAGCACGTTGAGCCCATCGACCGCACCGCGCAGAAACACAACCACCAGGCGTTTTTGTGAGGCCGAGGTTGCCGCCCAGGCGCTGCGCAGCGGCGAGACCGCGCCGATGAGTCCAGCGCTCGCACCAAGAGCAAGAACGTGGCGGCGACTGAGATGGCGATTGAGGTTCTTCATGACGTGCTCTCCTAACAGCGCATGAATTCGGGACTGCCGAGCATCAGAGATGCGCGCAGCTCCGGTTGGGTTTCGGCGATGGCCGCGCGCGTCGTGTCTGAGAACAAGTCGCCCAGCGTTGTCCGCAACGTCTCGGCGTTGACAGCCGGCTCCGGTGGTGCGCCAGCAGCAGCGGCATCCAAGCGCTGGGCCATTCGGTCGGCCATGCGTTCCGGGCGCTTCACCGCGATGGGGCGATCCGGCGGATCGCTCCCCAGCGGCAAACGCCCGGCAGCCAAAGCAACGGCAAAGGTGATGCGCCGCGTCATGGCATCGGCATTGAGCCATGCGGCTTCGGTGCATTTATAGCCGTCAGGTGTCAGGCAGCCGTAGATAGGCTGACCCAGTTGCGTCAGCACGCCGAACAACGGACGGAAGTTGCGGAAGGGCACACCCGTGCTGCGTACGGCCGAGACAGCGTACCGCATGGGCGTCTTGAACTTCGCTCCGAACTGCGCCGGATCGCGGAACGCAGCACTGGCAAACAATGTCGTCAGCACCGCGCGAATGTCGCCTTTGGTTTTCTGAAATGTTTCTGTCATGGCTGCTACCGTGGCGGCATCCGGCTCGTCGGCCAGGTAGTACTGTGCCAGCTTGAAACTGATATGGCGTGCGGTGGCGGGATGATGCGCCAGGATGTCCAGGGCTTCCTCGCCTTCGCGTTCGCCGTGTCCTTTGATGGTGTGGTCCAGAAAAATCTTATCGGCGAAATCGTGCCGTGCCTCGGTGAAGGCGAAGCGGCCCGCGTTGTGCGCGTCCGCTGCGGGCTTCAACCGCTCGCGCAGATGCATGGTGTCGCGCAAGGGCCGTATGCCGCCCGCCCCGCCGCCGCCGCGGCCGCCGAAACCCCAGCCCGTCAGGATGCGCGCCAACGCGATGACGTCGGCTTGCGTATAGCCGCCATCGACGCCCAACGTATGCAGCTCCATCAGCTCGCGCGCGTAATTTTCATTGAGCCCCTTGAACGCGCCCTTGGCACCGGCGCTGCCAGGTGCGCTGTTCTGCCAATTGTCGAGATAGAACAGCATGGCCGGATGTCGCGCTGTGGCACCGACGAGATCGCGAAAATTTCCAAGCACGTGCGGGCGAATGGCTTCCTGTTCGTAAGAGGTGATCCACAGCGCATCCAACCCCTTCGCGGCGAAGACATTGAAGTGGTTGAACCAGAAATCCACCAGCGTCTCTTCCAGCTGACGCGGACTTTCTACGGCACGCACCAGCCGCGCCTCCACGCCTTGCGCTGGAATGAAGCGCGCCTCTTGGCGCAGCGCTTTCACTTTCTCCGGATCGGGCTTGCCCTCGCCGTCGCGCGCCGCCTGCGGCCCGTAGGTGCGTAAGGCTTCGCCGGGCGTGATGGCGAGACCGCTCAAGTCTGCAAGCCGCGCCGACAAATCTTTTGGCAAACTGATGTTTTGAGGCCGCAGCTGTTGGGCGATCCACCGGTCCGCACCCGCGTGCAGAATGTCATCTAAATCGCCCGGGCGCGGGCCGTAACCCAAGCGGTCGCTCACATGCCGTGCAAAAGCGAGGTCGTTCATAGGATGCTCCGCTGTCTTCTAGAATAAGACGCCTCGCATTTCCTCATCCTGCGCAAAGGCGCTGGAACGCGGCGGAAAGCGGGCTAATAAGCTGTCATGTTCGCGCCCAGCGCGAACCATCTCGACCTTTGTCGCCGAGATATGAGAGGCTTTAGTTATGGCCCGCCCCACACGTCTGCTTGTTCTCTTCGTTCTATGCGCCTCCTTCACGGCGCACGCCGCGCCGCCGGACACATTGCCCGAGGGCGGTCACGGCAACGTCGCCGTGGTCATGGACGGCGACAGCCTGCGCCTTGAAGGCATGAACACCGACGTGCGGCTTCTCGGGCTTCAGGCCCCGAAACTCCCCAAAGGCCGGCGCAATTTCAAAGCCTGGCCCGAAGGCGAAGACGCGAAACATGCGCTCGAATCTCTGGTGAAAGGGCACGCGATCACGCTGCGCCTTGGCACCACGCCGCGCGACCGCAACGGGCGCATCCTTGCGCAAGCGGTGCGCGACGATGGTTTGTGGATTCAGCAGGAATTGGTGCGTGAGGGCTGGGCGCGTGTTTATACCTTCGCCGACAACCGCCAGTTCGCGCATGACCTTCTTGCCGCCGAGGCCGAAGCGCGCGCGGCCCATCGCGGCCTTTGGGCTGATGCGCTCTACGCTGTGCGCGCATCAGAACCTGCGGCCCTCGCCAAGGATGTCGGCACGTTCCAGATCGTGGAAGGCAAAGTGAAGAACGCGGCGAAAGTGAAGGGGCGCGTCTATCTCAACTTCGGCAGCGATTTCCGCGAAGACTTCACGGCCTCCATCGCGCCCGATGTGCTGCGGCTTTTCACGCAAGCCCACATCGATCCCTTGTCGTTCCAGGGCAAAACCATCCGCGTGCGCGGCTACGTGCGCACGTTCAACGGGCCGGCCATGGACATCACACATCCCGAGGAGATCGAAGCCGTTGAAGCCCCATAACGCTTCGGCTAAGACCGCGTCATGATCCTCACACCGCTCGATGTCGCAGCACTACCGCACATTCTGGACACCTTCGACCAGGGCCTGGCCGATGAGCCGGTGGCGCGCGCTGTGTTCCGGCGCATCGCCGCGACGAAAGCTTTCTGTCCCGACTTCACGCCCGACTTGAAAAATATTGACCTTCATAGGGGCCGCGACAAAGCCATCGCGCTCGCAGGCCGCATGGGTATTCCCACGCGCGACGAAGATCCTGCCGTGGCGTATTCTTGGGATGGCGCGGTGATCCGCACGCGCTCGGAAACCAGTGTTGTCTTCCACGAAATCGCCCACTGGCAGATCGCTCCCGCAGAACGCCGCGCACTTCGCGACTTTGGTTTGGGCGCAGGCCCCGAGACGGGCGAAATTGCTTCCGCCAACGCGGCGGCTTGCGTGGATTTCGCCACCAAGGAGGAGGAGGAGAACCTCGCCTCTTTGCTCGGCATCCTTTGGGAAGCGGCGCACGATGAGCCCGCGATCCTCGCCTTCGCCGAACAGAACTGGCTTGAGCTTTACGACCGACCCCACACCCAGCGGCACTTCGTCGCCTGTCTTGCCGCCCTTCAGGCGCGGGGGCTTGTAGACGCCTCGGGCCACCCCTTGGCAGGGGGCTGAAAGCGTTTCGGAAAAGGGACTTTCAACGCCCCCCGCTTTCTATGTAATGTCCGTTACATATGACAACCGGAACCGCTCCCCTGTGCCCGTCCGCCGACTCCGCTGCCAAAGCAGCGGCGCGGCGCGATCCCAAACGCCTCACGGCCGAAGAACGCCGCGAAACCATTATGGACGCGGCCAAGGAGCTTTTCCTCACCAAGGGCTACGCCGCCACCTCGCTGGAAGAAGTAGTCGCCACGTCGGGCGGCTCGCTCTCCACCGTCTATCAGCTGTTCGGCAACAAGCAGGGGCTGTGGGAAGCGCTGGTGAAACGCGCCTGCGATCAGGTCACGGCACCCCTGCACGCCGCCATGATTCATCACGGCAGTCCGCGCGTGGTCTTGAAGGAATTCGCCCAACGCCTCGATAGCCTCGAGCGCTCACCCGAAACGGCGGGGGCTTTGCGGCTCATGCTGGCCGAAGGCGGCAAGTATCCCGAGCTTGCCAAGACGCTTTTCTCCACGGGCCCCGATGTGGGCAAGCAGGTGGTGGTGGCCTATCTCGATTCCGAAGTGGCGGCGGGACGTCTTGCGATCCCATGTACACACGTCGCCGCCGATCAGTTCCGCAGTCTCGTGTGTTCCGACACCAAGCTGCGCAATGCTTGCGGTGTGCTGGCAGATCATTCTCCGGAGGAGATGAGCCAGCGTCTCGACGCGGCGGTCGAAATGTTTCTCAAGGTTTATGGAACCTGATTTCCACCGCTTCCAATCTCACGGCGCAAAAAAATCGAACCGCGGTGTGCCGTTGTCGTTGAGCATGCCCCACATGCTGCCGCCGTCCACGCGCACTTTCCACGGCTGGTCGTAGGCTTCCACGATATTATAGATGTAGCCGCGCCGCGCAGCATCCCGCAGGAACGCGCGCAAAAATTTCGCTTGGGCTTCACGTGACGGCATGGCCGCTTGGTTCTTCACACCGCTGACGGGCCAACCGGTCTCGGCGATGATGATGGGCTTGGCCGGATACGCTTTGTGTATAGCGTCGAAGCGCACATCCAGGTTATCCGCACCCGCTTCCACCGGAACACCATCCCAATAGCTGAAGATATGCGCGCCGATGAAATCCACTGCAGGCGCCAGGTCCGGGTGTGCAAGCCAGATGTGCCAGGGCTCCGCCGTGCCCAGGGGCGGATGAGTGGCGCCGAGTTTGCTCCGGACCTTGGCGACATAAGCCGCCACTTGCGCTGCTGTCAGGTCGCCGCGCACCACCGCCTCGTTGCCTACGTAGATGCGGTCAATGGCGGCGCGGTTGGCGGCGATGATGGGAAGGGCGGCTTCAATATCCGCGTCGTTCTTGGCCAAGTCCTTGCCAAGCCAGATTCCCAGCGAAACTTTCAAGCCCAGCTTGGCTGCGATGGCCGGCACACGATCCAGGCCGAAGTCCAGGGAATAGGTGCGAATGCCCTGTGTATAGGGCACAAGATGCTCAAGATCGGCGGTGATGCGGGCCTCGCTGATGCCGCGCGCACGCGCGGCTTCGCTCGCAATACCCGAAGGCGTGTAGGACATGCTCATCAGCTTGGGCCGTTGGGTGCTGGCCCCGGTCAACAGGCTCACGCACATCAGCAGGCAAGTGAAGGTGAGCAGAGGGCGCATGTGGTCTTTCAGTAGATTTGGTCTTAAGGGATGGATGGCTTAATCTTGCTGTCTCCATTTTGCGCCGAAACACCCCATGAAAAAAGACACAAAAGTTATCCGCGCGGGCCTCAATAAGAAGCGCAACGCCGGCGTGGTGAACACGCCCGTGGTCAGGGCTTCGACTGTTATCTACGACAGCGTCGCCGCCATGCGCGATGCGCACGAGCGCGCCATCAAGAAGCGCGAGAAGGTGCTCTACTATGGCCGGCGCGGCACA
This sequence comes from Fidelibacterota bacterium, assembly GCA_947472795.1. GTDB lineage: Bacteria > Pseudomonadota > Alphaproteobacteria > Rhodospirillales > Rhodospirillaceae > SHVO01. Next base: position 207,135 of record CANJBL010000001.1, on the reverse strand, counting down.
CCCACGCATTGGACGTTGCAGGAAGCCATCACCGATCTTGCCGGCGGCGCCGACACGGTGCTCACCCCCTCGGGCTTGAGTGCGTGCACGCTCTCCATATTGGGCTGCGTGAAGGCAGGCGATCACGTGCTGATGACGGACTCGGTTTATGAGCCCACGCGCAATTTCATCAGCGGATTTTTGAACAACCTTGGCGTCGGCGTCACCTATTATGATCCGCTGATTGGCGCCGGCATCGCGCAAATGCTGCAGTCCAATACCACGCTCGTCTTCTGCGAATCTCCCGGCTCGCTGACGTTCGAGACGCAGGATCTTCCCGCCATCGCCGCCGCCGCCCACGCGCGCGGCGCAAAGGTCGCGGTCGATAACACCTGGGCCAGTCCGTTGTTTTGTCGGCCGCTCGATCTCGGCGCCGATCTCTCCATCGAAGCCGGCACCAAATACATCGTCGGTCATTCCGATGCGCTCATCGGCGCCATCACCGGCACCGAGGAGGCCATCGCGGGCGTGCACCGTGCCAACGGCGCGCTAGGTCTCGCGGTCTCGCCCGACGACGTCTATCTCGCCACGCGCGGGCTTCGCACGCTGGCGGTGCGCCTCGCCCGTCATCAACAGAACGCGCTCCAGGTGGCCCAGTGGCTGGTCGCGCGCCCAGAAGTCAAACGCGTGCTTTATCCGGCGCTCCCCAGCGATCCCGGCCATGCGTTGTGGAAACGCGACTTCACCGGCGCTTCGGGCCTTTTCGGCGTGATCTTCCATAAAAGCTCGCCGGACGCTGTAGCGGCCCTGATCGACGGCATGGAGCTTTTTTCGCTGGGGTTCTCCTGGGGCGGCTTCGAAAGCCTGATTGCGCCCGTCACACCTCTCCGCACCGCCAAACCATGGCGGGAAGAGGGCCCCGGCCTTCGCCTGCACATCGGCCTTGAGGACCCGGAAGACCTCATTGCCGACCTCACCCGGGGCCTGGCCCGCTTTCAGGCCGCCTTCGCTTGAAGTCAGGGGCTTGAATGCGGGGGCTTGAAGTCGGGGGCGCGAAGCTGATGTTGCATGCGGCCCCGTGGGATGGTTTAACCCCGCCGGGCCGCCTGGGGAGAAGAAAGCTTTCTCATGGGCGCCCTGCAGGATTCACACGGCTTTTTCGGTTAAGTTAAAGCCTCTTATCCAGTAAAGTGTCCCTTGGGTGAGGGATATTGTAACACCGTCCGCCGCCGTGCGGACTGGGAGCCATGATTCACATGAATATTCAGACCGACGCAGGCCCGCGCGGCCCCTCCGCGACTGCGTCCAAATCAGACCTCGATTCTATTGTGGTGCGCTTTGCCGGGGACTCCGGCGATGGTGTGCAGCTTCTGGGCAGCCAGTTTTCGCAAGAGACGGCGCTCGCCGGTAATTCTCTGGCGACCTTCCCGGATTATCCCGCTGAAATTCGCGCCCCCACGGGCACGACGTACGGCGTCTCGGCTTTCCAGATCAACTTCGGCTCCCGCCCGATCAAGACCGCCGGCGATCAGCCCGATGTGCTGGTGGCCCTCAACCCCGCAGCACTCATCGTCAACTACAAGAACCTGCGCAAAGGCGGCTTGGTCATTCTCGACTCTGGTGCCTTCAAGGAAAAGGACATGAAGCGCGCCGGCTTCGCGGTAGATCCGCGCCTCGACGGCACGCTGAAGGAATTCCGCCTGCTGGAGATCGACATCTCCGCGCAGGCCCTCGAAGTCGCCAAGCCCTTCGGCGTTTCGCAGAAGGAAGCGCTGCGCACCAAGAACATCTGGACCTTGGGTCTTGTCTCCTGGATGTACGACCGCGAGCTGGTGTCCACCACGGAATACATCACCCGCAAGTTTGGCGGCGACGATCCTGTCGGCATGGCCAATATCGCAGCACTCAAAGCCGGTCACGCTTACGGCGAAACGCACGAGCTTTCCGGCGACGTCGCGCCGGTCTCCATGCCCAGCGTCAAGTCCGAGCCCGGCACCTACCGTCTTGTCTCAGGCGCTGAGTCTCTCGCGTGGGGTTTGGCCGCTGGCGCGCAACTCGCCAGCCTCGAGATGGTGCTGGCCTCGTACCCCATCACGCCGTCTTCGCCGATCCTGCACATCCTCGCGCGGCTGAAGCAATTCGGCATCACCACCTTCCAAGCGGAAGATGAAATCGCGGCGTGCTGCGCGGCCATCGGCGCCTCTTACGGCGGCAAGCTCGGCGTCACGGCGTCTTCCGGCCCCGGCATCGCGCTCAAGATCGAAGCGATCGGCCTTGCGATCTCCACCGAACTTCCGTTGGTGATTGTCGATACGCAGCGCGGCGGTCCGTCCACGGGCCTGCCCACCAAGACCGAGCAGTCGGATCTTTTCATCGCGGTTTGGGGCCGCAACGGTGATGCGCCCATCCCGGTGATTGCCTCACGCTCGCCTGGCGATTGCTTCGAGGTGGCCATCGAGGCTGTTCGCCTTGCCACCAAGTACATGACGCCTGTGATGCTGCTCTCCGACGGCTATATCGCCAATGCCGCCGAGCCCTGGCTCATCCCGTCCATGGCGGACTTCAAGCCCTTCCCTGTGACGTTCCGCACCGATCCCGAGGGTTTCCATCCCTTCCTGCGCGATCCGCACACGCTGGCGCGCGTCTGGGCCAAGCCCGGCACGCCCGGCTTGATGCACCGCATCGGCGGCATCGAGAAGGACTACAACTCAGGCAACATCTCCTACGATCCGTCGAACCATCAGAAGATGACGGATACGCGCACCGCCAAGATCAGCAACATCGCCAACGACATTCCCGAGCAGGACGTGGCCTTGGGCGAGACCAAGGGCAAGCTCGCGGTCGTGGGTTGGGGGTCCACCTTCGGGCCCATCAATCGCGCCGTGGCCAATATGCGCGAGAAGGGCTTGGATGTGTCGCACATCCACATCCGCCATATCTGGCCGCTGCCGCGCAATCTCGGCCAGCTCTTGAAGAGCTACGAGAAAGTGCTGGTAGCCGAAATGAACAACGGCCAGATGCTCACTCTGCTCAAGAGCCAGTACCTCGTCGACGCCAAGGGCTTGCTCAAGGTTTCGGGCCAGCCCCTGAAGATCGAAGAAGTCAGCAGCGCCATTCGCAGCCAGTTGGGAGCTGCCTAACATGAACGTCACCGTCCCCCCCGCAAAACTCACCGCCAAGGATTTCGCCTCCGACCAGGAAGTGCGCTGGTGCCCAGGATGCGGCGACTACGCCATCCTGAAAGCCATGCACAAATCCCTGGCCGACATGGGTGCCAGCCCTGAGAACACGGTGTTCGTCTCCGGCATCGGTTGCTCGTCGCGCTTTCCTTATTACATGGCGACCTATGGCTTTCACACCATTCACGGACGCGCGCCTGCCGTCGCGACGGGCCTGAAACTCGCGCGCCCCGAGCTTGATGTGTGGGTTGTCACCGGCGACGGCGATGCGCTGTCCATCGGCGGCAATCACTTGTTTCACGCGTTGCGCCGCAACGTCGATCTCAACATCCTGCTCTTCAACAACGAGATCTACGGTCTGACCAAGGGCCAGTACTCGCCGACCAGCCGCGTGGGCCAACGCTCGCCGTCCACGCCCATGGGCAGTGTCGATAGCCCCGCCGAAGCCTGCACCTATGCGCTCGGCTGCGGTGCGCGCTTTATCGCCCGCGGCATCGACGTGCAAGCCAAGGAACTCGACGTGCTCTTCAAGCGCGCCCGCGAACACAAGGGGGCCTCCTTCGTCGAGATCATTCAGAACTGCATCGTCTACAACGACGCGACCTTCGCGGCCTTCACCGAGAAGGACGTGGCCGCCGACATGCAACTGCACGTCAAGCACGGTCAGCCCATGCTGTACGGCAAGGAGCGCAACAAGGGTTTGCGCCTGAACCCGCAGACCTTGTCCCTGGACGCGGTGGTCATTGGCCAGAACGGCGTCACCGAAAAGGACATCCTGGTTCACGACGAGAAGAACCGCGTGCTGGCCGGAATGCTCGCCGCTCTGCGTCCGCCCAGCTTCCCGGAAGTCCTGGGGGTGATCTACTGCAATCCGGCGGCGGAATCCTATGAAGCCGCCGTGGCCGCGCAGGAAAAGCAGGCCAAGGCCAAAGGCCCCGGCGATCTCGACAAGCTCATGCGTGGCGGCAATATCTGGACCGTGAGCTAGGCTTATCGCGCTTCAGTGGAAGGTGCGGCCCGAAACTTCGCCCGCACCTTCCCGAAAGCCCGCCATTTCCCGGAAAGCTTTGACTTTACGGGCAAAAATATCGAAAACTAAACCTCAATGCTCCGCCAATGATTGCGGGGTTGTCACCGGCGTGCTTCTTCACGCTGCAGGCGGGTGACGCTGGGGACAAGGTACCGTCATGGTCGGCGGAGAAGATCATTCCATCGAGGTCGTCAACTTTCCGAAAGGAAAAGTCCTGTTCAAACAGGGCGAGAAGGGTGACGCCGCCTATATCGTGAACTCCGGTGCCGTCGGCATGTACCGCGAGGCGCAGGGCCGTAAGATTCCGCTCACCACCGTGCGCCGCGGCGAACTCTTCGGCGAGATGGCGGTGATCGACGATAGCCCGCGCATGGCCACGGCCTTCACGCTGGAAGACACCGCGTTGATGGTCATTCCCATCGACATCATGCTGGACAAGCTGCGCAAGGCCGATCCTTTCATCCGCTCGCTCATTCGCATGCTCATGACGACCCTGCGCGGCGTGCACGATTCCTATATGCCCAAGTCGCGCAGCCTGGGCGACGCCGTGAATGTGATCGGGCGTCAGTCGGACATCGTGGCGCGCTTCCTGCCGGGCGATCTGCCGCCTGCATTCCAGGCCGATCTCGGCGCCAAGCTGAAAAGTCTGGATGCGGCCATCAACGACTTACGCAAGGTCGCGACCGCCCACCGCGAGGAAGACAAGCGCGACGACGCCACCGCGGCAGACTCCGATCTGTCCTAGGCATCCGGGTTAATCTCCGTACCTCGGGATCTCCTCCCAGCCGTATCCCACCTCACGTAATGGCTTGCCCGAAAACGTGCGCACCGTCTCGGCCACCACGCTGCCGCCCAGCTTCTCATAAAACAGGCGCGCCGGATTATCGGCCAGCACCCAGACGAATAGCCCTTTCAGGCCGGCGGTGGCCAGGCGGTTGGCGGCGGCTAAGAACAGGCGCCGGCCGTGGTTGTCGCGCTGGTGGCGGGCCATCACATAAAGGGCGGCGATCTCCGCCTCGAAACGATCATCGCGGTGGCGCAAAGAGCAGCCCGAGACAAAGCCGATGACTTGGCGGTTGTGGTCCTCGCTGACCAAGACGGTGGAACCGGCGCGCTCCAACAGCCGCACCCAGACGAGCGTTCTGTTCGCAACCGTCATGCTGTCCAGATAATCCCGGGGCACGATGTCGCCATAGGCCGAACGCCACGTTTCCACGTGCACCTGGGCGATGGCCGGCGCGTCGTCGAGTTCGGCGGGGCGGATGGTCAGCATGACGTATGGACCTCGCCCTGAGTCTAATCGCTCTGTCGGCAACGTGAAACTGCCGTAACTTCTCAGAGTCGCGCGATAAGAGTATGAAGATGATAGCGGTGCAGGGGGGACGGCGCCGCCTGGCCGGTCTGCTGCGACCCTCTCGTATTCTCGCTTTGATGCGTTTTGCGTGGATGGTTCCGTGACAGAAGCTCCGTTGACGGCCGAACCCCTGATGGCGCAAATATCGTCTGGCGCCCTTGCTGGCAACGCATCCGCTCCTCTCGTTGAACCCCGCCGCGCCGCCGTCGCCTTCATCCTCTTCACCGTCTTCCTCGATATCGTAGCCCTTGGCATCATCATCCCCGTGCTGCCGGCGCTCGTGGTGCGCTTCATGGACGGCGACACCCCGCACGCCGCCGAGATTTACGGCATCTTCGGCACTGTCTGGGCCTTGATGCAGTTTCTCTTCTCGCCGGTCATCGGCGCGCTCTCCGACCGTTTCGGGCGCCGCCCCATCGTGCTGATCTCCAATTTCGGCCTCGGCCTCGACTATGTGCTGATGGCGCTTGCCCCTAATCTCATCTGGCTTTTCGTCGGGCGCATCATCGCCGGCATCACCGCGTCCAGCATCTCGGCGTCAGCGGCCTATATCGCCGATGTCATGCCTGCGGAAAAACGAGCGAGCGCTTTCGGCCTCATTGGCGTGGCCTTCGGTTTGGGTTTTGTCTTGGGCCCCGCCCTTGGCGGTCTGCTCGGCAGCATCAACTTGCATCTGCCGTTCTGGGTGGCCGCAGCACTCAGTCTCACCAACGCCATCTACGGCATCTTCGTGCTGCCGGAATCCTTGCCTGCCGACCGGCGTCGGCCCTTCTCATGGAAGCGCGCCAACCCCGTTGGCTCTCTCACACTTTTGCGCTGTCATCCGGAACTCACCGGTCTTTCCATGGTGCACTTCCTCTACACCCTGGCACACACCGTGCTGCCCAGCGCCTTCGTCCTCTATACCTCTTACCGCTACGGCTGGGACGAACGCACGGTGGGCTTGAGCATGGGTGGCTTCGGCATCTGCATGATTATCGTGCAAGGGTTCCTGGTGAAGCCGGTCGTCGCCCGCTTCGGTGAACGCCCGACACTCATGGCTGGCCTCGCCTTCGCCGTGGTCGGGTTCGCCATCTACGGCTTCGCGCCGACCAGTACAGTCTTCTGGCTGGGCGTGCCTGTCGTAGCACTCTGGGGGCTTTACGGCCCGGCCTCGCAAGGCCTCATGACGCAGCGCGTGCTGCCGACGGAGCAGGGGCAGCTTCAAGGGGCGCTCACAAGCATTCTGGGAATCACCGGCATGATCGGGCCCGGACTTTTCACACTGACCTTCGCGCATTTCATCACCCCGGGCCGTCACATAGAGCTGCCGGGCGCACCGTTCTTGGTCGCCTCAGGGCTTCTGTTCTGCGCCCTGCTACTCGCCTGGCGCGTTACGCGCCCCGCGAATAAAACGGCGAAGTAAGGCCGATTTTCGTCCCTATTTTTCCCTTCTCCCGGGGCTTGATTCCCTCCCACGGCCCCCTACATGAAGTTCAACGGATGCCCATACGGGGTCCGTTCTCGCTGCGGCTTTCGGGCGCAGCCGGTGAGGTCGGCCAAGGTGGTCACCTCGCGAAACGCGTCCGGTATTGCTCATTGGAGAATATCATTATGCGTACTTTTGACCTTTCCCCACTTTTCCGTGCATCCGTAGGCTTTGACAATCTCGCTCGTGTTTTCGACGCAGCGACCCGCCTGGATGACGCCCATTTTTCCTACCCGCCTTACAACATCGCCAAAGCAGGCGAAGATGCTTATCGCATAACATTTGCGGTCGCTGGCTTCGGCGAAAAGGATATCGACGTCAACGTCGAGAACAACACGCTCACTGTGCGCGGCAAGGTCGCGGGCGATGGTGATGCGGCCACTTACCTTTATCGCGGCATCGCGGGCCGCTCCTTCGAGCGCAAGTTCGAGCTTGCCAATCATATTCACGTCGATGGCGCGCGCATCGAGAACGGCTTGCTCCATATCGATTTGAAGCGCGTCGTGCCGGAAGCTTTGAAGCCGCGCAAGATTGCGGTCGCCTCTGGCGCGAACACAGTGTCCACGCCGTCCAACACCAATCAACAGGTTGAAAACGCCGCCTAAGGCAACCACATAAAGAAAGGGAGCGGTCCCTAAGAACCGCTCCCTTCTTCACTCTTACCCCGCGTTGCGCTGTCGAGACGGGCCCCCTCCCCAGGATCCCCTCCCGTCTCCGGTCAACGCGGGTTTTTTTATCTAGACCCTGTTAGACCTTCAGCGACTTGTAGATCAGGCGCACGAAATTGGTGGTGGCCATTTCGTTGGCACCGGCCTTCGCTTCCAGATCCTGGATCGGCTTTGCCGCCACCGCCTCGTCCTCGCTCTTGCCTTCCTTCACCAGCTTCTCGACGCGAAGGCGCGCTGTCTCCAACAAGTAGCGGTATTCGGTCAGCTGCGCCTTGGTCATCAACGCGCCGTGGCCCGGCACGATCTTGGTCTCGGCGTTGCTGATCTTCAGATAGTCGTCCACCGCCGCGATGATGCCCTTGATGTTGCCGCCCACGCCTACATCGATATTGGGATAGCGGCCGCCGATGGAGACGATGTCGCCGGTGGCCAGCACGTTGGCATCTGCGAAGTACACCGCGCTGTCGCCGTCGGTGTGTGCATTGGGCTCGTGCATCACTTGGGCGCTGCGGCCTTTCACCGTCAGCGTCGTCTTATCTTTATAGGTCTGCTTGGGCGCATTGGCGGGTGCCGGCGGCGTCTTATTGCCGGTCAGCGCGTTGGTGGCACCTTCGTTCAAGCGCTTGGCGACGTTCGGGTCGGCCACGACAGTCGTGCCTTCCTTGGCGAAGGCTTCATTCCCGCCGGTGTGGTCGCCGTGATAGTGCGTGTTGACCAGATACTTCACCGGTTGCGGCGAAATTTTCGCGATGGCCGCTTTGATTTTATCGTGCAGCGGCGCGAACTGGCTATCGACCATGATGATGCCGTCATCACCCACAGCGACAGTGATGTTGCCGCCGTTACCGACAAGCATATAAGTCTTGTGGCCCAGATCCGTGGCCTCGATCACCACCTTGGAGAAATCGGGTGCCTCGGCAGCGCGAACGGAAGCGGTCGTGAACAGCAACGCCGTGGTGAAAGCGGCCAACGTCATATGTTTCATGTGTGTGTCCCTCCCTGGGATTAGGCCCTGAAATGGGGCCCAAAAATTTAAGGAGCCGAGTTTGGCGGGGCGCGGGCAAAGAAACAACGCCCGAATCGTCCAGGGCTTGAAATCATTGGCTATTTTATACAATAGCGATTCCCCGCCTGGCGCTCACCAAGGCGATGAGCGCCAAGTGCGGCGGGGGGTCTTAGGCCGGGATGGCTCTGCGATAGAGGTGCCAGGTGGCGTGGCCCAGCACCGGGATGACTACCGACAAGCCCACCAGAAGCGGCACGGCGCCGATCACCATGGATGCCACGACGATCAAGCCCCACAGCGCCATCATCAGGGGGTTGGCCAGCACCACACGCATGGACGTTTGCACCGCCGCGCCGATGCCCACCGGTTTGTCCAGCAGCAGCGGGAACGAGATGGTGCCGATACTTAAAGCCACGATGGCGAACATCAGCCCCAGTGCGTTGCCGACGATGATCAGCGTCCAGCCCGCACCGGTGGTGAACAAGCGTTGCACAAAGCCGGCACCCAGTTCCGCCGGCGCGCTTTGCCACGGATCGCCGAGCGTGAGTCCATAAAGCGTCGTGGCCGTGCCCAGCCACAGGAAGAACAACGCCACCATCAGAAGCCCCAGTAGCATCACATCCTGCGGCGACGCGGAGCGGCGGAAATCGAAGGCGCCTAATCCTTCATTCTCGATGCCTTGCTCGCGGTGGCGGCTGGCTTCACACATACCGACCGTGATGAAAGGTCCGATCAGCAAAAGTCCCGAGACGGTGGGGAACACCAGCGGGAGCCAGTCATAGTTGAACACCACCAGAAACGCCGCCAGGGTCACCAGCGGATAGATCAACACGATATAGACGCCGAACGTCGGCTTGGCCTTAAAGTCATCGATGCCCTTGAGCAGCGCGTCCTCAAGGTCACCAAGGCTCAGCTTCCGGATGGCGGGATGATAGGTGGGCGCATGATCAAGGCCCGTAACGTGTGCCATGTAAGACCTCCTCAAACCGTTAGGAACAGATTGAAACGAAGGATCTTCAACATCACGACTAGTGGAGCCCCCGTATTATACGCCTGTTGCGGGCCCGTTCCAATGACAGGAGGGCCATGACAGGACTGCCAAGTGAGCCCTTGCTCCTTTGTGTCTATTGCTGTTCTTCGCGGGCCTTGCCCTTCGCGGGCGGGAAAGCGTATCAAGTTTCACTTGTCCGTCACCGGCCTAAGCCGTTGAATAAAAAGACGCGTCCAGGAGTTTGGCTTTGAAAAGTATGTGGTCCGATGAAGAAGCGCGGCGGTATGTAGACCGTTACGCGCAACAGGGCGTGAACGCCGATATTGCTTTGCGGGTCTATACCTCGCGCCTTTTGGGCCGTGATCCTGCGCTGGTGCTGCATGGCGGCGGCAACACCTCGGTGAAAACATCTGTCGCCGACCCCATGGGCCGGCCCACGGATGTGCTCTGTGTGAAAGGCTCTGGCTGGGACATGGCCGAGATCGAGCCCGCCGGGTTGCCCGCCGTGCGGATAGCGCCGCTGGGCGAGTTGCGCGCGCTCGAAAAACTCTCCGACGAAGACATGGTCAACATCCAGCGTGTCAATCTGCTCGACTCATCCGCGCCTAACCCTTCCGTCGAAACGCTGCTGCACGCGTTCCTGCCGCACAAGTTCATCGATCACACGCACGCTGTCGCTGTGCTCTCTGTCAGCGATCAGCCGAATGGTGTTGAATTATGCCGCGAGCTTTACGGCAAGCGCATGGGTCTTGTGCCTTACATCATGCCGGGCTTCCAGCTCGCCAAAAAAGCCGCCGAGGTTTACGAACAGGATCCTTCCGTTGAAGGTTTGATTCTCGAGAAGCACGGTATCTTCACCTTCGCCGACACCGCCAAAGAAGCCTACGAGCGCATGATCGAGAAGGTCACGCTTGCGGAGCAGCGCCTGCAGAAATCACGCAAAACTGCTTTCGCGCCCGCAACCCTGCCTGCCGCGCTCGCTTCCGCCGCCGACATCGCGCCCATCTTGCGCGGGCTTCTCGCGCACGGCGACAAACCTGACACTTTGCATCGCATGGTGCTCGATTTCCGCAGCAACTCCGCCATCCTCAACTACGTTAACGGCGAGGACCTTGCGCGCTATTCGCAGGTGGGCGTGGTCACACCCGACCACACCATCCGCACCAAGAATTGGCCGGTGGTTGTGCCCGCACCGGCGACCGGCGATCTCGCCGCATTCCGCGAGGGAGCCAAAGCCGACATTGCGCGGTTTGTCGCGCGCTATCACGATTATTTCCGCACGCATAACAAACGCCAGGATCCCTCAAAAACCGAACTCGATCCCATGCCGCGTGTCATCCTGGTGCCGGGTGTTGGCTTGTTTGGTGTGGGCGCCAGTAAGTCGGCCGCGAAGATCGCCAGCGACATCGCCGAGAACACCATCCAGACCATCACCGACGCCGAAGCCATCGGTCAGTATGAATGTCTGAAAGAAGCCGACCTCTTCGATATGGAATACTGGTCGCTGGAGCAGGCCAAGCTCGGCAAAGGCAAGGAGCCGCGCCTCGCGCGTCATGTCGTCGCCGTTACGGGCGGCGCCTCAGGCATAGGTCGCGCCACCGCGCTTGCGTTCAAACGCGAAGGTGCCGAGGTGGCCATCCTTGATCTGGCCGGTGAGCAGCTCACGGCGGCGGGCGCTGCGCTGAAGTGCGCGGCCATTCCGTGCGACGTCACGAACCCAGCACAAGTGAAAGCCGCCCTCACCAAAGTCGCCGAGACTTTTGGCGGTCTCGATATCGTCGTCTCCAATGCGGGCCGCGCCTGGCAAGGCAAAATCGGCACCGTCGATGAGCAGGTCTTGCGCGAGAGTTTTGAATTGAACTTCTACGGCCATCAGCGCATCGCCCAGGCCGCTGTGGACATCATGCGCAAGCAAGGCTTCGGCGGCGTGCTGCTGTTCAACATCTCCAAACAAGCCATCAACCCGGGACCCGACTTCGGCCCCTATGGCCTGCCTAAAGCGGCAGCGCTCGCGCTCATGCGCCAGTATGCCGTCGATCACGGGGGCGAGGGCATCCGCTCCAACGCGGTGAATGCCGACCGTATCCGTTCCGGCTTGCTCACGGACACCATGATCGCCGAGCGTTCCAAGGCGCGCGGCGTTTCCACAGAGAGCTACATGGGCGGCAATCTCTTGGGCCGTGAAGTCACGGCGGAAGATGTGGCGCAGTCTTTTGTCAGCCTGGCGCTCGCCGACAAGACTACCGGCGCGGTGCTTACCGTCGATGGCGGGAATATCGCCGCCGCCTTGCGTTAAACGCGAAGCCGACGGCGCGAGGCCCAGAACCATTTTAAAGCTGCGGCGTTTGTCTTTGCAGAGCGCAGGCAAGACAAGGGAGCGTGGCTATGAATGACGGCAATGGCGGACTCTATTTCATCGTCGGCGGGCTGTGCGTGCTCGTCTTCGGTTTCCTTTATTTCGGTGGCTTTGTCGGCCATCGCGGCGGCCACTCGAGCAGCAGTACAACCACCATCGAGCGCACTATTACGCCCGATTCTTCCAGCACCACGACAACGCGTCGCGTTCAGTAGAGCGCCTCGTTGCTTCGCCAGCGCCGTTTTTCAAACGGCGATGGTCTCTTCTGGCGTGGAACTCATTGACGCTGCGCGGCGGGCCATGCTTAGACAGGCCCTCGTGGTGGGTTAAAAGCCCTCACGCTGCGGGGTCATCCAGGGGGATTCCATGCTTGCGTCCGAGCCGGCGTCCGCGCGCATAACGCGCAGAATTACGTTTGTGCCGACGGACGCATGGTGCGCCAACAGCGCAACGAAAATCTATGAGCTCTGCCGGGCCGGCAGGGTGACGTACGCCTTTACGGATACGTTCTATAACCCGGCCGGCAACTTCATGCCGGTCTGGCGGCCCGCCGTCTGTGTCGGATACTTGGATAATGCTTTTGTCATGCCGGGGTATCCGATCCTGATGTCCCCCGACGGACACGTCCCGACAGAGCGCTTTCTGAACAAGGTCGGCTTCGCACAGAGCCTGCAACAGTTCACCACGGACTCGGTTGAGCAAGCTCTGGCTGCTGCCTTCACTGGCGGTGATGGCAGCATAGACCTTGCCTTGCCGGCCGATGTGTTTTCCATAGACGAGGAGGCCATCCTTCTCGGCGGAAACCCAAATTTTGGCCACTTTCTAAATGAATATATGCTGCGTCTTCCGCTCTTTGAGATGTTCGCAGAGCTGCGCGATAAGCCCATCCTTCTTTATGACTATGTGCCGCAGCGCTATGCGGATTTCATGGAACTCGCCGGTATCGCCAAAAGCCGCATCAGACGCATTCCCTCCAGCCGGCCATTGTCCTGCAAGCGGTTGTGGTTTGCGAGCGAGCCCGTCTACTGGCGCCAGGACGGCGCCCCGGCCTTCTGGCCTGAACCCATGCATATGTTGCGTGCCCGGATCATGGCCAATTTGCCCAAGATGAGTTGGGGCAAGCGCGAGCGCATTTACCTTCCCCGCGGCCAGGCTGTTCACCGGCGGCTCTTGAATGAGGAGGAGGTGTTCAAGATTTTTGCCCAACAGGGATTTCGCAGCGTTAACCTGGCGGATCATTCCGCGGTCGAACAGATGAAACTCATCGTCAACTGCGAAGCGCTCGCTGGACCTCTCAGCGCGGGCCTCTCAATCTCCATGCTGGCGCCCAGCGACTGCGCCGTGCTGCAGTTCGAGGGCATGAGGAAAATTTATCTCTATAATAGTACCCTGGCGGGCATGGCCTTGGGGCAGACACTGGGGACCATCGTCGGCGAGATATCTGCGCCTTCGCAGGGAGAATCGCGCGGGCCCGCCTACGATGACTTCTCCATTCGCCTGGATGTGGCGGAAACTACGCTCAAGGCGACGCTCGCCTGCCTCACTTCGTCATAAGAGCTGAACATGTCAAAAGCGAAGAACCCAAGAAAGATTCACCTGGGATGCGGACGCATCTATATCCCGGGATTTTTTCACGTCGACATCCAGCCGGCTCCTCATGTCGATGCGGTTTCCTCCGGCGAAGATTTGTCTTTCATCGACAACGACACCGTCGAACTCATCTATGCCTCCCATGTGCTGGAGCATTTTGACCGCTGGCACTATCACGACGCCCTTGTGGAATGGCATCGCGTGCTGAAGCCGGGGGGTGTGTTGCGGCTTTCTGTGCCTGATTTCGAGGCCTGTGTGCGGGCCTATCAAAAATTCGGCCTCAGCAATCCCTTCTCGGGCATTATAGGCCTTGTGTGTGGCGGGCAGCGCGATCTCAACGACTTTCACCGTATGATTTTCAATCGCGACTTGTTGACGACTGAGCTCAAAACCGCCGGATTCAACGAGGTGCGCGACTGGAACTGGCGCACGACCGAACATTCACATATCGACGACTATTCGCAGGCCTATCTGCCGCACATGGATAAAACCGACGGTATGCTGATGAGCCTCAATCTGGAAGCCGTGAAGTGAACGCGAAAATCCTCACGGCGGAATTTCAGCGCCAGCTCGAGGGTGCGAAGCAACACTTCGGTCCCGATGTGCTGGTGTTCGAGGACTGCATCGACCAGAAGGGTGCGCACCCGGAAGATTACCGCAACTTCGAAACCGGCTTCGCTGCCGCTGCCATCGATCGGCGCGTGGCGCCCGGCGCGCGCATGCTTGATATTGGCTCGAACCGCCTGTTTATCGCCGGCTTAAGCGCGCGCCAGAGGATCACCACCGTCGATGTCCGTCCGCGCGCCTTCAAATGCACCAACGAAGAACTGCTCAGTGCCGACAGCAAGAAACTGCCGCTGCCGGATTCCTCCTTTGACGCCGTAGTGTCGCTTAACGCCATCGAGCACTTTGGCCTGGGGCGTTACGGCGAGGAACTCGACCTCGACGGCGACCGCAAGGCTTTCGCCGAGTGGCGGCGCGTGCTGCGTCCCGGTGGCCACATTATCTTCTCGACCACTGTTAACTCTGCCGGGCCTGCCGTCGCCTTCAACGCCCATCGCGTCTATTCCCTCGCGCAGATCCACGCGCTTTGCGCCGGTTTCACGCCAGTAGAGGAAGCATTTTTCTCTCACCACTTCGGCGCGTGTGCCACGCTGGCCGATCTGAAAAGCACGCCGGGCAAGTGGGACCTTTACGCCGGTGTATGGCAGAGGCCCGCCTGATTGCTCCGCCGCCGTTCGGCAGGGCCATAGAAAAAACCGACAATCCGTTCGATTGGCTCACGATGTTGGAGTGCGCCGACAAACTTGTTCTTGTCGATAGCCTCTACACCAATCTTGTCGAACAGCTCAATCTGCCAAACACCAAAACTCCCCTGCTGCGCTCCAGGGTCGCTTATACGCCTGTCTTTAAGAACGGCTGGACGTTGCGGTAAAACATTCCGCAACGCACGCCGAAGTTAGCGATAAAGCGCAACCAGTTTATTGGTCTGCGAAAGTGCCCGGGAAATCTTGCGGATCACCATGTGATCGAACGCATGCGCAAGGGCAGGGTCTTCGGTGCGCATCTTCGCCAAGCTGTCGCGGCTTAAAATGTAAACCGTAGCCTCAGTTGCGGCTGCAATGGCGGCTGTGCGGGCCTCGCCCGTGTAAAACGCGAGTTCGCCCACCATGGCGCCGGCATGCAGCTTGGCCAGGCGCACTGTGCCGGTCGCGGCTGCTTTCACCACCTCCAGGCTGCCGCTGGCAATGAAGAATATCTCGTCGGATAGGTCGTGCTCCGCGCACAGAAGTGCTCCGCGGGCGATGTTCTGCTGGTCGCAATAGGCGAGGAAAGCCACCTGTTGTGTCGTGTCTCCCAAAAAAGCGAGAGAGGAGGTCGCATCCCGCAAGCTGGCCCAACGGCCCAGCATGTCCTCTTCCGCCATCTCCAGCGCGTGATCGAGCGAGGCGTGAAAAACGATCTGCTCACTCTGTTTGTTTGGTGAAATGGCGTAAACGCCCTCGGTGTTGTCTTCGCCATGCACGAAATGGAATCGCACGGCGTGGCCGTGATAGCGCCGCAAGATGCGCTGGAAAACGCCGATGGCCGAACTGTCGAAGCCGCTCACTTTGGAAAAATCCAGGATCACGGCCTCTACCGCTGTATCCATGTCGCGGAAAACACTTTCGATCTTGCTGGCCGAGCCGAAAAACACATAACCGCCCATGCGATACAGCAGCGTTTTTGCGCCGTGCGCTCGCAAGCATTCCATGTCCTGCTTGGGCCGCGCCACGGCGCTCGTGACAAGCGAAAGGTTGGTGGCAAGATTTGTCAGCGGCAGGCGGCTATAGGTTACGACAAACACAATGCACGAGATCATGAGGCCGGCGGAGAAGCCCACCATGAATCCGAAGTTGGCGACCAGCGCGAGAATGAGCAGGATCTGGCCCAGCTCCAGGGCGCTCATAGTGCGCCGCTGGTCCCATAACCACTGTTTGAGCATGCCAAGCCCCAGAAACAGCACCAATCCGCCGAGAGCCGCGCGCGGCACATGGGCGATAAGGGGACCCGCGCCCAGCAGCGTGGCCAAGCACAGCGCCGCCGATACGGTATTGGCGAGCGCACCGCCGCCGGTCGAGCGGTTGATGGATGTGCGCCCGATGGAGATCACGCCCGCAAAACCACCACTCAAAGCGGCCACGCCTGCCACAAGGGCGTGCAGGCGCGTGATGCGGTTGAGATCGAACTCGCGCCGATAGGTCAGCTCAAGGCTCGCCACCGACAGCAGCACGGTCAGCACGCCCACAAAGGCCACCACCAGCATGCTGGGAAGGCTCTCGAACAATGTCATGAGATCGGCGGTGCTCAGCGTGATATCCCACGGTGCGCGCCATTGGCCCTTGCCGATATCGGCGAATAGCCAGGCCTCCGGCGTGCAATGGGCGCCCCTGCAAAGCCCGCTTTGCAGAAAGAGCGTGATGGTGAGTGTGGCCACGCCCATCACCACGGGAATCAACACCGCCTGCGGCACACGTGCAGCCATAAAAAGAACCAGCGCGATGATAACACCCGCCGCGATCTCCGGGCGCATGGGATCGGCTTGAAAACGCGCGAGCCCTTCCAGCGTCAAGGGCGTGCCTGCGATGATGTTCAGCGCGCCGCTGGTCATCAACCATCCGGTGGACGCCAGAAACCCGGCCATGACGGAGAAGGGGATGTAGCGCACCAGGCCCGCCGGCCACGATGCTCGCGGTGCGGTCCGGCGTCGTGCAGTCGCCGTACAGCACAACAGGAATGTGTTCCTGATCGGTGTGCGCGTGCGTCCCGCGCACCAGCTTGCGTAAGAAATCGGCGGTGGCCAGCGGCCCCATTCCGCCCAGCACGCCCAGAAACGGCTGCATCTCGTCCCCCAAAGCCTAACCCCGGCGCGAGACTAACATTGATTGCGAATGAGGACAGGCGCCCGATATGGTGCGGAGGGGTTAACCCTCCAGCGCGCCCGCCGCTTCTTCAAGATCGTTGGCCAGTTCTCTCGCATAGTTAGGGGTCATCGCAAACTGCATCACCTGCCCCTTTTCGTCCACCAGGCGCACGAGAACCAGCTTGTCGGCCAGAGCCGCCGTTTCATATTCTTTCAACGCAGTGGCGATGAGATTTCCAGCGTCGTCTGTCTTCCAATCATTCTCAGGCATATCATTTTCCCGGTGTGCGTCGAAAATTGTCCGATATTGGTGCCCGCTCCCGGACTTGAACCGGGACGCCGCGATGAAGCAGCTACGGATTTTAAGTCCGTTGCGTCTACCAATTCCGCCAAGCGGGCACTGTGTCAGGAAACGCTGGGCCACCCTAATGGGGCTACGCGCCGAGAGCAACGCCGACAGCTAAATGGTCGGCCGTACGGCGCCGGCTAGTCCTTCGACTATTTTATTGATGGGCGAGTCCTGCAGTTCCATCTGGTCCATGGCCACGCCCGCGAAAATATTCTCGCCCGCCAGCCAGCGTGCCTCGCTGTCGGGCACGGTGAGGGCGATGGTGAGCGCGTGCGTCAGCTCGAAGTTCTGGTGCGGAAGCTCAGCGAGCCGCAACGCTGCCCGCAAGATCATCACGACATAAGACCGCAAACCGCCGAGGCTGGCGGGCGAGGGGAATGGTTCCCGGCCTCCTTGCTGAAAAATCCGCAAGCAGCTTTCGAGCGACGTGGATAGCACCGCCCGGCACACGACGGGGCGCGCGGCATATTCCGAGCAGGCTTGCTCTTCCAAGATGGGGCAGATGACGCGTGTGACTTCGCGCTGAAGCTGCGGCATGGCCCGTGCGCGCGCCGCCGCGTCGTGAATGCGCGCCTCGGTTCCCACCTTGCCCCGCACGGCGCGCGCGAGGTTGAAGACTTCCGGCAACGATGTGCTCACATAAGTCGTGCAGCAATGGAAACATCCGCGCGCGCAAGCCACCTGTTCCTTTATATGAGTCTCGCGAACGGCCTCGATCAACGCGCCGCAGAAGGCCGCCGCGCGGCTGGCGCGGTCCGCAATCTCGGTGTTGAGCAGAAGCAAGGCCAGGTGGCGCACATTGGCCTGTATGGCGACCGCGATATCGCCCTTCAGCGGAAAAGGTTTGCCCACATAGGCCGCATCATGAAGAAGAAGCTGGCGGCGGAGGGACTCGTCCAGGCGTTGCACTGTGATCTCCGGTAAAACCCGCGTCACCTGCAAGTTTAAAGAGCCGGCTCCACAGCGTCTAACTTGATCTTATGCGCAAGATGAGGCACCACGGGCCCATGCCTAACCCCGCCGCTGCCGGCCTCACGGCTGAAGAGATCCTGGCTCGCGTGCTTTACCGCGACGGCCTCGTGCTCGTTATCGACAAGCCCTCTGGCATGCCCGTCCATGCGGGCTTCGGTGGCGGGCCCAATCTCGAGCAATCCTTCGTGCATATCACCTTTGGTTTGCCGCGCCCGCCGTCGCTGGCCCACCGCCTCGACCGCGACACCTCCGGCTGCCTCGTGCTCGGCCGCCACACCAAAGCTTTGCGCGATCTGGGCGAGATGTTCGCGAACGGCAGCGTGCGCAAGACCTACTGGGCCATCGTCGAGGGCGTGCCTAAGTCCGAGGAGGGCCGCGTCAAAGCCGCCATGAGCAAAGTCGACGACGGCCCTGGTTGGAAGATGAAAGTCGATCCCCAAGGCCAGGAAGCCATCACCGACTACAAAGTGCGCGGTATAACCGACACGCCGCACGGAAAACGCGCCTGGTTGGAGCTACACCCACACACGGGCCGCACGCACCAGATCCGCGTGCACTGCGCCGAGCTGGGCTGCCCCATCGTCGGCGACCGCGTCTATGGCGCGAAGGATCGGAGCGAAACTCTGATGTTGCACGCCCGCGGCGTTGCCCTACCGCTGCACAAGAAGCGTGAACCTATTCGCGTGCGGGCCCCCGTGCCGATGCACATGCGCGAGATCTTGGTAGCGTGTGGATTCACCGGCGACAAAAGCGGTGACAAGAATTTGCAGGGCGAGGCGGACCTTCCTCCGAAATCAGCTTAAGCTCCCCATCTCCGGCACGCCGCCAAGCTTCTTCATCAGCGTGGCCACTTCACTTAAGGCTTTCTCGATCGCGCTCTTGTCCGTCGCGCGCGCGACGATGCTGGTGCAGTACTTTCCACCCCGCATAGAGGGATAGCTGCCGATGCTCACGTGCGGATAGCGTGCCTGAATGTCGGTCAGCTCGGCGGCCATGTCGCCTTCCTTCACGTCGGCCTCGACGTGGTTGGAGAACACCGGATCACCCCGTTGCAACATCGGCGCCGCTGCATCGAACATCACAGCTGCGATACTCGGCACACCCGCCATCACAAAGACGTTGCCGATGCGATAGCCCGGCGCGGCACTCACACGATTGTCGATCAAATCCACGCCCGGCCCATCGGGCACTTCGGCCATGCGCAGGCGTGCTTCGTTGGGCATGTGGCCGTAGAATGCCACCAGCCGACGCACGGCCTCGGGGTGTTTGATGACGGTGCGGCCAAAGGCGCGGGCGACGCACATGGTTGTGATGTCGTCGTGCGTGGGCCCGATGCCGCCGGTCGTGAAGACATATGTATAAAGCGCGCGGACGGTGTTCAGCGTCTCGACGATGACGTCCGCCACGTCGGGGATGACGCGCGCTTCTTTCAGGCGGATGCCCATGGCCGCCAGGCGCTCGCCGAAGAACTTCAGGTTCGCATCCTGCGTGCGGCCCGACAGGATCTCGTCGCCGATGATGATGAGGCAGGCTGTGGGGGCGTCGGTCATATCCCGCAGTGTGTCCGGTCTAAAGCCAGTCCTGCAAGACCGGAATCAACGGCTCATCCGCCGGCGGCATGGCATAGTCCCTTAAACGCTCTGCCCGTACCCAAGCCAGCTGCTGGCCTTCCTTGGCCGTCACACGGCCCCTCCATTGCCGGCACACATAAAGCGGCATCAGCAAATGGAATTTCTCATAGGAATGCGACACAAAACTCAGCGGCGCGAGGCAGCTCGCGCGGATGTCCACGCCCAGTTCCTCGTGCAGTTCGCGCACGAGTGCGGCCTCGGGGGTTTCGCCGGGCTCTACCTTGCCCCCAGGGAATTCCCACAGGCCGCCCAGATGCTTGTGCGCCGGGCGTTGCGCGAGAAGGATGCGCGCATCCGCATCCAGCAGCGCCACGGCCACCACGGTCACAACCGGCAAGCCAACACGCGGCGGCGGGATGTCGGCCGAGAAACAGCCATCCTCGTCGCCAGCAACGCCTTCGGTGTCAGGTCCGGTAGGAGCCATTGATATCGATGTATCCGTGCGTCAGGTCGCAGGTCCACACCGTGGCCGATCCACGGCTAATGCCCACATCCACTTCGATCACGATCTCGCGGCCCTTCATGTGTGCGGTCACCGGCGCTTCGTTGTAACCTTCCACGGCTTCGCCGTTGCGCGCCACCAGTACGCCGCCGATGGTAATGGCCAACCGGTCGCGGCTCGCCTTCTCGCCGGCCTTGCCCACGGCCATCACGATGCGGCCCCAGTTGGCGTCCTCGCCGGCGACAGCGGTTTTTACCAGGGGCGAATTGGCGATGGACATGGCGATGCGCCGTGCGGCTGCGTCGCCGTCAGCACCCGTCACTTTGATCTCGATGAATTTCGTCGCGCCTTCACCGTCGCGCGCCACCTGCTTGGCGAGATCGATGAGAAGGTCATCGAGCTTCGCGCGGAATTCCGTCAGGCGCGGGTCCACGGCGCTTGAGACGTAGCGGTGCTTGGCCTGGCCAGTGGCGAACATCAGCAGCGTGTCGGAGGTGGAGGTATCGCCGTCCACGGTTACGCAGTTGAAGCTCTTGTTGGCACCGGCGGTGATCAGGGTCTGCACCGCTGCGGGCTCAAGGGCGGCGTCGGTGAACACATAAGCCAGCATCGTCGCCATATCAGGGGCGATCATGCCCGATCCCTTGCAGATGCCGTTGATGGTCACCGGCATGCCGTCGATGGTGGCCACACGCGTGGCCGCCTTGGGGAAGGTGTCGGTGGTCATGATGGCCTTGGCGGCTTCGGCCCAACCATCTTCCTTCAAAGCGCTGAACACGGCGGGGAAAGCATTGGTGATTTTCTCCGCCGGCAGCGGCACGCCAATGGTGCCCGTGGAGGAAATGAACACTTCATTCCGCTTGCAGCCGAAAACGCGCGCGCCGGCGCTCACCGTGGCTTCCACCGTGGAGATGCCCTTTTGCCCGGTGAAGGCATTGGAGTTGCCGGCGTTCACCACCAAAAGCCGCGCTTTGCCGCCCTTCAGGTTGGCTCTGCACATATCCACTGGGGCCGAGGCCGTCAGCGACTTGGTCAGCACGCCGCCCACGGCTGTGTTGGGCGTCAGCTCGGCCACCAGCAAGTCCGTGCGCCCCTCGTAACGAATGCCACAGGCATGGGTTGCCAGGCGCACTCCCCTTAAAGGTGGAAGGGTGGGGACAGTGGTCGGTGCGAGGGGTGAAATTCCGTGACCCATGGCGGGGCACCCTCATGTCTGAAACGAATGGCAAAAAAGGCCGCGCTTCAATGACATAAGCCGAAGGCGGGAACAAGCGCCCGCCAGGGGTACACCCGGGGGCGCTGAAGAGGTGCTGAAGGCCGCGTGCCGGGGCAGCAACACGTGCTCCCCTAGGGAAAATTTTCTCCGCATAACGCCCGAAAATATCAAGGAAATCCGCCGAATCCCAAGGGCGCGTCGTTGACTTCGGGGCACCCAGCTTCTATCTGTTTCGCCAATACGTCTGTCCGTTCCGCATTTGGGCGGGTTCGACCGCCCTTCTTCCCGGTTTCTAGAGGTTTCAATGCTCGGCGCTCTCGCCAAACGCCTTTTCGGGTCGCGTAACGACCGTCTTATCAAATCCCTGCGTCCCACGGTCGAGGCTATCAACGCCAAGGAAGCCGAGGTCGCCGCCCTGGATGACGAAGGGGTCAAGGCGCGTACAGCCTGGCTCAAGGGCCGCTTGGAAGCCGGTGAAACGCTGAACGACATTCTGGTGGATGCCTTCGCCACCGTTCGCGAAGCCGCCAAGCGTACCCTGAAGCAGCGCCATTTCGACACCCAGCTCATGGGCGGCATGGTCCTGCACAAGGGCATGATCGCGGAAATGGGCACCGGTGAAGGCAAGACGCTGGTCGGCACTCTGCCGGTCTATCTCAACGCGCTCTCCGGCAAGGGCGTGCACGTGGTCACCGTCAACGATTACCTCGCCGCCCGCGACGCGGGTTGGATGGGTCAGGTTTATCGCTTCCTTGGTCTCACGGTCGGCTGCATTCAGCACGACCTTACCGATAGCCAGCGCCGCGAAGCCTACAACTCCGACATCACCTACGGCACCAACAGCGAGATGGGCTTCGACTACCTGCGCGACAACATGAAGTACGCGATGGAAGAAATGTCCCATCGTAGCTTCAACTACGCCATCGTCGATGAAGTGGACTCGATCCTCATCGATGAAGCGCGCACGCCGCTCATTATCTCCGGTCCCTCGCAGGACCGCACCGACCTCTACGACAAAGTCGACAAGGTCATTCCGGCCCTGAAAACCGAGGACTTCGAGAAAGACGAGAAGCAGCGCTCCATCACCTTCACCGATTCCGGCACCGAACACGCCGAGCAGGTCTTGAAGGATCGCGGCATTCTGACCGAAGGCGCACTCTACGACCTGCACAACATCGCGTTGGTCCATCACCTGAACCAGGCCCTGCGCGCGCACCACATGTACAAACGCGACGTGGACTATCTCGTGAAAGAGGGTCGCGTCCACCTTATCGACGAATTCACCGGCCGCATCATGGAAGGCCGCCGCCTCTCGGAAGGCCTGCACCAGGCCATCGAGGCGAAAGAAGGTGTTCCGGTCCAGAACGAAAACCAGACGCTGGCCACCATCACCTATCAGAACTACTTCCGCATGTATCCGAAGCTCTCCGGCATGACCGGCACGGCCATGACGGAAGAGGAAGAGTTCGGCACCATCTACGGCCTGGAAGTGGTCGACGTGCCGCCCAACCTTCCGCGCGCGCGCATCGACGCGCACGATGAAGTGTATCGTTCGGCGGACGAGAAATACGTCTCCATCATCAAGCTCATCGAGGAATGTTACGAGCGTCAGCAGCCCGTGCTTGTCGGCACGGTGTCCATCGAGAAATCGGAAATGCTGGCCGCGCTCCTGCGCAAGACCAACAAGAACATCGACATCAAGGTCCTGAACGCGAAATACCACGAGCAGGAAGCCTTCATCATCGCTCAGGCCGGTGTGCCCGCTGCGGTGACCATCGCCACCAACATGGCCGGCCGCGGCACCGACATTCAGCTCGGCGGCAACGCCGATGCGCGCATTGCCGCCGACGAGAAGGAAAAGGGCATCTCGCTCACGGACGAGGAGAAAGACGCCATCCGCGCCGATGTTGAGGAGAAGAAGCAGGTCGCGCTTCGGGCCGGCGGCCTTTACGTCATCGGCACGGAACGCCACGAAAGCCGGCGTATCGACAACCAGCTGCGCGGCCGTTCGGGCCGCCAGGGCGATCCAGGAGGCTCCAAGTTCTTTCTGTCGCTGCAAGACGATCTGATGCGCATCTTCGGCTCCGAGCGCATGGACACCATGCTGCAGCGCCTGGGCCTGGAACAGGGCGAAGCCATCATCCATCCCTGGATCAACAAGGCCATCGAGAAGGCCCAGCAGAAGGTGGAAGCGCGCAACTTCGATATCCGTAAGAACCTCTTGCAGTTCGACGATGTGATGAACGATCAGCGCCGTGTGATCTTCGATCAGCGCCGCGAGATGATGAGCAGCGAAGACCTGTCGGAAATGGTCACCGACATGCGCCATCTCACCATCACCGACCTCGTCGCCCGCTTCATCCCGGAACGTGCCATGCACGAGCAGTGGGATATCGCTGGTCTGCATGAAGAGACCTTGCGCATCCTGTCGCTTGATCTGCCGCTGAAGGATTGGGCCGAAGAAGAAGGCATCGCCGACGAGGAAATCCGCGAGCGCATCCAGAAAGCCTCCGACGCCAAGATGAGCGAGAAGGAAGGCAACATCAGCCCGCACATCATGCGGCAGGTGGAAAAAAGCATCGTGCTGCAGATGATCGACCAGGGTTGGCGCGATCATCTGGCTCAGCTCGATATGCTGCGCCACGGTGTCAACTTGCGCGCCTACGGTCAGAAGCAGCCGCTGCTGGAGTATCAGCGCGAAGCCTTCGTCATGTTCAACGACCTGATGTCGTCCTTGCGCGAACGCGTCACAATTTTCCTCTCGCGTGTGGAACTGCGTAACGAGCCGCCGCCGGAAGACCTGCAGCCGCAGGTGCCTGCCGGCGCACGTGCGATCCATGAAACGCCGCGTCCGCAGATCGGCGCATCCGAGGCTGCGCGCCAGCAGATGATGCCGCGTGTGGCGGCGGAAGAGCGCAATCCCAACGACCCCGCGACTTGGGGCCGGGTGTCGCGTAACGAGGCGTGTCCCTGTGGGTCCGGTAAGAAATTCAAACACTGTCACGGCAACGTCGAAGAAGTGGCTTGATGGCGACAGTTACAGCCATCCGGCATGTCGCGTTTGAAGACCTGGGAATTCTTGAAGAGATTTTTACGGACCGCGGCTGGAAAGTAACGTACGTCGAAGCGCCGGTCGCTGACTGGAAGACCTTCGATGCCTTGAAGCCCGATATGCTCGTCATCCTCGGGGGGCCCATCGGCGCCTATGAGGATCATCTTTATCCCTTCCTGAAGGATGAGTTGGCGGCGATCACCAAGCGCCTGGCCGCCGACAAGCCCACGCTCGGCATTTGCCTCGGCGCGCAATTGATTGCCCGCGCTCTGGGGGCCCGCGTTTATCCCGGCCGCGAGAAGGAATTGGGTTGGGGTCCGCTGCTGCTCTCCACCGCTGGACTCGAATCGCCCGTGCGCCATCTCGCCGCCGAGCATACTTTTATGCTGCACTGGCATGGCGACACTTTCGATCTGCCGAAGGACGCGAAGCTTCTGGCTGGTACGGATATCTGCCTGCATCAGGCTTTCGCCTGGGGCAAAAGCACGCTGGCCTTCCAATGCCATCCCGAAGTGCGCACGCGTGATCTCGAGAAATGGTTCGTCGGCCACGCGCTGGAGATCGCGGCCACGCAAGGCACCAACGTCGCGCGCCTGCGCGACGACACCCGCCGGTACGGCCCAGCCTTAGAGCAGCAAGGTAAACGCTGCTTCAACGACTGGCTGGACGGTCTCAAGCTCTAGCCTTCGGGCGAGAGTCCCATCAGGCTTCGGGCGAAGCTGTGGGATGTGAAAGGCCTGAGGTCGTCCGCCCCTTCGCCCACACCCACATAGTGCACCGGCAGTTTGAACTTCTCGGCCAGCGCCACCACCACGCCGCCCTTGGCCGTGCCGTCCAGCTTGGTCATCACCAGCCCCGTCACCCCGACGATGCTTTTGAACACGTCCACTTGTTGATGTGCGTTCTGCCCGACAGTGGCATCCAACACCAACAACGTCGCGTGCGGTGCGCTGGGGTCGACCTTGTTGATGGCGCGCACGATCTTCTGCAATTCGGCCATCAGCGTGTCTTTGTTTTGCAGGCGGCCGGCGGTATCCACCAGCAGCACATCATCGCCGCGCTGGCGCGCCTCGATAAGTGCTTCAAACGCGAGTCCAGCAGCATCCGCACCGGTCTCGCGCGCGATGACGGGTGAGTTGGTGCGCTGACCCCAGACCTTGAGCTGCTCGACGGCGGCAGCGCGGAACGTATCGCCCGCGGCCAGCGAGACTTTCAAACCCTCGCGGCGGAATTGGTGCGCCAGCTTGCCGATGGTGGTGGTCTTGCCCGCGCCGTTCACGCCGGTCATAAGAATGACGAAGGGCTTCTTGGCGGGGTCGACGCTGAGGGGCCGTGCCACCGGCTCTAGAATTTTGGTGATGTCCGCCGCGAAGGCCGTTCGTACTTCTTCGGGCGAGATGTCCTTGCCGAAGCGCGTCTTGGCGAGTTCCGATGTGAGCTTCGACGCAGTGGCCGTGCCCAGGTCCGCCGAGAGCAACAGGTCTTCAAGATCGGTCAGCGCCGCGTCGTCCAGCTTGCTTTTGGTGAAGATGTCCGAGATGCCTGTGACCAGCTTGCTCGACGATTTGCTGAGACCAGAGACAAGGCGTGAAAGCCAACCGCTTTTGGGCGGCTCAGGGGGTTCATCTCTACCGAACATTTATGCGATGGCTTCAGCGTAAAGGTTTTCGGCTTGAGCGCCGACAATACGCGCGCGCACGATGGTGCCCGGCGTTGCCACGCCCGCCAGTTTCACCGACGCATAGTGTGGGATGCGGCCGTCTTGCGGCTGCTCCACCAGAACATCCAAGGTCTGGCCGATGTAATGCTGCAGATGCGCGGCAAGGGCGGTGTGCCCTTTCGCGCGCAAGCTGGCGGCGCGCGCTTTGACCGTGCGGCCATTGACTTGGGGCATCTTTGCCGCCGGCGTGCCGGGGCGGATGGAGTAGGGGAAGACATGCAGGAAGGTAAGGCCGGCATCATCCACCAGGTCCAGCGTGCCCTGGAACATCTCCTCGGTTTCGGTCGGAAAACCCGCGATAAAATCGGCGCCGAACACCGCGTCGGGGCGCAACGAGCGCACGCGGTCGCAAAAAGAAATGACGTCGGCCCGCGTATGGCGGCGCTTCATGCGCTTCAGGATCATGTCGTCGCCGGCCTGGGCCGAGATATGAAAGTGCGGCATGAGGCGCGGCTCATCGGCCATGAGGGCGAAAAGATCGTCATCGACTTCGGCGGGATCGAGGGATGAAAGCCTCAGGCGCGGCAGCTCCGGCACGGCCATCAGCAGACGGCGTACCATCTGTCCCAGACTCGGGTTGCCCGGCAGGTCGCCGCCGTAGCCGGTGATGTCGACACCGGTGATGACGATCTCGCGGTAACCCGCTTCCACCAGTCCGCGCACTTCCTGCGTGATGCGGCCCATGGGCACGCTGCGGTTATTGCCGCGCGCGAAGGGAATAATGCAAAAGGTGCAGCGGTGGTCACAGCCCTGCTGGACTTGCACGAATGCACGCGCGCGTCCGTCGAAGCCTTCGACGAGATGCTCGGCCGTCTCGCGCACCTCCATGATGTCGGTGACAAGCACGGGTGTGTTGAAGTCCGGCGCAGTCAGTTCGGGCAGGAAGCTTTCGCGCTTCATCTTGTGCTCGTTGCCGAGCACGCGGTTCACTTCAGGCATGTCGGCGTAACGCGATGGGTCGAGTTGCACGGCGCAGCCGGTGGCGACAATGTGGGCGTCCGGGTTCTCGCGGCGCAGACGGCGCAGGGTTTGCAAACCCTGGCGCTCCGCTTCCTTAGTCACCGCGCAGGTGTTGACGATGATGGCATTGGACAGGCCAGTGTCACGCGCATGTGCGCGCATGACTTCGGACTCGTAAGTGTTCAGACGGCAGCCGAGGCTGACAACGCGCGGAGCCACTTCTGAAAATTTAGGGTCCGAAGGTTTCAACACGCTCACGCGAGCAGGCTCCGGTCGATGGTACCCACGAAGGTCTCCGCCACGGGGCCGGTCATGATGACCCGGCCGTCCGCGCGCCATTCGATCTCAAGGTCGCCGCCATCGACTGTCACGATGGCCTTGCGTTCGGTGAGCCCGCGCCGCACGGCCGCCACCAGCGTGGCGCAAGCGCCAGTACCGCACGCCAGCGTGATGCCCGCGCCGCGTTCCCACACGCGCATTCTCAGGTGTGTTCGGTCCACCACCTGCACTGCTTCCACATTGGTCCGCTGCGGGAAGAGGGGATGGTGCTCGATCTTGGGGCCTACCGCCGTCAGATTGATCGCCTCCGCGTCTGGCACGAAGAAGACCGCATGCGGATTGCCGACGTTCACGCCGACGGGATCTTGCAGCGGGCCTTCACCGATTTTCAGGTGCAAGGTGTCGGCGGCCTCGGCCAGAGGAATTTCATTCCAGGCCTCGCGCGCTGGGCCCATGTCGATGGAAATGAGTCCACCAGGCGCGCGGCTGGCAATGATCGGTCCGGCCAGAGTCTCCAGGGTGAGTTTGTCCTTGCCGGTTTCCTTCAGCAGCACATCGGCGACGCAGCGGCTGCCGTTGCCGCAGCTCTCCACCACGCCGCCGTCGGAATTGCGGATGGCGAGATAGGCGTCGCCGCCGTTCCGAGCCGGCTCGATGATCATGATCTGGTCGCAGCCCACACCCGTGCGCCGGTCGGCGATGGCCCGGGCGGACTTGGGCGTCAGCATCAGGGCGTGCGTCCGCGTGTCCAGTACGACGAAGTCGTTGCCGAGACCGTGCATCTTGCGGAAAGGCAGGCCCTGCGAGGCCGGGTTCTTGTCCATGAGGGCGTTATAGGTGCGAGGGGTGGCCCTGTCCAGGGTCGGAGCCCCTATATAGAGTACCTCTGAATTTACGCTAGTCGCTTGATCCAGCTCTATATTTCGCGAAATTCCTGCGCGTCCAGAGGCGAAGGAGTCCCGCTGTTCACCGGGAATGCAGATCGACGGCCCGGGAACTGCCCGAAAATCATATACATAGCCGGCTATTGTTATATGAAAACAGCGCCTAATTTTCTGCTATTCTCTTGGCCCATTTCATTCCCAATTTCCCCTTATACATAGTCGGCTATATATTATCAGCCCTCACCTTGACTTGATCCCTGTGCTCCCGTAGATAAACCGCGCTTTCCGGCTCCAAGGAGTCGAGGGCAGCCCATCCGTTCCGGGCTTTTGCTCCCAAGGGGGTCCGTCCGTCCGCGATTACGCGCACGGGCGCGATTGCCGTTTGGGCGAACGGGATTTTGAGACTTTAGGATTTAAGCGGGCGATGTTCGATACGCTGACCGACAAACTTGGTTCTGTCCTGAATAAGCTGACGCGCCGCGGCGCGCTCACGCCGTCGGACATTGCTGCCGCTATGCGCGAAGTGCGCGTGGCGTTGTTGGAAGCCGACGTCGCGCTGCCGGTGGTGAAGGACTTCATCGCCAAAGTCAGCGTTCAAGCCGAGGGCGAAGCCGTCGTCAAATCGGTCACGCCCGGCCAGATGGTCATCAAGATCGTGCACGATGCACTGGTCGAAATGCTGGGCGGTGATCCGACCAATCCCGAAGGCGCCATCAATTTCGATGCACCCGGCATCGACCTCGCGGCACCCGCACCTGTGGCTGTGCTGATGGTCGGTCTGCAAGGTTCGGGCAAAACTACCACCACCGCCAAGATCGCGCACCGCCTGCAGGTCAAAGGCAAGAAGCGCGTGCTGATGGTCTCGCTAGATACATATCGTCCCGCCGCACAAGAGCAGCTCGCCATCCTCGGCAAGCAAGTGGGCGTGGTGACACTGCCCATTGTCGCCGGCCAGAAGCCGCTCGACATCGCCAAGCGCGGTCTCGCTGACGCACGCACGGGCGTGTTCGATGTGGTGATCTTCGACACCGCCGGGCGTCTCACCATCGACGAAGCCATGATGGCTGAAGTGGCGAGCGTGCGCGAAATCGTGAAGCCGCACGAAACACTGCTCGTCACCGACGCCATGATCGGCCAGGACGCGGTCATCACGGCGCAGTCCTTCAACGAGAAAGTCGGCATCACCGGCATCGTGCTCACGCGCGTCGATGGCGATGCGCGCGGCGGTGCTGCTTTGTCCATGCGCGCCGTCACGGGGCGCCCCATCAAGCTCATGGGTGTGGGCGAAAAGGTCGATGCACTGGAAGTCTTCCATCCCACGCGCATCGCGGGCCGCATCCTCGGCATGGGCGACGTGGTCGGTTTGGTCGAGAAGGCCGTGGCCAATGTCGATCACGAGAAGGCCGAGAAGCTTGCCGCGCGTATGCAGGAAGGCAAGTTCGACCTCAACGACATGCTCTCCCAATTGCAGCAGATCCAGCGCATGGGCGACATGAAAGGAATTTTGGGTCTGATCCCCGGCATCGGCAATGCGCTGAAGCAGGTGAAGGACTCCCAGCTCGATCCCAAGACCTTCAAGCGCCTGGAAGCTATCATCCAGTCCATGACGCCGAAGGAGCGCCGCTTGCCCGACCTCATCAAAGCTTCGCGCAAGCAGCGCATTGCCACGGGCTCGGGCACGAGTGTCGCTGAAGTGAACAAGCTGCTGAAACAGCATCAGCAGATGGAAACCATGATGAAGCGCATGAAGAAGATGGGCGGCCTCGGCGCGCTCGCCGGCATGATGGGCGGTGGCGGCGGAGGTCTCGGAGGAATGATGGGCGGCGGCATGAACATGCCGCGTCCTGGCGGCCCGCCTCTCGGGCGCAGATAGTTCTTAGAATTTGAATTCGGAATTTGAGAATACGGTTTAACGAGAACGAAGATTTAGAAGACCAAGATTTAACAAGGAGAGTGAACTCGCATGTCGCTTAAAATCAGACTGTCGCGCGTGGGCGCCAAAGCCCAGCCTTACTACCGCCTCGTGGTTGCTGACTCGCGTTATCCGCGCGATGGCCGCTTCATCGAAAAGGTGGGCACCTACAATCCGCGCGTGCCGCATGATCACAAAGAGCGTCTCGTCCTGAAGGAAGAGCGCATCAAGCATTGGATCGGCACCGGCGCTCTGCCCACGGATCGCGTGCAGCGTCTTCTGTCGAAGGTCGGCATCACGACCGCGCCGGAAGTGCATACGCAGACCAAGCAGGACAAGCCGCGCGCCAAGGCGCAAGAGCGTCTGCGCGTTGCTGAAGAAGCCGCCAAAGCGGCCGCTGAAGCAGCGGCAGCGGCGCCGGCGGAAGGCTAAAGGCTTAGTTCAGTGAGCTCACCTTCGTCTCGCATATGCCTCGGTGTCATTGTCGGCGCCAAGGGATTGCGCGGTGAGGTCAGGATCAAGAGCTTCACTGAAGAGCCCAACGGCATCGCCGCTTACGGGCCGGTGGAAACCGATGACGGACGGACCTTCACGGTCACAATCGTCGGCCAGGCCCAGGGTGTCGTGATCGCGCGCCTTAAAGGTGTTGCGGACCGCACGGCGGCGGAAGGCTTGAAGGGCTTGAAGCTTTATGTCGATCGCAAGGTGTTACCTGCGGTCGGCGACGGAACCTACTACCACGCCGATCTTGTTGGCCTGGCGGTGGTTCTGGCGACGGGCGAAAGCCTCGGGGTTATCTCGGCGGTCCATAACTTCGGCGCCGGCGACATCCTGGAGGTGGATATGCCGGGACGGTCGAGTGAGCTGGTGCCGTTCTCTGAAGCCGCCGTCGCGGCGGTAGATGTGAAGGGCGGCAAGGTGGTGATGAATGCACTGCCGGGATTATTCGAGACCGACGCAGCCGCCGATGAAGCGGAGCGCCGGAAAGAAGGACAGGAAGGAGGCGAGGCAGGAAAGCAATGACACTGAAGGCCCGCGAAGCTTTGGGCTTGAGGACGGACTGACATGGAGAGTGTGAAACCTTTCCGTGCCGTGGCGCTGACCTTGTTTCCGGACATGTTCCCCGGACCCTTGGGCGCCTCCCTCGCCGGCAAAGCCTTGCAAGACGGAGTGTGGACTTTGGAGACGGTGGATATCCGCACGTTCGCGAGCGACAAACACCGTACCGTCGATGACAGTCCCTTCGGGGGTGGCGCCGGTATGGTGATGCGAGCGGATGTTCTGGAAGCTGCCATCACCGCCTCTCGTCCACCGGGCACGCCGCTGATCTATCTGACCCCGCGCGGGAAGGTTCTGGATCAGGAGCGGGTACGGGCTCTGGCCAAAGGTCCTGGTGTGACGTTGCTCTGCGGCCGCTACGAAGGTGTGGATCAGCGCCTTCTGGAGGAGAAAGAGGTCGAGGAGATCAGTCTCGGCGATTTCATCCTCTCGGGCGGCGAGGCGGCAGCGATCGCGCTGCTGGATGCGACTGTGAGATTGCTTCCGGGCGTCGTTGGTAAAACGGAGTCTCTGGAAGACGAGAGTTTCGAGACGGGCCTTCTGGAGTACCCGCACTATACGCGCCCCGATGTGTGGCGCGGCCGCGAGGTGCCCGAGGTCTTGAGATCGGGCCACCATGCCAACGTGAAGGCATGGCGCAAGGCCCAGGCGGAAGAGACGACGAAAGAGCGCCGCCCCGATTTGTGGGCGCGCTACGAGAGGACGAAGAGCCGTTAGATTTTTGAGATAAGTTTTATTTTGAGAGATGCAGAAGAAGGACGACAACCATGGATACATTGCAGAAACTCGAGAACGACTACATGGCCGAAATGAAGGCCAAGCGTACGCTGCCGGATTTCTCGCCCGGTGATACGCTCCGCGTGCATGTGAAGGTCTTGGAAGGCCAGCGCGAACGCACCCAGGCTTACGAAGGCGTGTGCATCGCCCGCAAGAACGCCGGCGTGAACTCTTCGTTCACCGTGCGCAAAATCTCCTTCGGCGAAGGTGTCGAGCGCGTGTTCCCGGTGTTTGGCCCCATCATCGACAAGGTCGAAGTGGTGCGCAAAGGCCGCGTGCGCCGTGCGAAGCTCTATTATCTGCGTGATCGTCGCGGCCGTGCCGCCCGCATCACCGAAGAAGGCATGGGCGGTGAAGGTGAAGCTGCTGAATAAGCCGCGACCCACGCAAGGCCTCCTAAAGTACGTTTGTTAAATTGCGGCGTGGCATCCGGCCACGCTGCGTGATGCGAGAAGTGCGGGGAAGCTACGCAGCCTCCCACACGCTTCCCAGGATATAGGTGCCATGGCCCCGACGACTCTGTACGACAAGCTCTGGAACAGCCACGCCGTCCGCACGCTCTCCGACGGCTCCACCATTCTCTACATCGACCTGCATCTCATTCATGAAGTCACCTCGCCGCAGGCCTTTGAAGGTCTGCGCGCGGCGGGCCGCAAGGTGCATGCGCCGGAGAAGACTTTCGCCGTTCCCGACCATAACGTGCCCACGACCTCGGACCGTCTGGAGTTCATCAAGGACCCGGAAGGGCGCTTGCAGCTGGAAATGCTGGAGAAGAACTGCCGCGATTTCGGCGTCAGCTATTTCCCAATGTCGGATATCCGCCAGGGCATCGTGCACATCGTTGGGCCTGAGCAGGGTTTGACCCAGCCGGGTAAAACGATTGTCTGCGGTGATTCGCACACCTCGACGCATGGCGCCTTTGGCGCGCTGGCCTTCGGTATCGGCACCTCGGACGTGGAGCATACGCTCGCCACCCAGACGTTGATCATGAAGAAGTCCAAGAACATGCGCGTACACGTGGAGGGCAAGCTGCCCGCCGGCGTGACAGCGAAAGACTTGGTGCTGGCTGTGATCGGCAAGATCGGCACCAACGGCGGCACGGGCCATGTCATCGAGTACACCGGTGAAGCTTTCACCGATCTCTCCATGGAAGGCCGCATGACGGTCTGCAATATGTCGATCGAGGGCGGTGCGCGCGCCGGCCTCATCGCGCCGGATGAGAAGACCTTCGAACACCTGAAAGGCCGCCCTTACGCGCCGAAGGCCGCGCAGTGGGAACAGGCCGTAGCGTTCTGGAAGACACTGAAGTCCGACCCGGATGCGGTGTTCGATAAAGAAGTGAATATCAACGCCGCCGATCTGGTGCCGCATGTGACCTGGGGTACAAGCCCCGAGGACGTGCTGCCGATCACAGCGAACGTGCCCGACCCGAAGAGCTTCGCCGATCCTGCAAAGCAGACAGCGGCCAAGCGCTCGCTGGAATACATGGGCCTCACGGCCGGCATGCCCTTGGATCAGATTAAAGTGGAGACGGTGTTCATCGGCTCCTGCACCAACGGCCGCATCGAAGACATGCGTGCCGCCGCAGAAGTGCTGAAGGGCCGCAAGGTTGCTTCAGGTGTGCGTGTGCTCGTGGTGCCCGGTTCGGGCCTCGTGAAACATCAGGCGGAAGAGGAAGGCCTGGATGCAGTGTTCCGCGCAGCGGGCGCCGAGTGGCGCGAGCCCGGCTGTTCCATGTGCCTGGCCATGAACCCCGACTTCTTGAAGCCAGGTGAACGCTCCGCGTCCACCTCCAACCGCAACTTCGAAGGCCGTCAGGGTGTGGGCGGACGCACGCACCTCGTCAGCCCGGCCATGGCTGCGGCTGCGGCCATCACCGGTCGCTTGACCGACGTTCGTAAGATCTAAGCGAGGCACCCATGGAAAAGTTCAAAGTCCTGAAGGCTGTCGCGGCGCCGATGACCTTGGTGAATGTCGATACCGACATGATCATCCCGGCGCGCTTCCTGAAAACCATTAAGCGCACGGGCCTCGGCAAGTCGGCCTTCTACGCCATGCGCTACGACGAGAACGGCGCGGAGCGTAGCGATTTCATCCTGAATAAAGAGCCGTACCGGCATGCCAAGATTCTGATCGCCGGTGCCAACTTCGGCTGTGGGTCGTCCCGCGAGCACGCGCCCTGGAGCCTCGCCGACTTCGGCCTCACATGCATCATTGCGCCAAGCTTTGCCGATATCTTCTATGGCAACTCCTTCAAGAACGGCATTCTCTGCATCACGCTGCCGCAGGAAGAAGTGGACAAACTGGCCGCCAAAGCCGGCACGGGCAACACAGCCGGCGGTGAGTTCACCGTCGATCTCGAGAACCAGACCATCACCGCGCCCGACGGTGCCGTCACACCCTTCAGCCTCGACGGCACCAAGCGCACCAATCTGCTGAACGGCCTGGATGATATCGGTATCACGCTGCAGAGCACCGGCGAGATTAAGACGTTCGAAGACAAACAGCGCCGCGAGCAGCCCTGGCTGTATGCGCAGGCAAGCGCGTAACTTTCAATTACGGGGAGAACCACCATGACGGACACCAAGAAAATCCTTCTTCTCCCCGGCGACGGCATTGGTCCGGAAGTGACCAACGCCACGCGTAAAGTGATGGACTGGTTCCAGAAGACCGGCCGCACGTCGTTTGAAGTCAGCGAAGACCTGCTCGGCGGCTGCGCCTACGACAAACACGGCACGCCAATGACGCCGGACACGCTGAAGCGTGCCCTGGCTGCGGACGCCGTGCTGATGGGCAGCATCGGCGGACCCAAGTGGGACAATTTGCCTTTCAAAGATCGCCCCGAGCGTGGCCTCTTGGGCCTGCGCAAGGGCATGAACGTGTTCGCTAACCTTCGTCCGGCGCCGGTGTTCGATGCGCTCGTCAATTCCTCCACCCTGAAGCCGGAGGTGGTGCAGGGTCTGGATATCATGATCGTGCGCGAGCTCATGGGCGGCGTGTACTTCGGTGATCCGCGCGGCATCGAGACGCTGCCGAATGGCGAGCGCCGCGGCACCAATACGCAAGTTTACACGACATCGGAAATCCACCGCGTGGCGCGCGTGGCGTTTGAGTTGGCCCGGAAGCGGGGAAACAAGCTCTGCTCGGTCGAGAAGGCCAACGTCATGGAAAGCGGCGTGCTGTGGCGCGAGGAAGTGACCAAGCTGCATGCGGCGGAATATTCCGACGTGCAGTTGAGCCACATGTATGCCGATAATTGTGCGATGCAGTTGGTGCGCTATCCCAAACAGTTTGACGTCATCGTCACCGACAACCTGTTCGGTGATATTCTCTCGGACCTGGCTTCCATGCTCACCGGCTCGTTGGGCATGTTGCCGTCCGCGAGCCTCGGTCCCGTCGAAGCGTCGGGCCGTCAGGCAGCGCTATATGAACCGATCCATGGTTCGGCCCCCGATATCGCCGGCAAGGGCATCGCCAATCCTTTGGCCATGATCCTCTCCTTCGCCATGATGCTGCGTTACTCTTTCAACATGGCGGCCAACGCCGACCTGTTGGAAAAGACCGTGCAGAATGTGCTGACGGCGGGCGTGCGCACGGCGGACATCGCCGAGAAGGGCAAGCCGACAGTCTCCACCGATGCCATGGGCGATGCGGTGCTGAAGGAACTGACCAAGCTCGCAGGCTAAAGGAACCGCACGGAAAACGACGCTTTTCGGGGCTTTGGTGCCGCTGCGGGTGTACACGAGCGCAGTCTTTTATTGAAAAACAGCGCCTAAAAGTCTATGTAAAAGCCGCGCAAGATGGCCGCGGCCGCTGCTCAACCCGCCGCTGTTCAACCTTCAGTCGGAGTGCCTATGGCGAAAGAAGAATTGCTCGAGTTCGAAGGTGTGGTTACGGACGTGCTTCCCGAAGCGCGCTATCGCGTCAAACTCTCCAACGATCACGAGATCATCGCCTACACCGCCGGCCGCATGAAGAAGAACCGCATCCGCACGCTGGTGGGCGACCGCGTCACTGTCGAAGTGACACCCTACGACCTTAACAAAGGCCGCCTGATCTTTCGCCACAAGGATACCAGCGAGCGCCCGCCGTCCTCGGATGCGCCGCGCCAGTTCAAGCGCCGCTAGCCTCTCACGCGGCTAACGCCGGCTTTCACGAGATGCGCCGCGAGGCGCCCCGTGAGGAAAAGCCCGAACATCCTGAAATCACTGAGCAGCGACCACCACGGATGCGTGAAGGTGGCCGGGCGATTGTGCTCTACCGTCAGATGCGCGAGCCACGCGAAGCCGTAACCGGCAATGGGTGCTGCGGCGAAGCACCACGGGTTTATCAGGATGCCGGCGGCAAGGAAGCCGAGTGCCAAGGATGTGCCCATATAATGCAGCGCCCTTGTCTCGGCGCGGGCGTGCTCGCGCAGATAGAAAAGCCAGAAATCGGCATAGCTGCGGATGGGTGCGCTCATATCTGGAAGTATGCCCCAATATTGCTTTCACGGTGCGGGAAGCGTAGTTTGCCGCACCTTTTGGACCGGTGCCCTGAATTGGCCGCGCGCTCCGATAAAAACGATAACGCCAACAATGGATTGAGCCATGCCTGACGCCTCCAACTCTCCCGCTCGCCGTGAAGGCTATGTCGTGGCCGTCATCGGTGCCACGGGCAATGTCGGCCGCGAGATGCTGAATACCCTTTGGGATCGCAAGTTCCCGATCTCCAAGTTGCATGCGCTGGCCTCGGCGCGTTCGGTGGGCGCGGAAGTCTCCTTCGGCGAAGACGAGGTTTTGAAGGTCCAAAACCTGGAGACTTTCGACTTCAAGGGTGTGGACCTTGCATTGTCCTCACCTGGCGCCAAGGTCTCTGCCATCCACAGCCCGCGCGCGGCGGCTGCCGGTTGCGTGGTCATCGACAACACGTCGTACTTCCGCATGGACCCGGACGTGCCGCTGGTGGTGCCGGAAGTGAACCCGGAAGCCATTGCGCGCTACAAGAAGAAAGGCATCATCGCCAATCCGAACTGCTCTACGATTCAAATGGTGGTGGCGCTGAAGCCGCTGCACGATGCTTTCAAGATCAAGCGCGTGGTAGTGACGACTTATCAATCGACGTCCGGCAAGGGCAAGGCCGCCATGGATGAGTTGTTCAACCAGACCAAGGGCATCTACGCCAATCAGGCCGCGGCGCAGACCAAGTCGATCTTCACCAAGCAGATCGCTTTCAACGTCATTCCTCACATCGACATCTTCCTCGACGACGGAGACACCAAGGAGGAATGGAAGATGGTGGCTGAAACGCGCAAGATTCTCGACCCCGAGATTCGCGTGCATGCGAACTGCGCACGTGTACCGACCTTTATCGGCCACGCCGAATACATCAACATCGAAACCGAAAAGCGCATCACGGACAAAGAAGCGCGTGCGATCCTGGCCAAGGCGCCGGGCATCAGCGTCGTCGATCACCGCACCGACGAAGGTTACGTCACGCCGGCCGAGATTGCGGGCGAGGACGCGGTGTTCGTCTCGCGCATTCGTAAGGATATGTCCGTCGAGAACGGGATTTCATTCTGGTGCGTGGCGGATAACCTGCGCAAAGGCGCTGCCTTGAACGCCGTCCAAATCGCCGAAGTGCTGGTCAAGGAATACCTCAGCGCTTCGCGCTGATTCATATTCGCGCGCGTCAACGCGCGACACCCCGCTAAGGCCGCGTCTCCTAAGGTCGCGTCTCCAGGGCTTTCATCACCGTCACCACCAGCACGATCACGCCTGAAAGCGCGATGATGGTGCCGGAGATCTTGTTCAGCCACGGCAGGCCCTTGGCGATGAAAAGCCCGCGCAACGTGGCGGCGGCGCCCGAGAGCGTCAGCCACCAGATGGCCGAGCCCGTGAACACACCGACCACCAGCCAGAAAGCGCGCGCGGATTCTTTGACCATATCGACGGGGCCGAAAGCGGCGAAGACGCCGGCGGCTGCCAGCATGGTGGCGGGATTGGTGATGGCCATGGTGAATGCGGCGATGAAATCGCGGCGCAGGCTTTTCACCTCTACAGTGCCATCGGTCATGACAATGGGCGTGCGGTACGTCGTGATGCCCATGGCCAGCACAAGAATGCCGCCGAAGAGGCCAATGGCCATCTCATAGTGCAGCACGAAGGTGCTGATGACTGTAATGCCGAGACCTGCCACGGCACCAAAGATCATGTCCGCAACAGCGGCGCCCAATCCTGCGACGAAAGATTGCACGCGTCCACGCGCCAGCGCGCGTCGTATGCACAGAACCGCGACCGGCCCCATAGGTGCCGCCAGTGCGAAGCCAACGATAATGCCGCGCACAAAAGCCAGATCGAGGAACGCCAGATTGGGAAAGAATTGTGTGAGGCCGACGAGAGTCATGCCAGCGCTCTACACTGTTTTATGTATGGGCGGCAAGGTGGGGTGGCCGCGCTATAAAACTGTCATGGGAAAACTGTCACGTGGCTCGGCCCATAAAAAAAGGGCGCCGCCAGAGTCTGGCGACGCCCTCTTTTATCTAAGACGCTTAGCGACGGACGTTCGCGCCGGCAGAGCCGGAACCGCCAACGCTTGCCCCGGTGCTGCCGGTGGCGGCAGAACCGGACGCATTGCCGCTGCCCGATACGCCGACAGAATTTTGATCGACGTTGACGTTGCTAGCCGCGCCACCGCTGGCCGCGCCGCTCACATCGGGATTGACGCTGCCGGCCGCGTTGGCCGCACCGGAAGCAGCGCCAGACGCCGATCCGCGCGCCGAAGTAGCGGCGCTACCGGCCGTATTCGCCGCACCCGCCGCGGTACCGCTCGCAGCAGCACCGGCATTCGCACCAGCGCGAGTCGTGGCATTGGCCGCACCAGCCGCGCGGTTACGGGCCGCACGTGTATTGGCGTTGACGTTGCCCGTGGCGTTACCGGTGGCGTTGCCGGTGATATCGGCACCAGCACCGCCGCGACGCAGCGAGCCGCTGGTCGAGCCGGCGAGATCACCGCCCGCGCCTAAACCGCCGCCGCCAATGCCGCCAACAGAGCCGGCGCCACCGACCGCGCCGCCGACTGCACCTCCGCCGCCCAGTAACTGGGCCGAGGCCGGAGCCGCGGCGCTGAGCGCGATGAAGGCTGTCGTCAGAATGAGCTTCTTCAACATGATGTATCTCCTGTGTGTCGTGTTGCTTTGGTAAACAAGGCCCGTTCGCGACGTCTTGCCACAACCCGAGAAAGGGGCGGTGGGGTAACGAAGTGTTGTCTGCAATGAACAGAACGTCCGGTGTGTGTCCGAAAGGAGAGGACTTTGTGTCTTTTTAAGAGCAGCCTCTTTGGCTGTCTCAGGCAGTGCTTGCGATACCTTTTGTCTGCCTGGGAAAACGCCTTGTCCGGGAATAAGTTCCGGGATTCAGCAGAAGCGGTAGGGCTTCCTGAAATGGGACCTAAGGCCTTCGGGACACTGCAGTTTTGTCCGGTCAGCCGTGCGCTGGAAACGCCGCCGTTGAATTGACTTCACCGAAGGGGGTGGGTAGGAATGGCACGGGGACATTGGACAGACCGTGCTTTTGCACCTGAAATGTCCTTTAAACACTTAATCTTAGCTACAGCTAGACACTCACTACTCAACCGCTGGACCCGCCATGACCCAAGCCGCGAAACCCGCCGCCCGGCCGCTCTCGCCACACCTTCAAGTGTATCGGTTGCCGCTGGCGGCCTGGATGTCCATCACGCACCGCATCACCGGCATCGGCCTGACCATCGGCACGCTGCTTTTGGTCTGGTGGATCGGCGCGGCCGCCATGGGCCCCGAGGCCTATGCCCAGTTCACAGGTTTCATCGGCTCGCCGCTGGGCTATCTCATCCTGCTCGGCTTCTCGGTGGCGCTGTTTTACCACCTGTGTAACGGCATCCGGCACCTGTTCTGGGATGTCGGCATGAACTTCGAGATCGCCCAAACCAAGCGCGGCAATTTGCTTGTGCTGGTCGGTACGATCCTGCTCACGGCGGTGAGCTGGGTCCTGGCCTTGCGCCCATAGGAGACGGCACATGTTCGCACCGGAAAATCTCCGCTCTCCTTTGGCCCGCGCGCGCGGGCTCGGTTCGGCGAAAAGCGGCCTGCATCACTGGTGGCTGCAGCGCCTGTCGTCGCTGGCATTGATCCCGCTCACCGTATGGTTTGTCGCGTCGCTCGTTGGTCTTGCCGGTACCGGTTATGAAACTTTCACGGCCTGGCTTGGCAGCCCGGTGAACTGCACGCTGATGATCCTGTTCCTTGGCGTTGGCCTGCATCACGCCGACGCTGGCATGCAGGTGGTGCTGGAAGATTACGTTGCCAGCCACGGCCTGCGCATCGGCTCCATCATCCTCGTCAAATTGCTCTGCTACGGCCTCGCGGCCTTCGGCATCGTATCCACGCTGATCGTCACCTTCGGAGTCTAAGCGCATGGCCGCATATAATATCGTTGACCACGAATACGACGTGGTTGTCGTCGGCGCCGGTGGTGCTGGCCTGCGGGCCACCTTCGGCATGGTGCAGCACGGTCTGAAGACCGCCTGCATCACCAAAGTCTTCCCGACCCGCAGTCACACGGTCGCAGCCCAAGGCGGCGTCGGTGCCGCGCTCGGCAACATGGCCGAGGACAACTGGGTCTGGCACATGTACGACACGGTGAAGGGCTCTGACTGGCTCGGCGACCAGGACGCCATCGAATACATGTGCCGCGAAGCCATTCCGGCGGTGCTCGAACTCGAACACTACGGCGTGCCTTTCAGCCGCACGCCCGAAGGCAAAATTTATCAGCGGCCCTTCGGTGGCCATATGCGCAACTTCGGCGAAGCGCCCGTGCAGCGCGCCTGCGCCGCCGCCGACCGTACCGGTCACGCCATTCTGCATACGCTTTATCAGCAGAGCCTGAAGCATCACGCCGAGTTCTTCGTCGAGTATTTCGCGCTCG
This sequence comes from Fidelibacterota bacterium, assembly GCA_947472795.1. Lineage (GTDB taxonomy): Bacteria > Pseudomonadota > Alphaproteobacteria > Rhodospirillales > Rhodospirillaceae > SHVO01. The sequence goes on along the minus strand of CANJBL010000001.1, from coordinate 165,919 downwards.
ACCTGATGATGGACAGTGAAGGCTGCCGCGGCGTTGTCGCGCTCGACATGGCCACGGGCACCATCCACCGCTTCAAGGCGCACACTGTTGTCATGGCCACAGGCGGGTATGGCCGCGCTTACTTCAGTTGCACCTCGGCGCACACCTGCACCGGCGACGGCAATGCCATGGTGGCGCGCGCCGGCTTGCCGCTGCAGGACATGGAGTTCGTGCAGTTCCATCCCACCGGCGTCTACGGCGCCGGCGTGCTCATTACGGAGGGCGCGCGTGGTGAAGGCGGTTACCTCACCAATTCCCACGGTGAACGCTTCATGGAGCGCTATGCGCCGACGGCCAAGGACCTCGCCTCGCGTGACGTCGTCAGCCGCGCCATGACCATGGAAATCCGCGAAGGCCAGGGCGTGGGCGCTGAGAAAGACCACATCCTGCTGCATCTTGAACACCTGGGTGCGGAAGTGCTGCACCAGCGCCTGCCGGGCATCACCGAAACGGCGAAGGTCTTCGCCGGCGTCGATGCGACGAAAGAACCGATCCCCGTTCTGCCCACCGTGCACTACAACATGGGCGGCATTCCGACGAACTACATGGCAGAGGCCATCCAACCGTTGCCGGGCAAACCCGACAACGTCATTCCCGGCCTCATGGCCATTGGCGAAGCCGCCTGCGTCTCGGTGCATGGTGCCAACCGTCTTGGCACCAACTCGCTGCTCGATCTCGTCGTGTTTGGCCGCGCCGCTGCTCTGCGCGCCAAGGACATCGTCAAGAAAGGTGCCGCGCACCGTCCGCTGCCCAAGGATGCCGCCGATCTCGCGCTCAGCCGCCTTGATCGTATTCGCAATGCCAGCGGCTCCATGACCACCGCGCAGATCCGCAAGAACATGCAGCGCATCATGCAGAACGATGCAGCTGTGTTCCGCACCTCGAAGACCTTGAAGGAAGGCTACGACAAGTTGGGTCAGGTGTCGGGCTCCCTGCGCGATCTGAAAGTCTCGGACCGCTCGTTGATCTTCAACACCGATCTCATCGAAGCGCTGGAGTTGGAAAACCTGATGGCCTGCGCGCTCGCCACCATCGCCGGTGCCGACGCGCGCCACGAGAGCCGCGGTGCACACGCGCACGAGGACTTCCCGAACCGCGACGATGCGACCTGGATGAAGCACACGCTGGCTTGGATCGGCGACGACTGGAAGGTGAAGCTCGATTACCGTCCGGTGCACACCTACACCCTGACCAACGACGTGAAATACATTCCGCCTAAGGCGCGTGTGTACTAGACGAGCGCAGAAGGAACAGAACCATGGTTGAGTTCACACTCCCGAAGAATTCCAAGCCCACAAAGGGCAAGAGCTATCCCGCGCCGGCCGGTGCCAAGAACGTCAAGCGGTTCGACGTCTACCGCTATGATCCGGACACCGATGCCAATCCGCACATCGACTCTTACGACGTCGATATGGACACCTGCGGCCCTATGGTGCTGGACGCACTTCTGAAGATCAAAGACGAGATGGATCAGACGCTGACCTTGCGCCGCTCGTGCCGCGAAGGGATTTGCGGGTCCTGCTCGATGAACATCGACGGCGGAAACACTCTTGCTTGTTTAAAGCCCATCGAAGACTGCAAGGGCGCGGTGAAGGTTTATCCGCTGCCGCACATGCCGGTGATCAAGGACCTGGTGCCAGATCTCACGCATGTATATGCGCAGTACACCTCTATCGAGCCGTGGATGAAGACTGACACGCCGCCGCCGTCCAGCGGCGAGCGCCTCCAGTCGCCGGAGGAGCGCGAGAAGCTCGACGGCTTGTGGGAATGCATTTTGTGCTTCTGCTGTTCGACGAGCTGCCCGAGCTATTGGTGGAACGGCGACCGTTATCTAGGCCCGGCCATCCTTCTGCAGGCTGCGCGTTGGATCAACGACAGCCGCGACGAAGCCACCGGCGAGCGCCTCGATAACCTTGAGGATCCGTTCCGCCTCTATCGCTGCCACACCATCATGAACTGCACCAATACCTGCCCCAAAGGGTTGAACCCCGCCAAGGCGATCGCGGATATCAAGATGAAGCTGGTGGAGCGCGCGGGCTAACGCCGGCGCAGATCGAAATAAAAAAGCCGCAAAACGGGTCCGATCTTTTGATCGGACCCGTGACTTTTATAAAGGCCGCGATCGGACGCAAAACCGGTTCCCACTTTTGCTGATCGCGGCCTAGAGAAATCCGGCGGCTTTTTTATTGCACGGCTTTGACCAAGGCGGTGGGGCGCTTCAACTCGGCTGCCGCGGTGGCATGCTCCAAGCTCAGCGGGACGCAGGTTGTTTCAGCCTGCACGAACATGTCGCGAGCGCCCTTGCCGTCGTCGTGCAACGTGAGCCATTCACCGAGGAACAGAGCCGTTTCACATTGGCGCTGACGCTTGTTGCCGGGGGCCGCGCTGGCACCCGCCAGCACGCCAGCGACAAAATCGTGCGCATCATGGTCCGCCATATAGGCGTCGATAATAGGGGCAGCTTCGCTGTGGGATGTGAGCACCGCACGTTGGGCGGGCAAGATCGGATTGCCCGAGCGCAACTGCGCTTTTGTCAGCCAGACAAGTATATTGCTGTTGGCGGGAGAGAGAGTTGCAAGGCGCTGGAAATCCTGGGCGGCGGCGACCCAATCACCTTTAAGGTAGCTCGCGAAGCCGCGGCCGAAGAGCCAATCGGGTGAAGCGCGACGATCTAGCAGCGCATTGAAGTCCGCGAGGGCGGCATCATAGTGCCCCGTGACGGCGCGGAGCATGCCACGCGCATACAGAACGTTCAGATTCCGGAAGTCGGTGGTGATCGCTTTATCAAAATCCATCAGCGCTTCATCGGGTCGGTTTAAGGCTTGCAGCACCTCGCCGCGCGCGACTCGCGCCAGAACCACCAAGTTCATGGTGTGCGTTTCCGTAAGGCGCGTATTGAAGGCGCGCTCGCCGAGCTGTTCGGCCGTCAACGTCTCGGGGCTGAGACGCACGGCTTCGTTCAAGTCCGCCAGCGCCTTCTCATATTGGCCGTGCTCTTTGTAGGTAACGCCGCGCCGGTAATAGACCATGTAGTTATCAGGGTCGGCGGCGATGGCGGCGGTGTAGGTTTCCGCAGTCCGGGCTTCAAAGCGTTTCTGTTTGGACCACGGGCCTGGAATCCAGGCCATGCGCTGGGCACCTACGAAGGCGGTCACCGCCAACACGACGGTCACCACCATTGCCCCGAAACGCATTTTCCTCAAAGGAGGGCTCCTTCGTGCCGGAAGAGATAGTCTATCTCATCCAACGCCGGGACTCACGATTTCGGCACGCACCGGTAAAAAATTCGCCGGGGTGCTACCATGGTGCAGCCCCACCGGTCTTCATGATCGAGTTGAGGCACCCGGCTGGTCTTGGCGCATTCCGATTCGGCCATCTTCGCGGCTGTGGCCTGGCCCGTGCCGGTCTTGGAATAGCAGATAGCCGCCATATCGGGTGTCGATGGGCCGATGGGCTCCTTCTGCCCCGCTTCTCGGCGGGTATCGACGTAGGCCGTGCCCGTGCAAGACCCCAACAGCGGCAGAACCGCAAGCAGGGCCAGTCCGGCAGCGATTTTTGCCATTCGGGGCGATTTTATCCTTGAGAGCCGTCGCAAAAGTGCCATAGGCCGGGTCCTTGAGAGGTGTTTGTTATGTTATCCACAGGGCTTGCGGTGATCTTTCCGTGCTTTGGCAATGCCGCGGCGCCGATTGGGCCGTTGTCTTAACCCCTCGTGCTGTTTATCTTTTCGCCCACACGCACTTTTGTCGAGGGGGAGTTTTCGATGTCCGCAGGGAAATACCGTCTGGTAACGCGCAGCGACTTTGACGGTCTCGTCTGCGCCGCGATCTTGAAGGAACTGAACATGATCGACGAGATCAAGTTCGTTCACCCCAAGGATATGCAGGACGGCGTTATTGAGATCACCAACCGCGATATCACCACCAACCTACCGTTTGTGGAAGGGGTGCATCTCGCTTTCGACCACCACGAGAGCGAAACCATCCGCGTCGGCAAGCGCGAAAGCCATATCATCGACCCCAAGGCGCCCTCGGCGGCGCGCGTGGTCTATGACTACTACGGCGGCAAGAAGAAGGTGCCGCGTATTTCGCAGGCTCTGATGGACGCCGTCGATAAGGGCGATGCAGCGCAGTTCAACAAGGATAAAGTCCTGAACCCGCAAGGCTGGGACCTGATGAACTTCATCATGGACGCGCGCACGGGCCTGGGCCGCTTCCGCGAATTCACCATCTCCAACTACCAGCTGATGATGGAGCTGATCGACAAGTGTGTGCAGATGTCGGTGGAAGACATCCTCATGCTGCCGGACGTCGTCGAGCGCGTGGACCTTTACGTCGAGCATGAGAGCAAGGCCAAGGACCAGATCAAGCGTTGCACGACGGTGCACAAGAACCTCGTCGTGCTGGACTTGCGCGAAGAAGAGACCATCTGGGCCTGCAACCGCTTCCTGATCTACGCGCTGTACCCCCAGACCAACATCTCCATCCACGTCATGTGGGGCCTGAAGAAGCAGAACACCGTGTTCGCTATCGGGAAGTCGATCTTCGATCGCTCCAGCAGGACCAATGTCGGCGAGTTGTGCCTGAAGTACGGCGGCGGCGGTCATAATGCTGCCGGCACATGTCAGGTGCCCAACGATCTGTCTGAAAAGACGCTGAAAGACCTGATCGAGAAGATCAACAAGGACGGCTAAGCCGCAACCTCGATGATGGCTACAATAAATCGTGCCGCTCCTTTATCAGGAGTGGCACGTTTTCTTTTGAAACCCCACCAATGACCGAGACTCCGCTGCAACGCTACCGCGCGCTGGTGGCCGCCGACGACTTGAAGTTCGATCCGGCACAGGAAGCCGCTGCCGCCAAGCTGTCCGAGCTGGGCGAAGCGCTGAAGGGTTATGCGGCCAAGAGCGGCAAGCGCGGCTGGATGGATCGGCTTGGTTTTGCGGCGCGCACCGAAGCACCAACGCCGCGTGGGCTTTACCTTTACGGCGGCGTGGGGCGCGGCAAATCCATGCTGATGAATCTCTTTTTTGAGATCGCGCCCGTTGCCGCCAAAGAGCGTGTGCACTTTCATGCCTTCATGCGCGATATCCATGCCGAGATTCACCGCCGCCGCCAGATGCCCATGTACGCGGACGAGGGCGATCCCATTCCCGGCATGGCCGACGGTATCGCCGATAACGCCACGCTTCTCTGTCTCGACGAGCTGGAGGTGCGCGATATCGCCGACGCTATGATTGTCGGCCGCCTGTTCCAGAAGCTGTTCGAGCGCGGTGTGGTGGTGGTGGCGACGTCTAACCGGCATCCGGACGACCTTTACAAGCATGGTTTGCAGCGCGAGCGCTTCCTGCCGTTTATTGCCATCATAAAGGACAAGCTGGACCTGCTCGCGCTCGACGCGGCGCAAGACTATCGCTTGGGCCGCCTCGCAGGCCAGACCGTGTATTTCACACCGCTGGGAGCTACGGCCGATGCGGCGCTCAATGATGCCTGGGCGCGCCTGACGGACGATGCGGCCCCGCGCCCCGACTTCGTGCAGATGCCGGGCCGGCGCATCGTTGTGCCGGCGGCGGGGCATGATGTCGCGCGGTTCACGTTCCACGATCTATGCGAGCAGCCCTTAGGGCCCAGCGATTATCTTGCCATCGCGGCGCAGTTCTCGACCGTGATCCTGAAGGACATCCCACAGATGAGCGAAGAGAAGAAAGACTCCGCCAGGCGCTTCGTCACGCTGGTCGATGCGCTCTATGAACATCGCACGGCCTTGGTCTGTTCGGCGGCCGTGGGACCGACCCAACTTTACACCGGACATGAAGGCGGCTTTGAGTTCGCGCGCACCGCCTCGCGTCTCATTGAAATGCAAGCTGCCGATTATATCGCGCAGCGCCATGTGGGGAGTTGAGTATGTGGGCAGTTGAGGGAGAAGGCAGCCGTGAGTGGTAAGTCTCTTCAGATCGAAGATGCGGCGCGCGGCGTCGGTCTTTCTTTTCATGCCGACAAACTGGAAATGTCGTTCCGCTCGCCGCGGGATAATGTGACGCTTTCTGCCACCGTGCCCATGACGTCTGTTCCGCCGCAAGACGAGGCTGGACAGGTCAAGATCGCTGAGCGGGCGGCACGTGCTCTGCCGCAGGCCACGCGCATTGTGAACGCGATCGCGCAATGGCTGGTGTCGTCGCGCGAGGACACCAATCACACTTATCATCTGACGTCGCGCAATCTCGCGCACCTCAGTCACCACCTGGCGATGGTACTGAAGGCATCAGCGAAGGACATGGCGGCTTATATGGCCGAGGCCATGGACGATGCAGGGCTCGCCGCCCATGTCGCCGCGATGACGGCAAAGCAGCCGCAAGCCTTGCGGGCTGTCACGGACTCCGTTCCCCGGTTTGGACGGCGTTTGGGGTGGTACGCGGTGGCGCGCGTGTTGAAACCCCGCCTGATTGTGGAAACCGGTGTCGACAAGGGGTTGGGCGGCGTTCTGTTGTGCGCGGCTCTCTTGCGCAACGCGGCGGAAGGACATCCGGGCCGTTATATCGGAACGGAAATCCGGCCCGAAGCAGGATATTTGATCGCTGAGCCCTATGCGGCTGTGGGCCGCGTGGCCTACGGCGATTCCCTGACGACGCTGAAGGGGATCGGCGAGCCCATCGATCTTTTCATCAACGACAGCGACCACAGCGTCGATTATGAGGCCGAGGAATACCGCGCCATCGCGCCGCGTCTTCAGGACGGCAGCATGATCATCAGCGACAATGCCCATGCCAGCGATGCGCTCCTGCGGTTCGCAGAGGAGACGGGGCGGCGATTCACGTTCTTCCGCGAGCAGCCGCAGGATCACTGGTATCCCGGATGCGGCATCGGCTTCGCTTACCGCTAGGTCACACTTCGCGCCTCAAAGTTCACATTGCGTCTTGGAGCGGGCCGTGACCTGGCGCGCCACGGCGGCTTTCATTTCGTCTGTGTCGGCGTAGCTCTCGGGCGTCTCGCGCAGCAGGAGAATGAAGGTGCCGGTTTTGGCGTCCTTATCGCTGACCTTGATCTCGGCGGGGTTGGTGGCGAACACCGGAGTCACAACGGCGATTTTCAAGGCGGGCAGGCGCAACTTCAGGCGTTCGACGGTGCCGAGAAAGGAGTCGCTATGGAACACGCCATTGATGTGCACGACCTTGCGGCCCGGGTTCTGTTGCAGGTGGCGGGCAATGGATTCCGCCATCGTGTCGTCGCGGGTCACTTGCGCCGCATAGCTGCGCAAAGCTGTTTCGCTCGGCGGTTTACGCGCGGCGGCATTCTGATCCTTTGAGCCGTCGCCGCCGTGGCCGGCGTCTGTGCCGACAAAACCGAGAAAGCGATTTTTATAAGCGCCGTCTTCCAAATGGAGTGTTGTCGCGGCCCAGTCGCGTTGCTCGGGCTTCATGCGCGCGAAAAACGCTTCGCCTTCCTTGCCGACACAGCGCACGACTTTCTCGGGTGCGTTGGCAGCGATGACCGGCAACTTGTGCGCCTTGGCGTATTCGATCAGAGGCCGGTAGCTGGTGGTGTAGTTGCCCCAGGCCCGCGCCTTCTCCATGAAAGGGTTCTCGCCAATTTTGCCGGCGAGATAGTCATCGACCACCGGCTGCACATCGCGTTCGAACTGCTCCATAGAGAGCGTGAGGGCGGGCGCGCGTTCGTGAAGGCTGCGGAACAGTTCCATCTCCGCAAGATGGTTCGCGGGGTGCTCGTGGGATTCAGCGATAAAGATAACGTCGTAGTGTGCCAAAGCATCGGCAGCTTCCTCTACGGAAACGCGCTGTGACGCGCGCGCGCCTCCGTCTGTCCGCAGCAAAGCGAAAGACGTCAGATCGGGCAGGCTGGACGGTGCGACGAAACGGGGTGCCGTCACGGCGCAGGCGCCGAGAAGCGACGCGAGACCAAGAAGAGCGGCGGCCTGCCGGACGTTCATTATTGTCTCCGCGTTTCCACCAGCTTTGGCGCTGGCTTCTTTTCGCGATCGATGGTGGTGGTGGAGGGACGCGAGCGCGAAACCGTCGCCGACGAATCGGAAGACGTGGAGCATCCGGCGAGAGTCAGGACGAAAGCGCAGGCAAGTGAGAGGGCAAGAAGAGTTTTCATGGGGCCAGTCTCATAGGTTAGGGGCTGATTGAATTTTGGTCCTGTGGCGTGCGCTGGCGCATGACCGAGCGCGGATCGATCTCAGTGCCGTCGCGGAACAGCTCCATATGGATGAAGCGCCCGGCGCCGGCATGTTCGCTCTCCACCCACTCCGGTTTGCCAAGGGACGTGGCCGCTTCAACGTGTTCGCCGGCCTGCGGACCTGTGCGGTCCACAAGAGCATATTTCACGCTCATATTATTTTGCGCGCCTTCGCCGTTGACGACCACCCAATCGTACAGCGGCATGTCGGGATATTTGAGACCGCGCCGGATCACGGTACCGGCGAAAGGCGCCATGACCGGCTCATTGGGCATGCCTGTCATGATCTCCAAGCCGGGATGCGGATAGTCGTCGTGCCCGGGCGTCTTGGGCGAGGCCCACACAGGTTTGCTGTCGGCGGCGAAGACATCGCGCAGCCGCAGGTTTTTCACAAACCACCGGCACGGCGCCCACGAGGCCGTGCCAAAAGACACGTCGCAGGCTTTCGGCCGGGAACTGGACCAGGACGTGAGATGCCAAGCGCCACTGACGGGACGGAAGAAAAAGGAAAGGCGATAGACCATGCCCTTTACGTAAGGCTCGGGGATATCCATCAGCAATTCGGTGGCCGCAGCGGCGCCGGGAAGGGGGTCGTAAGCGGTACTTGCGCCGCGCCGGATCTGAAAACGCGACGCGGGCACATCACCCCCGTCATAAATGTGAACCGCGAAAGCCTCGGGCATGAGCCGCTCAAAAGGTAATGTCCAAGGCTCACTCAAGACGGCCGCATCGAGGGTGTCGGGACCGGGATAGCGCTCGGGTACTTTGTCCAACCCGACGGCGGCACAAAGGTGGGGCGCATCGTAGAGCACGCAGGCGAGATAGGTTTTGAGGGCGCAGAGGGGGCTTCCGCCCGCACTGGTACAGAGGGAAGCCGGATCCAAAGGTGAGCCAGAGGACTTGTCGCTGGAAGCCCTTGTCCAGAAACTGCCGTCGAAAGCCTGGGGGGGCTGCGTCTGGCCAGGCCGGCTCTGGGCCGACGCACCAGACGCGCCAGAACAAAGGCCTAGAATCAGCGCGAGAACGGCAATTTTCGGCCCTGCCGGCATGTTCGTGCTGTCCTCCCCAAAAAAGCCGATTCCGCGAGACCGGCAAAAAGCTTAGTTCACTCCCGAACCCGAGGAAAGAAGCCGTGTTCCGGGCACCCCACGCTTGCTCTGAAGAGGGGTTTCGCGCTACCACGGCACCTCAATTCGAAGGCCCCCAGACGCTTAAGTTTGCGCTCAGAACTTGGCCGTCCCAAGGGGCCGTCACCGGCCACAAATAATCGGCCATAATTAACAAGTGGGGACACAATGGCACGCAATAAGATCGCGCTGATCGGCTCTGGCAATATCGGCGGAACCCTCGCTCATCTCATCGGCTTGAAGGAACTGGGCGACGTGGTGATGTTCGACATCGCCGAGGGCGTTCCCCAGGGCAAAGCGCTCGACATCCTGCAGTCGACCCCGGTGGAAGGCGTCAATACGCGCTATAGCGGCGCCAATGACTATTCCGCAATCAAGGGTTCAGATGTGATCATCGTCACCGCGGGTGTCGCACGCAAGCCCGGCATGAGCCGCGACGACCTCTTGGGCATCAACCTGAAGGTCATGGCGCAGGTCGGCGCCGGCATTAAGCAATATGCCCCCGATGCATTTGTGGTCTGCATCACCAACCCGCTAGACGCCATGGTCTGGGCTTTGCGCGAATTCTCCGGCCTGCCGCATAATAAAGTCGTCGGCATGGCCGGCGTGCTCGATAGCGCGCGCTTCCGCACCTTCCTCGCCGAAGAATTCAATGTCTCGGTCGAAGACGTTACCGCCTTCGTGCTCGGCGGTCACGGCGACACCATGGTGCCCTTGGTGCGTTACTCCACTGTTGCCGGCATCCCGCTGCCCGATCTCATCAAGATGGGTTGGACCACGCAGGAGAAGCTGGACAAAATCGTGCAGCGCACGCGCGACGGCGGCGCTGAGATCGTCGCCCTCTTGAAGACCGGCTCGGCCTTCTATGCGCCTGCGGCTTCGGGCATCGCCATGGCCAAAGCTTACCTGCGGGATGAAAAGCGCGTTCTGCCGTGCGCGGCCTACATCAACGGCCAGTACGGCGAGAAGGATCTTTACGTCGGCGTGCCGGTGGTGATCGGCGCGGGCGGCGTGGAACGCGTGGTCGAGATCTCGCTGAACCCGGATGAAAAAGCGATGTTCGATAAGTCGGTCAGTGCCGTGCGCGGCCTGGTGACCGCCTGCAAGAACATCGACAGCAACCTGAAATAAAAACCAGACAGGACTGCAATGAATATTCATGAGTACCAAGCCAAGCAGCTTCTGAAGAAGTACGGCGTGCCCGTGCTCGACGGCGGGGTCGCGTACACCGCCGAGGAAGCTGAGAAAGTGGCGCAAGGCCTGAAGAGCAGCGTCTTCGTGGTCAAGTCGCAGATCCATGCGGGTGGGCGCGGCAAAGGCACCTTCAAGGAAGCAGCCGCCGGCGGCAAAGGCGGCGTGCGCGTCGTCAAGTCCGTCGCCGATGTGAAGGAAAACGCCAAGCAGATGCTCGGCAATACGCTGGTCACCATTCAGTCGGGCGCCGACGGCAAGAAGGTCAAGCGCGTCTATATCGAGTCCGGCTGCAACATCGCGCGCGAACTCTATCTCTCCATGCTGGTGGACCGCGGCAACTCCCGTGTCACCATCATGGCCTCCACCGAAGGCGGCGTGAACATCGAGGACGTGGCGCACAACACGCCGGAAAAGATCGTGTTCCAGAGCATCGATCCAGCCACGGGCATCCAGGGGTTCCATTGCCGCAAGATCGCTTTCGCGCTGGGCCTCAAGGACAACCAGGTCAAGTCCTGCACCAAGCTCTTGATGTCACTCTATCGTGCGTTCCTCGAGACCGATGCCTCCATGCTGGAGATCAATCCGCTGGTGGTCACGGTCGACGGTGATGTGTTGCCGCTGGACGCTAAGATGAACTTCGATTCCAACGCCCTTTACCGCCATCCCGAAATCATGGAGATGCGCGACGAGGACGAAGAAGATCCGATGGAACTCGAAGCCTCGAAGCATGATCTCAACTACATCAAGCTCGACGGCTCCATCGGCTGCATGGTGAACGGCGCGGGCCTCGCCATGGCGACCATGGACATCATCAAGCTCTACGGCGGCTCGCCCGCCAACTTCCTGGACGTCGGCGGCGGGGCCACGAAGGAGCGCGTTACGCGCGCCTTCAAGATCATCCTGTCCGATCCGAACGTCGAAGGCATTCTGGTGAACATCTTCGGCGGCATCATGCGTTGCGATGTCATCGCAGAAGGTGTGGTTTCCGCCGCGCGCGAAATCAGCCTGAACGTGCCGCTGGTCGTGCGCCTGGAAGGCACCAACGTCGAGCTGGGCAAGAAGATCATGGCCGATTCCGGCCTGCCCATCATTTCCGCCGATAATCTTGCCGATGCCGCTCAGAAAGTGGTCAAGGCCGTGAAGGAGGCCGCGTAATGGCCGTTCTCGTCGATAAAAACACCAAGGTCATCTGCCAGGGTTTCACCGGCAGCCAAGGGACCTTCCACTCCGAGCAAGCCATCGCTTACGGCACCAAGATGGTCGGCGGTGTGACGCCCGGTAAGGGCGGCTCCACGCACCTCGATCTGCCGGTGTTCGACACCGTGGCGGACGCGAAGCAAAAGACCGGCGCCGATGCCTCGGTGATCTACGTGCCGCCGCCGTTCGCCGCCGACGCCATTCTGGAAGCCATCGATGCCGAGATCCGTCTCGCGGTCTGCATCACCGAAGGCATTCCGGTGCTGGACATGGTGCGTGTGAAGCGCGCCCTCGCCGGTTCCAAGACACGTCTTATCGGACCGAACTGCCCGGGCATCATCACGCCCGGTGAGTGCAAGATCGGCATCATGCCGGGCCACATCCACTTGCGCGGCAAGATCGGCGTCGTGTCGCGTTCCGGCACGCTGACCTACGAAGCCGTCGCGCAGACCACCGCGTCGGGCCTCGGCCAGACGACGTGTATCGGTATCGGCGGTGATCCGGTGAACGGCACCAACTTCATCGACTGCCTGGAACTGTTCCTGGCCGACGACGAAACCCAAGGCATCATCATGATCGGCGAAATCGGCGGCAGCGCCGAAGAAGACGCCGCAGCCTTCTACAAAGCGGCGAAGAAGAAGAAGCCCATCGTCGGCTTCGTCGCCGGCACGACGGCCCCTCCGGGCCGTCGCATGGGCCATGCTGGCGCCATCATCTCTGGTGGCAAAGGTACGGCAGCCGACAAGTTCGAAGCCATGAAGAGCGCAGGGTTCATGATCGCGGATTCGCCAGCCTCTCTCGGCTCGACGATGGTTGCGGCCATGAAGAAGGGCGTCTAACAAGTTTGTTGAGGTAGTGACGATGTTCAAGCGCGTATCGGCGTTTTTGGTTTCCTGTGTTCTTCTCGGTGGCTTGCTTGGGATGTCTCATTCCGCGCAAGCGCGTGACAAAGCGGTGTTCACCATGAGCGCCGGGGCCTATGACATGGCCTTCCACCGCGAACAGGAAGTGGAAGGGCGGATCGAGTACCGCTCCGCCTATGCGCTGCTGCAGCCCGAAGACGGAGTTTTCAGGGGCTTCCACCCCATGATCGGCATCATGGGAAATACCGCGCTTGCCGCGTTTGCCTATGGCGGGTTTGCCGCGCCCTTCCGTTTCGCCGACGATAACTGGGAAGTTGTGCCCTCCGCGGGCATCGGCGCCTATCACAATGGGAATGGCTTGTTCCTGGGCGGCGTGATGGAATTCCATCTGGGGATGGGTGTGAACTACGCCATCACGCGCGACAGCCGCCTTGGTGTTTCCGTCGATCATATTTCCAATGGCGGCACGCATCGGAAGAACCCCGGTGTCAATTCTGTGCTGCTGTCCTGGTCCTTCGAATTCCGCGAATAGAATCGCCGCGCGAGATATGATGCTCGCGGCATGATCCTCGCACCGGACAAGCGCTTCATCTTCATTCACGTGCCCAAGGCCGCGGGCACATCCATCCACGGCGCACTGTCGCAGCACGACATCTTTTTCTCGGTTGCGAAGAATGACGTCGTAACGCGCACACGGCGCGCGGGTGAAGCCGGGTTGCCGCCCATGTTCTTGCAACTGGGCGAGCACGCGTCGGCGCGTCAGCTCATCACGGTGATGGGCCGCGAAACCTATGACGGCTTTTTCTCCTTCGCCTTTGTGCGCAATCCATGGGACGTGGCGGTGTCGTGGTTTCATTACCGCCTGATCAATCCGGATGTGGCGGGACATGCCGAGGCCGAGGCAGCGGGCACGTTCCCGGTCTATGTGCGTAAGGTCTTGGCGAAGGAAGAAGGTGCGCGTTGGGTCGGTTTGCAGAAACCCTTCGTCGCGGATGCGGACGGCAAGCTCGCGGTGTCGATGGTGGGCCGTTACGAATCGCTCGCGGCGGATTTCGGCGCGGTCACACAGCGCCTGGGCGTCAAAGCGCTGGCGCTCGATCACTTCAATCAGAGCTATCACGCGGCCTGGCCCAGTCTGTACAGCCGTGAAACTTTCGCGGCCGTGGGCCGGCTTGTGGCCGAGGATGCGGCCCTGTTCGGCTATTCCAGCGACCCGGCCACCTACGGCTTGTAACTGCCGGTTATACTAACCCATTGATTTCTATAGAAAGACCTGTGGAACCCGGGAGTCGGAGGGAAGGGCGGCATTGGATCCCCGATCCGGGCGGTCCGCGGGCGAATCGGTCTAAGTCGTTGTCGGAAATGGGAGATTCCGCTATTACTAGGCCATTGGCCGCTCGTGTCTGAAGGCCCGTCCAAGGGCCGCCCGGGCGCCCGTTTTGGGACCTTAAGGACTTACCCCGTGGACGCCTCCTTTCTCACCGGCGCGAATGCGACTTTCATCGCAGAGCTTTATGCCAACTACCTCAAAAACCCCGCCAGCGTTGATGCAAGTTGGGCGCGTTTTTTCAGCGATCTCGCTGACGAAGAAGCAGCCCTTCTGAAGGATCTGGAAGGGGCCAGCTGGTCACCGTCCGATGCCGCCGTGATTGGCGTGGCCGATCCCGATGCGGTACCGGCCAAGGGAAAAGACAAAGGCAAAGCCGCCACTGCCAATGGTGTTGCCGCCAATGGTGCCGCCGGCGCGTCTTTCGACAAAGCGGCCCTGATGAAGCAGGCCGAGGATTCCATCCACGCCCTGCAGCTTATCCGCGCTTACCGCGCGCGTGGACACCAGATCGCCAATCTCGACCCGCTGTCGAACAGCAAAAAGTCCGATCACCCCGAGCTTGATTACCGTACGCATGGATTCACCGATGCCGACCTGTCGCGCGAAATCCATCTCGGCGGTGTCATGGGGATGGAGAAGGCGACGCTTCAACAGATTCTGGATTTCTGCCGCCAGACCTATTGCGGCACTATCGGTGTTGAATTCAACCACATCCAATCGCCGAAGCAACGCGACTGGCTGGTGCGGCGTTTCGAGAAGGACCGCCTCGAGCCAAATTTCTCCGACTACGGTAAGAAGGCGATTCTTGAGCGCCTGACCGAAGCTGAAGGTTTCGAGAAATTCCTTGGCATCAAGTACACGGGCACCAAGCGCTTCGGTCTCGACGGCGGTGAAGCCGCCATTCCGGCGCTGGAGCAGATCATCAAGCGCGGCGGCCAGCTGGGCTTGAAGCAGATCGTCATCGGCATGGCGCATCGCGGGCGCCTCAACGTGCTTGTGAACGTCATGCACAAGCCCTTCAGCGCGCTGTTCTCGGAATTTCAGGGCAACTCGCCGAACCCCGAGAGCGTCGAAGGTTCCGGCGATGTGAAGTATCACCTCGGCACATCCGCTGACCGTGATTTCGACGGCAACGTCGTACACCTGTCGCTCACCGCCAATCCGTCGCACCTCGAAGTCGTTGATCCCGTGGTGCTCGGCAAAGTGCGCGCCAAGCAAGAGCAGCTGGGCGATGCCGGACGCAAGCAGGTCATGGGCCTTTTGATCCACGGTGACGCGGCTTTCGCCGGCCAGGGCATCATTGCCGAGTGCTTTGGCTTCTCGCAGATCACCAGCTATTCCACCGGCGGCACACTGCACTTCGTCATCAACAACCAGATCGGCTTCACGACCACGCCGCAATACAGCCGCTCCGGGCTTTACTGCACCGATATCGCGAAAATGGTCGAGGCGCCCATCTTCCACTGCAATGCCGACGATCCAGAGGCAGTTGTGTACTGCGCGCGCCTGGCCATGGAGTTCCGCCAGGAATTCGGCTCCGACGTTGTGCTCGACATGGTTTGTTACCGCCGCTTCGGCCACAACGAAGGCGACGAACCGAAATTCACCCAGCCCCTGATGTACAAGGCCATCGAAAACCACGCCACCGTGCGCACGATCTACGCGCAGCAGCTGGTGAGCGAAGGCCTGCACAGCAAGGAAGAAGCCGACCTCATGATGAGCAAGTTCATGCACATGATGGAGGCCGACTTCGAATCCGCCGCCAGCTTCAAGCCCAACAAGGCCGACTGGTTGGAGGGTGCTTGGAAGGGCCTCGCGCAGATGGGCGAGGAAGAAGAATACCGCGACGACAAAACCGGCGTATCGCTGGATGTGCTGAAGGAAGTGGGTAACGCCCTCTGCACGGCGCCGCAAGGCTGGGCCGTGAATCCCAAGATCACCCGCCAACTGAAAGCCAAACGCGAAGCCATCGATAGCGGTAAGGATATCGACTGGGCGACGGCGGAAGCGCTGGCCTACGGTTCACTCGCCGTCGAAGGCACGTCCGTGCGCCTCTCGGGTCAGGATTGCGGCCGCGGTACATTCTCGCAGCGCCAGTCGGTGCTCATCGACCAGAACACCGAAGAACGCTACGTCTATCTCAACAACATCCGCCCCGGAAAACAGGCGCTTTTCGAGGTCATCGACAGTCCGCTGTCAGAACTGTCCATCCTCGGCTTCGAGTACGGCTATAGCCTCGCCGACCCGAATACGTTGGTGCTGTGGGAAGCGCAGTTCGGTGACTTCTCCAACGGCGCGCAGATGATCATTGATCAGTTCATCAACTCGGGCGAAAGCAAGTGGCTGCGCCTGTCAGGGCTCGTCCTGCTGTTGCCGCACGGGTTCGAAGGTCAAGGCCCTGAGCATTCCTCGGCGCGCATGGAACGCTACCTGCAGCTTTCCGCTCAGGACAACTGGCAGGTCTGCAACATCACCACGCCCGCCAACTACTATCATGCGCTACGTCGCCAGATGCGCCGCAACTTTAGAAAGCCGCTGGTGATCATGACGCCGAAGTCGCTGCTGCGTCACAAGCGCTGTGTTTCGACGCTGCAGGAGATGGCGGGTGAGACAAGCTTTCAGCGTGTGTACGGCGAAACGCAAACGATCGCAGCACCCGACAAGGTACGCCGCGTCGTCTGCTGTTCCGGCAAGGTCTATTACGATCTGCTGCAGGCCCGCGAAGACAAGGGCGTCAACGACGTTGCCATCGTGCGTGTCGAGCAGATTTACCCCTGGCCTAAGGAAACACTGGCGCGCGAGTTCGCTAAATACAAGAACGCTGAAGTCGTCTGGTGCCAGGAAGAGCCGGCCAACATGGGTTCGTGGACGTTCGTGGACCGCCGCCTGGAGTATGCGCTGGAAGGCGTGGCCATCAAGGCCAAGCGGCCCGTGTACGCGGGCCGTCCGCCGGCGGCTTCGCCGGCCACAGGCTTGATGAAGACGCACGTGCGCGAGCAGAACCAGATTTGCGAGTGGGCGCTCAACACGCCCATTGAAGAAATTCCGCAGCCTTTCCGCCGTGTCTCCAAGATCGGCAAGCTCGCGGCCGAGTGAGCGACAGAGAATAAGAATACGGCCGCGCTGGGAACACCCACGCGCGGCGGGATCACACACCAAGGATGCCCGGAGGAAACCGGGCACCTCTTTTGAATTGAGGACGCCATGCCCGACATCAAAGTGCCCACCCTGGGAGAATCCGTCAGCGAAGCGACGGTGGCCAAGTGGTTCAAGAAAGTCGGTGACGCCGTGGCCATGGACGAGCCGCTGGTGGAACTGGAGACCGACAAGGTCACGGTGGAAGTGCGCGCCGAAGGCGCAGGCACCTTGAGCGCCATCACCGCCGATACCGGCGCGGAAGTGCAAGTGGGCGCGGTGCTGGGCGTGCTTGGTGAAGGCGGCGCGGCTGCGCCGGCCAAGAAAACCGAGGCGGCCAAGCCTGCGGCTGCTGCCCCCGCAGCCAAAGCCGAAGCGCCCAAGGTTGCCGCGCCAACGCCAGCGCCGAAACCCGCAGCGCCGGCCCCTGCTGCGCCAGCTCCTGCAACACCAGCGCCGGCCGCGAAGCCCGCCGTGGCGGCGGTGTCACTGCCTTCCGATACCCCGCTGGCGCCTTCCGTGCGCCATCTCGTGGACGATCACGGGTTAGATCCGAAGAAGATCCCGGCGTCGGGCAAGGGTGGGCGTCTCACCAAAGCTGACGTGCTGACGTACATCGCCTCCGGCGGCGAGCGTGCCACCAAGGCAAGCGTGCCGGATCGCGGGCCCCGCGAAGAGCGCGTGAAGATGACGCGCCTACGCAAAAAGATCGCCGAGCGCCTGAAAGACGCCCAGAACACGGCGGCCATGCTGACGACCTTCAACGAAGCCGACATGTCGGCGGTGATGGCGCTGCGCGCGAAGTTCAAAGATTCTTTCGAAAAGAAGCACGGTGTGAAGATGGGCTTCATGTCTTTCTTCGCCAAGGCTTGCGTTGCCGCGCTCAAGGAATTGCCGGCGTTGAACGCCGAAATTCAGGGCGATGAGTTGGTCTATAAGAACTATTACGACATCGGCGTGGCGGTCGGCACGCCGCAGGGCCTCGTGGTGCCTGTGGTGCGCGACTGCGACACCAAGTCTTATGCTGAGATCGAGGCCGAGATTTCCGGCTTGGGCCGCAAGGCACGCGACGGCAAGCTGACCATCGAGGACATGACCGGCGGCACCTTCACCATCACCAACGGCGGCATCTACGGCTCCATGCTCTCGACGCCGATTCTAAATGCGCCGCAGTCGGGCATCCTGGGCATGCACAACATCAAGCAGCGCGCGGTGGTGCAAGAGGATGGCAGCATCGTTGCGCGCCCCATTATGTACCTGGCGCTCTCTTACGATCACCGCATCGTCGACGGCCGCGAAGCCGTCACCTTCCTGGTGCGCGTGAAGGAAACCCTCGAAGACCCGAGCCGTCTTTTGATCGAGACTTAAATACCCCGCTGTCGCCCTCGGGCTTGACCCGAGGGTCCAGTATTGCAACAGGTTGAGACTTCACTCGGGGTCCTCGGGTCGCGCGCTAAAACGCGCGCGATTTGAAAGAAGGCGGCCAAAGGCCGCCGGGCCCGAGGACGACGAGATAGTAGGAACGATCTATGTCTGATTCTTTCGACGTCATTGTCATCGGCGGCGGTCCCGGCGGTTATGTCTGCGCCATTCGCGCGGCACAGCTGGGCCTGAAAACCGCGGTCGTCGAAAGCCGCGGCAATCTTGGCGGCACGTGCGTCACTGTCGGATGTATTCCTTCAAAAGCGTTGCTGCAGTCTTCACATCTTTACGAGGAAGCACATCACTCCTTTGCGTCTCATGGCATCAAGGTCGGCAAGATCGAGCTCGATCTCGCGACCATGATGGCGCGTAAAGATGACGTGGTGAAACAGAACACCACCGGCATCGAATTCCTGATGAAGAAAAACAAGATCTCTTACATCAAGGGTTATGGCCGCATCGCCAAGGCCGAGCGCGATGCCCATCAGGTGACGGTGAAGGACCTGGACGGGAAAGAAGCCACCTACACTACGAAGTATGTGGTCATCGCCACGGGCTCCGAGGTGACGCCGCTGCCAGGTGTGAGTATTGATGAGAAGCAGGTTGTCTCTTCGACCGGCGCGCTGACGCTGGCGAAGGTGCCGAAAAGCATGGTGGTCATTGGTGCTGGCGTCATTGGCCTGGAGATGGGCTCGGTCTGGCGCCGCTTGGGCGCCGAGGTGACGGTGGTGGAGTTCCTCGACTTCATCCTGCCGCCCATGGACGGCGAAGTGCGCAAGCAGATGCAGCGCATCCTCGAAAAGCAGGGCATGAAGTTCAAGCTGGGCCACAAGGTCACGGGCGCGAAGCCGGGCAAAGACGGCGTGGCCGTCACCATCGAGCCCGCCAAAGGCGGACCAGCGGAAACCATCAACGCCGACGTGGTGCTGGTGGCTATCGGCCGCCGCCCGTTCACGCAAGGCTGCGGCCTCGATGCCGCAGGTGTGAAGATGAGCAATCGCGGCTTTGTCGAAGTGGACGAAAACTTCCAGACCAATGTGGAAGGCATCTTCGCCATTGGCGACGTCATCGGCGGCCAGATGCTGGCGCATAAAGCTGAAGACGAAGGCTCGGTGTGCGCCGAGATTCTCGCGGGTCAGCCCGGGCACATCAATTACGACGCCATCGCGGGTGTGGTTTACACCTGGCCGGAAGTGGCGGGCATCGGCAAGACCGAGGAGCAGCTGAAGGAAGCGGGCATCGCTTATAACGTCGGCAAGTTCCCCTTCACCGCCAACGGCCGCGCGCGCGCCAATGGCGATACGGATGGCTTCGCCAAGATCCTGGCCGACGCCAAGACCGACCGCGTGCTGGGCTGCCATATCGTTGGCCCTGCCGCCGGTGATCTCATCATGGAAGTGGCCGTGGCCATGGAGTTTGGCGCCTCGAGCGAAGATATCGCCCGCACCTGTCACGCGCACCCGCAGCTCGCCGAGACCGTGAAGGAAGCGGCCCTGGCCGCCGACAAACGCGCGCTGCACATCTAAATGATCGACCATACAGGAATCACCGTCAGCGATTTTGCCAAGAGCAAGGCGTGGTACGCGAAAGCGCTGGCGCCCATCGGCTACGGCGTGCTCATGGAAATTCCTGCCAGCGTCACCGGCTATGTGGATGTGGCGGGCTTGGGCGAAACCGCGACGGGCAAACCGGATTTCTGGATCGCGGCCTCGGCGCCGAATGCACCGGCCCACAAGCCCGGCATCCATTTTGCCTTCCGCGTGACAAGCCGCGCGCAAGTAGACGCTTTCTATAAGGCCGCGATAGCAGCGGGTGGCACCGATAACGGCCCGCCCGGCTTGCGGCCCCAGTATCACGCCAATTACTACGGTGCTTTTGTGCGCGATCTCGACGGTCACAATATCGAAACCGTGTGTCACAACCCCGAATAAAGAGGGGTGGAATGATGCGCGCGCGATCACCGACAGCGACTGTCATCATCCCTGCCTATAACGCTGCCAAGACCATCCTTCGCACGCTCGACAGCGCGGCGGCGGCGATAGAGACCTGCACCAAGAGTATTCCGGCCGAGATTGAGATTGTCGTGGTGGACGATAAATCCACGGACGATACGCCGGATATTGTGACGGCATGGGGCGGCGCGCGCCTGCTGCGCAATGCCGACAACCGTGGCGCAGGGTTTTCGCGCAATGAAGGTGTGAGGCAGTCCACGGGGGCTTTCCTCTTTTTTCTCGATGCCGACGATGTGTTCTATGCGACTCACATCCTGACCTGCTTGGACGCGCTGCTGGCCGACGACTCGCTGGGCTACGTCTTCACGCGCGTGAGGATCGATATGCCGATGCATGAGGACTGGCGCACGTCGCTGGATGAAAGCTGCCCCATCAATTTTTGCTTGCGGCGTGTCTGGCACGACATGATCCTTGGCTTCCCAGAAGAGCCCGACTTCCGCACGCACGGCACCGAGGACACGCTCTACCGCGCCTGCCTGCGCCGGCTGGTGAAGCACAAGAAAATCAACGTGGAGACCTGCGCGCAGTTTGCTTCACCGGGCAATGCCCTGGACCGCCAGCGCGAGAAGTTCCGTCACGCAAAAGCCGACTGGGCGAGCAAGGGGATCGACGACGGTTTCCGCATGACGCCGCAGATGGAAGAAGCAGCACTCGCGCGCTTCACGCATGTGGCCAGGCTGAAAGGCGAGATTATTTAGGCGCTGTTGGGTCCAGCTGCCAGGGTGTTAGGCCTGTCAAAGTATAGCGGCAGGCGAGTGAACCAAGTTTGCGCCGCTCGCAGGTATTGATGGCTTCGCCTTCGCGCCAGCGGTTAAAACCCGTGACCAGCCACACACCTTTTTTCTGCGTGACGAAGACGCTTTCTTTCTCGTCGTCACCGCCGGCGTTCACCATGTTGATGAGCATCTCGAACGACCCTGCGAGGGCGCGCCGGCCACCGGACACGCCGCGCAAACGCTGTGGCGTGACTTCGCGTAAGTCCACAATCTCCCACACGCTATAGCCCGGGTGTGTGACGTTGAGCAGTTCGGTCCAGCTCAGGGTCCAAGGTTTGGTCCAGGCGGTGCCGGTGACAGTCTCGTCAACTCTGTGTTGGGTGCCGTCGGCCTGCACATCTAGGCCCACGGTCTTGCAATTGGCGACCGATCTCTCCGTGCACAGCCAGAAGGTCTTCACGGCGCACTCGGGGCTGTCGCCGGCGCTCGTGCAGGGTTTGTCGGTGTCGGGATCGGGATAGACGGGAAGGTCGGCGGCGGACGCCGCGACATTCCATAGCGCGAGGTTCCATAGCACGAAGCTGGCACTTGCAGAGATCGCAATCCAACGCCGTCTCATCCGCCTTTGCTCCCTGTGTGCCGCGGCTTTACTATAGCCCGATGTTCCTGCCCATCCGCGACGACAATCCGCACACCATCACGCCCTTCGTCAACACCGGGCTGATTATGGCATGCACGGCGGCATTTCTATGGCAATTGTCCCTGGGAGAAAAGAACGAAGCGGCCGTTGCGGCCTTCGGACTTATCCCCAGGCACTTGCTCGGCGCGGCCGCCGAGGAAGGCGGAGCGCCGGCGGTGCTGACCATCTTTACGTCCATGTTCCTGCATGGCGGCTGGATGCACCTTTTGGGCAATATGCTTTACCTTTGGATCTTTGGTGACAACATCGAGGCCTCCTTGGGCCATGGCCGTTACCTGGTGTTCTATCTTTTGTGCGGCGTGGCGGCGGCCCTGAGCCAGGCCTTGTCGGCGCCCGGGTCCGAGGTGCCCATGATCGGGGCGTCGGGCGCCATCGCCGGTGTGCTCGGCGCCTATTTGATCCTGCACCCGCGCGCCAATGTGAAGGTCTTCGTGTTCATGATCTTCATCACCACAGTCAATATCCCGGCGTTCATCGTGCTGGGTTTCTGGTTCGCGATGCAGCTGTTGAGTTCGGCATCGGCCAGCGCGGGCGAGGCGGGTGTGGCGTTCCTCGCGCACATCGGCGGTTTCGTCGCCGGTATGGTGATGTTGTTCTTATTTCGTCAGCGCGGTGTGCAGGTGTTCACGCCGCCTCAGAGTCGCGCCTTTGCTGCCGAGCGGACATCGTTCCGGCGCGGTTCGGTGCCCAACTCAGGCAATCGTCCGCGCAATCCGTGGCAATGAATGTGGGTTAGCTTCGCGCCCGCGGATGAGCGTCGTCGTACACTTTCTTAAGACGCGCCGCATCCACTACCGTATAGCGCTGCGTGGTGGAGAGAGAAGCGTGACCGAGAAGTTCTTGAATGGTGCGCAGATCGCCGCCCTGCGCGAGCAAGTGCGTGGCGAAGCTGTGTCGCAAGGCATGCGGTGTCGCGGTTTCCGGTAAACCGAGAAGTGCGCGCAAGCGGCGCATCTGGCGCTGCACCACACCGGGGTTGAGGGCCTTGCCGCGCTTGCCGACGAAAAGAGGCGCGGTGGACTCTTGCGCGAAAGGGCAGATCTTGCGGTAGGCCGCGATGGCGTCGCGCACGATGGGCAGCACGGGGACGATGCGCTCCTTGCGTCCCTTGCCGACCACGCGCATGACATCGCCCTCGGGCACATCGCCACAGGTGAGTGCCAGCGCTTCGCCGATACGCAGGCCACATCCGTAAAGCAATATCAGAAGTGCTGTGTCGCGCGCGTCGAGCCAAGGTTCGTCGTGCATCTCGCCGGCGGTGGTGATGGCGGCCATGGCTTCGCCTTCCTCCAGCGCCTTGGGCACGGACTTTGGCAGCTTCGGCGTCTTCACCGCTTTCACCGCCGGATTGTGCAGACGGTCGCTGCGCTCCAAGTAGCGGAAAAAATTGCGCAAGGTGGACATATTGCGCGCGATGGAACTGCGCGCGATGCCGGCGTTGGCGCGGTGGGCGAGATAGCTGCGGAAGTCGGCGGGCTTCAGCGTGCCAAGATCATTTAAATCCGGTTGCGTGCCCAGATGATCGGTGAGGAACAGCAGAAAAGCCGCGAGATCGCGCGCGTAAGCATCGAAGGTGTGAGCGGAAAGGCGGCGCTCGGCAGAGAGCCACGTGCACCAATCGGCGATGGCGCGCGAAAGATCGCCGCGCGCGGCGTAGTGGACGGCTGGGCCTAGAGTTGCAGAGTCCACCACCGTCCTACGGCGTAACGGGTGACATGGCCCAGGAAGGCGATGAGTTCGGTGCCTTGGCCTTGATCGAAGTGGCCGGGGTTGCGGCAACCAACGGCAAAGAGACCGGCAGGCAGACCATCGCCTTCGGGAAGCGCGACGAGAGCATCCGAGCGCACAAGACCGGCGGCGCTGGCATAGATTGACGCTTCGCCTTCAGTCTCGGAGCGGATGCGCGTGGTCTCGCCGGAGTTCACCAGCGTATTCACTAAGCCCGGCGGAAGAGCGCGGATGATGTGGCAGGCGTCTGTCGGCACAGTATCGGTTTCGAAGCCGATGGCCACGGCATCAACGCCGAGGTGCACGGGCAGATCGTCGTGCAGGATTTGCGCGAGTTCGTTGAAGTCGCGCGCATAAAGAAGCGCAAGGCCGCACTCCATGGTGCGTTCCACCAGCGACATATTCGAGCGCGTCGTGGTGACAAGGTGCGCGCTGGTGGCGCGAAGGTCATCGACCTGGCGGCGCAGACGTTCGACCACAAAGCGCTGCATGTCGACAACGACGGTGTCGGTCTCGAAGCGCGCGTCGGGCGTGATGGCGCTCAAAAGATCGGGATGGTTCAGAAGCACACGCGGATTGCGGCGCAGATACGCGACGACGTCAGCTTCCCTGAGATCGGTCTTCGGTCCGACGCCGGTGTCTTTTGCGCCGGCTTTTCCTTGATCAGCCATATCCCCAAGCCTTCGCGGGCGAAGGCTCTCCCTTATGGTGTTCCCTTATAGGATGGACTGACCGGTCTTTGCCCAATCGTCCATGAAGGCTTTTAGCCCCTTATCGGTTAAGGGATGGTTGAACAACTGGCGCAGGGTGGAGGGGGGCATGGTGCAGACATGGGCCCCAATCTTGGCGGCCTCTACTACATGCATGGGGTGGCGGATGGAGGCCACCAATACCTCGGTAGGGAAGCCATAATTGTTATAGATGGTGCAAATATCATCAATCAGCGCCATGCCGTCGGTGCCGATGTCGTCCAGGCGGCCTACGAAGGGGGAAATGAAGCTGGCGCCGGCTTTGGCGGCCAGGAGCGCCTGGGCGGGCGAGAAGCAGAGGGTCACGTTCACCATCGTGCCGTCATCCGACAGCGCCTTGCAGGTTTTGAGGCCATCCGGGGTCAGCGGCACCTTAATCGTGACGTTCTTGGCGATCTTGGTCAGGACGGCGGCCTCTTTCATCATGGTGGCGTGATCCAGGGCCGTGACTTCGGCGCTGACAGGACCGGGGACGACAGCACAGATTTCAGCGATCAAATCGACGAACTTTTTGCCCGACTTGGCGGCCAGCGTCGGGTTTGTGGTCACGCCATCGACCATGCCCGTGGCGGCCAGGTCTTTGATCTCTTTGATGTCGGCGGTGTCGATGAAGAATTTCATGGCGCTGTGCGGGTCCCCGAAAAAACAACGAATAAGACAGAAATGGAGGCGTGGCGGACGGCTTGCGTCGCTGCCCGTGCTTGGGCAAAGAGTGTAGACCATGACTTCCCTCCAATCCACGCCCAGCGCGCAGCCGGATTTACAGGCTTTTCCTGCTCCTTCTTTTGAAGCGGGTGCGCGCGTGGCCGTGCTTCTGCCGCTGCCCGTGGAAGAAGCCTATGACTACCTCGTGCCGGAAGGTCTGGTTCTGAGGGCGGGCGATATCGTCGAAGTACCGCTGGCGCGGCGCTTCGAGGTGGGCGTGGTCTGGGGTGCCGGCGCGGGCGAGATCGCCGAATCCAAATTGCGCGAAGTTGTCCACAAGCTGGACTTGCCGGCGCTGCCCGATGTGCTGCGCAAGTTCATCGACTGGGTGGCGGGGTACACCTTGCAGCCGGCGGGTGCGGTCTTGCGCATGACACTGAACCCCGCGCGCCGCTGGCCGCAGCAGAAAGTGGCCACCGCCATCACCTTTGGAAAGTCTTTGGGGGACGCAGGCGTGAAGGTCACGGCCGCCCGTGAGAAGGTGCTGGCTATCGCCGCCAAGGGTGCATTTGAATCCGCTGCCGCACTCTCACGCGAAAGCGGCGTCGGCGCTGGCGTGATCCGCGACCTGATCACCAGCGGCGCGCTGGCGGTGGTGGAGGCAGCACCTGCGTCGCCCTTTGTCGCGCCGCGCGCGGATTTTCAGGTCCCCGTGCTCGCCCCCGCGCAAGCAAAAGCCGCCGAGTCTTTGCGCGCGAATTGCGGGGCAGGGTTCTCCGTCACGTTGCTGGAAGGGGTGACCGGTTCCGGCAAAACGGAAGTGTATTTCGAAGCCGTGGCCGAGACTTTGCGTGCTGGCAAGCAGGTGCTCGTGCTGGTGCCCGAGATCGCGCTGACGGCGCATGGTCTTTCACGCTTCCAGAAGCGCTTTGGCGCTGTACCCGCCGAGTGGCATTCGGACCTTACATATAAAGCGCGGCGTGAGACTTGGGCGGGGACTGCCTCGGGGGCCGCGCAAGTGGTGGTGGGCGCACGTTCAGCCCTGTTCCTGCCCTTCAACAATCTCGGGCTCATCATTGTCGATGAAGAACATGACAGCGCCTTCAAGCAGGAAGACGGCGTCATTTATCATGCCCGCGATATGGCGGTGGTGCGCGCAAAAGAGGGCAACATCCCTATCATCCTCGCCACGGCGACGCCGTCGCTGGAGACGGTGATGAATGTGCGCAGTCATCGCTACGGCGTGGTGCACCTGCCGCAGCGTTACGGCGCGGCGACGCTGCCGAAAATCGACATCATCGATATGAAAAAGCATCCGCCGGAGAAAGGCCGCTGGGGCCGGGCGTGGCTGGCGCCGCCCTTGGTGAATGCCGCGAGCCAGACGTTGATGGCGGGCGAGCAAGTGCTGTTCTTCCTCAATCGCCGTGGTTACGCACCGCTCACGCTGTGCCGCACCTGTGGTCATCGCCTCAACTGTCCGCGCTGTACGGCGTGGTTGGTGGAGCACCGCCTAACGCATAACTTGCAATGCCATCATTGCGGTTACGGCGCGAAAGCACCGCCGCAATGTTCGTCGTGCAATGCCGAAGGCTCATTTGTGCCGTGCGGGCCGGGCATCGAGCGCGTGGCCGAAGAAGCCATGGCGCGCTGGCCCGATGCACGCGTGCGCGCGGTGGCCAGCGACACACTGGAGCGGCCTTCTGCCGTCGCCGAACTCATCGACGATATCCTCGCGCACCGCATCGATATTCTTGTGGGCACGCAAGTGCTGGCCAAGGGGCACCACTTCCCGGGCCTGACGCTGGTGGGCGTGGTGGATGCGGACTTGGGTTTGTCGGGCTGGGACCTGCGCGCCGCCGAGCGCACTCATCAGCTTTTGCACCAGGTCTCGGGCCGCGCGGGGCGCGCCGAGAAACCCGGCCGCGTGCTGTTGCAGACCTACGACCCCGCGCATCCCGTGATCCAAGCGCTGTTGTCGGGCGACGAGGACAGTTTCATCGACAGCGAAGCCGATACCCGCCGGGTGCTGGAAATGCCGCCTTTCGGGCGTTTGACGGCCCTCATCCTTTCCAGCCACGACGAGGCCGCCGTGGTCGCCACGGGCCGGATGCTTGCCAACGCCGCCCCCCGGGGCGAGGGGCTGGAGGTGCTGGGTCCGGCCCCAGCCTTCATGGCTTTGCTGCGCGGGCGCCACCGCCACCGCCTGCTGCTGAAGACCCGGCGCGATACCCCGCCGCAAGCCCTGGTGGCGGACTGGCTAGGACGGGTGAAAATCCCCTCTGCGGTCAGGGTCCAGATCGACGTGGACCCCTACAGTTTCTATTGATTTCCCACCTAGATCTCATGACGGCTGACGCCGACCTGTTGCAACGCCAGAGGCGGTGTGGTACCAACCCGCCGGCGCTGCAATCCGGAGCCCGGATAACATAAAAAGTGCACGCCGAATCAACGACTTAAGTTGATTTCTCGACCGGTTCACAAGGGGCGTTTTCCAGGTGCCAGCGGACAATATGAACGTCAGTGGCGTGAGCGCGCGGTACGCGTCCGCTCTGTATGATTTGGCTGACGAGAAGGGCGCCGTGGATGCGGTCGCCAACGATCTCACCGCTTTGCAGAAAATGGTCGATGAAAGCGCGGATTTTCAACGCTTTGTGAAAAGCCCCGTCATTTCCCGCCGCGAGCAGAGCAAGGCCATCGCCGCTTTGGCGGAAAAAGCGCAATTCTCGCCGCTGTCGCACAAGTTTCTCGGTTTGCTGGCCGCCAATCGCCGTCTGTTCGCTTTGCCGGGTATCATTGCCGGCTTCCGCCAGATTCTCGCTGATCGCCGCGGCCAGGCCACGGCGCAGGTCACAAGTGCCGCGCCGCTGACCGAAAGCCAAACGGCTTCGCTGATCGAAGCCTTGAAGAAATCCGTCGGCCGCAATGTCGACATCGTCTCGAAAGTTGATCCATCCATTCTCGGCGGCCTGATCGTCAAGATCGGCAGCCGCATGGTGGACAGCTCCATCAAATCAAAACTTCAACGTCTGAAGCTCGCCATGAAAGGGGTCGGATAAATGGAAATCCGCGCCGCAGAAATCTCCGCAATCCTCAAGCAGCAGATCGCCAATTTCGGTACGGAGGCTGAATCCGCCGAAGTCGGTCAAGTGCTGGCCGTCGGTGACGGTATCGCCCGTGTCTATGGGCTCGATAACGTGCAGTCGGGCGAAATGGTCGAGTTCCCGGGCGGCATCAAAGGCATGGCGCTGAACCTCGAAACCGACAACGTCGGTATCGTGATCTTCGGCGATGACTCGACGATCAAAGAAGGCGACACCGTCAAGCGCACCGGCACCATCGTCGACGTGCCCGTCGGCAAGGCGCTTCTGGGCCGCGTCATGGACGGTCTCGGCAATCCCATCGACGGCAAGGGCGACCTCGGCAACACCGAACGCCGCCTCGCCGAACTGAAGGCGCCGGGCATCATTCCGCGCCGCTCGGTGCATGAGCCTGTGCAGACCGGCCTGAAGGCCGTGGACGCGCTCATCCCCATCGGCCGTGGCCAGCGCGAGCTCATCATCGGCGACCGCCAGACCGGCAAGACCGCCGTCATTCTCGACACCATCATCAACCAGAAGAAGATCAACGACGCGGCCAAGAGCGACAAAGACAAGCTCTTCTGCATCTACGTCGTCGTCGGCCAGAAACGCTCCACCGTCGCGCAGGTCGTCAAGACCTTGGCCGACTACGGCGCGCTCGAATACACCATCGTCGTCGCCGCCACCGCCTCCGATCCGGCGCCCATGCAGTTCATGGCGCCCTACACCGGTTGCGCCATGGGCGAATACTTCCGCGACAACGGCATGCACGCCGTCATCTTCTATGACGACTTGTCCAAGCAGGCGGTTGCTTACCGTCAGATGTCGCTCTTGCTGCGCCGCCCGCCTGGCCGCGAAGCGTATCCGGGCGACGTGTTCTATCTGCACTCTCGTTTGCTGGAACGGGCTGCCAAGCTCAACGAAGCCAACGGCTCGGGCTCGCTGACAGCACTTCCGGTCGTCGAAACGCAAGCCAACGACGTTTCGGCTTACATTCCGACCAACGTCATCTCGATCACCGACGGCCAGATCTTCCTGGAAACGTCGTTGTTCTATCAAGGCATTCGCCCGGCGCTCAACGTCGGTATCTCGGTGAGCCGCGTCGGTTCCGCCGCGCAGATCAAAGCCATGAAACAGGTCGCCGGCTCGATCAAGCTGGAGCTCGCCCAGTACCGCGAAATGAAAGCCTTCGCGCAGTTCGCTTCGGACCTCGATCCAGCGACGCAAAGACTATTGGCCCGCGGTGAACGTCTGACCGAGTTGCTCAAGCAGCCGCAGTACAAGCCGGTGCCTGTCGAAGAACAGGTCGTTGTGATCTTTGCAGGTACCAAGGGCTATCTCGACAAGATCGCCGTGCGCGATGTCGGCCGTTTCGAAAACGGCATGTTGAGCGCCATGCGTGAGCGCGCGCCGGACATCTTGGCCGCCATCCGCACCGAGAAGGCACTCAGCGACGCCCTGCAGGCGAAGTTGAAGTCCTTCCTCGACGATTTTGCGGCGGCGTTCGCGTAAGGCGTGGGTTTAGTCCAAGGACGGGTTTAGCCCTATGCCAAGTTTAAAAGAGTTCCGCGTTCGCATCGCTTCGGTGCAATCGACGAAGAAGATCACCTCCGCTATGAAAATGGTGGCGGCGTCGAAGCTGCGCCGTGCGCAAGAAGCCGCGGAAGCCGCGCGTCCCTATGCCGAGCGCATGGAACGCATGCTTGGTAATCTTGCTGGTGCGGCCCAAGGCCGCGCTGACGCGCTGCCGCTACTGGCCGGCACGGGCAAGGACGACGTCCATCTTATCGTCGTGATGACCGCCAATCGCGGTCTGGCCGGCGGCTTCAACTCCAACATCATCCGCTCGGCGCGCGGCCTTGTGCGCGAACTGCTTGAGCGCGGCAAGACGGTGAAGATTCTCGCCGTCGGCCGTAAGGGCCGCGACGCCATGCGCCGCGATTACCGCGACCTGATTGTCGGTGAGATGATCGAGTTTGGTAAAAAGACCGCTGTGTTCAGCGAAGCTCAAGACGTCGCCACCAAGGTCGTCGACATGTTCAACGCCGGCGCGTTCGATGTTGCGACGATGGTCTATGCCCGCTTCAAGTCGGCGATTACGCAGGTCGTGACACGCCAGCAGCTGATTCCTTTCCCGGTTCCTCAAGCCACCGGCGGCTCCGCCGATGCGGTGGTTTACAACTACGAGCCGTCGGATCAGGAAATTCTCGCCGAACTGTTGCCGCGCAATCTGGCCATCCAGATTTTCCGCGCACAGTTGGAAAACGGTGCGTCGTTCTTCGGCGCGCAGATGGCCGCCATGGATTCGGCCACCCGCAATGCCGGCGAAATGATCAACAAACTGACGCTGAACTACAACCGCCAGCGTCAGGCCATGATTACCAAGGAACTCATCGAAATCATCTCGGGCGCCGAAGCGATCTAAGCGCGGCCCTCTGATCTGTAAGGAAGATAGGAGCGAACAATGGCGAAGAACAACGTGGGCCTCGTTACCCAAATTTTGGGCGCGGTCGTGGACGTGAAGTTCGATGGCGATCTGCCCGCGATCTTGAGCGCGTTGGAAATCGACCACAATGGCAAGCGTCTGGTTCTGGAAGTGGCGCAGCACATCGGTGAATCGACCGTGCGCTGCATCGCCATGGACACCACCGACGGTCTGGTGCGCGGCAAGGAAGTCAAAGCTACCGGCTCTCCGATCCGCATGCCGGTGGGTCCGGGTACGCTGGGACGCATTATGAATGTGATCGGTGAGCCGGTTGATGAACGCGGCCCCATCGATGCGAAAGACTACGCTCCGATTCACCGCGCTGCTCCGACGTTCGTTGAGCAGTCGACCGAAGCGCAGATCCTTCCCACGGGCATCAAGGTCATCGACTTGCTCGAGCCTTATCTGAAGGGCGGCAAGATCGGCCTGTTCGGCGGCGCCGGCGTGGGCAAGACCGTGCTGATTCAGGAACTGATCAACAACATCGCCAAGGGCTACGGCGGTTACTCGGTGTTCGCCGGCGTGGGCGAGCGTACCCGCGAAGGTAACGACCTTTATCACGAGTTCCTCGAAGCCAAGATCATCGACAAGGACGGCCCCAACAGCAAAGTGGCGCTCGTGTTCGGCCAGATGAACGAGCCGCCGGGTGCACGTGCCCGCGTGGCGCTCTCGGGTCTGACCCAGGCCGAATACTTCCGCGACGTCGAAGGCAAGGACGTGCTGTTCTTCGTCGACAACATCTTCCGCTTTACCCAGGCCGGTTCCGAAGTGTCGGCGCTGTTGGGCCGCATCCCGTCCGCCGTGGGTTATCAGCCCACACTGGCCACGGACATGGGCGGCCTGCAGGAACGCATTACCTCGACCAAGAAGGGTTCGATTACATCCGTTCAAGCCATTTACGTGCCCGCCGACGACTTGACCGACCCGGCGCCAGCTGCCTCCTTCGCGCACTTGGACGCCACCACCGTGCTGTCGCGCTCCATCGCGGAGCTGGGCATCTACCCGGCGGTCGATCCTCTGGACTCCACCAGCCGCGCGCTTGATCCGCTCATCGTCGGCGAAGACCACTACAACGTCGCGCGCTCGGTCCAGCGCATCCTGCAGACCTACAAGTCGCTGCAGGACATCATCGCCATCCTGGGCATGGATGAATTGTCGGAAGAAGACAAACTCACTGTCGCCCGCGCCCGTAAGATCCAGCGCTTCCTCTCGCAGCCTTTCCACGTCGCCGAAATCTTTACCGGCAACCCGGGTGTGTTCGTGGCTCTCGCCGACACCATCAAGGGCTTCAAAGGCATCGTGAACGGCGAGTACGATCACCTGCCGGAGCAGGCCTTCTACATGGTCGGTACCATCGAGCAGGCGATCGAGAAGGGCAAGAAAATGGCGGCGGCGGCTTAGCCCGGAAAAGTGTGAAGCGGTTTTCCGGTAAGGCTAAGCCGCAAAAATAAAGAGCCCTAAGCTCAGGATTAAGAATGGCAGACACACTGAAGTTCGAACTGGTTTCGCCCGAACGTCTCTTGCTCTCGGAGCAGGTAGAGATGGTATTGGTGCCCGGCACCGAAGGTGTCTTCGGTGTGCTGCCCCTTCATATGGCGCTGCTTTCGACCCTGAAGCCGGGCTTCGTCGAGGTTTATCAGGCCGGCGCCGTGCGCGAACGTTTCTTCGTGACGGGCGGTTTTGCGGAAGTGACGCCGTCGAGCTGTACGGTTCTGGTGGATGATGCAGTTCCGCAGGCCCAGTTGACGCAGGCCTATGCCGCTGAACGTCTGAGCAAAGCCAAGGCCCTGATTGAACGCGCCACCACTGAAGAAGAGCTGAAGAAGGCCCGCGTCGCCATGGCGGCGGCGGAGTTCCTGACCCAGAGCGGCGCCCTCCACTAGCGGCCGCAGCCGCGCCTTTATGGTTTTTAGACCTAACCCCTTACAAACATGCTAGTTTTGTAAAAGGGAAGAGTGGACTATAGGAACGTTCGGCAGAGCGTTCTCCTGCAGTCCTTCGGAGCCGTCTTTAAAGACCCATGCGACAACCTTGGACCCTCGATTCGATTGATTGGTCGCGCTTCGACGCCGCGAAAGTGTCACCCGACGTCCTGAAGGTGATCAAGACTGCCGCCATGGTCGAGCGTAACGGCGCCGACTACGGCCGTTACCTCTGCAACATCTTCAAAGACGATCCCGAATTCTGCGCGGTCGCCGATCACTGGGCCGAGGAAGAAGAACAGCACGGCATGGCGCTGGGGCGCTGGGCGGCGTTGGCCGATCCCACTTTCGACTTCGACAAAAGCTTCGCCGCCTTCACGGGCATGTACCGCATTCCGGTGGATGCCACCGCTTCCGTGCGCGGCTCACAGGTGGGCGAGCTGTGCGCGCGCTGCGTGGTGGAGACGGGCACCAGCTCGTTCTATTCCGCGATCCGCGACGCGGTGGACGAACCGGTGTTGAAAGAGATATGCAAGAACATCGCCGCCGACGAGTTCCGGCATTACAAACTTTTCTTCTCGCACATGGAGCGTTACGTGGCGCGGGAAGCAAAGGCTTCGCGCTGGGATCGCCTGCGTGTGGCTTTCACCCGCTTCAAGGAAGCCGACGACGACGAGATCGCTTCGGCCTATCACGCGGGCAACGCCGTGGCCGCGCCTTACAAACGCGCGGTCGCCAACACGGCCTACACTCAGCGGGCTTTTGGCTTCTATCAGGAACGGCATGTACGCCGCGCCGGGTTGATGTTTGCGCAGGCCGCAGGGCTCAACCCGGAAGGTTGGGCGGCGAAGCTGGTCAGCCGTGTGCTGTGGATGGTGATCCGTCACCGCGGCCGAAAATTCCGCCCGTTCCTGGCGGCGGCCTAATCTGCGGAGTCATCCTGGGGCTTGTCCCCAGGATCCAGAGTAAATCCGAAGAGTCGTGATTTATTGCTCTGGGCCCTGAGAATGAATCCCAGGGCGACGGTAGGAATTTATCTGCCGCGTTTGCTTTTCTTCTTCGCAGATTTTTTGCGCACAGGTTTTGCGGTAAGGCCCGCGACTTTGTCTTTGAACGCCGCGACAACCTGTTTGTAAATGTCGCGTTTGAAGCCAACGATAGAACGTGGCAAGTGGGTGAAGGCCGCCCACTTCCATTCCGAGAATTCGGGATGTTCTGTCTCGATGTTGATATCCGCGTCCGTGCCCGTGAAGCGCATCAGGAACCACTTCTGCTCCTGACCACGGTACTTGCCCTTCCAGACTTTGCTTTGCAGGTCGGTGGGTAAGTCGTAGCGCAGCCACGCTTTCGTTACGCCGATGATGCGCGCCTTGTCGGTGCCGGTCTCTTCATGGAGTTCACGTAAAGCCGCTGCGCGGGGTGTCTCGCTTTTGTCGATCCCGCCCTGCGGCATTTGCCACGCGGGTTCTTTCGTATCGATGCGCTGAGCAACGAACACTTTTCCTTGGGCATTGATGAGAACAATGCCCACGCCCCGGCGATAAGGTTTAGTCATGAGCGGCGCAATTACTGCTTGATCAGGACTTGGCTGATGGGCGCCAGGGTCACGCCCTTCTTCTGGGCCTGCTCGAGCCACAGCACCAAGCGCTCAAAGCTCACGGGCTTGGCGCTGACCGAAGCAACCGCGCTGCCTTGATACTTGGCGAGGCGTTCGGCGTAATCCAAACGCGCATCGATGGCGGCGCGGAAGGGCCGTTCGTCGATGACGACGTCGGATATGGCCGTGGGCACAGTTGCTTCGCCGACGCGCACGCCGGGCGTACCCTGCACGTAGAACAGGTTGGATTGCTTCAGCCTGGCGAAGAACGGATTGATGTGCTCGCCGGATTCACGGAACTTGCTGCCCATGTCGTCGAGTACGCCGATGGCACCTGCAGACGCTTTCAGGATGGTCTCCAGACGCTCTTGGTTCTCTTTGGGCTCGGCGCTGGTGAGTAGACCCAACGGGCCCGGATCATCGGCGGGGAATTGCTTGCTCTCCATGGGCACTTCGATCAGCACCTCGTGGCCTTTTGCCTTTGCCTTCTCCATCCACTTCTTCAAATCGCGGGCGTAGGGGCTGAAGGCGAGCGTGACGGACGCCGGCAGTTTGTTGATGGCCGCGTCGGTCGCGCTCTGGCTGAGACCAAGACCATCGACAACAAAAGCGACCTTCGCGCCGGTGGCTGCTGGCGGCGCGGCGTCTTTCTTCACGTCGGTAAGGCTGGCATAGCGCGGCGGAGGTGCGGCAACCGCAATCTTGTCCGTGGGCGGCAGCGGCGGTTCGACAAGGCGCGGGCGTCCGCCGGCGACGGCCGGGCCCGTATCGGCGCCTTTGGGTAGATCGTAGAGGCGCGGAGCACCTGGCACTTCGCCGGACGCCTTCAAGGCGGGAATGCCGCCGATGTCTTTGGTGGGATCGACGACGTCCTCTGCAATCTTCATATCGGACGGCGGCAGGGATACGGGCTTCATGGCTGTGCCAGCGGGCATGGACGGCGTCGTCGCGGCGGGGGGCGCCATCATGCCGGCGGTTTTCGTTTCCGCGGGCTTTGTCGCCGCAGCCGTTGTTGCCGCAGGTTTTGTCTCACCCGGTTTTGTCTCGGCGGGCTTTGTCTCGGTGGGCTTGGCTTCGGCAGTTTTGATTTCCGCTGGTTTCGCAGCGGTGGCGGGCGCTGCCGCCGGTTTGGCTTCGGGTGCTTTGGGCGCTTCAGCGACTTTGACGGGTGGAGCGGGAGCTGCGGCGGGCGGCGTCTTGGCGGCAGGAGGTGTGACGGGTGTGATCGCGCCTTTGGGCGGGGTGGTGTCGGTCACGCCGAGACGCGGCGGTGTTGCGGCGGCAGGCGCGGCGGTTGTTTCAAGCCAAGGGCGGCGGGAGACGGAACGGTCTGTGGCCGCTGTCGCATCGGCGATAACGGGAGCCTTGGCGGCGGGAGCTGCGCCCGGAGCGGCAGCGGGCGTGGCCGCGTCCTCTTCCACCTGCAGGTCGGCGAAGCTGCCGGTCATGGGCACGGTGGAGGCGGTCTTGTCGCCGGTCATGAATATCGCCGCGACGCCGCCGACCAAAGCAAGGAACAGCACGCCACTGGCGGCGAGGGCAATCTTGGGGCCTTTGCCGGCAAAGCGGGATTCGCCTTCGTCGTAGAAGTCTTCACTCCCACCACTGAAGGGATCCTTCACCGCATCGCTGTCGCCACGGCGGAAGAGATCTCTGAGACCCATGCCATCCTCCGGCTTAAACCCGCGCCTATCCATAAGGCGGGTCACACAATTGCCCGACTGTGTTGTACGCGGCCAGCCCTTAATACCCTCTTAAGGCGCCGGATGTGTGCCCGGCGCGTCGAGACCGGCGCTAGTTAGAGGCGGCTTTCTGATAGAGCGATATGCCTTGCAAGAGGTCGAGCGCGCGGCGGAGCTGGTAGTCCTGGTCCACCGCGGCCTGCTTCTCTTCGGGCTTCTTGTTGGGATCGGCGTTGGCGCCCGGCGGCGGCGGCGCGTTGGCCGGCGCGGCGGGACCGTTGCCGTTGGGCTTCGCGGCATCTTTCGCAGGGGCCTTGGCGGCGTTCTTCGCATCATCCGGATTCGTGAGCGCGCCCTTCAGGTCGCCTTCGGCCCGGCGGAAGCCGCGCTGTTCGATGGGCTCGAGCTTGGCCTGTTCCACTTCGATGTCCGGTACGATGCCTTTGGCCTGGATCGAACGGCCGCTCGGCGTGAAATAACGCGCGGTGGTCAGGCGCATGGCGCTTTCGCCACGTTGTAGCGGGATGATGGTCTGCACCGAGCCTTTGCCGAAGCTCTTGGTGCCGAGCATGATGGCGCGGCCATGATCTTGTAGAGCACCGGCGACAATTTCCGACGCCGAGGCGGAGCCGTCGTTGATGAGAACCACCATGGGCTTGCCGTCGATCTCGTCACCGGGCTTCGCATTATAGCGCTGCGTTTCTTCGGCACGGCGGCTGCGCGTGGAGACGATCTCACCGTGATCGAGGAAAGTGTCGGAGACTGAGACAGCCTGATCGAGCAAGCCGCCCGGATTGTTGCGCAGGTCAAGCACGTAGCCTTTGATCTTGTCGGCGCCGATTTTTGCCTTCAGGTCCTTGATGGCTTTGTCGAGGCCGGTCTGGGTCTTCTCGGTGAAGCCGGAGAGGCGGATGTAACCAATGTCGCCTTCAGCGCGGCTTGAGACCGACTGCACGGCGATGACGGCGCGCGTCAGTTTCACATCGAAGGGATCGGCGCCAATGCGGCGCAGTGTCAGCGTGATCGAGCTGTTGATGGGCCCGCGCATCTTGTCGACCGCGTCGTTCAGCGTCAGGCCAATTGCGGGCTTGCCGTCGATGGCGATGATGAAGTCGCCGGGTTGCACGCCGGCCTTGGACGCCGGTGTGTCATCGATGGGCGAGACCACCTTCACGATGCCGCCTTCCATAGTGACTTCGATGCCGAGACCACCGAACTCACCCTTGGTTTGCTCCTGCATGTCCTGGAAGCCCTTGGCGGGCATGTAGGCCGAGTGCGGATCAAGTGAGGTGAGCATGCCGTTGATGGCGTTCTCGAGCAGCGTCTGGTCGGAAACCTCTTCCACGTAGTCCTTGCGCACGCGCTCGAACACATCGCCGAAAAGTTCGAGATACTTGTAAGTATCTTCCGAGAACTTCGCGCCTTTGACCTCGGCGGCGTGGGAGGGTGCCGCGCCATTGAAGGCGAAAGCGAGAGCCAGGACCGCAGCACCGGCGAGGAGTTTCATGCGCATTTTGGTGACACCGTTCGTGAAGGGATGTGCGACAGGCTAAATTTCGAGAGGCAGATTTCTAAAGGTAAAAAGTCTAACCGTTATTCTTTCCGGCGCGGCTCGCGAGCCAGGGAAGGGGATTTATGGGTTGTCCGTCCCGGCGCAGCTCAACGTACAACGAAGGAGCGCCAGAATCCTCCATTACACCGATTGGTTCGCCCGCGAGAACGCGTTGTCCGACTACGCCGTCGATACGCCCCATACCGGCAAGAAGCGTATGATATCCCTCGCTATGTTCGATGATCAAGAGTTGCCCATACCCGCGAAAAGGCCCGGCAAAGGCGACAATTCCGTCAAAAGGCGCCACCACCTGCGCGCCGGCGCGGGCGGTGATGGTGATCCCCTTGGCCAATAACCCGGCTTCTCCCGCCGTTTGTGAGGCCTCGCCGTAGCGGCTGGCTAATTTGCCCTCCACCGGGAACGGCAGCGTACCACGCGCCTTGGCGAAGGAGCGGGTTACAGCTTCTTCATTGCCAGGTCTCGAAGAGGGCGGCAGCGATGCCATTTGCCGCT
Source organism: Fidelibacterota bacterium (assembly GCA_947472795.1). Classification (GTDB taxonomy): domain Bacteria; phylum Pseudomonadota; class Alphaproteobacteria; order Rhodospirillales; family Rhodospirillaceae; genus SHVO01. The sequence continues at coordinate 128,039 of CANJBL010000001.1, read as the reverse complement.
CGGCCGGCTTGTTGCCGGGTTTGTCAGCGGAGGGGCCAGGTTTGGGCACAGGTGTGATGCCGGGCTGAGTGGCAGGTTGGGGCGCTGGTTGGGCAGCGAGCTTTTGCTGTTTTTCCCGCTCCGCCTGTTGGCGTTCGGCTTGCTGGCGTTCCGAGGCTTCACGCCGGGTCTTCTCTTCAGCAAGCTTGGCAAACAGCGCGCGCAGGTCGGCTGCTTCCTGGGCCATGCGGGTCATGCGTTGGTTGATGTCCTGCCCAAGTGCCAGCAGCGTTTCGTGCTTGTCGGCCTTTTCGCGCACCAGAGCATCGAGGCGTTTGTGTTTCTCGAGAAGGGCTGCCGCACCCGCCGCCGCTTGCTCCTTGTGGGTCACGAGATCGGTGCGGACGCGGTAGAGGTCCTTGAGCTCACCTTGCAGATTGACCGAAGATTGGCGGATGTTGGGCAAGGCCGAGCGCAGCAGGATCGCGCTGCGCACCGCATCGCTGGGAGACAGCGGGCTCAGCGTCAGCGCGTCGGTGGGGCGCAAGGCTAGTCGTTCGATGGCTAGCAGCACCTCCACCATCTGCACGTCGCGCCGGCCGAGCGCTTTGGTCAGGCGCTGTGAGTCCGTCTCCAATTCGGCGACGCGCGTTTCCAAGAGTGTGAGTGAATGCTCCTGGTCTTGAATCTCCTTGGCCGTCGTGATGGTGTCGGCGCGGATCGCTTCCAGCGCGCGCGCCGAGGCGGCGGTTTGATTTTGGAGTTTGTCGCGCTCGCTTTGAATCTGTCGAAGATCGCGTTCGAGGGATTTCAATTTCGCGGGGTCGGGCGCTGCGTCTTGCGCGCGTGCCGGAATAGAAACTGGAATAGAAAAAGCTGTAAGCGCCGCGCACAGCGCCAGAAATTTTCGCGAGAAATATTCAGGCCGACGCACGGTGTGCATTCGGCTTAACCGCCAACAAAGAGTGGCCGGTCATTTGTTGCGGCTGCGCGAGCCCCAAGAGTTGCAGCACGGTCGGCGCGAGATCGGCAAGGCGGCCATTGTTCAGATGATCAATGTTTCCGGGCCCATTCACCAGTACCACCGGTACTTCGCCCACGGTGTGCTGCGTGTGCGGCTCGTGGGTTTTGGGATCTTTCATCATCTCAAGATTACCGTGATCGGCAGAGATCAGCAGCGTGCCGCCGCTCTTCTTCACGGCGTCTTCCAGGCGCTTCAAGCACCCGTCGATGGTCTCGGCGGCTTTGACGGCCGCCGCCAGGATGCCGGTGTGGCCCACCATGTCGCCGTTGGCGTAGTTGACGACGATGACGTCGAAGTGCTGTTTCTCCACGGCATCGACGATCTTGTCGGTCACTTCACTCGCCGACATCTCGGGCTGCAGATCGTAGGTGGCGACCTTGGGGCTCGGCACCATGATGCGGCTCTCGCCGGGAAATTCTTTTTCCTCGCCGCCGTTGAAGAAGAAAGTGACGTGCGCGTACTTCTCGGTCTCGGCGATGCGCAGCTGCGTCAAACCGGCGCGGCTGATGATCTCGCCCAGGGTGTTGTCGGAGGGTTGCGGCTTGAACATGGCCGTCATGAAGGCAGCATGCGCGTCGGAATATTTCACGAAGCCCGTGGCGGCGGCGAACTTCACCACGCGCGCGCGCGCGAAGCCGTTGAAAGCAGGATCGAGCAGCGCGGTCAGGATCTGGCGCGCACGGTCGGCGCGGAAGTTGCCCATGAGCACGCCGTCGCCGTTCTTCATGCCGCTGTAGCCCGGCATAACGGCGGGGATCATGAACTCGTCGGTGACTTTGTTGGCGTATGACGCTTTGATAGCTGCGAGCGGATCGGATGCGGTGGCGCCTTTCGCATCAACAGCAGCGTCATATGCCTTCTCGACACGTTCCCAGCGCTTGTCGCGGTCCATGCCGTAGTAGCGCCCGCCGACGGTGGCGATCTTGGTGTCCTTGAGACCTTTCAAATCGCCGAGGAATTTTTCCATGAATCCAGACGCGGACGACGGCGGCGTATCGCGGCCATCAAGAAAAGCATGAATGCGCACGGGCACGCCGGCGCCATCGACGATTCGCGCGAGAGCCGCGAGATGGTCCTGGTGCGAATGCACGCCGCCCGGTGAAACGAGACCAAGCAGGTGGCTGGTGCCGCCGCTGGCCTTCAGTTTGGCGATGAAATCTTGCAGGTCCGGGTTCCGGGCGAGGCTGCCGTCTTCCACGGCGATGTCGATTCGCGGCAATTCCTGGGTCATGACCCGTCCGCCGCCGATGTTCATATGGCCCACCTCGGAGTTGCCCATCTGCCCTTGGGGCAGGCCGACGTCGAGTCCGCTGGTTTCCAGAAGGGCATGGGGGTAGGTGGCCAGCAGGTGGTCCCAGGTCGGCATGCGGGCCTGGGCGATGGCGTTATCTTGCTTTTCCGCCCTATATCCCCAGCCGTCGAGGATGCAGAGAATCAGGGGTTTGGGGCGCGTGTGGGCGGGTGTGCTCATGCTGCCTGACTATATAAGCGCTTGGCCCCTTTGAGGCCAGGACATGCCAGGGTTTTTGACCGCTTCGCCCTTTGCTTGCAACCGCAAAAAAGCCAACCCCTGGAATTGGTTGGCAGTCCTGAAATGAACCTCTGGCCGGGCTTGCATGGCCCCGCAGAACATCTGATATAGTGACCCTCGAGAGGCTGGCGGTGGACGTACCCCTCGCCAACCCGGTCAGGTCCGGAAGGAAGCAGCCGTAACGAGTTTCGGTGCGGGTCGCTGTCCAGTCTCTCACCCTTTCCGCCGCACACTCTTTAAGCCAGGACGCCCGCGCCCGTGACCGACCGCACCTCCGCCGATCGGTCAGAAAATGCAGGTGCCGCAGATGCTTACCGGGTTCTCGCGCGCAAATATCGCCCCACCACCTTTACCCAGCTGATCGGTCAGGATGCGCTCGTGCGCACCCTGACCAACGCCATCACCTCCGGCCGCCTGGCCCAGGGCTACATGCTGACCGGTGTGCGCGGCGTGGGTAAAACCACCACCGCCCGGCTCATCGCCCGCGCCCTCAACTGTGTTGGCGCCGACGGCAAGGGCGGGCCGACGCCGGCCCCCTGTGGTGTGTGCGTGCATTGCACGGCCATCGCCGAAGACCGCCATGTGGATGTGCTGGAGATGGATGCCGCCAGCCGCACCGGCATCGATGACATCCGCGAACTGCTCGAGGGTGTGCGGTATCGCCCCACTTCGGCACGCTACAAAATCTACATCGTCGACGAAGTGCACATGCTCTCGGAGAAGGCCTTCAATGCGTTGTTGAAGACGCTGGAAGAGCCGCCGGAGCATGTGAAGTTCATTTTCGCCACCACCGAAATCCGCAAGGTGCCGGTGACCGTGCTGTCGCGTTGCCAGCGTTTTGATCTGCGCCGCATCGAGAGCAAGGATCTGCAGACGCTGTTCGCTGAGATCAGCAAACGCGAAGGCGCCAGTGTTGATGAGGGCGCGCTCGCTTTGATCGCGCGGGCCGCCGACGGCTCGGCGCGCGACGGGCTCTCCCTTCTCGATCAGTCCATTTCGCAGGCTAGCGGCGGCAAGGTCACCGAGGGCGCCGTGCGCGACATGCTGGGCCTCGCCGACCGTGCGCTGGTGTTTGATCTGCTCGACGCTGTCATGCGCGGCGATGTGAAGACCGCGCTCCATCAACTGGCCGCGCAATACGCAGCTGGCGCGAGCCCCGTTGTCGTGCTGCAGGATCTGCTGGAGCTGGTGCATTGGCTCACGCGCATGAAGGTGGCCCCCGATGGCGCCACCGATCCCGCGCTCGCCGAGACCGAACGGACACGCGGTCTGGTCATGGCCGAGAAGCTGGGCATGGGTGTGCTGAGCCGCTCCTGGCAGATGCTGCTGAAGGGTTTGAGCGAAGCACGCGCCGCGCCGATGCCGTTGCAAGCAGTGGAGATGGTGTTGGTGCGTATGGCCTATGCGGCCGATCTGCCGACGCCGGCTGATACCATAAAATCGTTGGAAGGTGGCGCAGCCCCCGTGCCGCGCCCGACCGTCTCGCCCGCGCCATCAAATGGTGGCGGTGGTGCGCGCGCTGTCGCGCGGGCCTTGCCGGAAACGGCGATGGCGCCCCCACAATCCTTGGCGCAACCGGTCGCTCAAGTTTTGCCACAAGCGGCGCCGCAGGCATTGGTCGCGCCGCAAACCTTCGCGGACGTGGTCGAGCTGTTCAACGAGAAACGCGAGCCTATCATCGCCACGCACTTGAAGCGCAATGTGCACCTGGTGCGCTTCGAGACCGGCCTCATCGAATTCAATCCCGAAAAGAATGTGCCCAAGGATATGTCGGGCCAAGTGGGAAAGCTGCTCACCCAATGGACCGGCCAGCGCTGGGTGGTGAGCGTGGTCAACGCTGCCGGACAGCCAACATTGCACGAACAGGAACTGGAACACGCCAAGGCCGATCCGCTGGTGAAATCGATTCTGGACGCGTTCCCCGGTGCAACGATTGAATCCATCCGCAGAGCTGACGAAAAATAGCGGGCGATAAATAAGTAAGTATGTTTGAAGGAGCGTGCTGCCGATGAAAAATCTCGGGCAGATGATGAAGCAAGTGCAGGACATGCAGACCCGCATGGCCGACATGCAGGACAAGCTGGGTGATCTTGAAATCGACGGGGCGTCCGGCGGCGGCATGGTGAAGGTCACGCTCAACGGCAAGGGCGCCATGAAAGCGCTGAAGATCGATCCATCGCTGGTCAATCCTGCTGAGATCGAAGTGCTGGAAGACTTGGTGATCGCCGCCATCAACGATGCCAAGGCCAAGGTGGACGACATGACGCAAACGGAAATGAGCAAGCTCACGGGTGGTCTGCCGCTGCCGCCGGGCTTTAAGCTTCCCTTCTAACTCATCTTTTTTTTGGCCATGGCCGGCGTTGAAATCGAAGCTCTGATCCGTCAGCTCTCCAAGCTGCCGGGGTTGGGTCCGCGCTCGGCGCGGCGCATCGCGCTGGCACTCATCAAGCGCCGCGAGACCTTGCTCGATCCTCTGGTGCAAACGCTGAGCGCTGCCGCGTCGACAGTGAAGATCTGCTCATCCTGCGGCAACTACGACAGTCAGAACCCGTGCTCCATCTGTGCCGATCCGCGCCGCGATGCGTCCGTGATCTGCGTGGTGGTGGATGTGGCCGACCTGTGGGCGTTAGAGCGCACGGCGGCCTTCCGGGGCCTTTATCATGTGACGGGCGGATTGCTCTCGCCGCTGGACGGCATCGGTCCGTCTGATTTGAAGCTGGATAAGCTCGTCACGCGCGCCGGAAACCCCGATGTGCGCGAAGTCATCCTCGCGTTAAGCGCTACGGTGGATGGGCAGACCACGGCGCACTACATCGCCGAGAAGCTTCAAGGAACCGATGTCGCGGTATCAGGTCTGGCGCAAGGCATGCCCATTGGCGGCGAGCTGGATTATCTTGATGATGGCACGATTTCCGCTGCCTTAAGGGCGCGGCGTCCTGTTTGACGCGCGGCGTCCCTGTTTAAGGCCAAAAAGTCACGCCGTAGCCACAATTGTCCCTTAGATCGGCGGAGTGAAACACGCTGGTCGCGCGTTATGCTAGTATATTGCACGCACCGGTATCCAGGAGGAGACCATGATCGAAAACTTTGGGATCAAACGTTTTGTCGCGGCGCTGACTGTGCTTGTCGCCCTAGCGGCCTGCGCGAGCCCTAAATACGTCACCTCGGACGTGACGCGCTTCAATACTCTCAGCGGATCGGTCTCGGGTCAGACCTTCGCCATCATGTCGGTGAGCCCGCAGCAGGGTGAGAGCATCGCTTTCCGTCAGTTCGGCGACCAGATCAACGCGCGCCTGACGTCGCTGGGCATGCGTCAGTATTCCGGCACGGATCCTGCCAGCGCCGACTATGTCGTGACGCTGCAGTATGAAGTGTACGGCCCGACGCAGAGCGTGGAAGTCGATCCCATGCCGTTTCCACGGTCGCACTTCGGGTTCGGCTTTGGCCGCTACGGCCGCCACTTCGGCTACGGCTTTGCCTATGACCCGTTCTTCGACGATTACCCGATGATCCGCACGCGCGACGTTTTCACCCGCCGTGTCGAGATGGATATGTACCGTGGGTCCACCTACAACACCGACCACCGTCAGCGCGTCTTTGAAGGCCGCGCCATCAGTGCCGGGCGCAACGGCCAGATCGAAGCCGTGATGCCTTACATGCTGGACGCGGTGATCAAGGACTTCCCCGGCCAATCGGGGCGCACCAACACCGTGACGGTGCAGGTGCCCGAGACAGTTGAAAGCGGCGCCGCGGCACCACATCCGTCCGCCGTCTCCAGCTACTAAGCAAGTTCGAGCGAAACGCGCCGCCGCGGCTGTAAAGGCTGCGGCGGTTTTTTTATGCGCCGCACGCGAGAGCAAGAGGCGTTAAGTTAGTATCGGGCTGCTTGCCCAAATTTATTATTTGGTCGCGTCGTTATGCCGAAAACCGGTTCCCACTTTTCGGCACGACGCTCTAGCGCGGCGTGGTGGCAAGGCTCATCCACGGAAAGAAATCGATGCTGAGAACTTTTTCGGTTCCGTCAAACAAAGCTTTGAACCGGCTGTCGACAACCTTGTAGCTGAAGTCCTTCACACGGTCGGGTGTCTCGACACTGGCGTTGCGCGCAATATTGAGCGTGCTGTCGATCTTGGAAACCAGGGCGAGCTTGGGATCAATCGCGGAGATATAGGTTGTCTCGCGCGTGGTGCGCGCCGCGGCGACACGTTCGTACTTCACGTGACTTTCGATATGGTTCCCATTCGGGGTGGTGAAGCTCCACGTCTGTTCTTCCAGCGCCGCACCGTCTTTGCCAATGGTGGTCGCTCGCGTCAGCTTGTGATCGGGCGCATGGCGATAGACATCAAAAGGTCCCGGCGCGTCGGCCGCTTCTGACGTCCAGCCGGCAATGACCACTTGTGCGTTCACGCCCGTGCCGCTGGCCTCTTTCATGGGCACGGTCAGATAGACAATCTGCCCGGCGCCTTTGCCCAAAGGCTTGCCGTCGGTGCCATTGACGCTCATGCGGTCGATGAAGATCAGGCGCAAATTGCAATCTTTCGCGGGCCCGCTGGTGGCAACGGCCAAGTCCCAGCCCGGCGGCAGAATTTGCGCCAGCGCATCTTCGCTCACGTGAAAGTCGATCTGAAGCCGGCTTTCGATGCTTTGCTCGGGCACCGCCGGCGGAGCTGTGCTTTGCGCGGACGCATCCAAGGAACAGCACATAAGCGTTGCGCCCAGAATGCCTGCCACCGTGTGACGCATATTCTCCTCCTCTATGTGTACGCTACTGCAGTCGCGGGATTGGCGTTTCGTCGTCCGGTACCAACGTCAGCGCTGGGGGCGTCGTGCCGGTTGGCTCCCCCAGCTGAATATTCTCAATCGCCGTTCCGCGTTTGATGATCTTGCTGGTGGAGACTCTGATCTCCTCCACATCTTTTTGGCTCTGCGTGAAGTGCGTGGAAAGCTGCGCGACGCGCTTATCCAGGCGCACCATGTCTTCCATCAATTTTCCGATTTCGCTCTGGATGATGTGCGCCTGCTCGCGCATGCGCGCATCTTTCAAAATAGCGCGCACGGTGTTGAGCGTGGCCATGAGCGTGGTGGGCGAGACGATATAGACGCGCCGCTTAAAGCCTTCCTCCACGACCCCCGGGAATCGGTCGTGCAATTCGGCGAAGACCGATTCCGCCGGCACGAACATGATGGCCGAGTCGGACGTCTCGCCGGGGATGATGTATTTCTCGGCGATATCGCGGATGTGCTTGGTGACGTCGGTGCGGAAGGCTTGCTCGGCGGCGGTGCGCTCCCGTTCGTCGCGGGCGTTCACAAGTTGCATGAAAGCTTCGTGCGGATATTTGGAATCCACCGCGATCAGGCCCGGCGGATTGGGCAGGCGCACGACGCAGTCGGCACGCTTGCCGTTGGACAGCGTGACCTGGAAGTCAAAAGCGCCCGGCGGCAGCATGTTGCGCACCAGGTCTTCCATCTGCGTCTGGCCGATGGCACCGCGCGCCTGCTTGTTGGAGAGGATATCCTGCAAGCTCACGACTTCGGCGGAGAGTTCTGTAATGTTCTTCTGGGCGGCGTCGATCACGGCGAGGCGCTGCTGCAAGAGCCCCATGGTCTCGGTGTTCTTGTCGCTGGTCTTCTGCAGGTTCTCGCCGATGCGGCGTGTGACGTCGGCAAGGCGTTCGTCGAGCATCTTGGTGACGGCGCGTTCCTGCCCCTGTAGCTGCTCGGCCATGCGCGCCTGTGCGGCGACCTGGCCTTCGGCCATCTGCGCGAGGCGGCCCGTCAGGGCAGCTTGCGCTTCGGTGAGCTTGGCGGCGGTGGTTGCGAGGTCGGGACCGCTGCCGCGCTGGCCCGTGCGCAGGGCCAGGATGATCGCGGCGACGGCTGCGATAATGGCCGCGCCAGCCAGCACGATTTCCCCAACACTCATTGATAAGTACTCATGAATTCCGCAATTCGTTCAAGACTGTAGGTGCCCAAAATGGCAGGCTTGCAACTTGCACGTTGCCTAAAGCCTGCCATGATCCCGAGCCTAAATGAAAAGCGGCTTCAGTGCCATTGTGCTGGAGTGCCACCCCACGCTTGTCAGTGCATCTGGATTCAGAATGAACAAAATTCTCCACCTCGCCGCCCTTGCCGTTTTCACAGCGTCGGCAGCCGCGGCTGCTACGCCCGGCGCGACGAGGAGCGTACCTGCCGCCAAGGCTCCCAATGCACCAAAGGTCGCCCCAACAGCCTCTCCCACGAGTGCACCCACGAGTGCTCCCTTGGGGCCAGTTGCGGAAGTCGCCGTGCCCTCGGCCACGGGTGGTGCGGATATCACGGTCTATAACAGCGACCTCGCCCTGGTGCGCGAGCGGCGTAATTTTCGCCTGCCCACGGCGTCGGCGCAGCTGGCCTTCATGGGCGTCAGCCGCAGCATGCAGCCGGAAACCGCGCTGCTGGAGGTGGTGAAGGGCGATCCCATCAAGATCACCGAGCAAAACTTCTACTTCAATGTGCTCAACCCCGAAGAGCTGTTGCAGCGCTCGGTGGGCAAGGACGTGACGGTCGTGCTGCCCAACGCGATGGGTGTCGGCACACCGACGCGCGCCCGCGTGCTTTCGGCGGACGGGCCGGTCTATGAGATCGACGGCAAGATTCATACGGGCCTTGCGGGCCGAATCATCTTCGACACTTTACCGTCTGGCCTGCGGGCCGCGCCGACCCTGGTGCTCAACGTCGCGGGCGGTGCCAACAAAGAAGCGGACGCCGAATTCAGCTACCTCACCAGCGGCCTCGCGTGGCATGCCGACTATGTGATGAACTACGATGCCGATGCGGGGCGCATGGATTTGACCGGCTGGGCCACCGTCATCAACACCACCGGCGTCGATTTCAACGACGCACGCTTGAAGCTTGTCGCCGGCGATATCGCCCGTGTGTATGCGCCGCGTGAGTTCATGGCGAAGGCTTCGCGTGCGCCTATGGCCATGGCAGCCCCGCCGCCCGCGCCCATGGCCGACGGCGTCAGCGAAGGCGAGTTGGAGGGTAGCCACATCTACACCATCGCCAAGGCTACAACGTTGGTGGATAAGGCCACGAAGCAATTGTCTTTGCTGGGTGCCCAGAGCGTGCCTGTGACGCGCGAGCTGATCGTGCGCAATGCCCAACCCTATCTCTATTCCAATGCCAGTCCGCGCCAGATCCAGGACAGCAAGGCGGCCATTGAAATCAGCTTCAAGAACGAAGGCGACGCCAAATTAGGTGTGGCCTTGCCGGCGGGTGTGGTGCGCGTCTATGGCCAGGACGACAAAGGTGCGGCGCAATTCATTGGTGAGTCGCGCATCGACCACAAGCCCGTGGGCAGCGAGGTGCGTGTGCCCTTGGGGCGCGACTTCGACGTGTCCATGACACGCGAGCAGACCAACTTCGTGCGGGCGTCGGACACCATTACCGTCAGCGCCTGGAAGCTCACCGTCAAGAATGCCAAGGCCAAGCCGGTGAAGGTGCGGATCGTTGAGCCCATGCCCGACTCCTGGGAGATCACCAAGGAGTCGGCGCCGCACAAGCGCGGCACGGGTCCCACCTCCGAATGGCTGCTGGACGTGCCGGCCAAGGGCCAGACGGTGCTGGAATATAATGTGAAGTCGGTGTTCTAGGTCCCGAAAGGGGCTTGGGCGTTGACCTCGCGGACGCCGGGCCTTATGTGACGGCGATGAAACCGTAGCGAAAGACCCGGTATGGCGCTCCTTGAGATCATTGTGGCTCCCGACCCCCGCCTGAAGAAGAAGGCGGCGGCGGTGGAGCGTGTGGACGGCGCCACCGCCAAACTCATGGCCAATATGCTGGAGACCATGTACGACGCGCCGGGCGTGGGCCTTGCCGCGCCGCAAGTGGGCGTGTTGAAGCGCATCATTGTCGTGGACCCCGCGCGCGAAGAAGCGCCGCCGGCCCCCCTCATGATGGCCAATCCGGAAATCATCTGGTCTTCGGAAGAGAAGAAGGACCACGAGGAAGGCTGCCTCTCGCTGCCGGAAGAATATCAGATGGTCCAGCGCCCCGACCGCATCAAGGTGCGCTATGTGGACGAGCACAACGAGATCCGCACGCTGGAAGCCGACGGCCTGCTCTCGGTCATCGTCCAGCACGAGATCGATCATCTGGATGGTACGCTGTTTGTCGATCACATTTCGTCGCTCAAGCGCAGCATGATCATGAAGCGCCTTACCAAGCAGAAGAAACTGGAAACCGGATCCAAGCGCCACGCTCTGGAATCCGCTTAAAGAAGGAGCGGCCCATGCGCATTGTGTTCATGGGCACGCCCGACTTCGCCGTGACGGCGCTGGCCGCCCTTGCGGCCCATTACGACATTATCGCCGTCTATACCCAGCCGCCGCGCCCGGCGGGCCGCGGACAGCAGGATCGTCCTAGCCCGGTGCAGATCTTCGCCGAGGGCCATGGCATCCCTGTGTATTCACCCAAGAGCTTAAAGAAGCCGGAGCCGCAGGCGGAGTTCGCTGGTCTGAACGCCGATGTGGCCGTGGTGGCGGCCTATGGCCTCATCCTGCCGCAAGCCGTGCTGGATGCGCCGAAGCTGGGCTGCATCAATATCCACGCTTCGTTGTTGCCGCGCTGGCGGGGTGCGGCCCCCATCCAGCGCGCCATCATGGCGGGAGATAAGGCGAGCGGCGTCACCATCATGCAGATGGACGCAGGTCTCGACACAGGCGCGATGTTGCTGAAGGGCGAGGTGCCGATCAACGACCGCATCACGGCGGGCGAGCTGCATGATGCCCTGGCTGTGCAAGGCGCAGCACTCATCGTCGCGGCGCTTGATAAGCTGGCGCAAGACGCGTTGCCCGCGATACCACAGCCGCAGACAGGCGTGACGCTGGCCGCCAAGATCGACAAAGCCGAAGCCCATATCGATTTCAACCGCGAAGCCGCCACGGTGCTGCGCCACATCCATGGGCTGTCGCCGTTCCCCGGGGCCTGGTTCGCCCACGGCAATGAACGCATCAAGGTGCTGAAGGCCGAAAGAACCGAAGGACAGGGTGTGCCCGGAACCATAATCGATGATCGCCTGACGATTGCCTGCGCCACGGGTGCGGTTCGCCTGCTGACCGTACAGCGCGCCGGCAAAGGACCCATGGAAGCGGACGCTTTCCTGCGCGGCTACGCATTGCCCAAATCGGCAGTGCTCGCGTAAACTAAAGCATGTTCGGACGGCGGCGGAAAATCATCGCACAGGGCGAGAATGTCTATCTCTTTGAACCAGCCAAGGAGCTGGCCGAAGATTTCCTCGCTCTGACCACGGGCAGCCAGAATTTTCACCAGCCCTGGGTCTATCCCGCCACCACGCCCAAGAATTTCCGTGGGTATTTGCAGCGCGTGGAACAAGGCTTCGCGCACGGTTTCTTCGTCGCCCGTGTCGAGGACGACACCATGGTCGGCGTCATCAACATCAACGATCCCATCATGGGGGGCTTCCGCTCGGCCTCGCTCGGGTATTACGCCGCCGCCGCTTATTGCGGGCGCGGCTATATGAGCGAGGGGCTCGCCCTTGTGCTCGATCAGGCCTTCACCAATCTCAACTTCCACCGCCTGGAGGCCAACATCCAACCGGAGAACGCGGCCTCTCTCGCGCTGGTGCAGCGCATCGGGTTCCGCAAAGAAGGGTTCTCGCCGGCGTTCCTGCAGGTGGGCGGCATGTGGCGCGATCACGAACGTTGGACCATCCTCGCGGAGGAATGGCTGGCAGCGCACGACCGCACCATTCCTTTCACGCGCGTGAGCCAAGTGGTTTAAGCGCTCCCGGGCATGTTTTACTCATGTTGAATCGCAAACTTGCCCTCGATTTTTGTTTGGTCGCATTTTCCGGCGCGCGCTGGAACGCGCGCATATTAAAAGTTGCCGGCCTTTCGCCGGCAGCGAACCGGAATCCACTTCGCCGGAAAATGCTCTAATGCCCCGTTTCAAACTCACCATCGAATATGACGGAACGCCCTTTGTCGGCTGGCAGCGCCAGGACAATGGACTGTCCGTGCAGGCTGCGCTTGAAGCGGCTGTGTTTGGATACTGTCAGGTGGAGGGCGTGGTGCAAGGTGCGGGGCGTACCGATGCGGGGGTGCATGCCACGGGGCAGGTGGCGCATGTGGACTTGCCGCGCGACGACCAGCCCGAAGTGGTGGCCAAGGCTTTCAACGCGCATTTGCGGCCTCATCCGATTGTGGTGCTCAAAGCTGAGAAGGTTTCCGACGATTTCCATGCGCGCTTCTCTGCTATCGAGCGCGGCTATGTCTATCGCATCGTCAATCGCCGGGCGCCCGCCGTGCTGGAAATCAACCGCGCACTGTGGGTATCCGCGCCGTTAGACGCTGCCTCCATGCACGAAGGCGCACAGCACCTTGTGGGCCGACACGACTTCTCTTCCTTCCGCGCGGGCGTGTGCCAGGCAGACTCGCCGGTCAGGACCCTGGACGAGATCAGTGTTGCGCGCGACGGCGATCTCATTCTGGTGCGCGCGCGTGCGCGCTCCTTCTTGCATCACCAGATGCGCAATATCGTCGGCACGCTGAGACTCGTCGGTGAAGGCAAGTGGTCGACAGGGGACGTGAAGCGCGTGCTGGAGGCCCGGGACCGCGCCCTCGCTGGGCCCACGGCAGTGCCTGAAGGCCTTTATCTCACGCATGTGAGATATCCAGATTAGATTTTGCCAATCATGCCGTCGGCCAAAAGACCTACGACATAATCCAGCACCACCAGACCCAAAGCCGTGCCCGTGGCCACTTGCAGGCCGATTCCGGCCACGAAGGTGCCATAGACAATGAAAGCCACCATCACGACGGGGTTGAGAAAGCCCAGGACCGCCGGCGGCAAGAGGTGCACGTCGGTCAGCAATTGCAGCGTGAACAGCGGCACAGCCAACGGCAGCTGCATCCAATTGTAGGGAACCATATAAGCGAAGTAACGCGACTCGCGCTCCAAAAGGCGGGCGATGAAGAGCATGAGAAATGGGAACAGCGTCCAGGTCAGGCTGTAAGAGAGGACCTGCACCACGGCATAGGGCACGAAGTCGAGGCCGCCGGCCTTGGGCGAAAATTGCAGCAGGCGGTGGGCGATTTGCACCGGCGCCAGCGCAACCGCAACGATGAACGAGGCCCAGAATCCTTGCTGGCTTCTGTCAAAATAATCCCAGGCACGGGCGTCGAACTTGTAAAGCAGCCACAAGCCATTCAGTGCGCCGGCCAGCTGCCTTATGGAGATCATCGCGCGCACCGCACCTAAGCGTCGGGTTAGGCCTGCGCGAAATATCGCGACAGAACCTTATGATAAATGGCCGTCAAGTTTTCCAAGTCGGTCAGCGCACACCGCTCGTCGGCCTTGTGCATGCTGAGGCCCACCATACCGAACTCGCACACGGGGCAGGCATCCTTAATGAAGCGCGCGTCGGAGGTGCCGCCGGTGGTGGAAAGCTCGGGTGTGACGCCCAGAACATCCTTCACCGCATCGGCCACAAGCGTGCTGAGCGTACCCGGTGGCGTCAGGAAGGATTCGCCCGAGATGCGCGCGGTCAGCTCGTATTGATCCTTGGCGGCTGTATCGAAGGTTTTGCGCAACCAGGCGATGAGGCTGGCACCGCTGTGGCCATCGTTGAAGCGGATGTTGAAGGCGGCTTTTGCTTGCGCCGGGATCACATTGGAGGCTGTGTTGCCCACATCGACCGTGGTGATGGCAAGGGTCGAGGCCTGGAAGTGCGCGGTGCCTTGATCCAGCGGTTTGTCGGTAATGGCCGCCAGCATCTTCATCAGACGAGGGATAGGGTTGTCGGCGAGGTGGGGATAAGCGGAATGACCTTGCGTGCCGAAGACCGTGAGCTTCGCGGTCAGGCTGCCGCGCCGGCCGATCTTGATCATCTCGCCAAGTTTCGTCGGATTGGTCGGCTCACCCACCACGCAGACATCGAGCTTCTCGCCGCGCTCTTTCAGCCGCGCCAGCATCTTCACCGTGCCGTTGATGGCATCGCCTTCCTCGTCGCCGGTGATGAGCAGACTGATAGAACCCGGGGGTTTGCTGTCTTTCAGGAACCGGGCCGTGGCCGCCACGAAAGCGGCAATGGCGCCTTTCATATCGGCGGCGCCGCGCCCGTACAAATGACCGTCGATCACATCGCCGGCGAAGGGCTCGGCCGTCCATCCATTGCCCACGGGCACCACGTCCGTGTGTCCGGCGAAACAAAAATTGGGCGCGGCTGTTCCCAGGCGAGCATAGAGATTGTCGATGGGCTCACCGCCGTCACCTTCGAAGCGCATGCGCTCGCAGGTAAAGCCCAGCGCCGCGAGGGCCTTCTGCAGAACGTCCAAAGCCCCTTCATCACGCGGTGTGACGCTGGGCTTGCGGATCAGGTCTTGCGCGAGAGGCAGCGCATCGGTGAGGGCCGGGTTGCTCAATCGCGTAGCAGTTCGTTGATGGAAACTTTGGAACGCGTTTGGGCATCGACACGCTTGACGATGACCGCGCAGCTCAAGCTCGGGCCAGGATTGCCGTTGGGCAGCGGCTTGCCGGGCAAGGCCCCCGGCACGACGACGCTGTAAGCCGGCACGCGCCCGACAAAAGTTTCGCCGGTGGCGCGGTCGATGATCTTGGTGGTGGCGCTGATGAACACGCCCATGGAAAGCACCGCGCCCTCCTCGACGATGACGCCCTCGACCACTTCCGAACGCGCGCCGATGAAGCAGTTGTCTTCAATGATGACAGGGGCGGCTTGTAAAGGCTCAAGCACGCCGCCAATGCCGACGCCGCCCGAGAGGTGCACGTTCTTGCCGATCTGCGCGCACGAACCGACTGTGGCCCACGTGTCGACCATGGTGCCGGAATCAACATAGGCTCCGACATTGACGAAGGACGGCATCAGCACCACGCCGCGCGCGATATAGGCCGAGTGACGCGCCACGCAGCCGGGCACGGCGCGGAAGCCGGCGTCACGGAAACGCTTCTCGTCCCAGCCCGCGAACTTGGAGGGCACCTTGTCGAACCAGTTGGAGACACCGGGTCCGGGCATGATGGCATTGTCGTTAAGCCGGAACGACAGCAGCACAGCCTTCTTGAGCCATTCATGGACGACCCAGCGGCCGTCTTTCTTCTCGGCCACGCGCACTTCGCCCCGGTCGAGCAGAGCCAGCGCCTGCGCGACGGCCTCGCGGACGGGGCCCTGCGTGGCGGGGCTCAAGCTGTCGCGGGTATTCCAAGCCGCCGCGACAGACGACATTAACTCATTGACTTGCATGGATATTTCCGGATTTTTGGGCGGCGAGACTATAGTTGCGCCAAAACATAGCCTCTGGCGGGAGCGAGTCAACGCCGAGGCGCACGCGGATTCCGGTTTTTTGAGCCTTTAAGTCAAAGGCTGGCCAGGATTTTACGGCTGAAAGCCTGCCTCGCGACGGGCAACGCTGTAGCTTGAGCGGGCCGGCCAGAGTAATATTCGTTTCACTCGAAACTTCTAAGGTCTCGCGTGAGCGTGGCGACTGCGGGTCAGGATGACCGGCAGATGTTTTTTGGGGGAATGAACCATGGCGCTCGATCGCGCCGACGCACCGGCTTCTCAGTCGCCATCTCAGTCGCCTTCACCGCAGGCGCAACCGTCATCCGCGCTGCGACCGCTAGGTGTCTCTGCTGCTGCCTTACAGAGATATGAAGAAGCCGTCTTCTGCGTGAGGCCAGACGGCAAGATCGAAGCCGCCAATCCTGTCGCCACGGAGTTTGCCACACGTCTCTCCTTGGAAGATGTGGGCCGCCTGGCTACAGCCGCGGCCAAGTCCAAGAGCGCCGACCGTGCGCTGGTCGATATGGTTGATGTGGGCCACGGCGAGCGCATGCAGAATCTCCAAGTGACACTTGTGCCGCTCGATGAGAACCAGGGCACGCTGCTGTTCGTGCGCGATCTCACCCTCGATACGTCGCTGCGCTTAGCATTGGTCGATAGCCGCCGGCGCTATAAGGACTTCATCGATATCTCGGCCGACTTCGCTTGGGAAGTGGGCGCCGATCAGCGTTTTGTCTTTGTGCCGCCGCGCGGGGCACTCGGTTATACCGCTGACGGGCTCATGGTCTTGAGGCCCGATACCCTGATGATGAACGACGCCGCGTCGGCGAGCGACAATCCTTTTTTCACCCAGCGCCGCATCGAGAACGAAGAGTGCTGGTTGCGCCGCAGCGATGGCCGCTCGGCTTGTGTCGTCATCTCGGCCATGCCGCTGTTCACCAAGGACGGCGATTGGGTCGGCGCGCGCGGTGTTTGCCGCGACGTCACCGAGACGCGCGACCGTGAAGCCACGCTGACCCGTGTGCGCAATAGAGAGCGTGTTCTGACGCGTATCGTGCGCGCCTTCCGCGACGAGGTGAACCCCGAAGCTATGCTGAGCGTCGCCGCCGAAGCCTTGGCCAAGGGCTTGGGCGCCGAGCATTGCCACATTTTCCGCGGCATCAGCGCCGACGCTATCGCAGCACCCGCGCCGGGCGTGACGCCCGCTCCCAGCGCGACGCCCGGTTATCAACTCGCGGCAAAGTACGGCGACCTCAACGCGGCCCAGGCCGCGCCCGTGCTCGCCACCATCGCCGGTGGTGCCGGCGCGGTAGAACTTCTGCTCGGCGGACGTCAGGTGCTGGCAGCGCCCGCGCGCTATCAAGGTGAGTCCAACGGCGCTGTCGTGTTGTGGCGGCCCGTGGAACGCGGCGCCTGGAGCGACGACGACCGCCTGCTCATTGGCGACATCGCCAACCAGGTGGGCATCACCATCGAGCAGTTTACGCATCATGAGCATGTGCTGAAAATATCGCGCACCGATGCCCTGACCGGCCTGCTCAACCGCGGCGCCTTCATGGACGGGCTGCGCCGGTTCCTCTCGCGCCTGAAACGCGAAGGCGGCAAAGCCGTGCTGATGTATGTGGATCTCGACAACTTCAAGTGCGTCAACGATATCCGCGGGCATCAAGCCGGCGATGACCTTCTTTTGAAGGTCCGCGATATTCTCTTGCAGCAGACCCGCCCCACCGACGCCGTCGCGCGCCTGGGCGGAGATGAGTTCGCCGTGTGGCTGAACGGCGCTGATCTCACCATCGCCAAGACCCGTGCCACGCAGTTCCTGGAGCGCATCGGCCAGCTTCATCATTTGTCTGGCAGCCCGGACCGGCCGGTGGGCATGTCTATTGGCATCGCTGTTTGGCATCCGCAGGACAGCGATGACATGGACGGATTGCTCGCGCGCGCCGATGAGGCCATGTACCACGCCAAGCGCGGCGGCAAAGGCTCGTTCAGCATTGCGCCCGGTCCGGCGCCGATCGAGGCCACCGCATGAGTGCCGGGCCCTCAGCCATGACACCAACGAAAGCGCCTGGTGCACATGTTGGGCCTTTCCGGTCAGCGGGTGACCTATGAGCAAGCGCGCGCGCTGCTCGATCATCCCGATCCCGCCGTGCGGCTCACCCTGGCTGCGCGCGATGATCTCGAGCCCGAGATCCTTTACTTCCTCGCGCGCGATCCCGATACCACGGTGCGGCGCGCGCTCGCGGTAAATGCGGCAGCGCCTTTCAAAGCGTCACTGCTGCTGGCCAGCGACGAGAGCGAAGATGTGCGTCACGATCTCGCCGACCGTGTGGGACGCCTTGTGCCCGGGTTGTCCCAGGACCAGCAGGCCAAAGCCTGGCGCACGATCCATCAGGTGCTCACGTTGCTCGCGCGCGACCAGTTGCCCCGTGTGCGCCGTGCCTTGGCGGAAGCTTTGAAAGCACTGCCCGACGCGCCGCATGACGTGGTCTTCACGCTCGCCATGGACACAGAAGCGTCCGTCTCGGCGCCGATGCTGGAATTCTCGCCGGTGCTGACGGATGAGGACTTGCAGGCCGTTATCCTGGCGAGCCCCATGACGGCGCAGCTGGCCGCCATCTCCCGGCGCATCAACGTCGGTGAAGAAGTTTCAAATGCCATTGTCGGCACCGGCAATGTCGATGCCATTACCGCCTTGTTGAAGAACGCGAGCGCTCAAATCCGCGAAGAGACGCTGGACGCCATTATTGACGCCGCGCCCCGGCAGGCCTCCTGGCATGAGCCGCTGGTGCACCGGCCCACCTTGAACGCACGCGCGGCGTTGCGTATCGCCGAATTCGTCGCCGATTCTTTCATCCAAAATCTTGCGGCGCGCACCGACATCGATACGGAAACCGCTATCATCCTCACCAAGATCGTGCGCGAAAAGCTGCGGCGCGAAGACGGTAAGAGCGGTCTCGCGCCCGACGATCCCCATGCGGCTTTGGCCGAGGACGCCTTGCGCATGGCCGGCCGCCAAGTCGACACCCTAGCCGGGGCCGGTAAGCTTAACCCGGCGTATATCCTCATCCTCGCTGCGGAAGGTGTGACGCCGCTGGTGGTGGCATCGCTCGCGCGCCTTGCCGATTTGCCGGTAAAGGCCGTGGCCGAAGTGGTGCGGGCTGCCAGCGCCAAGGGCATGCTGGCCGTGGCCTGGGCAGCGGATTTCAGCGCCGAGGATGCCGTGCAGCTGCAAGTGAAGGTGGCGCGTGTGACGCCCGATGCGGTCATCAAGCCGCGCGCCGGCGGCGGCTTCGATTCCACCGAAGCCGAGCTCGAGTGGCAGCTCGACATGTTCAAGGATGTCGCCGAGGGAAAAGCGGCGGTCTCTTAAGGGCGCTTCGGAACGGCCTTGTCCAGCCAGCCCACCAGATCATCCGTAACGTACATGCAGTGGCTCAGGTCCTCGTCGGGCTTGGCGGGTTTCTCGCCGTGATGCACCCACACCGTCGCCATGCCCAAGGCCGCCGCCGGTTTCAAGTTGATGTGGATATCCTCGAACATGATGGATTTGGCGGGTGCGATGTTGTGGCGCGCGACCAGGCCGTCGTAGGCGGCAGGATCCGGCTTGGGAATATAATCGCTGGCGCAGATGTCGTAGATGCTTTCGAAGTGCCGGCTGATGCCGAGCCTATCGAGCACCTTCACCGCATGACGTTCTGAGCCGTTGGTATAGATGATCTTGCGGCCCGGAAGCCGGCCGAGGGCCGCGTCCAGCAGCGGGTTTATCGCCAGCACCGAATGATCGATGTCGTGCACATAGTCGAGGAAGCCTTCGGGCTTAATGTCGTGGTTCAGCATCAAGCCGCGCAGGGTCGTTCCGTATTGCAGGTAATAACGCCGACGCAGGACGAAGGCGTCTTCCATCGGCATTTTGAGGTGCTCGACGATGTAGGAATTCATGCGGTGTTGGATCTGCGGGAACAGATGCGACGCCGCCGGATAGAGCGTGTTGTCGAGATCGAAGACCCAGGTGTCGATGTGATCGAACCCGGGCGCGGGATGCGCGCCGTTCTTATCGGGCACGGATCAGCGTGCCGGCGCCAGAGGGCGTGAACAATTCCAGAAGCACGGCGTGCGGTACGCGGCCGTCGATGATGACCGCACCTTCCACACCCAGTTCCACGGCTTCCAGGCAGGTCTCGACCTTGGGGATCATGCCGCCGGAGATGGTGCCGGACTGGATCAGAGTCTTGGCGCGCTCGACGGTCATTTCCTTGATCAGGCGTCCCGTATCATCAAGCACGCCAGGCACGTCAGTCAGCATCAAGAGGCGCGCGGCACCCGCAGCCCCGGCGATGGCGCCGGCGACAGTGTCGGCGTTGATGTTGAAGGTCTCGCCGTTGGGGCCGATGCCGATGGGCGCAATGACGGGAATGATGTCGGATTCTTCAAAGGTGTCGAGGATGTGCGGGTTGATCTCGTAGGGCTCGCCGACGAAACCGAGGTCGAGGATCTTCTCGATGTTGGAGCCCGGGTCTTTCTTCGAGCGGCGCAATTTGCGCGCCTTGATGAGGTTGCCGTCCTTGCCCGACATGCCGACAGCAAAGCCCCCCGCCTTGTTGATGGCTGAGACGATCTGTTTATTGATGGAGCCGCACAACACCATCTCCACGATCTCCACCGTGGCCGCATCGGTGACGCGCAGGCCATCGATGAACTCGCTCTTGATCTTGAGGCGGTCGAGCATGGCGCCAATCTGAGGACCACCGCCGTGGACGACGATGGGATTGATGCCGACCTGCTTCAAGAGGACGATGTCGCGGGCGAAACGCTCGGCAACCTTGTCATCACCCATGGCATGGCCGCCGTATTTCACGCACACGGTCTCGCCGGAATGCTCGCGCATGAACGGCAGGGCCTCGGCCAAAATCCCGGCCTTCTCCAGCCAAATATCCTGGTCGGTTTTCGAATCGGCGGGCATGGGCGGCAGCGCTCCTGGTTCCAGCTTCGCTGAACTTGTTACTCTGGCAGGGCCAGTTCTGACAAGGCGGCACGCACCTCGGCGAGGCCAAATCCGTCGCTGGCGCTGGTCACCAGAATATCGGGATGGGCGGCCACGTACTCCGTCAATTCCTTGGCGATGCTGGCCTTGGTCGTGGCCAGCGGGCCGGGCTTCACTTTGTCGGCCTTGGTGAGCACGATCTGATAATTCACCGCCGAGTCATCCATCAGCTTCATGATCTCGCGGTCCAGGTCCTTGAGGCCGTGGCGCGAGTCGATCAGCACCAGGGCGCGGCGCAGGGGCGGGCGGCCCTTGAGATAGAGTTTGATGACGTCGGTCCAGCCGGCGACCGTGTCCTTGGGCGCTTGCGCGAATCCATAACCCGGCAAATCGGTCATGATCAGCCGGTGGTCCAGATCGAAGAAATTGATCTCTTGCGTGCGGCCCGGAGTCACGGACGTGCGCGCGAGGGTCTTGCGCCCTGTGAGCGCGTTGACCAGGCTGGATTTGCCCACATTGGACCGGCCGGCGAACGTGATCTCCGGGATCGCGGTATCGGGCATCTGCTCCAGCTTCAGCACGCCGCGCATGAATTCACAGTCGCGCGCGAAGAGCCTGCGGCCGGTTTCCACGACCTCAGGTTTGAAGGCTGGATTAAGGGTGGTTTCTGCCATCAGGCTACGGTTGCGGGCGGTGGCGTTGCTTCGGCTTCAGAGCGCTTCAACAGAACGTACTG
Source organism: Fidelibacterota bacterium (assembly GCA_947472795.1). Classification (GTDB taxonomy): domain Bacteria; phylum Pseudomonadota; class Alphaproteobacteria; order Rhodospirillales; family Rhodospirillaceae; genus SHVO01. Next base: position 106,485 of record CANJBL010000001.1, on the reverse strand, counting down.
CTGCAGGATGCCCAGGGTGTTGCTCCACGCCCAGTAGATCACAAGCCCGGCGGCATAGGGTGCCAGTACGAACGTGATGATGAGCGGCATCAGCATCATGACGCGCGCCTGCATGGGATCGGCGGGCTGCGGCGAGAGGCGCTGCTGAATCCACATGGTGGCACCCATGATGATGGGCCAGGCGCCAATGCTGACGACGTGCATGAACGTCGGCGGCGTGAACGGCAGAAGGCCGAAGATATTGATGATGCTGGTGGGGTCCGGCGCCGAGAGGTCGTGGACCCAACCGAAGAACGGCGCATGGCGCATCTCGATGGTGACCGACAGCACTTTATAAAGCGCATAGAACACCGGGATCTGAATCAGGATCGGCAGACAGCCGGACAACGGGTTGGCTTTCTCGCGCTTGTAAAGCTCCATCAATTCCTGGTTCAGCTTGGTGCGGTCGTTGGCGTGTTTCTCCTGCAGGCGTTTCATCTCCGGCTGCAGCTTCTTCATCTTGTTCATGGTGTTGAACTGCTTGTTCGCGATCGGGAACATCAGCATGCGCACCAAAGTAGAGAAGGCGATGATGGCCAAACCAAAATTACCCATGACTCCGTGCAGCCAGCGCAGCGCGAGGAAGAAGGGTTTGGTCAGGAAGTAGTACCAGCCGAAATCGATGGCCAGATCGAAGCGCGGGATGCCGGGGTTTTCGGCATAAGCATCCAGAAGCTGCAATTCTTTGGCGCCGGCAAACAGGAAGCCGGTGACGCTCTTGGTCTCGCCGGGGCCTGCGGTAATGGGATCGGCGCGCAGGTCGGTCTGATAGCGCTCGTGGCCGTTCACATCGGTGTAGTGGTAATTGGCGCTGATTTTAAGGCTGGGCCCGAAGGACACGGCCGTCAGCCAGTACTTGTCGGTGACGCCAATCCAACCGCCCGCGGACTCCATGCTGTCGCGTCCGCGCTTTTTCAGATCGCTGTATTTCACTTCTTTCAGCGTGCGGTCGAAGACACCGAGGGGGCCTTCATGGCCCGCGCCCAATGTCGAGCTCGTCACCGGATCAAGGCGCGCGATGAGGCTGTAGGGGTAAAGGGTCACGGGCTTCCCGCCGCTGTTGGCAACGCTTTGCTCGATGGTGAACAGATACTGCTTGTCGGCGCGGATGGTGCGCTTGAAGGCGAGGCCCTGCCCATTGTCCCAGGTGAGGACAATGGGTGTTGTCTCCGTCAGCATTGCGTCGGGATTTTCCGTTTGCCAGATGGTCGAGGGACCGGGCACGGCAACGCTGCTGTCGTTGGTGATCCAACCCCATTCGGCATAGTACGGCTTCGGTGTAGCGGCAGGTGCCAGCAGCACGATGGCCGGGCTTTCGGGGTCTTGTGTCTCGCGGTAGTTCACCAGTGTGATGTCATCAAAACGTCCGCCCGTCAGCGACAGCGTGCCATGCACGAAGGGCGTGGTGATGGTGATGCGTTTCTCGGGCACGGCCGGTGTTTCCGCCGTGGGCACGCCGGCAGCGGGCGCCGTCACCGCACTGCCATCTGCAGAGCCCGGTGTCGCGGGCGGAGCAGCGGGTGCTGTGGCCGGGGGCGTGTCGCTTGTCGGCGTGGTCTTGGGTGCGAAGAAGAACTGCCACCCCAGAAGGATGCCGATGGAAAGCAGAATCGCGAGGATGGTGTTGCGGTTATCCATACGTCTTATTCAACTTGGCTGGAGAGGGGGATGCAGACAAAGCGGGACGCTTTCTCCGGTACGGGATCAAAACCGCCTTCGTGCCAGGGATGGCAACGGCACAGGCGTTTCGCCGCCAGCCACGAACCGGCGACGGCGCCGTGGTGCGTGATGGCTTCGGCGGCATAGGTTGAGCAACTCGGCAGGAAGCGGCAGCGCGGACCCAGCAGCGGCGCGACGACAAGTTGATAGAGGCGGATCAGCGCGCGCAAAGCGTAGCCCGGAAGGTTCACGATAAAACCGATCATGCCTTCACCGCGGTGTCCGTTAGCTTTTTGTCGGACAGTTTTTTCAAGGTCGCGCGCAACTCGCGCTCCAGGACGGCAAAGTCGCGCGTGAGGGTTTCCGTGCGGCCGATGAGGACGTAGTCGCGGCTGTGATCGGCGGCGTCGGGCATGACCTTATCGACCAGCGCGCGCAGGCGGCGCTTCACCCGATTGCGCGCGACAGCATTGCCGACTTTGCGGCTGGCGGTGAAGCCGATGCGCAGTGTGGCCGGCTCGGGATTGGGTGCGCTTTGCAGGACGAAGCCCGGTGTTGCGCGCCGGATGCCGCTGGCCCCCACACGCAGGAAGTCCGATCGTTTGGGCAGACAAATCCAAGCGCGGCCATGGAATTTTTGACCAGGGGCGCTTTGAGTCGTTTCAGGATTTAAGGCGTGCTCCGTATCCCAGGCCATGGCGTTCCATCCGACGGCGGGCGTGACCCTCACGCGTTGTCACCCTGCGCCGGAAGGCGCAGTGGGATTAGGCGGAGAGGCGCTTGCGGCCCTTGGCACGGCGGTTGGCAATGACCTTGCGGCCGCCGACAGTCGCCATGCGGGCGCGGAAGCCGTGACGGCGCGCGCGGACCAGTTTGCTCGGCTGATAGGTGCGTTTCACGTCACCAACTCCAGTTGTTCAGAGAAAGAAGGGCGCCCCCAAGCGGGGAGCGTTAAGGGGGCGGTGTATAAGGGCGGGGGGCGGCAAAGTCAATGCAGCACGCCCAGCAAAAGGGCGAAAATCCGTCCTTTTCAGCCCTTTAGGGGGCCTTTTTAAGTGACCGCTCGACGGGCCAATGGTTCCCGCCGTGCAACACCCCCGTCCGACCGATTCGCGGGCGCGTGATTCGGGAGGGATTCCCGAACGATTCTTGAATGATTCTCGGGCCTTCCTGGTAAGGGACGGGCGAGGAAGGCTAAACTTCCCCGTCATGGTCGATATCACCGATCCCACCCCCATTCCTGCCGCCCGGTCCACGGCCATCCCGGAGAACCGGAAAGCTGCCGAGAACGCGCCGCCGTCGCACCGCCTGTCCATGCGCCTTTTGCTGCTGACCATCGCCTTCGGCATGATCGCCGAGGTGGTGATCTTTGTGCCGACCATGGCGCGCTACCGTTTTGAGTATCTCAACGAGAAGCTGGCGACGGCGCACCTTGTCTTCACCGCGCTCGACGTTGCCGCCAACAAGACCGGCCAGATCGACCCCTTCCTGCGCGACAATCTGTTGTCTCAGGGGCGTGTCCTTGGCATGTCGGTGCAGCGCCCCGGCCTTCCCAAGCGCACCTTCGGCCCCGCCATCCCCGCGCGCATTCCCATCGCCTATGACCTGCGCACCAGCACGTTCTGGGATCTCGTCTCGAATGCCTTTTATACGATGTGGCGGCGTGACACCTATGCCATCGACGTCATCGGGGTCAGCCCGGCCAACCCCGCGGTGATCGTGGAAGTGGTGTTCGACGAACGGCCCTTGCGTGTGAACATGTGGGCTTACGCGCAACGCATTTTCTTCTTCAGCCTGTTCATCTCCATCTCCACCGCCGCGTTGGTTTACGTCTCCATCCAATGGCTGGCGGTGCGCCCCTTGCGGCGCTTGACGATCAGCATGACGGGCTTTCAGAAAGCACCGGAAGATCCACGCAGTATCATCACGCCGTCCACGCGCAACGATGAAGTAGGCGTGGCGGAACGCACGCTCGCGGTCATGCAGCAGGAACTGCGCGCGGCCCTCTTGCAGAAAGAACGCCTTGCAGGTGTGGGCACGGCCGTCACCAAGATATCGCACGATCTGAAGAACATCTTGGCCACGGCCATGCTGGAGTCCGAGCGTCTGGAAGCCTTGCCCGACCCGGAGGTGCGACGCCTGGCAGCCGGCATGGTGCGCGCTATCGAGCGCGCCGCGCAGCTGTCGACCTCGACGCTGCGCTTCGCTAAGGAAGGCTTGCCCCACGTTCGCAAGCAGGATGTTCAGCTCAGCCACTTTCTTGCCGAACTCAAGACCGAACTGCAGCCCACGCTGAAGAACGCCACGCTCCATATTGTTGGCGGCGAAAATGTGTCCATTGCCGGTGATCCTGAACTTTTGTACCGCGCCTTTGAGAATCTCGTGCAGAACGCCGATCAGGCCGGCGCGACGTCGGTGGAATTGAAAGCTGTGAAGGTGAAAGCCGGGGCGGACGGCGAGCGGCACACCATCCATGTTATCGATAACGGACCTGGCCTGCCCAAGAGAGCGCAGGACAATCTCTTCGTACCCTTCGCCGGTTCGGCGCGCGCGGAAGGTTTCGGGCTGGGTCTGCCCATCGCCCGCGAATTGATCCGCGCCCAGGGCGGCGACATCACGCTGCTCTGGACATCGGCGGAGGGCTCGTGCTTTGTCGTGCGTCTTCCGCTGTGACGGTGGCCCCGCGCGGGGTCGTCACCGATATGTAACGCGCAAGAGGCGGTAACTCGTGGGGCTATCCGAGATATTGGGGCTTGTTCTGCTGGGAGCAGCTATCGCTGCTGTCTTTTGGTATTACCGCGCACGTTAGCCTTGCTCCGGGCGCTCTTCTGCAAAGCACAAAAATAGGCTAGACCTTCGCCGCATCTCGCTTTTTGTATGACACAATCCTGAGCGATCAGTCTTGAGCATTGAACCAAAATCCGCGCCGCCGCATGCGGCCCGCCTGACCACTCGCGATCTCGCCAAGCGTAAAGGCGGCGAGCCCATGGTGTGGCTGACGGCCTATTCCGCGCCGACGGCGCGCGCCATGGACCCTTATGTCGATGCGATCCTGGTGGGTGATTCGCTGGGCATGACGCTCTACGGCATGGACTCCACCTTGGGCGTCACACTCGACATGATGATTGCCCATGGCCGGGCCGTAGTGCGCAGCTCCGCGCGCGCGTGCGTCATTGTCGATATGCCCTTCGGCTCTTACCAAGCCTCGCCGCAGGATGCTTACCGTTCGGCCGCGCGCGTCATGGCCGAGACGGGGTGCGCCGGCTTGAAACTCGAAGGTGGCATCGAAATGGCCGAAACCGTGCGGTTTTTGATCGCGCGCGGCATTCCGGTGGTTGGGCATGTTGGCCTTACGCCGCAATCGGTGAACAGGTTCGGCGGCTACCGGGCGCAGGGGCGCACCGCCGACGAAGCCAAGAAGATCATGGCCGATGCGAAGGCGATTGCGGATGCAGGCGCCTTCGCCATTGTTGTCGAGAAGACTATCGAGCCCTTGGCCCGCGCCATCACCAAGGCCGTGCCTGTGCCCACCATCGGCATCGGCGCATCGCCTGCCTGCGATGGCCAGGTGCTGGTGCTGGACGACGTGCTTGGCATCTTCGATGCTTTCAAACCCAAGTTCGTCAAACGCTATGCCGAGATCGGCCGCGACATGCGCAAGGCCATTGGTGCTTATGCCGCCGACGTGCGCGCGGGGCGTTTCCCGGCGCTGGAGCATTGCTTCACTGAGTCAACGGCCGAAAAGAAAAAGCCGTCCGCCAAATCAAAACAGAAGCGTTAGTCTGGTTCACGCGCCATGCCCTATACCTCCATCTTAATCGCTGTGCGCGATGTGGAAAGCCTGCGCCGCCGCATTCAGGCCTGGCGGCGCGAAGGCAAGTCCATTGCGCTGGTGCCCACTATGGGCGCGCTTCATGCGGGTCACATCGCCAACATGAAGATCGCACTCAAGATGGCCGACCGCGTGGTGGCCACGATTTTCGTCAATCCAAAGCAGTTCGGCCCCAAAGAAGATTTCGAAGCTTATCCGCGCCGCGAGCAAGATGACTTCGAGATGCTGAGTGCCGCGGGGGTGCATCTTTTGTTCGCGCCCGATGTGGCCGCCATGTATCCCCAAGGCTATGACACAACGGTTCACGTGGGCGCGCTCGGCAGCATCCTTGAAGGCGCTGAACGCCCCGGCCATTTCGACGGCATGGCAACGGTGGTCACCAAGTTGATGCAGCAAACGCAGCCGGATATAGCGCTCTTTGGCGAGAAGGATTACCAGCAGTTCGTCATTATCCGCCGCCTGGTGACGGATCTGAACATTCCCGTCGATGTGATCGATGTGCCGACTGTGCGCGAAGCGGACGGTCTGGCCATGTCATCGCGCAACGCTTATCTCACAGCGGAAGAACGCGTGCGCGCATCTGCGCTTTATAAAGTGCTGAAGGAAGTCGCTATCACCATCGCCAAAGGCGGGGACATCGCCGCGTCCGTGAAGGCGGGCCACGAGGCGTTATTGAAAGCCGGGTTCAGCAAGGTCGATTATTTGGAAGCACGCCTCGCCGATACACTGGCGCCGTTGACGGCGGCCACACAGCCGGGTCGCGTGCTGGCCGCGGCGTACTTAGGACGCGCGCGGCTCATCGACAACGTGCCGATTCCTCAAGCGTGATTTAGAAAAATATCCGCGTGCTGAGTGCACGTGGTTTAGTGCACGTAGATGTGCACTTCCGGCGTACGGGCGGTGGTGCTGGGCATGGCCGACATGGCGACGCGTTCCGCCGGCAAGCCCATGTTGGTCATGGACTAGAAGACAGAATCGGCATCGGTGCGGGCGGCAGCGGCGTTGCCTTCCGTCGGCGACACGGCCACCAGATCAAAAGTGGCGTCAGGGCGGCGTTCCAGCGCCCGGCTCAGGGCCTGATAGAGCGCTGGTTCATAGGCAACGTCAGCTTTATCGAACTTGATGACCACCAGCGGCTTCTTGTCGGCGAAAGAGGCGGGGGTCACGCTGGCCACGGCGCGGGCCGGTACGGCCGCACGGCGCATTGCAGCACCGGCCGTGCCATAGGATTGACCGGCGTTGATGTCAGAGGCCAGTTGCACCAGCGCGGTGCGCTCGGTGGTCACATACTGCTGCTGGCGATTGATCTCGCTGTTCAGGTTGAGCAGCGCGCGGTCAATGGCGATAGCGTTCTGGTTCACTTCATCTTCCAGCAGACGCAGCTGGCGGTGGTCTTCATCCAGGGCGCCCGAAAGGCCATAGGCGGCGCGGATATTCTCTAAAAGATAAGACGATGTACCCGCATCGCCCGACACCTGAGTCGACAGCTGGTTCAGGGTAGCGATGTCGGCATCGATCTGGGTGATCTGGGTCTGGGCCTGGCTCCACTGGGCGAGCAGTTCCGGGTTGCCGGGGGTCGAGCCCATCTGCAGGCGCGAGCGGATCGTGCCCACCAGCGTGTGATAGGAGTTCACATTGGCGACGGTTTGGGCGCGCACAGTATCGAGCTGCGCCGAACGGGTTTGGGTATTGGTTTTCAGCTTTTCGAAGTCGGTGCGGAACTGGACGGCTTTCTGGCCCACGGCGGTGGGGCCGAATTTGCTGCTGGAACTGCTGGCCGGCGCCAGCGGCTGAGCCTGGACACCGTCGGCCGCGGCCACTTGCCGCTCGGCGGCAGCGGCGCTTTGGCTGGGCGCGGCGCAGGCATTCAGGCCCAGTACCAGGGAGATTACGATCATCGGCCTGCCCATGGCGAAGCCCGCTTTATGCTGAGAACTCACGCTTTTGCCTTGTTCCCGGTCCTGGCTGGACAGCCCCTGTACCTGCATCCTGACACTCACATTCCCACGACCGATGAGCCGACGCACCACGCCTTGCCCAAACTTCCGGTCTGCCCCGAAACAATGCCCCATAACACTCTTTAGGAACCGCCCCCAAAGGCTTGGGGATGCTCCAAAATTCGGCAACACCCCATGCAAGAAGCGACTTTACGCGATGGCACCTCCCAGAACAAGCCGCCAGACGACTCGCAGGGCGCCAAGCATGTGGATGCCACCCAATTGTTTTCCTTGCATCGCCCGGGCGATCTTAGTATCCCAAGCCTCCCCGACGGGACCGGGGCGAAAAATCCAGCAAGTCGCTGTACGGCTTGCGTTTGCTCCGTCCCCAGGGGTTCCGAAAGCGGCCGGTGGGTTCCCCATTGGTCCAGCGATGCGCCCGTAGCTCAATTGGATAGAGCATCTGACTACGAATCAGAAGGCTGGAAGTTCGAGTCTTTCCGGGCGCGCCACTTCAATTTGTCATGAATCATCCCGCCATCAGGCCCTGCGCTGGTGGGCCGTCTGGTTATAGGCGGTCATCATGGCTTTGGTCTGAGCGCCTTTGAAATGGACCGCCCATTTCCCGGCGAGGCGGGCGAAAGAATCATTGGGGCGGACAGAATAATTGTAGGTATCGGCGGGAAAGAACCGGTAGCGCACCTGGCGCAGGGTGAGGGTGTCGGGCGCACAAGGTGGCGTATCCCAATTCAGCAAGGCGCCGAGCGAGAGTTGCCCGCCGCGCCACATGCGCACATCAAAGCCGTAACGCGCCCTGATCGCCTCCTGCTCCGCCAGCCAATCGTAGATCTCAAGCGCTTCGCCGAAGAACTGCGTGAGCGCCGGTGAGGCCCCATCGGGTGCGATGATCAGACCTTCGTTCACGGGCATGTGCCAAAACCCAATACCGGTTCTGTACGTCAGGCCGATATCAAAATCGCCGGTCACCAATTCGCGGAAATCGCGATTCAGGCAGACATCCGTATCCAGAAAGAGGGTTGGCCCGGCAAGCGTCTGTGTCATCGCAAGGGCGCGGTAAGCCTTCATGCGGGCGTACATCATCTGTGCCGAGTCGACCTCCGCCCGCAAAACGCGCACCGCGGCCGGGAGATGGTCTGTTCGGCTGGCCTTGTCGGTCAGAAGAAGGATAGCGGCATCCGGCGCCGCGCGCGCGGCGGCGTCGCAGGCGGTTGCCAGCGTATTGCTGTAATCCACCTCCGCCGTCCCCCCAGCGAGAAATGGATGTCGGCCTTTCCAATCTACGTGAAAGAAAACGATGTGCCTTTGTCCAGGCTCGCCCAACTGATGACGAAACGCGTTCGCCATGTTCTTTTCGGCTTCATCTCTAAAGTCGTTTTGCTGAACAGACGCGAAATCGCGTTTCTTCAACCCCGGCTCAATCTGCAGAATCATCTCTGCGTCTTTAAAAATATCCGTCAAAGCATTCCTATCATTGCCGCTCTCAGGCGTTGATAAAAGACACTCCCGCAAGAGATCCCTGGCGCCGGCAATGTCCTTCTGAAAAAGACGCGTTGCAGCCAATTGATATCTGCCAAAAGTTGATTGCGGGCTCAACGCAATCGAGGCCAGCGCATAGGTGGCGGCGTCTTCGAGCATGCCGCGCATCTGATACAAGCGACTGAGAAAAGGCAGCGGCAGGGATTCTTGTGAGTTGCGCTGATGTGCGCTCTTGAGGAAGGCAATCCCCGATTCCAGCTTGTTTGTGCGCGCGTAAAGCCCGACTAGCGCGACATATATATCGTACGAGGAAGGAGCGCCGAGGCTGGCTTGCTCCAGAATGGCTATGGCCTCGTCGTCACTCTCTGATGCGTCAAGCGCTCCGATGAGTTCACGCACAATGGCGCCGTCAGCCGGAGAGAGCTGGAGGGCGCGCCGAAGACCCTGGATCGCGCGCGGCGCATTACCAAGCCCCAGTTCCGCGGCGCTCAATATTCTCAAGGCGCCGGTCGAGCGGGATTCCTTCGCGAGTACAATTTTGCAAAGCCGACGGGCTTCGTCGAACCGATGCGTCCGCAAGGCCTGCTCCGCTTGGGCCAATTTTGTCGCGAGATCGTGTGGAAGCGGCTGGATCATGATGGCCGAAGGTACCTTACGAAAAGCCGAAACACCGGGGGATTCTAGACCTAGGTGAGTCTAGACGGGCCGCCCAAGGGATTCGATCCATTTGCCGAGCACGATTGTCGCCCAGATGGAGTTGGTGTTGTGGCCCGCCCAGACCGCCAGCTTCTCGATACTGCCTTTGCGCGCGGCAAAGAAGGAGCTTTGCGCCAGCGCGCCGATGGCGGAATTGATCTCGGCGCGCACACGATCCGCATTCTGCAGAAAGACGCTGGCCGGCATGCCGAAACCCTTCTTGGGGGCATAGGCGAATTCCTGCGGCACATATTTCGCCATGAGGCGGCGCAACACCGCTTTTTGCGCCTTGCCGTCGAACAGGGCAGGCAGCGGCGCCGTGCTGCTCAAGGCCATGAGGGCCGGGGAGAGATAAGGTGTGCGCACTTCCAGCCCGTGTTGCATGCTCATGCGGTCAACCTTGGCCAGCACCGCGCCCGGCATATAGGTCTCGAAGTCCAGCAGGCGCAACGCGTTGAGCATGTTGCGGCCCGGCGCTGTGAAGAGATTGCCGAAAGAACCGGTGAAGCCCTGAACTTCGCCCATGCCGCCCGGTGCTACATCCTGGATCGCCTGCCACGGGAACACCGGCAAGGCCGCGGAAAAATAATATTGGGGAATGGCCGCCGCCGAAGGCCATTTGGTCTGGGCGGTCTGTGCCATGAAAGCGATATACCGCCCATAACCCGCGAAGAGTTCATCGCCGCCGTCGCCGGAGATCGCCACCTTCACGTGCTGGCGCGCGAACTGGGACAGGAGATACGTGGGAACGCAGCTGCGGTCGCCGTTGGGTTCATCCAGCAGGGTGCCGATTTTGCCGCAAATGGCGTCGAAGTCGGCGGCCCCAAAAACAAAATCCTCATGCTGGGTGCCGAGGTGCCGGGCGATGGCCCGTGCCGCTGTATCCTCGCTTTGTGCATCGTCGGCAAAGCCAACAGTATAAGTGTGCAGCGGCCGCTGCATTTTTTTGGCCAGGATGGCGCACACCAAGGATGAGTCGACGCCGCTCGAGAGGAAAGCTCCCAATGGCACATCGCTGTTGAGGCGCGCTTCAAGCGAACTTTGCAGAGCGGCTTCTACTTGCTCCGCGTACGCATCGATGTCTTGCGGCGCAGCGGCCCGAGCATCGTCGATCTGAAAATGGAAATAGCGCTCGCGGCGCTGCACGCCGTCGGGCCCGATCTGAAGAAAACAGCCCGGCTCAAGCTTGCCGATGCCTTCAAAAATAGTCCGCGGCGGCGGCACATAGCGGAGCGCCATATAGAGTGCGAGGCCGGTTTCGGAGATCTCGTAGGTAAAGTCCGGCAGCGCCGTCAGCGCGCGCAGTTCCGAAGCAAAGGCGAAAAACCCGGCCGTGGTTGCGACGTACAGGGGCTTCTCGCCGCAGCGGTCTCTGGCCAGCGTCAGCGTTTTGGTGTGGGTGTCGTAGATCGCCACGGCGAACATGCCGTCGCAGCGCTTGAAGGCGGCGGGACCCTCCGCGATGAACAGACGCAGGAGTACTTCGGTATCGGAATGGGTGCGGAACTGAATGCCGCGCGCTTCCAGGTCCCGGCGCAAATCCTTGAAGTTGTAGATTTCGCCGTTGAATGCCATGGCGTAGCGGCCGGTCTCATCCAGCATCGGCTGGTTGGCCGCCGTGGACAGATCGATGATCGACAAGCGGCGATGACCGAGGTGACAGCGATTTTCGGCATCCGCCCAGTAACCGTCGGCATCGGGCCCGCGATGGGCTTGGGCCTGATTCATGGCTAGCACGAGATCGCGAATCGCCTGCGGAGAGCGCGACGGAAGAAAGTTCAGAAAGCCCGCGATGCCGCACATGATGTTAGTGTTCCGGGCTAGGATGCTGCATGCGCGTCACGATGCTCGTGAGCTCGTGCGCCGCCGAGCGTGCGTAGCGTTCTTCGTTTCTCATATACCGCTCGATAAAGGCGCGGCAACCGGCGCCGATGCGAGAGCGCAGGCGGGCGTCGTGCGCAAGACGGATGGTGAGGGCTTCATAGGCGTCCGCCGTCTCAAGGAAGGGGAAAATCGAAGATCCGTCATCATCCGTAAAGAGTATGCGCACAAATGCCTGGTCTTCCGCCGTGCCGATTTCGCCGTGATGAACCGGCACGAAGTAGGTGGCCGCCGACGTTTCCATGGACTCCGCCGTGATCATCGTCACCACGGGCCGGCCGACTGCCATCATTTGCATGCTGGTGATGCCTGAAGCGAAGGGGAACGAGTCAACCTGCACGTCCAGTACTTGGGCATAAAGCTTGGTGTTGATCCACCCAATGAAATGGCAGCGGTCGGCGATACCTTCCTCCTCCATCATCCGCAGGAATTCGGGACGTTGCCCGCGTCCGGTGTAAAGGAATTTGGCCTGTGGGCAGGCCCGCAGAATACGCGCCAGTGACTTGCCATAACGCGGATCGATGATCTTTTCGGCGCGCCCCATGCAGCCCAGCAGAACGTACTTGCCCCCTTCCGAATGTTCATGAGCCAGTCGCGCTGCTTCGGGCGCCAGCGAAAGATCGGTCAATTCCGGGACGCAAACTTCAGCAATGGTCCAATTCGCACCGAGCTGCAATTTCAACCGGCCGAAAAGACCTTGCGCCAGGTAGCCTTGGATTTGGGGCAGATAAAGATCGTGATACTTGAGTGTCCACCAAATGTGAACGGGCGCCATTCCCAATCCGGCCATGAAGCACATCATCATGGTGACGGAAATGAAGACAAAGCCGTCGAGTTCGTCTTCCGCGGCTTGCCGGCGCATCCACAGGATGTCGTCGGTGACGCTGGTCGTGGGCGTTTGCTGCCAGCGCACCGCGACGTCCAGGTCTGCCACGGCATCAAGAAGATATTGAAGATTGGCACCGGGCCGGTCGAGCACAAGGACATAAAGCTGGAGCGGACACGGATCGAGCCTATGCACAGCGCGCAGAAGCAGGAGCAGCGCACTGGCATGCGCCGTCGTGAAATCGCCCCAGATGAAAAACCCTATACGCGGGCGTTCGTGCGCGGCGCGCGCCGTACGCTGCGGCAGAGGGTGCGCGCGCGCAAGCCGTTCTCCGGCCGCTGCCAGCAGCGGCCCGATGGTGGCGTACAGAGCCTTGAAGTTGGCGGCGGTATCGATCTTCTTGAGATTGACGAGATACATCAGTCGGTCGAGATAGAGGACCAAATCCGAAAGGCTGGCGTGCTCGGCTGATACCTTGAGGGCAGGCGCTGCCAAATATTGGGTCAGGCATGCGAGCCAGGCGGAGCTCGAGTTGACGTCCAAGCGCCACATCGTGAGTACATTGTACAGGAAATGCGAGAATGACACCGGACCAAACCCAATCTGGCGCTCAACGCCTGCTTCCAAGCTCCTACCGAACTCCGGGGAAGGGTCATCCATCCATCCAAAAAGCGAGAAGCCGTTGCCGAGCGCGTTGAGGGGGGCGACGATCTCGGGGGATGTCACAAAGTTCACCTGCGACAGGCGATCAGAGAATTTCGTTAAAGCCTGATCACGGCCGAAGAGAAGGCCTTCGCATGTCAGCAGTAGCAGCAGAACGCCGAAATCGGAGGGTCGCCGCGAAATCTCATCCAGGGCAGTGGTGTACAAGTTCTGCCAGGCGGTGAGAGATGGGACCTGATGAAGCCACCGATCCTTGATGGTTGGCCCGGCAAGGAAAGTTAAAGCAACGACGATGTTGCCACCTTTCATGCCTTCGGTAACGAGCAAAAGAATGCGATCCAATACAAGCTCCGCCAGCGGCTGGGCGTGAAGCCTGTGAGCCTCTACAGCCGGATCCAGGCTGGAGATCACCTGATAAGATTTGAAAGCAAGCTGGTTGATCTGTTCGGCGTTCCTGCTCGTTGCCAAATCCTGCAAAAGCGTCTCGATCTCGGCCGCGGTCTTTTGCATTTCAGTCGACACGAATGATCCTCGTCAGCCCAAGCGCTTGCGGTAGGTGGTTCGGTTAATGATGGACCGGCGCCGATGGTCCACATGGCACAGGCGCGACGGAAGATAATTCAGAAAGGCGGTAATGCCACACATGATTCTAAGATGGCCCGCCGGGGTGCTGGGGGCCGTGGATGATTTTCATGATCTCCTGCCCCATGGAGTGCGCGTGGCGCGCTTCATTCCTCATATAGCGTTCAATAAATGCACGGCAAGCGGCGCCAACGCGCGCGCGCAAATCTGCACTCTTTGTAAGACGAATGGCGAGGTTTTCGTACATCTCGATGGTTTCAGCAAAAGGAAACAGCCCGGGCCCTTCGTCGTCCCTGAAGAGGTTCTGGACAAAGGCTTGGTCTTCGGCGCCGCCGATTTCCCCGCGATAGACCGGCACGAAGTACGTGGCCGCCGATGTTTCCATTGATTCAGGCGTCAATAGTGTCACCGCTGGCCGTCCCACCGCCATCATCTCCATGGTGGTGATGCCAGAGGCAAAAGGGAAAGAGTCAACCTGAACATCCAGCACCTGGGCATAGAGTTTTGTATTGATCCAGCCGATGAAATGGCAACGGTCAGTTATCCCTTCCTCAGCGAGAATGCGGGTGAATTCCGGGCGCTGGGTTCGGCCAGTATAGAGGAACTTGGCATCGGGACAGGCGCGAAGAATGCGGGCCAAGGATCTGCCGTACCGAGGATCCACAAGTTTCTCGGAGCGCCCCATGCACCCTAGCAGAACGTATTTGCCACCTTCCGAATACTCATGGGCGAGGTGCCGTGCTTCGGGCGCTAATGAAAGGTCCGTAAGCTCGGGCGTGCAGACATCGGCAATCGTCCAGTTGGGGCCGAGATCGAGCTTCAGCCGACCAAAAAGACCGAGGGCGAGATAGCCTTGGATCTGGGGCACGTAGAGGTCGTGGTATTTTAAGGTCCACCACGTGTGCACGGGGGCAAGTCCCAGCCCCGCCATGAAACACACCATCATCGTGACCGAGACAAAGATGACGCTATCGATATCATCCGCGGCCGCCTGGCGGCGCATCCAGAGGATATCATCCGCAACCGTTGTCTTTGGCATATCCGGCCAACGCACAGTCACATTCAAATTCGCGACGGCATCAAGAAGATACTGAAGATTGCCGCCGGGCCGGTCCACGACCAGAACGAAAAGCTGAAGCGGACAGGAGTCCAGTTTATTCATGGCGCGCAAAAGCAGGAAGAGAGCAGCGGCGTGCGCTGTCGTGAAATCGCCCCAGAGAAAAAATGCGACCCGAACCCGCTCATGGGCCGGACGAAGGGCGCGCGGCGGCATGGGATGCGCGCGCCCGAATTGTTCGCCGGCCGCCGTCAAAAGCGGACCGATCGTTGCATATAGGTTTTTGAAGGCCGCTTGCGTTTCGGTCTTTTTCAGCGGGACCAGGTACAGCAATTCATCTAAGTGGAGCGCCAATTCGGCGAGCGCAGTATCGTGTGCTGCGGCTTTGAGGGCAGGCACCATAAGCGCGTGTGTCAGAAAATCGAGCCAGGCCGCGCTCATGCTGACATCGAACCGCCACATGGCGAGCGTCTTCCTCACGAATTCATTAAAGGCCGATGAACCAAAACCGATTTGCCGCTGCGTCGCGGCTTCCAGTTTTTCGGTGAGCTCGGGAAACGGCTGATCCAGCCAGCCGAACATCATGAAGCCGCTGCCGAGCTTGCCCAGGCGCCCGGCCGTATCGGGCGTCGTTTCAAAATTCACATAGGACAGACGATCCATGAATTTGACCAAAGCGCCCTTTGGACCGAGAAGCATTCCCTCGCAGACAATGAGAAGAAAGATCACCGCGAAGTCCGTGGGGCGCCGCGCGGCTTCCGTCATCAAGTTGTGGTGCATGTCTTGCCAGCGGGCTTGCGGGACAGCGGGCGAAAGCCACGTCTCGTTGAGGGTGGGAGCGGCCAAAAAGGCCATCACGGATGTGCTCGCCACGCCGTTTATGTTTTCCGGGATGCGCGCAAAGATGCTGTTCAGCATAGCTTCAACAAGAGGGCGTGCCAGAAGCACGTGAGTTGCATCGGCCGGATCCAGCCCGCCGATAAACTGATGCACTTTGAAAATCAGTTGGCCGGTCTGGTCGGAAGATTTGCATCCCGCCAAGCCATTCAACAGGACTTGTATCGCCGCTTGGATGTCTTGCGTCGCGATGGACACCGAAAGGACCTGATCAGCGCAAGCGCTTGTGGGGCACGAGAAGGAGAATCAAGACATGCGCGCTCCGCACCGTTTGTTCCCCTTTATTGCACATTAATTTCAACGACCTGATTGCTCTAACTTCAACCTGCAAGCATGGATTCACTGGACAGGCTTGTCCAAGGGACTATCCTTCCGGCGCCTTTGAGCACCCCAAAAAAGGCCCACCCATCCGTTTTGACGCATTCAGGAGGAGGATTCAATGACCACATTGTTTCGTATCGCCGCCGGCTCTTTGATCGCCGCTGGACTGACTTTCGCGAGCGCAAACGCTGCCGAACACAAGTTCAAGGTTGATCTCACCAGCGCCCAGGAAGTGCCTGCCAACACATCCACCGGCAAAGGCACCGCCGAGATCACCGTAAACGATGCCACCAAGGAAGTGAGCTGGAAGGTGACCTACGAAGGTCTGACCGGTGAAGCCACCGCGGCCCATATTCATGGTCCGGCGGCTGCCGGTGCCAATGCCGGCGTCGTTGCCGCGCTGGTGCCGCAAGGCTCCTCGCCGAAGAGTCCCATCGAAGGTAAGGCAACTCTGACAGATGCTCAGCTCGCCGACATCTTGGCCGGCAAGGACTATGTCAACGTTCACACCGCAGCTAATAAGGGCGGTGAGATCCGCGCCCAGATTGTACATAAATAAGTCGTCCACAAGTAAGGGCGTAGGCTTTTCTTGAAAGAGGCCGGGTCACTCCCGGCCTTTTTCTTTTATGCTGCTCTTCATCTGGGGTGCACGAGACTCTTGCCAGCACCGGGCTTTCATCCGCAAAATTGCTGATGCCTGACGAATCCCGTTCACCCGCGACCTTCACTGCTCGCTCCGCATCCGTGGTATCGCCGCCCGGGCCGCCCAGCACCCCGTTCCATTTCATCTGGGCGCAAGTGCGCCGCAACGGCGACTGGCGCGTGATCGGCATCATCGCCTTCGCGCTCGTTGGCGCTTTGGTCGACAACCTGCAGCCGTATGCCTTGGGTGCGCTGGTCAATGCCCTCGCGGCGGTGGCGCAGGCGGGCGGAGCCGCGGCACTCACCGACCATCAGGCGCTCACGTGGTTCAGTGTGCTCTGCGCCATCTGGCTTCTGGGCCCGGTGCTTTCGCGCGTGCATACGCTCACCACGACCACCAACATGCTGCGCCTGCGCCGCCACATCCAGGACGAGCTTTTCGTTTATGTCCACGGCCACGCGCCCCGCTTCTTTCTGGACCAGCTTTCCGGCGCGCTGTCGTCGAAAGTGCGCAATGCTTCCACAGCAGCCACCGCCATTATTGACTATCTGATTTCCACACTGCCGCGACTTACCGTGCTGTTCATTGTCTCGGCGATTCTGGTGTCGCGCCAGGCACCACAATTCCTGCTGCTCTTCGCCGCCTTCGCCGTGGTGTTTATCGTCGTCGCTGCGGGTATGGCGCAAAGCTGTCGTAAATACGCCAAGGCCAACTCCGTCGCCGCCACGAAATATGCCGGCCGCCTTGTGGATTCCCTCAACAACTGGGATCTCGTGCGGGTCTTTGCAGGCCGCATGGCGGAACGCGCGACGCTGGCGCCTTTTGCGGGCCGGGAATACGAAGCCGGTGTGGAATTGCGTGTCGTGATGTTCCGCATGCGCATGGCCTTGCACGCGGTCAGTGTGGTGTTCCTGCTCGTTGTGGTGTGGTGGGCCTTCACCGAGGCCATGGCGGCGCATATTTCCGTCGGTACATTCACCATGCTCATGTCCTTGAGCCTGCTCATCTCGGGCAACGTCAATGTGTTGGGCGATAATCTACTCGTGTTTTTCGGAGAACTCGGCACGCTCACTGACAGTTTGGAGACCATCACCAAACCGCACGAGATCGTCGATCAGCCCGGCGCACAGCCCTTGCACGTGACGGGCGGCGGTGTGCACGTGCGCGATGTCTCGTTCCATTATCCCGACGGTACGCGCGTCTTTGATCACCTCAACATCGCCATCGCCCCGGGTGAGAAGATCGGGCTCGTAGGACCCTCGGGTGCGGGCAAAAGCACGCTTTTGCGCATCCTGCGCCGCCAGTTCCCATTACAAGAGGGCGAGATTTTCATCGACGGTCAGGATGTCGCCGCCGTCACGTGGGATTCCTTGCACGAAGCCATGGCGGAAGTCGCCCAGACGCCCAGCGTTTTTCACCGGTCCGTGCGCGACAATATTGTCTATGGCCGGCTCAACGCCACGGACGCGGAGATGATCGCCGCGGCAAAGCTCGCGCACTGCCACGACTTCATCGCGCAGCGCCCGGGTGGTTATGACGCGGTCGTGGGCGAGAAGGGCATGAAGCTTTCCGGTGGCGAGCGCCAGCGTGTCGCCATTGCACGTGCTTTCTTGAAAAACGCACCAATCCTGATCCTCGATGAAGCGACATCATCCTTGGACAGCGAGGCCGAACATCTGATCCAAGACGGTCTGCTGAAGTTGATGTACGGGCGAACGGTCATCGCCGTGGCGCACAGGCTATCCACGATCATGCATCTTGATCGCATCATTGTGCTGGAGAACGGCGCCATCACTGAGCAGGGCACGCACGCCGCGCTGCTTGCCATGAATGGAACTTACGCCCGGCTTTGGCATCGCCAGGCGGGGGGATTTCTCTAACGGCTTTTCCAGAGTGGCGACACGTCGCCCGGGGCGAAGTCATCGACGGCGATGACGCTGCGCGTAAGATCATCCGCGCGGTCGAGGATGCCGCGCTCTTCCGCCGTGAGGGCATTGGCGGGTGCTTGTGCGGGGTCTTTGATGCCGGCTTTGCGCAAGCGGTGCAGGATGGCGTCGGCGTTGACGACGGCCTGCAGCGCGCGATCCAGTTCACCAATGGGTTGATCGGGCGGACCTAAGTAAATGCCTGCCGTCAGGCGCTCGCGCACATCGGACGGGGCCAGGATCAACTCGGCAATGTCGCCATTGAGTTTATCCGCAGGCGGCCGCCGGCGGCGACCGAGGGGAAACACCACAATACGCATGAGCCAACCGAGTGGGCCGTAGGGGAAATTAGCTAGCGTGCCGTCCAGCGCGGTTTGAATCTCGTAAAGACAGTGCTTGGCCGCCCAGTCGAGTAACGGCAGATCGGCGTCGGGCCGGCCATCGTCCTCGAAGCGCTTTAAGGCGCAGCTCAGCATATACATATAAGAGAGCGCGTCACCGAGGCGGGCGGAAAGGCTCTCCTTGCGTTTCAGTGCGCCGCCCAACAGCACCATCGCCACCTCGGCCACAAAGGCAAAGGACGCGCTGGCGCGGGCCAACTGTTTATAGTGCCGGGTGGCGTGGCCCGCTTTGGGGGCGGAAGCAAAAACACCGCCGGTGAGATTGTGCACAAAGGCGCGCAGCTTGGTGGCGATCATATGGCCGAGATGGCGCCAGATAAGATTGTCGAAGTCGACAAGGCTCTTCTTCGCATCCGTCTCGCGCGCGGCGACCATCTCTTTATAGAGGTAGGGATGGCAGCGGATGGCGCCTTGGCCAAAAATAATGAGGCTGCGCGTGAGGATGTTGGCGCCCTCCACGGTGATGCTCACGGGCATGGCGTGATAAATGTTGCCGATATAATTCTTCGGCCCGTCGATGATGCCTTTGCCGCCGTGCACATCCATGGCGTCGTTGATGACCTTGCGCATCATCTCGGTGGCGTGAAACTTGATGATGGCCGAGAGCACCGAAGGCTTCTCGCCCATGTCGATGGCCACGGCCGTCAGGCGGCGCATGGCCTCGATTAGGTAAGCCGAGCCTGAGATACGCGCCAATGCTTCCTGCACACCTTCGAACTTGCCGACGGGCACGCCAAATTGTTTTCGGACACGCGCGTACGCACCAGTGGTGCGTGCCGCGAGTTTGATGCCGCCGGCGGATAGCGCGGGCAGCGAAATGCCGCGCCCGGCAGCCAAGCATTCCACCAACATGCGCCAGCCCTGACCGATGCGCTCCTGCCCGCCCAGCAGCATGTCCATGGGGATGAACACGTCTTTGCCGTGATTGGGACCGTTTTGGAAAGCTTGATGTGCGGGCAGATGGCGGCGTCCGATCTCAACACCGGGCAGCGTGGTGGGGATCAACGCCACGGTGATGCCCAGCTCGTCGGTGTCGCCCAGCAGGTGATCGGGATCGCGTACTTTGAACGCTAAGCCCATCACCGTCGCGACAGGTCCCAGCGTGATGTAGCGCTTCGACCACGTGACACGCAGGCCCATGGTCTCGCGGCCTTCATGCGTGCCACGGCAGACAATGCCCACGTCGGGCATGGCAGAGGCATCGGAGCCCGCTTCTGGTCCTGTCAGCGCGAAACAGGGAATGTCCTGACCGGAGGCAAGGCGCGGCAGATAGTAATTCTTCTGGGCGTCAGTGCCGTAGTGCAGCAACAGTTCGGCGGGGCCCAGCGAGTTGGGCACCATCACCGTCACAGCGGCGGTGATGCTGCGCGTGGAAATCTTGCTGACGATGGCCGAGTGCGCTTGCGCGGAGAAGCCGAGCCCGCCGTATTGCTTCGGGATGATCATACCGAAGAATTTATTGGCCTTAATGAAGGCCCAAACCTCGGGGGGCAAATCACGCCATTCATGTTCGATGCGCCAGTCGTCGAGCATCAGGCAGAGCTGTTCCACCGGACCGGCGATGAAGGCCTCTTCCTCCGCCGATACGCCAGCCTTGGGCGCTTTCAACAAAATGCGCCAGTCGGGCTTGCCTGTGAAAAGTGCTGCGTCCCACCACACTGTGCCGGCCTCGATGGCCTCGCGCTCGGTGTTGGACATGGGCGGGATGCGGCTGCGGTACCAATTCAGCAGGGGGCGCGTGATGACATTGCGCCGCCACGCCTTCAAACCGCCGGAAGAGGAGGCAGGCGGCGAGGTTTCTGATGTGGCCATGGGCGCTCCGTGCGGGGAAGATCGCTCTCGGAGCTTCAACGATCCTGCGGTTTCACTGTTCCGTCAAGGCAGGTGACGTTCAAGAAGGGGAGCCCTGCAAATGCGCATCCCAAGCCGAGCGATACGTGCCGCGCAGCAGGTTCTTCTGCACCTTACCCATGGTGTTGCGCGGCAGGGTTTCAGCCAGGACGATCATTTTCGGGATCTTGTAGTTGGCCAACGCGTCCTTCAGCGCCGCGCGGACGGCGGCGATGTCGAGGACCGGGGCGCCTGATTGCAGTGTGATGATGGCAAGGCCCGCTTCGCCGAAGTCCGGGTGCGGCATGCCTACCACGGCAGACTCGGCCACGCCGGGCAGCGCGTCGATCACTTCTTCGATTTCCTTTGGATAGACATTGTAGCCGCCGCTGATGATCATGTCCTTGGCGCGGCCGACGATATTCACCATGCCGTCGGGCGCGATGCAGGCGAGGTCGCCGGTCTTGAAGAAGCCATCGGCGGTGAAATCCTCGGCGGTCTTCTCGGGCTTGCGCCAATAACCAGCAAAAAGGTTTTCGCCCTTGATCTGGATTTCGCCGGTCTCGCCGCGTGGAACATCTTTGTTGTCAGGGTCGGCGATGCGCAACGTCACGCCGGGCAAAGGCCAGCCAACGGAGCCCGCCTTGCGCGGCTTGTCGATCTCGGCGCTGGTGATCATGCCGGCTTCGGTCATGCCGTAGCGCTCAAGGATCTGCTTTCCGCTGCGCGCGGCGAAAGTGGTGAACGTCTCGTCCAGCAGCGGTGCCGAGCCGCTGATGAACAGGCGCATGTGGGCGCACAGCTCCGGCGTCAGTTTCGGGTGTGTGGCCAGGCGCCCATAATACGTCGGCACACCCATGAAGAGCGTGGCGCGCGGCAAGTCGGCGACGACGGCATTGGCATCGAAACGCGCGTGGAAGATCATGCCGGTGCCGTTCATGAGCGTGGTGTTGAGCGCCACAAACAGGCCGTGCACATGGAAGATCGGCAGCGTGTGCAGCAACACGTCGTCGGCGCGGAATCTCCATTTCTCATGAAGGGCTGCCGCGTTGGACGACAGATTGCGGTGCGTGAGCATCACGCCCTTGGGCTTACCGGTGGTACCGGAGGAATAAAGAATGGCGGCAAGATCGCTGGGTCCGCATGCCAGTGTCGCGAAGGTGCCGGGCTGACCCGCGCTGCGCTCTATCAGCGTGCCACGCCCCTCGGCGTCGAGGGTGAGCACATGCTTGATGCCTTTGGAGGCGCACAAGCCAGCGAGATCTTTGCTGGCCGGATCGCCGATGACGACGGCGGGTTCCGCGTCGGAGAGGAAGTAGTCCAGCTCGTCGGTGCGGTAGGCGGTGTTGAGCGGCAGGAACACCGCGCCTGCGCGCAGACAGGCGAGATAAAGGAACACCGCTTGCGGCGACTTCTCCACCTGCACGGCGACGCGGTGGCCGGGTTTTATCCCAAGAGCAACGAGCAGATTGGCAAAGCGCGCTGTGGCGGCGTCCGTATCGGCATAGGTGAACACCGTGCCGTCCTGCTGCGTGATGAACGGCTTGGCGAGGTTCGGCGCGAAACGCGCGCGAAAGATGTCGAAGAGATTGTCAGAGATGTTGGCCATGGAAACCCCGAGACAAGGGGTCTCTTCATAACCAAGGACAGCGCTTCAGGCGACAGTGTTGAGGGAGTGGCCGCGGAAAGGGTGCGGGCTCGGCGCATCCGTCGAGGCGTCCGTGGTCTTTGCCGCGGGCCGGGGTGGCGGAGGCGGATTGGCATCCTGCGCCGGGCCCGGGTCTTTGACCCGCGTGCTCTGCGTCTGCTGAAAACCGCTCGCTTCGCTGCTGATTGGATCCATGATCTTGTCCCCGTGAGACGCCAAAATGCCTCGCCACAGGAACGCTTTCAACCGTGAAATGGCTGCCTGGCCGAATCATTACAACTATTAGTAGGTTACAGGTCTTTCAGGGCCAGGGCTGGGTCGCCGAGTCTCGCCAAGTCGGGCCGGGCCCGGTCCGCGATGAGTTTTTTGGACTGGAGGAAGTCCTTGGCCATGTTGACGGCATGGCAGGCGACAAAGACTCCGTCCCTGAGGTAGCAGGCCGAGAAGCGGCGGGTGGCTTCATCGCCGCGAATCACCACCGCATCGCCGGGCTTGGCGAGGCCCGCCATCTGCAGTTTCAAATCGTATTGATCCGACCAGAACCACGGCACTTCCACCGGCGGAACGGGTTTGCCGAGGATGGTGAGCGCGGCAGCTTTGCCTTGCGCCAGGGCGTTGGGGACCGACTCCAGACGTATGGACTCACCGGCGATGGTGTTGAACTGCCGGGTGCAATCACCGGCGGCAAAGATATCACGATCGGAGGTACGCGCGTTTTCGTCGACGACAATACCGTCGTCCACATCCAAGCCGGCGTCGTCGGCCAACTCCGCGTTGGGAACGATGCCGATGCCGACGATCACCACGTCGGCGGGAATGATCTCATCGCCGCAGATGACGTGCTCGACTTTACCTGTGCCGCCGAAGCCCGTGACGACCGCGCCGATGCGCACATCGACACCAGCCTCGCGGTGCACGCGCGTGTAGAAGGCCGACATCTCCGGCGCCACAACACGGGCCAGCACGCGCGGCTGCATTTCGAGCACGATGACTTTGCAGCCCCGTTTGACGGCGACGGCGGCGGTCTCGAGGCCGATGTAGCCGCCGCCGACAATGACGACGCGCGCCCCTGCTTGCAGCCGGTTCTTGAAGCCCAGAACATCATCAATGGTGCGCAGGTAGTGAACGCCGGCAAGATCCGCGCCGGGGCAATTCAAGTGACGCACGCGCCCGCCCGTGGCCAAGATTAGTGTGCCGTAGGCAAGATGCTCGCCATTTTCGAGATGAAGGCGATGCTGGCCGCGTGCGATGGAAACAGCGCGCCCGCGCCTTAAAGTGATGGTTTTCTCGGCGTAAAAGGCTTCCGGGCGCATGAACATGCGCTCTTCCGTCACATCGCCGGCGAGAAAGCTTTTGGAAAGCGGCGGGCGTTCGTAAGGCACATAAGGCTCATCGCCCAGGATGGTGAGCGCGCCCGCAAAGCCGCCTTGACGAAGAGAGAGTGCCGCCTGGGCGCCAGCTTGTCCGCCGCCGACAATGAGGACGCTGTCGTTCATTGGGCGTTCATCAGGAAAGAGCGTCCAACGCCGCTCTAGCGTTCGCGGATGGCGTCGCCGGCCACCAGTTTGTCGATCTGCTCTTGCGTGAGACCCTCGCGCGGATCTTCCTTGGTGGTGGGACGAGGTCCGCCCTTGCCGCGCTTCTCTTCGCCTTCGGCCATGACTTCGGAGCGGCGGCGCCGGTCGGGTCCGAAGTAACCGCCCACAGCCACGAAGGGACGCGGACGTTCGATGACTTCACGGATGCGCAAGATGAGGCTCTTGGCGTTGAAAGGCTTGGCGACATATTCGGTAACGCCCGCATTACGCGCGAGCACGACTTTCTCACGCCGCGTCTCCGAGGTGATCATGATCATTGGCGTGAATTTCAGAGGGCCCTTGTCGGCGCGCACGGCCCGCAGCAGCTCCAACCCGCTCATGGGCGATAGCAAGGCTTCCGTCAGCACGATATCGGGTGGCCAGCTGCGCATGATGGACAGGGCCTCGCCCCCGTGATGGGCTTCGTCGATGCGTTTGCAGCCGAGGGTCTCAAGAATGCTCTTGATCACCCGGCGCATATAGGCACGGTCATCCACAACCAGGAAGCTGATCGGTTTCAGGTAATCTGATGTGGCCGATACCATGACGACGCGCTCATACCCTCACGTAAGCCGGAGCCCTTTTGGCGTCCTGGCCTACCCCAACATTCGGAAGGATGCCCCCGAAACTTTAAGGTATTCTTTCCGTTGGCAAAATCCAACCCGTTCCCAAGGAATACGCCCCTGAAGTCGCCCTCCAAACAGTCGGGTAAATCGCCGTCCAAGGCGCCAACAAAACCGCCAATTGTGTCGCCCGCCAGTCATTTAAGCGCTCACGCGCCAAGGACCTGGCAGCGCATGCTGTCGGGCCGGCGCCTGAACCTCGTGGACCCGTCGCCCCTGGACATCGAGATCGAGGACATCGCGCTGGGCCTGTCGCGGAACACGCGCTGGAACGGCCAGACGCAAGGCCCTCATGGTTGGAGCGTGGCGCAGCACTCGGATCTGGTGGTGGAGATTGTGCGGCGGTTGAAGCCCCGGGCGCCGGCCCGCCTGTTGCTGGCCGCGAAGTTGCACGACGCTTCGGAATACGTGACACACGACCTCATCACGCCGCTGAAGTCGGTGGTGGGAGATGTGTTCAAGGAGGTGGAGCAGCGTCTCACCTCGGCGATTTTTCTGCGCTTCGGTCTAGCGCCTGTATTGGCGCTGGAAGATAAAGTGCTCATCAAGAAGGCCGACATCATTGCCGCCGCCACCGAGGCCGTGCAGTTGGCCGGCTTCACCGCCGCCGAATGCCGCAGTGTGCTCAACTTCAAAGAAAAGCCGCTGGCGGATGTGAAACTCACGCCGTTGCCGGTGGTCGAGGCCGAGCGGAAATTCCTAGAAGGCTTCCGGACATTGGAAAAAGCAGTCGCTTTGCAGGGAAGATAAGAAGAGGACAAAATGAAAATCAGCAAATTTGCCGCGAGCCTCTATGTTTTTGCCGCCCTATCGGCGCTTGTGTCGGTGGCGTTGGCCGCGCTCACCGCGCACGGCTTGCAGCGCATCGCACCGACGGGGGCGCAGGCCCTGGAGTGGTTCAAGACCGCCACGGACTTTCAGATGAGCCATGCCTTGGGCGTGATTCTTGTCGCGGCCATCGCCGATCAGCTCGAAGCGGGCCGTGCGCGCGGGCTCATGCGAGCCGCCGCGCTGCTGCTGGCTGTTGCAGCACTTCTATTCCCGGCAGGGCTTTATTCGCTGTCCTTTGATGGACCGGCGTTCTTCGCGCCTTGGGGCGGCACAGCATCGCTGGCCGGCTGGGCGGTGTTCGCGGTGGCTGTTGTGCTGGCTGCCGTGAACACGCCGGAAGAGTCTGCTTAAAGGCGGAGTATGTTAGAGGCGTCCGGCCACTTTCCGGGCGAGGGCTTCTTCCATCTTCTTCTGCGTCGGCTTGTCGCCGTTCTGCAGGAAGACCGAGACGCCGAAGCTCTTGGCGTTCTTGCGCACGGCGGTGCCGTCGCCCCACCACAAGGCTTCGTCGCCGAGATTCTCAAGCATGACGGGATCGCTGGGGATCAGGTCTTCCTTGAAAGCGTCATGGAAGCTTTGCAGGAATTTGTGGGCGTCGGTGTCCTTGGGCCACACCATGGCGTTCAGGATGACGAAGCGGTGGCCGCCCATGGGCAAGTCGGGATTTTCCTCACGCGTATCGACGAACCGCCAAAAGCAGGTGGAGGAATAGGTGCCGGGGGTGGCGAAGTCACCCATGCCGCCAACTTCTCCGTCGTCGCGCCGTTCGCCGGCCGCCACTTCGGCGCCTACCGTTGCCGCTACCTCGGCCTGTGTGAGCAGGGCGCAGGCATTCACCGGTTTGCCGTCGCTGGCCGCCGCGGTTTGCAGGGCGGCGTGGGATGCGCCGGGCGCGCGGGCGCCGGTATAGGAAACGTAGGCAATGCCAGCCAGAGCCAGAACGCCGATCGCCAGCAAGCCTTTGGTCGCGGGGGTCATGGGATTCTCCGTAAGATTCTTGTCAGGACATATAGAGCCAAAACCGCGCGGAAGAAAGGTGTGAGATGATCGCCCGCTCTTTCGTTACATCTTTTCAAGAGCTTGCGTGAAAGCCGCGCGTCGCTGGGCTAAGATCGCACATCCACATTCTTAAACAGGCGGCGTTTCTTCGTGGCAGACCATTTCTTTCCGGAATACGTGATCGAGCAACTTGCGGGCTTTGGCGGTGTGTCAGCGCGGCCCATGTTCGGCGGCGTTGGCCTTTTTAAAAGCGGCGTGATGTTCGGCATCATCTTCGACGGCGAGCTGTATCTTAAAGTCGATGACACCAACCGGGCCGATTTCCAGGAGCGCAAGTCGGAACCGTTCCAGTATCAAGCGCGCGGGCGCACGATCAATTTGTCCTACTGGTTTGTACCGGAAGACATCATCGAGGACGCCAGTTTGCTTGTGATCTGGGCCCAGAAGGCCTTTGCCATCGCGCTCAGTGGCCGCAAAGCCGTTGCCAGCAAACCTAAGGCGCGCCGCCGCGGATTGGCGGCGCCTCCCCGGCGCAGGCGCTAAGAGTCGGTGTCCTCATTGATGAGGCGGCGCATGGCCGCAACGATCTGATCGCGCTGGTGCGGATCGTCCAGAGCGGCCGACAACTTGGTGCGGATCTGTTCCACGTTGCGTGCGGCGCGGCCATGGCCGCCAGCGACTTTGAGCGCCGGCAATTTTGCCTTCGCCGGTTTGCCCTTATCCTTCCCCGATTTATCTTTCTGGGTCATGGCCGAGGCTCTTCCATCGGCGCGGTGTAAGGACCGAGATAGGGCTTCACTCGCGCGACGATAAGGCAAAAGGCGCCGTGACTCACGGCGAAGCACGCGAGTACCGGCCACGGCGGAATGCCGTGGAAAAACAACACTGCTAAAACACTCAACACAAAGAACACCGCGACGGTCATCCAGAAAATGACGCGGCGCGTGTTCATCCTGCTGCCCGGGCGGCTGTGTTGCCAGGGTGAAGGGGGGCTTGCATTCATGCGTGCCATTCTAGCGCAGCTCTCGTTGCGTGTATGCCGCCTCTAAAGCATTGGGAGCCTTAAGCTTCGTTGGGGTCGCGCACGGAGAGCATGAAACCGGCAGCACGAATTCGGTCCATGACCGCCTGCGCATGCGCAGCGTCCCGCGTTTCGATGGTGATGGCCAGGCGCGCGGCATTGGCCGACAAGTCCAGCGCGAAACGTCCGTGAGAGACCTCCAAGACATTGGCGCCCATCTCGGCGCAGATGCCCGCAACGGCATAGAGCGAGCCGGGACGGTCAGGCATCTCGATGGACAGCGTCAACACTTGGCCGACACGCACAAGATCGCGCATCAACACCGAAGACAGCATGCGCGCATCGATGTTGCCGCCGGAAAGGACTAAGCCGACTTTGCGGTCTTTGAACATGGAGGGGTATTCCAGCAGTGCGGCGAGCGGTGCGGCGCCTGCACCTTCGGCCACGGTCTTGGCCATGGTGGCGTACATGCTGATGGCGCGTTCCATATTAGTCTCGGAGACCGTGAGCGTTTCCTTCACCAGAGCTTTGACGATGGGCACGGCCAGCCGTCCGGCATCGCGCACGGCGATGCCTTCCGCGACCGTCGATCCGCTGCACGGCTTGTGCGATCCGGTGACGGCATTGATCATGGCGGGATAAAGTGCCGCCTCAACGCCGAGGATCTCGATCTCCGGAGTGATGTCTTTCGCCCCCAGCGCGAGACCTGCGATCAATCCGCCGCCACCCACGGGCACAACGATGACATCGAGGTCGGGCACAGCCTCCAGCATCTCGAAGCCGATGACGCCCTGACCAGCGATGACATCCGGATCGTCGTAAGGATGGATGAACGTGAAACCATGCTCCTTGGCAAGCCGGTGAGCTGCGGCTGCGGAGTCCGCCAGCGTCTCGCCCTCCAGCACCACCTGGCCGCCGTAGTCGCTGGTTTTGCGTGTCTTGTTGAAGGGTGTGCCCCTGGGCATGACGATGGTGGCGGGGATGCCAAGTCGCGTCGCGTGAAAGGCAACACCTTGCGCATGATTGCCGGCCGACATGCACACCACGCCTGCCGTACGCTGCTCGGCGTTGAGCGTGGTGAGCTTGGCGATGGCGCCGCGCGATTTGAACGAGCCCGTGTGCTGCATGTTCTCGTACTTGATGAACACCTCGCAGCCGGTGAGCTGCGAGAGAGCAGGGCGATTCAATGTGGGTGTGACGATGAACTGGCCTTGCGTGCGCGCGCGAGCGGAATGCACCAAGGCGGCATTCAAAGACGGAGAGGGGGCGTCAAAAGAAAATGAGGGAGTCATGGCGGTGATCCTGAAAAGAGGCAGACGAAATACGGGTGTCCCGGTCTCGTTAGAGAACCGGGTGCATAATTCGTTTGCTCTGGATGACCTGTGCCATGGGCCGCGTGTTTATCAGGTTCGCCGGATGGCTACAAGCCAGCGAACCTAAGCCTTGGAAGCGGCGGGCTATTTCGGTTTGAAGATGAAGTTGTTGATGTAGCCATCACGGGTTTTGAAAGCTTCGCGGTTGCGCACCGGATCGAACTCCGCGATAGGCCGCAAGGTGCCGTCTCGCAAGAAGAATGCTTCCATGCCCAGCGACGTCACACTGGCAAGGCACTCTTCAATCGTGAGGCCGGTGTGCTGTTCCTCCAACTCGATCTGCATGACGGGCCGCTCGCGCAGGATGGTTTCCTTCGCCCCGGCCAACACGGCAGCTTCAAAGCCTTCCACGTCGATCTTGATGAAGCCGACATTGTTAAAGCCGTAGGAGTCCAGCGTACGTTGGGCCACTTTCACAACACCAGCGCCCTCGTTGCGCTTGCGTGGGTTCAGCGAGGCTGTCTGGTTGGAGAAGCCGCCGCCGTACATGGGTACGATCAACTCCGCCGTGCCGACGCGATCCGACAATGCCACCTGATGAGCGGTCACGTTGCGCGGCAAAGCGCGTGTGAGGATGCGGTAGATTTTAGGATTGGGCTCGAAGGCCTCCACGCTCTGCGCGACGCGGGCCAGCAGGTGGCTGTACACGCCCTTGTTCGCGCCGACGTCGATGGCGATGCGGCCCTTTGGGACAATCTGCGGCAGGATTTTCAATTCCGGCTCGCCCTTGCGCAAGTGCTTGCGGATAAGCCGCCACATATAGAGGCGCGGCGGTACAAGCGCGTACTTCACCCGCTCCTCGAAAGAGTACGGGGGCGTCCAGCCAGCAGGGACTTCAGCGGGCATGCTCATTGGTTTCCCTGGGGTTTTACCTGAAGGAGAATATCGCGCGGCGAAAAGGGCTGTTCGGTGGCCGTCGCGCCGGCAGGCGTGTCATCGGGAACGGCCAGCATCACACCGCCCAGGATCACCAGCGCCAGAAAGAAATAAAGCAGGATCATCTGCATGGCACGGTCATAGTCCGCCCTTGTTGGGGAGGCAAGCTGTTAAGAGCGCACGGTAAGCACGGCGAGCGCACGCAGGGCGGTGGGCGTGGGCGCGTAATGCTGGATAGCCCACGCGCGCCCGGCTTCGGCGATGTCGGGCCATTGCTTCTCGCGGTCCAGAAGTTCTTCGACGGACCCAACGAGGTTGTCGAGGTCAAGCGGTGCGTAATGCACCCAGGGTTCCGGCATCACCGGCAGCGCGAAGCCATACTTGGCGAAATCGAGATGCACTGTCAGGCAGCCGGCGGCGAAGGATTCCCACAGGCGAAAGCTGTCCCAGCGCAACACCATTGCCGGCGCCGACAAGTGCTTAAATGCATGCGCTTCGGCTGTGGCGGGTTCGTGTTTCGCGAACCAGGGATTATCGGCGATGGGGCTGTAGAAGTCGCCGCCGTAGGCGAGGCAAACGGAATTGCTCAGTAAGGCCGCGAGATAGGCATCGGCTTTGCGTAAGGAAGAGTCCACGGGCATATGCCGCGCAAGATGCGGCACGAAAGCGATGTCCAGAAGGGCGCGCACACCCTGATTGAGCGTGGGGCGGAAGTTGCGCAAAGCGCCGTGTTGCCGCGCAAAAAAAGCCGGACGCTTTTCCGTGGCGGCGATGAGCCGTTTGCTTAAACCAAAAGCGATGGGACGGCGCACGCCACCTTTGTCGGCAAAGCTATTCTCGTGCGCCACCAGCAGAACCTGATCGTCGGGCAGGCGCGAGAAGGCGGCAGCGTCGCTTTGGTTGAGATAGATCACACGCGCCGGCGGCACACCCTCAAAAGGCACATACGCATTGGTGTGCGTGATATCCACCACATAGCCCGCAAGGTTTGTATAGGCGGGCGAGACCAAGGACGCGAGATCAACGCCCGCCAACGGCATGGAGACCGGCCGCGCGGTGATCTTGTCGGTGTTGAGTTTCACCGGAATGCCCAACTCCATCAGGCCTTCGGCGAGACAGCCGGCGTTGTGAGTGAGGGGCCCCCCCGCCGCATGCAGGTAGATGCCTTTGCCGAAGGCTTTACGTGCTGCTTCCGGGTTCATGGCATCAGCACCACGTTGCGGTAGTCGCCGTGGTCGAAGACTTTGCGTGTGGTGTAGCCGCGCGCGGTGAACCACTGTTCCACGGGCGTATGTGTGCGTGGCGTGGTCTCAATCATGACGATTGGTTTTGTGTTCTCGATAACGGGAGCTGCACCTTGCAGCAGCGTCTCCTCGCCGCCGTCCACGTCGATCTTCAGGAAATCCACCGGACCTTCCACCAGCGCCGTCAGGGGCCGCACGGGAACCTTGGTGCCGGCGAAGGTGATCTCGCCCGTCGCCGCCCCGACGAAGGCCGTTTCCTGGCGCACTTCGGGATGTGGACTCGCGCGGTTGTAGGCGACGGTGCGGGCGATGAAGGCTGTATTGGCGGGATCGGCATCGATGAGTGTGATGTGCGACGGCTTCAGGGTCTTGAGGAAGAACGCCGTGTGATTACCCAGCAGCACGCCGACTTCGGCGATACGTTTCACTTTCGCCGGGTCCAGAAGTGTCGCGAGATATTGCAATTCTTCCCACTCGGTCAAGAGGCCCACACTATGGAAGGCGCTGGACTCAATGGCGGCGGCATTGTGCGTGGTGAGGTCGAAAGCGTAGGTCTCGCCGGCCAAAGGAAAGCTGACCTTAGGCACGCCACTCATGAGAAAGCGCGCGAGGGCGCGAAAATTGTCGAGTGTCATGGGCGTGGGGATCGTCTTCACCGCCGAAAGCGCGAGGAAGGCATCGCGATATTCGCGCCGCGTAAGGCAGGCAAAACCAAAAAGCCGGTAGCCGTCGGCAAGGTCCGGCACCATCTCGATGAGACGCTCGGCGGACTGGCGTGCGCGGCTGGCATTGGGGTTGCGCTGATCGGCGATCCAGGCGAGTTGAGCGTGCGCCAGCAGAAGCTCGGCGTTCTCGGCGCTGCGGTCCAGAGGCTCGGTCACAGCCGCGTCCAAACGCCGCAGGATATCGGCGCCACCGGCACCTTTTCTATAGTCAGCCAGTAGTGCGGCCCTGGCTTCGGCGAACGGCGCGTTCATGACAACCCCTATCGGCGCATCGTAGTGGGCAGGGAGTCTTGTCTCAAGCGACGCGGTTCTGCACCATGGGTCTTAGGAGCATCACGCATGGCCAACGTCTTCTTCACGGCTCACCTGAAATCCGTCGCACCGGATGGAGCGATAGTTGTTGATGGACATAACGTAGCCGAAGCCTTGCGTCATGTCTTTGGCCGTTATCCAATGTTGCGCGGCTATGTCCTCGATGATCAGGATCGCCTGCGCCTGCACATCGCCGTCTTTGTTGACGGTGAACATGTGCGCAAGAATATGCTCGATCATCCGCTGCGGCCTGACAGCGAGCTTTACATCATGCAGGCTCTTTCCGGGGGTTGATGATGGCTGAGCGGCTTTACATCGCATCGCGCAAAGGTCTGATGACCTATGAGCAAACGGGAAATGTCTGGCGCCACGTCGCGACTGCGTTCCTGGGCTCACCTGTGTCCATGGTTCTGGTCTCGCCCGACCACCGCACGCTTTTTGCCGCGCTCAATTTCGGGCATTTCGGGACGAAATTGCATCGTTCAACCGACGGCGGCACGACCTGGACGGAACTTCAAGCGCCGCAGTTCCCCAAGCAGGACGGCGGCGAGAAGGATGAGAAGGCGCCCGCGGTCAATGCCATCTGGGCTATGGAGTGGGCGGACCCGGCTAAGCCCGGCACGTTGTGGATCGGTACGGCACCCGCCGCGTTGTTCCATTCCGCCGACAACGGCGACACCTGGACCTTGAACGAAGGTCTATGGAATTTGCCGACCCGCAAGAAGTGGTTCGGCGGCGGCACGGTGGATACAGCGCTGCACTCTATATGTGTGGACCCGCGCGATGCCAAACGGGTCGCGGTGGCAGTGTCGTGCGGCGGCGTCACGCTGACGGAAGATGGCGGCAAGACCTGGACCGTG
The DNA here is from genome assembly GCA_947472795.1 of Fidelibacterota bacterium. GTDB lineage: Bacteria > Pseudomonadota > Alphaproteobacteria > Rhodospirillales > Rhodospirillaceae > SHVO01. Next base: position 73,710 of record CANJBL010000001.1, on the reverse strand, counting down.
GCGGGCCAGGGCCTGCGCGCGGAGTTCATGCCGCCGGACAAGCAATTCGATCCTGATATCCAGGACGCCCACTTGATGGTGCAGTGTCCGGCCGATCCCAAGGTTTATTGGATCCAGCACCACAACGGTATCTTCCGCTCCACGGATGATCTGAAGAGCTGGCACGAGATCACCACAGCGCCGGTGTCGAAGTTCGGCTTTGCTGTTGCGGTTCATCCCCAAGACCCATCGACGGCGTGGTTCGCTCCGGCCCAGAAGGACGAACACCGTTATCCCGTCGACGGCAAAATCGTCGTTCAGCGCACACGCGATGGTGGGGAAACTTTCGACGTGTTGCGCGCCGGCTTGCCACAGGAGAATGCCTTCGATCTCATCTACCGGCACGGCCTTGTCGTCGACCGCACGGGCCAGCGCCTGGCCATGGGTTCCACGACGGGCGCGGTATGGACGTCCGACAATGGCGGCGAAGCCTGGAGCCTGCTCTCGGCGCACCTGCCGCCGGTGTACGCGCTGCGGTTCGTCTAAGAGATCGGCTTAGTCGTTCGCGTGATGGGCGGCGTTGGCCGCATCCCAATTCCGTCCGTCGAAGGGTTTCGGGCGCAGCGTTCCAACATCGATGTTATCCAAGCAACGCACGTTGACGTCGATTTTGTCCGGGTCAGAGCGCGGCACATAGAAGGGTGCAATGCCGCAGGTGGCGCAGAAAAGGTGCTTCGCGGTGCCGGTGTTGAACCGGTATGCCGTCAACGCATCTTCACCCGAGACGCATGTGAAGTGTTCCGGCCGCACGATGAGATGCAGAAATCCTTTTTTGGTGCAGACCGAGCAGTTGCAGTCCAGCGTATCGGCAAGGTCACCGCGCACACGGAACCGCACACGACCGCAATGACAACCGCCCTCATAGGTTTGCATCTGCGTAATCCTTACGCCGGAAAGGCGGGGCAGACGATACCGGTGCCGCCATGCCCGCAATAGCCGCCGGGATTCTTAGCGAGATATTGCTGATGATAGTCTTCGGCATAGTAGAACGTCGGTGCGTCGATGATTTCCGTGGTGACGCCGCCGTAGCTTTTTTCCTTGAGCGCCTTTTCGTAAGCCGCCTTTGAGGCTTCAGCCACGCGGCGCTGTGCCTCGTTAAATACATAGATGCCCGAGCGGTACTGCGTGCCCACGTCGTTGCCTTGGCGCATGCCTTGCGTCGGGTCGTGGCCCTCCCAGAATTTTTTCAACAACGTCTCATAGGAGACTTTCGAAGGGTCATACTGCACACGCACCACTTCGTTGTGGCCGGTCTGACCGCTGCACACTTCGCGGTAGGTGGCGTTGGGCGTGAAGCCGCCGGCGTAGCCCACTTGCGTCGAATACACGCCGGGAATTTTCCAGAACAGTTTCTCTACACCCCAGAAGCAGCCGAGGCCAAACATGGCTGTCTCAAGACCCTCTGGGAATGGTCCCTTCAAACGATTGCCGTTGACGAAGTGTTTTTCGGGCACGGGCATGGCATCGGCACGGCCGGGCAGAGCATCCGTGGCGCTGGGCATTCTGTTTTTGGCGAGAAACATGTGTCTCCTCCTTCAGAGCGGCCCGCTTTTAAAGGGGTTGATACACCGCATCCATGGACGGCTTATCTGGGGTCGCGCCGTCCCATCCGCCACCCAAGGCAAGCGTCAGGCTGACAACCGCCGAAAAGCGCGACAGTTCGCCCTGCACGACGGATTCCTGCGCCGAGAAGGCGGAATTCTGCGCATTCAGAACCGTTTGGAAATCCGCCGAGCCCGTGCGGTAGCGCAGTTGTGCCAGACGATAGGCCAAGTCGGCCTGGGTCGAGGCTTCGCGCGCCAGGTCGTATTGCTGGCCGTTCTGCGACACGGCTTCCAAAGCGTTCTCTACGTCGCGGAAGGCGGCGATGACCGACTGCTGATAATCCTCGGACAATTCCAGATAGCGTGCGCGTGCCCCTTGCTCCTGGGCCAGCAGACGTCCGCCCGCGAAGATGGTCTCAGAGGCAGAGGCTCCCAACGTGTAGAAAAACGTGCCGGTGGCAAAAAGATCGGCCAGCGCGCCCGACGATGATCCGCCGGACGCCGTGAGTTGAATGCTGGGGAAGCGCGCGGCGCGCGCGCCGGCCACGTCAAAGTTGGCGGCACGTAAACCCGATTCGGCGCTGCGCAGGTCCGGGCGGCGCATGAGCAGTGTCGAGGGAATGCCTGATGCGATCACGGGCAAGGACAGCTCCGTCAGCGCGCGACCCTGAATATCGAAGCCTTCAGGATTCTGCCCCAGGAGCACAGCAAGACCATTGAGCGATTGACGCTCGGCAAGCCGCAAGCCGGGCAGCGCGGCCCGCTGGCTGGCGAGCGCACTGCGCTGTTGGGCGAGTTCAAGATCGGAGAGCACGCCCACGCGGCGTTGAGTCTCCAGGAGGCGCAGGATCTCTTCGGCATTCTTCAGGCGCTCGGTCGTGAGTTGCAGGCGCTCGCGCGCGGAGAGAACTTGCAGATACGAGGTGATGACACTGGAGACGAGCGTGATGGCAACGGTCTCGCGGTCGTAGAGGCTGGACTCCAAGCGCCGGTTGGCGGACGCCGCCGCGTTGCGGATCTGCCCGAAGAGGTCCACTTGGTATGCCGCCTGCAAGGTGCCCTGATATCCCCTGCTCGCGACGTCGGGCCCGTTCGGCTGCTGGCGCTCGGTGCGGCTGCCGCTCACGCCCGCCGAGATGCTGGGGAAGAAGCCCGCGCTGGTGCTGCGCGCGTTGGCTTCCGTTTGCAGCACGCGGGCAAGCGCGCCCTTCAGGTCGTGGTTACGATCGAAAGCTTGGGTGATGAGGCGGTTCAGCTCCGGACTGTTGAAGCGCTCCCACCACTGCGAGGTCAACTCCTCGACCGGCGTTTGTTCGCTGACGAGTGCGGTGCTGCGCCAGGTCTCAGGCAAAGTCAGTGCGGGCGGTGTCATGGAGGCGCATGAGGCAAGGGCCATCAATGCAAAACTAGGCAACGTCATCCGCAACATACGCATCTCATTCAGCTCCAATTATTCGGCACCAAGAGCAACAACGGGATCGAGATTGGCGGCCTTGCGCGCCGGCAGATAACCAAAGAGCAGGCCGGTCGCGAAAGCACAGGAGAAGGCGAGGAAAATAGGCCCCGGCGAAATCAGGATCGGTTTCCCAAAGTGCGAATAGACCCAGGCGCACACGATACCGACGATAATGCCGATGACGCCGCCGATGGCGCAGACCACCAGAGCCTCGGTGTTGAATTGCAAAAGGATATTGAGCTTGCGCGCACCCGTGGCCATGCGAATGCCGATCTCACGCGTACGCTCGGTCACGCTGACCAACATAATATTCATGACGCCGATACCGCCCACGAGCAGTGAGATGGCGCCGATGGACCCCAGCAGGATGGTAAGCGTGTTCTGGGTATCGGCGGCGGCCTCGAGCACCGAAGCCATGTTGCGCACCTGGAAGTCTTCGCTGCGGTGCCGGTTGGTGAGAAAGCGCGTGACCACGGCCTGAGTCGCGTCGATCTTGTCCACATCTTCCACAGCGACAGTGATGGTGCGCGCATAGCGCTGACCATAGATGCGCAAAGCGCCCGTGCTGATGGGCGTGAAGACAATATCGTCCCGGTCATTGCCCGACGTGTCGGCGCCCTTGGGGTTCATGACGCCCACGACCAGGAACGGATGGCTGTTCAGAAGAACGTACTTGCCGATGGGATTCTCATTGGGCGCGAACACTGCCTTCACCACGGTCTCGCCCAGCACGACGACCGGCTCATAGGTTTCCACATCATCGGCGGTAAAGAAGGAGCCGTAGGCGGGGTACCAGTCGCGGGCCATGGGGTAGTTCTGGCTCGTGCCGTCCACCTGCGTTTGGTAGTCGTTCTTGCCGTAGCGGATGGTCACGCTGCTTGGGTATTCCGGCACGGCTGTCAGCACGTTCGGCAGATCGACCAGCGCATCGGCATCGGCTGGGACAAGGGTTGCGCGGAAGCCGCCGACAAACCGCTGGTTCGGCGCACCCGGGCGGATCAGCAAAAGGTTGGTGCCCATGGCGGAGATGTTGTCGAGCACTTGCTTCTTGGCGCCGTTGCCGATGGCCAGCATGGCCACTACCGAGCCGACGCCGATGATGATGCCAAGCAGTGTCAGCAGCGTGCGCATCCAGTTGGTGCGCAGCGAGCGCAAGGCCATTTTGGCGGCCTCGATCACGTCGGGCGCTGTGGCGTAGAGGGGAATGGCTTTCACGTTGGTCAAAGGCACGTGCCGGTCGGAGTGGGTGGGCACCTTGCCGGCGCCTGAGTCAGAAACGACGACGCCGTCTTTCAGTTCCACAACGCGCCGTGCCTGGTTCGCCACTTTCGCGTCATGCGTGATGATAAGCACCGTATGGCCGCGTGCATTGAGATCGCGCAAAAGGCGCATGACTTCTTCGCCGCTTTTGCTGTCCAGCGCGCCGGTGGGCTCATCGGCCAGGATGACGGCGCCGCCATTCATGAGCGCGCGCGCGATAGACACACGCTGCTGCTGACCGCCGGAGAGCTGGTTGGGGCGGTGATCCAAGCGGTCGCCGAGACCGAGTGATGTCAGAAGTTCCTCGGCCCGCGCGACACGTTCACCATGACTGAGCCCAGCGTAGATCGCCGGCACCTCCACATTCTCCATCGCGGAGGCCGTGGCCAGCAGGTTGTATTGTTGGAAGATGAAACCAAAAGCACTGCGGCGCAGGAGGGCTTGTTCATCCCGGTTCAGCCCTGACACTTCCTCTCCGTCGAAGAGATAGCTGCCGGATGTGGGCCGGTCGAGACAGCCCAAGAGGTTCATCAAGGTTGTTTTGCCCGAGCCCGAGGATCCCATGATGGCGACGAATTCGCCGGCGTGGATATCGAGCGAGACACCGTGCAGAACTTCCACAGCCATATCACCGCGGTAGAACGTCTTGGTGATATCGCGCAGGCTGATGATAGGGGGTGGTTCGGACGGACCGGCTTCCGCAGGACGCGGGTGCGTCTCAACGTTGTGTCGTTGATCGCCCATCCTGGGATCGCCGAGCGCCGTCATCGGCGGGAACCAGCCCTGAGCGGAACGTTGGGTTGCGGCGGGGCTTGCGGTCCGTGAGTGTCGCCGATGGGGCCATTGAGCACGACTTCTTCGCCGACCTTCAGACCTGATTTCACTTCCGCCGTCAGACGGGTGGTGACGCCGAGCTCTACCTCACGCGTCTCGACATCGCCGTCGTCGGTGACGATGCGCGCGCTATAGCGCGAAATGCGCCCGTTCTCGCCGCGCAAGGGCCGCAAGGCCGCCATGGGCACCACGGTCACGTCTTTCGCTTGCGCAGCGATGAAATAGACTTGCGCGCTCATCTGGGTGAGCAAATCGCCATCGGGGTTTGCGACATCAAACAAGCAATCGTAGAGCACGATGTTGTTGATGATCTCGGGCGTGGGAATGATCTGGCGCAGCTTGCCGTAGCGCCGCTTCTCCTGAGAGCCGAGCGTGGTGAAGTAGGCATCCATGCCCATCTTGAGCTTGGCCACATCCGCTTCCGACACCTGCGCCCAGACGGTCATGGTTTTGAGATCGGCGATGCGCAGCACAATGGGCGCGGTCTGATTGGCGTTGAGAGTCTGTCCCTGTTTGACGGCGAGGTTGACCACGCTGCCCGCCATGGGGGCGTAAATCTTGGTGTAGCCCAGGTTGGCGCGATCGCCGATGAGCGTGGATTCTGTTTGCTGTATCTGGGCTTCCAACTGCGTGATCTGCGCGCGCGCCACCTTCAAGGCAGAGTCGGAACTGTCGAAGGCGTCCTGGCTTGTGGCGTTCTCCTTCAGGAGTTCTTGTTGGCGCTTGAATTGCAGTTCGGTAAGGGCGCGTTGGGCCTGGCGCTGCGCGAGCTGGGCGCGCAAGTTTAAGAGCTGCGCCTGATCGCCGTTGAGGCGCGACTCATAAAGTGTGGGGTCCACCTCGGCGAGCAGCTCGCCCTTCTGCACGGTGGCGCCGTAGTCCACGTGGATGACCTTGATCTGACCCGAGACCTGCGTGCCCACATCGACATACTGCAAGGGCTGCAACGTCCCCATGGCGGTGACGGTGTCCTCGACCGTGCCGACGGCGATTTTCTGGGTTAGCAGCGTGCCCTCGGCGTTCTCGCGGCCCCACAAAAGCCACGCGCCGGCGCCAAGAATTGCCAGAATGGCAACTGTGAGGGCCGGCATCACCCAGCGCGCGCGCCGCCCGCGTTCCCGGGTGAGGAAAGGCGAGGTCTTCGGCAGGATGTTGCGGGGCTCAAACATCAAACATCTCAAATATCAAATGCTTCAGAGGTAGCAGGCCCATGAACCGGGCCAATAAACCAGGAGTGTACAGCCCGGATGGAGATGACCAAGGGGCATCCCAGGAAGGGCCCGGCGTCCTTTCGGGGTCAAGGCGGGCGGAACGATGCTCGCCAAAGCCACAGAAGTAGTCTAAGTCCTTATTGCACTTACATATTATATATTTATTGTCATACTCGGACGCACCGGAATCACCGGAACAATGAACGCTCTAGTCCGCAGCACTGTTACGGCCTTAAGCCTGGGGGCCGCCGCCGAGGCGCTCCTGGCCGGGGGTGCCGTGCGGTTCCTGGGCTTCGAGTCTGGGGCGGGGGTCTTGGCGGGCCTCCTTTACCTCGGCGTGGCGGTGCTTGTGGTCTTGCGCATCGCGGCCTTCCATCCGCACAGGCGCTTCGGAGCGGCCAATGGTCTCACGCTCGCGCGCTTGGTCCTCACATGTCTTTTTGCAGGGCTTGTTGGTGAGACGGCCATGACGGACGGAGTCCTGCGCGATGAAGAAGCGTGGTCCTTCTGCACGCTGGGGATTTTTGTACTCATGCTCGACGGTGTCGATGGCTATGTTGCGCGAAGGTCCGGGCTTGCGTCGGCGTTCGGGGCGCGCTTCGACATGGAAACCGACGCGCTGTTCATCCTCGTGCTGTCCATCCTCGCCTTCACCTTGCAGAAAGCAGGCGCCTGGGTCATCGCTGCTGGTTTGTTGCGCTACATATATGTAGCGGGCGGATGGCTGTGGCCGCCACTGGCGCACCCTCTGCCCGACAGCGCGCGGCGAAAGATTGTTTGCGTGGCGCAGTGCGGCGTGCTTGTCATGCTGCTGGCACCCGTGATCACGCCGCCGGCCAGTGCCTATGCCGCCGCCGCGGCGCTGATCCTCCTGGTTTATTCCTTCGCCGTGGACGTGGCCTGGGTCATCGTTCACCGCAATATCTGAGTATGAGTTGAGATGAAAAGCCGACGTTTCGCCCGCCGCACTGAACCTTCACTGTTGAACGATGCACTACGCTGGTGCGTGGCGCTGGCGCTGATGGTCGTGATCCTGGTGATCCCGGATCATATTGATTATCTGGGCCTGGGAATTTTCCAGCGCGCGCCGCTTGAATTGCCCGTCGCCGTATTCCTGCTCGCAGTGTTGCAAGGCTGGCCGCGCCGCCTCGTGCGCGTCGCGGTCATTCTCCTGCTCGCGCTGATATTGATCTTCAAGCTCGCCAACATGGCGGTCTTTTTCGGTTTCGACCGACCCTTCAATCCCATGGTCGATTTGCTCATGGCGCCCGTCGCGCTCGACACGCTCGCCAAAAGCCGGGGGCTTTGGGCGGAAGGGTTGGTGCTCGCCGGCATCGCGCTGGTGATAGTGTTGCTCATCGGCGTGCTCACGTGGGCGACGGGTGTGATTGTCAAAAGCGCCGAAGGCGGGGCGCGCACACCCATTGCGGTGCTGGCGCTTGCGGCCCTTGGTTTCTTCTTCACGCCCTACGGCACTTTTGCCGCGAGCGCGTTTGTGCGCGATGAAACGGTGTTTGTGGCGCGCAGCGCCGCCGACGCGCCGAAGTTCCGCGTGCAGTTGCAGCAGGACCCCTTCAGCGGCCTGCCCGTGGAAAATCGTCTCGCGGGTTTGAAGGGCAAGGATGTGCTGCTGGTCTTCGTCGAATCTTACGGACGATCGGCTTTGGATCGCTCGCCGCTCGCCGGCCGCATCAAAGATACGTTGCAGCACTTCGACGCGGCGCTCAGGGAAAAAGGCTTCAGTGCCCGCAGCGCTTGGGTCAAATCGCCCACCTTCGGCGGCGAGAGCTATCTCGCACACAGCACTCTGGTCTCCGGTCTCTGGATCGAAAATCAGCAGCGCTATACGCAGCTGCTCGGCAGCAGCACCCGCACATTGATCCGCGACTTTGGCGATGCCGGCTGGCGCACGGTGACGGTGATGCCCGAAATCACCATGCCCTGGCCCGAGGCGGACTTCTTCCACTTCTCCAAGATCTATGCGGCGCCGGACCTTGGCTATAAGGGCGAGCCCTTCGAATACATCACCATGCCCGATCAGTTCACGCTCTCTGCGTTCCAGGCACGGGAACTGGCGGCGGTTGATCGCCCACCGGTCATGGCCGAGATCGCGCTGGTCACAAGCCACTTACCCTGGGCGCCGATCCCCAAGCTGGTGCCGTGGGACGAAGTGGGTGATGGCACGATCTTCACTACGGCGCGCACGTTGGTCGGCAAGGAAGAAATCTGGGACGCAAAGAAATTCCCGGAACACTATGCGCTGACCATCGACTACGCCCTGCAGACGCTGATGTCCTTCGTCACCACTTATGCCGACGACAACACTGTGCTGATCATCCTGGGTGATCACCAGCCCATCTCCCTCGTCGCGGGCGAAGGGGCCAGCCACGAGGTGCCGATCCATATGATTGCGAAGGATCCTGCGGTGCTCGCGGCCATTGATGACGGCGCATGGACAGCCGGCATGTTGCCCAATACCTCCAGCCCCTCTTGGCCCATGGATGCCTTGCGTGGTCATATCCTGGAAGGTTTCACGCCGAAGCCGGACGAAGCGGCGCCAGCGGCCGAGCCTGCGCCGGCCACAACGCCACCTCCTGGAACCCCCTAAAGGGCCTGACACGTGTTCATCCACTTCTCGCACCAGACACAGACAACGGCTTCGCGCACCAACAGTGTCGCCGTCCTGCCGTTGGGTGCCATGGAAACGCATGGACCTCACTTGCCGCTGGGCACTGACGGCCTCATCGCTGAAGGTCTTCTCGACCGCGCTACTGAACTCGACACCACCAAAACCGAGATCCTGCGTCTGCCGCTGTTGTGGCTGGGTGCGTCTTGTGAGCATGCCGGCCGCGCCGGCACCCTGAGCTGGGAGCCCGAGCAACTCATCGCGCAGATCGTCAGTATTGCCGAAGGCTTATCGGCCAGCGGCATTCAGCGGCTGGTGCTGTTCAATGGCCACGGCGGCAACATCGCCGCTGCCGCCATCGCTGCCTTGAAGCTGCGCACACGGCTCAACATGCTGGTGGCCAGTGCGCACTGGTTGGACTTCGGCCTTCCGCCCCAACTCGTGCCGCCCAAGCCGGCCATGGAAGACGTGCATGGCGGCTGGATCGAAACATCCGTGCTGCTGCACATGGCGCCACATCTCGTGGTGAAGGATGCGATCCGCGCGCGGGCCCCATCACCACCGGCGGCCAGCCTTTTCCCGAAAGGCCCCATCGCCTGGGGCTGGAAGCTGGATGATCTCGCGAGTAACAATGACAAAGTCGGCGGCTGGATCGGGCACCCCGATCTCGCCACGCCGGCCTTGGGTCATATGCTGGTCAATCACGCCGCGCAGAAGCTGCTCGATCTCCTGCAGGAGATCGCGGCGGCGCCGTGGAAACCAGGACAGAAATAATTAAGTCTTGGGAGGCTCGCGCCGAAGCTGACCCAAGAGGTGGCCGGCGCGCCGCTCCTTGGTCTGCAAGTAATTCTGATTGTGCGGGTTCACCGCACCCATGATGCGCTGATGGCCCGTGACGTTGACGCCGAAACTTTCCAGCGCTGAAATCTTGCCGGGGTTGTTGGTCATGAGCGTGATGCGGCGAAAGCCGAGCAGCGACAGCATGGCGCCGGCAATGGCATAGCGGCGCTCGTCGGGTCCGTACCCCAGCACCGCGTCAGCGTCCAAGGTATCGTGGCCCAATTCCTGCAAACCGTAGGCGCGCATTTTATTCAGGAGGCCGATGCCACGGCCTTCTTGATCGAGATACAGCAGCACGCCGCTGCCCGCCGCCGCGATTTCGCCGACGGCCAGGCGCAACTGATCGCCGCAATCGCACTTCAAGCTGGCGAACAGATCGCCCGTCAGGCAAGCGGAATGCAAACGGGTGAGCACGGGCTTCTGCGGATCGGGATTGCCGATGACGATGGCGACCTGATCGCGCAGGCCGTCGCCGCCGCTGAAGATGACGAATTCGGCATCATGCGCTTCCGCCAGCGGCACGCGCGTGCGCGCGGCGATGGTGAGGTCGCGCGCCGACTGCTCGTGGAAGTTCATGACCGCGTATACACTCACTTCGGCCAGCGCGGGCTGCTCATCGGCGGCGGCCGGCGGCAGCACCACGGCGGCCGGCAGAAGATAGGCGCGCTTCACCAGCTCCAGGGCGGCTTCTTCATGCGCGGTCGCTGGGCGGTGTTCGAACACCGGCACCCGCGGTTCGACACCACGCAGGATGGTGTCAATCTCCTCATCGGTCAGACCGGCCAGGGAAAGGAAGGCATGACTTTGTACGGCAACGCCCAAGTGCGCCAGGCGCGGCGCGGGCAGGATCAGGCCGGGCGCGCCGCCCGTGGCCCGGTTCCAGGCCGCGATGCGCTCGCCACCCAGCATTTCCGCAGCCGCAACGGTGAGGGCGGAGCCATCGGTGCCGATGACGCGCACGGGCCGGCCGGCGCGCAGCTCGGCGATGGCGCGCTGCATGGTCAGGCGTCCGGGGTTGCCGAACCACCTTGCCAAGTCGACGTCGACGGTACCAATCTTCACGTCTTCGTTGGGCACGCGTAACCTTACATTTCAAGAAAGTGACATGGACACCATTGTGGACTGGGAGCGGGACACTCCGCAATGGCTGGAGATATGTGCAATAGCCGGGAATTGCGGCGAAAACCGCGCTTTTTCCGGTAATTTCCTGTGGCCCATTTATGGGCCCTTGGTCGCAACGCTGCCTGAAGATCAAAGTTTCGTGATCGGCCAGATCGGCCAGTCGCTGGACGGGCGCGTGGCCACTCCTACAGGGCACTCACATTATATAAACGGCCCGGCAGCTCTCGTGCACCTACACCGGTTGCGCGCATTGGTGGATGCGGTTGTGGTCGGCGTCGGCACTGTCGTTGCCGATGACCCGCAGCTGACGGTGCGCCGCGCGGCAAAAGCGCCCGGCCGGCCGCAACCGGCCCGCGTTATTATTGACCCTCAGGGGCGCATGTCGTCCGCCGCTAAATGCCTCGCCAATGATGGTGCGCGGCGCATCGTTGTCGGCGCGCCGCCCAAGGTCGCCGGCGTCGAGCACATATCCCTGCCCGCTTCGCGCGCGGGTTTTATTGCCGGCGATGTGATTGCAGCGTTGCGCGGTCTTGGCCTCAAGCGCCTTCTCATCGAAGGCGGCCCGGCGACCCTGTCGCGCTTTCTGGGAGCGGGATGCCTCGACCGGCTTCATGTCATGACGGCACCGATGATTATCGGGTCGGGGCCTGCCGGCGCTCAACTTCCGGTCATCGACACATTGGAAAAAGCACTGCGTCCGCACGTGAGCGTGCACGCACTGCCCGGCGGCGATATGTTGTTCGACTGCGCCTTTTCGCGTTAGGAGATGTCTATGGCACCTGCGTCTTACTCTGCGCCCGCCAAAATCCTGCATTGGCTCACCGCCGTCTGCGTCCTGTGCGGCGTGACGCTCGGCATCACCATGCTGAACATGCAGCCGGGGCCATCGCAAAATCAGGTCTTCGACCTGCACCGATCCTTCGGCGCGACCATCCTTTTCCTCACGGGTCTGCGCCTGATCTGGCGGCTATATTCTCCGCCGCCGCCTTTGGTGGCTGATCTGCCCATCTGGCAGGAACACGCGGCGCGCATCACGCACGGCGCACTCTACTTTCTGCTGTTTGCCGTGCCGCTGGTGGGCTGGACGGGAACGTCGGCCTTCGGCGCACCCATCGTGGTCTTTGGATTGTTCGAGCTACCCGACCTCGTCGAGCCCAACAAGGAACTCGCAACCCTATTGCTGAACACACATATGACGCTGGCGTTCATCCTGTGCGGACTTGTGGCGTTACACATTGCGGCGGCACTTCAGCACCATTTTGTGCGCAAGGACGAAACCCTGCGCCGCATGCTGCCCGGCTCCTAAGTCGGCACCGCAAAAACGTCGCGGTGGCCGATGACAAGGCGATGAGTGTCAAGCCGCCGCGCGGCGCGCCAATTCTCCAGCTGCCCCGCCGCCATGCCGGTTTCCCCCGCCGCGCCGGCGATGCCATCGATCAGGGCCGCAATCAAAGCGGCGTCGGTGTTTTCCAGGATCCACGGACTATCGCCGGCTGTTAAATGATAACCGCGCGCGACAAGGGCTTCTTCAAGAAGGCGCGCCGCTTCACCGCCTGCGGATGGTCCAAAACCTTTATCGCCGGTTTGATGGTCGCGGAAACGTGTGAACACGTGTGTGTCCAGAGGATGTTCAGGCACCGCTTGCATGATGCCATCGACCGTAAGGGTGGCGAAAAGTCCCACACGCTCTTTGACGAGGGCATCCGTAAACCGCGCAATCCAACCGGCAGAGGCGAGGTCGAACAGCGCCGAGGCCGTGACCAAATGCGTATCTTCATTCCAGCAGCGCGGCGCCTTGGCGAAATCTTGCACGCGCGTTGAGACAACGATGCGCTGCCCTTGGTGATGAAGGATGAGTGCATCGCCTTCCATTTCCGCGCGGTCTGCCCAAGCGCGCAGCGCATCGCGTGATGCAGTCAGGTTGGCTGCATCATGATCCACCAAGGTCCAGGTCTGGCGGGCCGGCAGCAGGTGAGCCAGGGCGCGTACCGAAGCGCCCGTGCCGGCCCCCATGTCGCAGATGTTCAGGTCTGCACGGTCCTTGAAGGCCGCCGCGCACGCTGCAAAGACATCGCGGCTGCGCGCGCGCTGATCGGCAGGCTCACGCAAAGCCAGCCATTCGGGGGAGAAGCCGCTCACGGCAGCGCTGCCCACAAGGCTTCGGCGACACACGCCGCCGTATTGTCCCACGTCGGCAAAGTCTGGCCATAGGCCCAAGCCGCATCACGCAGTGCGCGGCGCAAGTCTTGCTCCGAGAGCACACGCCGCAAAGCGTCCGCCAAGGCATCCACATCATCGGGCGGAGCCAGAAGCCCCGCCTCGGCCGGCACTGTGCCGCGCACCGCACCCGCGTCGCAGGCGACGATCGGCAGGCCGTGCGCCAGGGCTTCGGCGAACACCATGCCGTAGCCCTCATGACGCGACGGCAAAACAAAAACATCGGCGGCGTCATAAGCGTCCGCCAACGCGTCGTCCTTCAATTCACCGCGCAAGGCGATGCGGTCTTGAAGGCCGTGCTGGGCGATAAGGGCGCGCACGCACGCGGTCATGGACGGGTCGCGTTCCAGGCTGCCCACGAGCGTGCTGGTCCAGGGCAATTCCTTGATCCGCGCCAAAGCCGCAATCAAAACGTCGTGCGCCTTGCGCGGTGTCAGCGTGGCGACGGTGAGAAGATTGGGCACGGCATGGCCGCCGGGCGCGCGTGATGCCTTGTCCGTGCCGGGCTCGGCCAGGAACAGGCGCACGCGGTCCACGCCGTAATCTGCCGCAAGCGTCTGCAATGTATGCGGGCTGGTGACGATGACGCTGGAGGCATAGGACAACGCCGTGCGTTCGCTCACGCGGAGACGCGCGACGTCGGCATCCTCCAAACCAGTTTCCTGCGCCAACGGATGATGCACCAGGGCTGCGAAACGTACCGGCACTTGTTCGAGCATCGCGTGCGGGAAAACGCCGTATGCCAAGCCGTCCACCAGGACCAGCGCATCTTCCGGCAGGGCGGTAAACAGGCGTGCGCTTGCCATGAGGTCTTCGTGTGTGGCCGACGGGAAAGTTCCGGGTAACGGCAGGTGATGCGCTGTCCACCCTGCGCGTGGCAGGGCTTCCATCAGTCGGCGTGCGTAGCCGTAACCGCCGGTCAGGGTCGCTACGTCGCCCGGGATGGCAAACCAGACATCGGGCACCGGCAAAGCTCCCTTACGTCAGGTCGGCTTCGTAGGAGGCCAGCGCGTTGTGGGATTCGTGCAGCGTGATTTTCAGGCGCGCGAGCCCCTTGGCGTTGGGTCCAAGCTTGCCCGCGCCGGCGGCGGCTTTGATTTTCTGGAAGATCCAGAAAGCCACGGCTTCGGTGGTGGAGCGCCGGCCCTTGAACTCAACGTGCTCATCAAGATTGCTGTAATTGATAATGGCGAGCGTGCTTTTGACGACATCCAGAGCCAGGCCGATATCGACGACGATGTCGTTCTCGTCCAGTTCGCGGCGCATGAAGCAGACGTCGACGACATACGTGGCGCCATGAAGATTCTGAGCTGGGCCGAAGACCTCGCCCTTGATGCTATGGGCAATCATGACGTGGTCGCGCACTTCTACGGCGTACATGGGTCGGTTTCCTTGGTTGGTGATCAGGTATAGCGCAGCACGGTCATGAGACCTGCGCTGCCGCCGGAGAGGACTTTTGGCACTTCCGTCACGGCATCGTCAAAGGCGATCTCGCCCGTGATCAGGGCATCGAAGCGGCTATCGCGCAACAAAGAGAGTGCAGACGCCATGCGCCGTGCTGTTGTCCAACGCGCGCGCCGCGCGGGCGGCACAGCGCCGACCTGTGAGGAGATGAGCTGCAAACGCCGGGCATGAAAAGCCTCGCCGAGCGGGACGGCTACATCTTTGTCGCCGTACCAGCTGGCTTCGACCACGCGCGCTTCCGTGCCCGCACTGGCGAGCGCTACCTGTAAACCGGCTGCGGTGCTGCTGGTGTGAATCACAATATCCTGGTCGCGTGGCGCGGCGTCGGGAAGGGTGAAAGCGGCGCCCAATTTCGCGGCGATAGGCGCACGCGTGGGGTCCACGTCCGCCACCGTCACAGTCGTTCCGGGAATGCCGGCGATGATCGCCGCCGTCAGAAGCCCCAGCACACCGCCGCCCACCACCAACACCTTGTCGCCGGGGGCCGCACCGGAATCCCACGTGACGTTGAGCGCGGTTTCGATATTGGCCGCGAGCGCCGCACGTTTCAGCGGCACGCCCTCGGGGATGACATGCACATTGCCTGCCGGCACGCACATTTTTCTCTGGTGCGGATGAAGCAGGAAAACGGATTTGCCCATGAGAGAGGCGGGGCCTTGTTCCACCTCGCCCACCAGGGCGTAGCCGTATTTCACGGGAAATGGAAAGTCGCCCGCCTGATGCGGGCAGCGCATGCGCTGGTATTCGGATGCGGGCACGCGGCCGGAAAATATGAGCCGTTCCGTGCCTCGGCTGATGCCCGAAAAGCGCGCCGCGACGCAGACGTCGCCCGCGCCGGGGGCGCACGCCTGTTCAGTGCGCAGTTCGACGCGGTCTTGGCCCGCATACCACAAGGCATCGCCACGCGGCACTGTTTGGCTCCCTATTCTGGTTCTATTGGAAGTCTAACCGATTAAGCGACGATGCGGTACACCGGGTGATAGTCGCCCGAGAGCTTCATGCGCTTTTGCGCGACGAACTCGCCCAACAGGGCATCGATGGCCTGCATGAGGCGAGCATCGCCGCTGATCTCGAAAGGCCCGCGCTCTTCCACCAGCCGGATCATGGGTGCTCGGATATTGCCCGCCACAAGGGCCGAGAACACACGGCGCAGGTTGGCAGCACGTGCGTGCACAGGCTGGTCCAGATGCAGGTCGAGGGCGGCCACGCTTTCGTGGCTCACCACAAAAGGTGCCTGAAGTTCGCGTGGGATATGCAGCGTCCAGTTGAAATTATAGGCATCGCCCGTGACGGTGCGGTGGTGGCGCACGCGCTCCAACCCTGAGACCATGGCCCTGGCGACGGCAGCGGGGTCATCGATGATGATCTGATAGCGCTCGCGGGCCTTGGGTCCCAAAGTGAGGCTCACAAATTCGTCAATGCGATGGAAATAAGACGCGGCCGAGGCGGGTCCGGTGAAGATCAACGGCATGGGCTGGTCGGCGTTCGCAGGGTCCAGCAACACGCCCAACAGGTACAGAATTTCTTCCAAGGTGCCGACGCCGCCGGGGAACACCACAATGCCATGGCCCAGGCGCACGAAGGCCTCCAGGCGCTTCTCGATGTCGGGCATGATGACGAGGTGATTGACGATGGCGTTGGGCGGCTCGGCGGCCACGATGCCGGGCTCGGTGAGCCCGATGTAATGCCCAACATCGAAGCGCTGTTTGGCGTGGCCGATGGTGGCGCCCTTCATGGGACCTTTCATGGCGCCGGGGCCGCAGCCTGTGCACACATTCAGGCAGCGCAGGCCCAGCTCGTAGCCCACGCGCTTGGTGTAGTCGTACTCCTCGCGGCTGATGGAATGCCCGCCCCAGCAGACAACAAGATCGGGTTGGCCTTTGGTTTCCAGAACACCTGCGTTGCGCAGGATACAGAAGACGGCGTTGGTGATGCCGTCGTGCGTGCCCAGATCGAAGCGTCCGCTCTCCATGATCTCGTTGGAGATGTAGACGATGTCGCGCAGGACCGCGAACAAGTGCTCTTTCACACCGCGAATCATCTCGCCATCGACAAAGGCACCGGCGGGCGCGTGTGTCATCTCCAGCTTGATGCCCCAGGCCTGCTGCACGATCTTCAGTTCGAAGGCGCGGTATTTTTCGAACAGCGCGCGCGGGTCGTCGCTGTAGCTGCCCGAGTTGAGCACGGCGAGCGCACATTGGCGGAAAACGGGATACAGGCCGCCCTGGCCCCGATCGAGCAGTTTAGCAACCTCTTCGTGTGACAGGTTCTCTAGGCTGCCGCGCGGCGCCACGCGCGCATCGACAAACTCCGTCGCCTCCACCACGGCCTTCTCTTGTGTGCCGGTGGGAACGGTGCCTTTCTCAATCTGCTCGCCGGTGGTGGGTGTGTCTTGGTTCATCTCTATCGCATGCAAAAATTTATATACTGCCGAGGTCGCTCCGGCCGCGCTCCTCCTGAAGGTGTAAGCGGCCTCTACCTGCTTTGTATAGTGAAGAGTCGGGCGCGCCCGGCGCGACGTCCGTCAGGGTGCGGCATTGTCCGCGGCAAAAGCCGCAAGATCGGTGGCGATCCGCGACAAAGCTGATGCCCAGTCGCTGGGCCCTTGCTGCCGATAAAGAATGGCGCTCGCATACCAGGGGCTATCGGCGCGGTTTAGCAGCCAACGCCAATCGGGATTGAACGGCAGCAAGATCCACACGGGGCGGCCCAGCGCCCCCGCGAGATGGACCACGCTCGTATCCACGCTCACAATCACGTCCAGGCTCGCGAGAGCGGCGGCGGTATCGCTGAAGTCATGCAAAGCGTCGCCAAGGTGATGAATGTCGGGGCGCGCGGTCAGACACGCTTCTTCCTCGCGCGTCAGGTCCTTCTGCAAGCTTACATAGTCCAGCCCAGCGGGCAGCGCGGTCAGAAAATCGGACAGAGGAATGCTGCGGTTGTGGTCGTTCTTGTGCACAGCATTGCCGCGCCAAACGATGCCGATACGCCGCCTTGTCCCTTTTTCGGGAGTCTTTTCTGGCGGCGCTTTCAGATATCCACGCGCAAACGGAATGGAATGTTCGTCCGTCCCGAAGGCCAACGGCAAGCTGGCTAAGGGGCAGTGCAGATCAAAAGCCGGCAGCGGATCGCCGGTTGCGATCACAGCGGCGACGCCTTCGAGCCCGCGCAAAAGAGTGACAAGAGGTGCTGGCACTTCCAGTAATACGTTTGCGCCGCGCTCAGAAACCAGTGTGGCGTAGCGGCAGAATTGCAAGGTATCGCCAAAGCCCTGTTCGGCGTGCAGCAGAATGGTTTTGCCCTGCAGCGATTCCGTGCCGTGCCAAAGGGGTTGAGCGAACGCGCGCGGCGTGAGCTTGAGCTCGCGCGTGCGCCACCGCCACTCCTGCTCGCGCCATCCTTCGGCAAAGTTGCCCACCTGCAACAAAGCGAAACTCAGACTCCAGTGAGCTTGCGCCATGTCGGGCGACACCGTCAGCGCGTCCCTGTGACTGGCGATGGCATCTTCTGGACGCCCCAAATCGCGCAAGGCCAACCCACGGCCATTATAAGCCTCGGCATAATGTGGGCGGATCGCGATGGCGCGCTCGTAACTTGCCAGGGCTTCGGTATGGCGGTTCAAACGGGTCAAAGTGGCGCCGCGATTGTAATAGGCTTCCGCACTATCCGGCTGCAACGCGATGGCCGCCTCGAAATCCCGCAAGGCATCGGCGTAACGACCGAGATCACTGAAGGCGATGCCGCGATTGTTGAGGATGCCTGCGTGGTGCGGGTCCAGGGTCAGCGCGCGGTCATAGTCGGCGAGGGCAGCGGCCAGGTATTCAAGTTCGCGGTAGGCGACGCCGCGATTGATAAAGGCCACGGCAAGGTCGGGCTTCAAGGCTATCGCGCGGCTGTAGCTGACGATGGCGCCCTGGAAATCGCCTTGGGCGTAAAGCGCGATACCGTGTTCGTTGTGGGCCTCTGCGGTAACGGATGTGCCGGCGAAGGCCATCAGGTCAGCGGAAACCTGCGCCGTCACCGGCGTCCAATCGCCCGGCGTTTCTTGCCGATAAAGTTTGGCGCCCGTGTACCAGGGGCTGTCGGTGCGTTGCAGAAGCCAGCGCCAATCGGGGTTGAACGGCAGCATCACCCAGAAAGCACGCCCCAAAGCCCCGGCAAGATGCGCAACGCTGGTGTCGACGGTGATGACAATGTCAGCCAACGTGCAGACGGCGGCGGTATCGGAGAAGTCGCGCAAGCTGTCGCCAACATGTTTGATATCAGTCCGTGTGCGCAGCAGGTCGCTTTCTTCGTCCGTCAGGTCTTTCTGCAAGTTGATGTAGTCAAGCCCAGGGGGCAGCGCTTTTAGAAACACAGGCAAAGGAATGCTGCGGTTGAGATCGTTCTTGTGGCTGGCGTTGCCACGCCAGACGATGCCGACCCGGCGCGCGGTGGCGGTGCCGAGTTTGCTTTGCCATATGGCAAGGTGGTCCTTCGGTACGACGAGATAACCGTCTGCCGCCGGGATGTTTGTTGTCTCTGTCTTGAAGAAACCCGGCAGACTGAGCAACGGACAGTGCACATCAAAAGCGGGCAGTGGTTGACCGTTGATGATGACGGCGGCAACGCCGGCCAGGGACTTCATCAGCTCCGCCAAAGGCTCCTGCACTTCCAGGATGACGCGGGCGCCAAAGCTCGCCACCAGCGGTGCATACCGGCAGGCTTGCAAGGTGTCACCTAAGCCCTGTTCGGCGTGCAGCAGGATGGTCTTGCCGCGAATATCTTCTCCGCCCCAGATCGGTTGTGGGAAGTTGCGGGGATCGAGCTTCAGGTCCGCATTCTTCCAGCGCCATTGGTATTCCTGCCAGCCTTCGGCGAAGCGGCCGTTCTGAAGGCACCACAGCGCCAGATCCCAATGCGCTTGCGCGAGATCGGGGGCAAGCCGCAGCGCGGTGACATGGCTCGCGCGTGCTTCCTCCTGGCGGCCCACTTCGCGCAACGCGACGCCGCGCGCGGTGTACGCTTCGGGATAATGGGGTTGCAGGGCAATCGCCTGATCATAGCTCGCCACTGCTGCGTCGTGACGCTGGAGGTCGCCCAGCAGGGCGCCGCGATTATAAAAAGCCTCGGCATATCCGGGGGCATGCGCAATGGCGTGCTCATAAGCCGCGAGCGCTTCGGGTAACCGGCGCAAAGCCCGCAACGCATTGCCACGATTATTGTGCGCCGCTGCGAAGCTGGGGCGCGCGGCAATGGCGCCGTCGTAACTCTCGAGTGCGGCCCGCTCCTGAAGGAGGGCCCTCAGCGCATTGCCGCGATTGTAATGCGCATCGGCGAGCGCTGGATCGAGTGCGATGGCGGCATCATAAGCCGCACCTGCATCGTTCAGCCGCCCCACATCCTTCAAGGCTATGCCGCGATTGTTGTGCAGACCGGCATGGCGCGGCACCGCCGCGATACCTCTCTCATAGAAGGCGAGGGCCTTTTCAGACTGCCTCATCTCGCGCAGCAGATTGCCTGCGTTCAGATACGCGTCTGCGTGCGCGGGCTGAAGTGCTATGGCCTGCTCATAGCTGGCAAGAGCCGCATCGGTCCGCCTCAAACGGCCCAGCACATTGCCGCGATTGAGAAAGGTATTGGCGTTGGGTGCCAGCGCGATGGCCCGCTCATACTGATCAAGCGCTGCCTCCCACTGACCCATGGTTTCCAGGGCCGCGCCCAAGTTGCCGCGTGCTGAAGCATTCTCTGGTTGCACGGCAACGGCTTTCTCAAAGAGCGTCGCGGCCTGCTGTGGCGCACCCTTCTGAAAGGCGATCACACCCAGAAGATGTAAGGCTTCGAAGGACTGCGGCATATCTTTGAGCACGGCCGTGCAGAGCGCGTTCGCGCCGTCGAGGTCGCCCTGACGGAAGGCGTCAAAGGCTTGCTGCAAAGATTGCGCGGCGCCGGTCATTGGGCGGGGACCGCATCGATGTGCTCCGGGAGCAAGCCTGCATCCAGGCGGGTGATCATGTTGGTATAGGCCGCCTCCAAGTGCCGCGTTGTGCGCGTGCTGTCGAACAGCAAAACAGTGTCGCGGTTTTTCTCCAAATGATCCTTGAGCCCGGCCAAGCGCGCAGTATCTCGCGCCAAAGCTACGGCCATGGCCTCATAGTCGGCGGCGGACGAGGTCACAAGTTCCGCAAGACCCACGGCGCCCAGAAGGCTCGCAGCCATGCGGCCCACGAAACTTTTGCCCTGCCGTGTCAGCACGGGCAGGCCGGACCACAGCGCGTCGCTGGCGGTTGTGCCGGCATTGAAGGGCCAGGTATCGAGGAACAGGTCCGCAATGCGATAGCGGGCAAGATGTTCCGCCATGGGAATGCGCTCCGCGAACACCAGCCGCGCGGGCGCGACATTGGCCGCATCCGCTGCGGCGCGCAGGTTCGCGGCAGCTTGCGAGTTCTCGGCAAAAAGCAGCAACACACTGTCGGGCACTTGGGTCAGGATCCGCATCCAGCTCGCGAAGACATCGGGGTTGAGTTTAAACGTGTTGTTGAAACAGCAGAATACAAAGCCGGTCGCGGGCAGACCAAGTTCGGCGCGCGTGAAGGTCTTCGTGGCGACGGGGCGTTGGCTGTCGTTGGCCTGGAAGCAGGGCAGGGCCGCAACCTTCTCAGTGTAGGCATTGCGTTGACTGGCGGGGATGACAGTCTGATCCGCCACGATGTAGTCCATATAGGGTGCGGCCATGGTCGCGGGATAGCCCAGATAGTTCACCTGGATAGGCGCTGCCCGCAGGGCAAAAATGCCCGGGCGCGAGTCCGTGGTGTAGCCCGCAAGATCGATGGCGATGTCGATCTCCTGCGCGCGAATCTGCGCTGCGATGTCGTGGTCCGCCTGTTGCTGTACGTCGATGAAATGATCGAAGGCTTTCTCCATCCTTTTGCGCAAAGGATCGCCTGTGTCGGGCCCGAAGGAGAACGCGAAAATCTCAAACCGCGCGCGATCATGTTTCTCGATAACCTCGGCAATAAGGGCCGAGACTGGATGCTGGCGGAAATCCATGGAAACGTAAGCAAGGCGAATCTTGTCCTTTGCCTTGCGTAAAGGCAAAGCGCCGAGCGTTGCATCGGCGGGAAATTTCGCAGCCGTCCAGAGTGCCGCTGCACGCTGCTGCACATCAGGTGCGTCGCTGATCGCCAGGAGCGGCCAGGGTGGCGTCACGGGGCGCCCTTTGTTGACGTCGTCCACCAGTGCGCGCGTTTCGGCGTCGTAGTGGCGCCAGTCACAGATACGCATCTTTGCGTAAAGCCGCAGACCGGGCAAAAAATGGTAATCGGGCGCAATCGCGAGGGCTGCATCGAAGGCCGTCACGGCGTCGGCCAAGCGCCCCAGTTCCATCAATGCCATCGCGCGGTTGTAGTGGGCGTCGGCATAAGCGGGCTCCAGAGCAATGGCGCGCTCATAGCTCGCCGCCGCTTCGGTATATCGGCGCAGACGAAACAACACGCCGCCGCGATTGTTGTGCGCCGTGGCATAATCAGGCTTCAGCACCAGAACGCGGTCGTAGCTGGCCAGCGCCGCGTCGGTGCGGCGCAGATCTTCCAGCACATGTGCCATATTATAATGTGCGCCGGCATGGTTGGGATCGACAGCAATCGCGCGCCCGATCAAGGCAACAGCATCGGTGAAGTTCTTTCTCTGCGCGGCGATGACACCCGAGAGATGCAAGGCATCAAACTGCGACGGCGCTAGTTCCAGCACGCGCCGATAACAGGCTGCGGCCTGATCCAAGGCGCCCTGTTGTTGAAGCGCAAAGCCTTCCTGAAGCAGGATCCTGGCTTCATCCGCTGTGACTTTTATGACATGTGCGGCGCCAGCATCACCGGCGTGAGGACGTGTCATAACGCCAACCTGACCAGAAGATGGGCATCGTTCGGCGGTGCCGAGAGTTTGAATAATATAAGCATTTTCAATGAGTTCCGGCTTAGCCGCTCGTCCCTGTCGCATACTCCGACAGGATCAGCGCGAGAGCAAGTGGGCCGCCCGCGGACGCCAATTGTGGTGACATTGTGATTACGGTTTTGTGACTCGTTTTCCGCTACACTCCCGGCCTTCAAAGGTATGCACGTTGGGAGAGACGAAAAGTATGAGTTCGGATTTGGGGGGATATTCGGCAGCCCTGACGGATGTGGGGCTTGCGCCCAGCAGCCTGCCGCAACGTCTTGCATCGTTCCTGTCATCGCGTGCTTCCATCGGCGCCTTGTGCGAGTCATCGCGCTGGCTCTCGCGGCGCATGGCGCGCGAAGCTGAACTGAGCGGGTTGCCGATTGTTGAACTGGGTGCCGGCTTCGGTTCCGTCACGCGCTTTCTTCCCGAGAGCACCGTCAGCATTGAGCGCGAGGAAAAGCGCTTCCTATATCTGAAGCAGAATTTCCCGGAGCGCACGATCCTAAGCGACTGCGCCGTAGCTTTCCTGGCGGACATCCGCGAACCCACTGTCATCCTCAGCAGCATCCCCAATGTGAACAATCCCCAGTTCGCAAAACTGAAGGCTAGTGTCGCGCGCGCCAGTAAAGCGGGCACCGTGAAACACCTCGTGACGTACACGTATTTCCCCGTCGATCCCTTCGCCGGCATCTTCGCGAAAAGCGAACGCATTGGGCTTGAGCTTCTCAACCTGCCGCCGGCCTTCCTCTGGAGCTATACATGCTAAAGCGATTGGCGCAGGCGGCCGCGCGGGTTGAGCCCCGCCGGGCTCTTGCGTTTGCGGTCATCGCCGCGCTCACGCTCTATGCTGTGGTCTATCTTGATCCCTATGCCGCGCTGGCCGTTGCACCGTTCTTCGCTCTGGGTTGCGCGCGCGGCAAGCATCCGCTGACGCTGCTTGCCCTGGCCGCGATTCCGGGCCTGTTCATCCTGGCCGGCAGCGCCGTCAAGTTTTACGTCACCGGTCAACCACTAGTGACGTACGACCATCACTTCCTGCGCGAGAACATTGTGATATTGGGCTACAACGACTGGCGTGTGGCGCTGGCCCTTGGCCTGACGGTTGTCGGCATCGGGTTTTACTTCAAGTCCCTGCTGTCCGGCCGTGGTGCATTCTCGCGGTTCGAGAAGCGCACACTGCTCGGACTGGGTGTGGCCTCACTGGCCTGTCTTGTTGCCCTGCAAGGCTGGGATCAGGACATCCCCAATTGGGAGCAGAGCTTCGCGAAACCCAGCTTGCGCACCTTCATCGCGTCCATGCGCATGCCGCGTCCCGAGCTGCATGTGCTCTCGAGCGCGCAAGCCGCGCAACCGATTCATGAATTCTCCAAGCTTGGCGCCCCGGCCGCCACGCGGCCCGACATTTTCATTATTCTGCAGGAATCCACATTCCTGCCCGAGAATGCAGGTGCGACCTATAAGCCGCACACAATCTTCACGGCCCCCGGGGGTTATAGTGGCCTTCTTCACGTGCACACCTTTGCCGGCGTGACGTGGAAAAGCGAGTTCTCTGTCACGACACAGATGCGCCCGCAGGAATTCGGCAGTGACGGCCTTTATGTGTTCTACCAGCTCGAAGGCCGCATCAAGCAATCGATCTTCACGCGCCTGAAAGAGTTGGGATACCGCACAGTCATTTTCTATCCGGTGCCCGGTAGCTTTATCAACGCGCGCAACTTCTATGCGTCCATCGGCGCCGACGAGTTTTACGACCCGCAATCGCTGGGCATTAGCGAGGGCTGGGACTGGAAGCTTCCCGATTCCAAACTTTACGAAGCCATGCTGAAGAAGTTGCCGCCGTCGGACAAACCCGTCGTCGCCATGATGTTGACCATCAATCAGCACGGACCGCACAACGAGCCCGATCCGCTCGCGGAGTATGTGTCGCGCTTCAAGCAGAGCGACGATGCCTACGCCGGATTCCTGAAGGCATTGGAGGCACGCGGCCGTCCCGCCGGGGTGATGACCTTCGGCGATCATCAGCCCGAGTTCATGGCCGACCGTGAAAACCACGCCCTGTGGTATTCCACGGCTTACGATATCCGTTGCGTGAACTTTACCTGCGCCAACGACGTCATTCCCGACCGCGTCGGCCGTATGCTCGACATCACCTTGCTGGCGCCGGTCGCGCTCGAGCAATTCGGCTTCACGCTCGACGGCTTCTCGGCCTTCGAGCGCGCTCAATTCAAAAGCTGCGACGATGATGTTTCGCGCTGTCCCGAACAGGCACGCCTTTCGGTCAACAGTGCTTTTAAGCAATATTTCGAGTGAGCATGTGAGCGCGCATCCGATTGTCACCGAGGTGGTGACTTTTTTGTTATGCCGTGCGCGAATTCCGCACCGTAGCAAAGGTGCCGGAATGACGAATAGTTCGTTCCGCAGACACTAATAGAGGAGGGCTCCTATGACATTATCTCGCACTTTGGGCGCAGTCGCTGCACTCGCCTGCTTCGCCACCATGGACGCGCACGCTGCAAGCGTGAAGGCGCCGAACCCTAAGGACCTTACGCAAGGCATGTGGGAGCTCAATCATGCCAAGTCGAAGTTCTGCGGTACACCGCTGAAGAAATCCACGCGCTACGTGCGCGACATCGGTTGGGACATGGTCCTGGTCACCTGGGACATGATTAGAGCAGACGGCCAGCCGGAACTGCGTCAGTACGTTTATCGCTATGACGGCGACAAGTATCCCGGCGGCGGCATCGAAATTCCCGCCATCGAAGCTATCTCCTGGAAGCTTATCGATCCGAACCATGTGGAATTCGTCCATTGGTCCAAGGACAATAAGAAGACCGGAACTTATACGCGCACCGTGTCGGCCGACGGCCAGACCCTGACGCAGAACTTCAAGTCGGAATCGCGCCCCTGCGAGGAATCGCAAGTGTTCGACCGTCTCGCTAATCCGAAATAGAGGAGCCACTCAGATGAAATCCATCCGCATACTCGGCCTGGCATCGTCTGTCGCGATGCTGACCGCCGGTTCTGCTTGGGCCGCGCTCATTCCACCGCCCAATCCCAATGACTGGACTCAGGGCAAGTGGGAATTGAACGTGGCTAAGTCGAAGTTCTGCGCGCCGGCCAACGCGCAAGAAAAGCCCGTACAGAAAGCCACCCGCGACATCGTCGATATGGGCTGGGGCATGATCCTCGTCACCATGAACACCACGCGCGAGGGCGGCCAGCCCAACCGGACTCGGTACCTCTATCGCTATGATGGCCAGAAATATCCCGGCGGTGGTATCGATTCAGCAGCCACCGAAGCCATCACCTGGAAGCAGGTCGGCGCCACGCGCGTCGAATTCCAACACTGGTCCAAAGACAACAAGGAGACGGCCGACTACGTGCGTACCGTGTCCGTCGATGGACAGACCATGACGCAGACCGCGAAGTACCTGACGCGCTCTTGCAACGACGAATCGCAAGTCTTCGATCGTCGTCCGTAAGCCCTCTCCCCCCGCGCAACGCGACAAGTCAAAGCCGGCCAGAGAAATCTGGCCGGCCTTTTCTTTTGTGCTGTTTTCATATGCACCGCTTTCATATGCATACGTACGTCCGCGCGATGTTCTCACGACGCGAGCCCGTGGTGCCTTTTAGGCTATGACCTTGCGTAAATTCGGCACCGTCGAGGGTCATACTGCCCCGTCGCGTGAAGGTTTATAGTTTCGGATCAGCAGCGAGGGCCGGCACGTCGCGGAAATCTCATGCGACGCAAACACAGGTTGCCCGATGACCGAAACAGAGTCGCGTCAACGAGAGATCGCTCCCCACGTGGAGAGCCGCAAAGCTTTCGATGAACTCCAGACGCAGGATGCAAACGCGTATCTGCGTTTCATTTCCGCCAATCTCTGCAATGTCTCGGCCAAGGTGCAACGCGACGACGGTGTTGTGACTCACGCCCGGTTCAACGCCCATGCGCGTGCATTCACTGCCGGTGACTTTACAATCCTGCGTATAAAGACCGAGGGCGGCAGGATTCAGTCCGTTCGCACTTCTGCGGAAATTTACGCCGATACACAGCGCCGCTACACTATCAGCATGCCGGTTGCTGGGCGTGTCGAACTGAAGCAGCTGGGCCGCGAGACAGGGTGTTCCCCGGGGTCGATGATTATGATGTCGGGCAGCGAACCGCTGTCCTTTCGCAAATCGGCCGAGAGCGATGCTCTGGCCGTTCTTCTCCCGGCGGATTTTGTTGAAGCCCGCATCATCAAAGCCGAGGACATTTGCTCGCGCGCCTCGCCAGCCAGCGGGCTGCAGCGGCTGGTATATACTTCGGCGGCCGCTCTTCAGGACGGTGCGGCCAGCATGACGCCCGATGAACTGCAGAAGGCCGTGGGCATCGTCAGCGAACTTGTGCTGCTTGCACTGGGCAACCTCGCCGATGTCCGCTCAAGTGCCAGCCCTGTGCGCTCGGCCAATCTTATGCGCGCCAAGCGCATCATCCGCGCCCGATGCGAGGATTCCGAGCTGACGCTCGAGGGAGTGGCGAACGAATGCGGCCTGTCGCTGCGCTATATGCACAATCTGTTCCAGGACGATGGGCGCACCTTCCGTGAGTATATAATGTATGAACGCTTGCGCCGCGCACGGCGCATGCTGGAAGTGGGCTCGCCACTCACCACCAGGGTGACGGAAGTGAGCCTGGCCTCGGGCTTCTCCAATGTCTCGCATTTCAGTACGGCTTTCCGCCGGGCCTTCTCTGTCGCACCGCGGGATGTCTTGAGAAAACGCACGCGTTTGCAGGGGGAATAAACGCCTCGCACCTGTTTCCCTTTGCATTCCAGCAGCTTCGCCGCCCGTCGCGCGTTCATGACGCCGAGCTTACGCATGGGCGCGTGATTGGCGCCCGCGAGGCCAGAGTGGCTTTAACCGATTATGCGCCGGGACTAAGGTCAAGTACGCGCGGGATAAAGCATCAACGGCGGCTTTGCTTAGCGTGACGGCAAGGCCTTCAACAGAGTTTTGCGCTTTAAAACGTGAGGACGATTGCATGAAGACACCGATCAAGCCGGCATTGTTAGCTGCATTGTTGATGACGGGTTTCAGCGGCGCTATGGCCCAGTCTTCTAGCCCCGTGCCGGCGACCGAGCAGAGCGACGTGACGACGCTCAAACCCGCCTATCCGCACCGCGTGTTTGTGCAAGCGGGCTTTGAAGGCACGGGTGTGAAGATTCTGAATGGCGATACCGGCGCTTACGAAGCCGCGGTGCCGACATCGGAATACGCCGTCTTCAACTTCGATCCCAGCGGCAAATACTTTTATGTCTCTGAGTCCATCTGGACCAAAGGCAATCGCGGCACGCGCCAGGACATGGTGACTGTGTATGACGGCGCGACACTGAAGCTCGTCACCGAAATTCCGCTCGCCGGTCGCCTGATTATCGATCAGCGTCCGCATCTCTTCGACATCAACGCCAGCGGTAAGCTCGGCTTTGTCTACAATATGTCGCCGGCGTCGTCGGTGATTGTGGTCGATCTGGAAAAGCGCAAAGTCGCCAGCACCGTGGAAGTCCCCGGTTGCGCACTCGCTTTTGCCTGGGGCGAAAACGGCTTCTCCTCGCTGTGTGGCGACGGCTCGCTGGCGACCGCCGTCCTCAACGGCACCAAAGCGACGGTCACGCACTCGGCGCCCTTCTTCGATTCCAACAATGACCCCATCTTCGAGCAGAGCCTCACCGATCACGCCACCGGCAAAGCCGTGTTCATTTCATTCACAGGGTTGATCTATACGGCTCAGCTTGGCGCCACGCCGACCATCGACAAGCCCTGGTCCATCCAGGCTGCCGCCGGCCTGCCTGCGGCGGGTACGGGCGTGCAGGAGCTGGCCTGGCGTCCAGGTGGCTTGCAGACCATCGCCTGGAACAAGGGCAAGGGCCGCATCTATGTGTTGATGCATGCCGGCAATCACTGGACTCATAAGAAGGCGGGTTCGGAAGTGTGGGTGCTGGACTTGGCCAATCACACGATGATCAAGCGCTTGAAACTCGACAAGGACGCGCTGGCCATCGCCGTCAGCCAGGACAACGATGCCTTGCTCTATACCCTGACCGAAAAGGGCAAGCTCAACGTGCTGGATGCTGAGACGGGCGCGACCAAGGTGATGGGTAAGATTGTGGCCGGGCATACGCTGTGGGTCCCGGGTTTCTAAGGGCACATGATGTCGTTCTTCGATGACACACCGATCCTGTTTGCGCTGCGCGTCGTCTTGGCGTTGATCTTCGTCACGGCGGCCGTGGGGCAGATGCGTCATTGGGATGCTTTCCTCGGCGTGCTGCAGAACTACAAGCTGCTTCCGAAATGGGCCTTGGCGCCCGCGCAGCGATTGCTGCCGCTGGCTGAATTCACTGTGGGCATCGGTTTCATCGCCGTGCCGGAAGTGGCGGCCCCTATTGGCAGCGGTCTCTTGCTGGTTTTCGCGGCGGCCATGGCAGTCAATCTCAAACGCGGCCGAGCGTATATCGATTGTGGTTGCCATCAAACGACATTGAGCCAGAAGCTGCGGTGGGCGCTGGTAGTGCGCAACTGCATCCTGGCTGCGCTCGCGGTCGTGACTGTGATGCCGCGCATGCTGGAAGCGGAAGTGGTGATCGTTGGCGGTGCGGCGGGGCTCGTGCTGTTCATCACGTATCTCGCCATGAATTCGCTTCTGGCCATCGGGCCGATTGAAAGCCGCGATATCAGGATTTCGGGGATTTGAACGTATGACGGCTCTTATCGTCTCTCAGGGTTTGCTCTGGATCACGGTCCTTCTGATGGGTCTGGTGATCCTGGCGCTCGCACGTCAGGTCGGCGTCCTGCATGAACGCTTGGCGCCCATCGGCGCGCTGACCACGGGTCCGGGGCCCGAAATCGGCAAGCCAGCGCCGCGTCTTGTCGTGGATTCCATGTCCGCCACGAAAGTGCAGATCGGCGGAAAGACCGCGACGGGAAAAGCGCAACTCCTCTTTTTTGTCTCGGCGGTCTGCCCTATTTGCAAAAAGCTGATTCCGGTGTCGCAAGGCTTCGCGCGCTCGGAGAAGCTCGATGTGATCTTCGTCGGCGATAGCGCCGACGCCGAGCAGCGCGCCATGATTGCCGAATACGGCATCGATCCCGCGACCTTCGTCAACGACCGCGAGATCGGCATGCTCTACCAAGTCGGCAAGCTGCCCTATGCGGTGCTAATCGATGCGGAAGGCGTCATCGCGGGCAAAGGTCTCGTGAACAGCCGCGAACATCTGGAAAGTTTGGTGGTGTCCCACGAGACCGGGTATGCGTCCATCCAGTCGTATATTACGGACAAGAAGATTTCGGTGATTCGGCGCTAATTTGAAGCAGGAGATGAGAACGTGAATCTGACGCGATTTGACAAACTGGGAGAGCGCCTCGTCCGCCGGTTGGCAAGCCATACCTCGCGGCGCAGTGCGTTGACCCGTCTGGGCATGGCGCTGGTCGCCGCTCCTATGTTGCCGCTCCTGCCGGTGGTGCGCGGCACCGCCATGGCGCAGACGGCCGGCATGGGCAACGCCACCGGTCCCAAGAGCGATTTCCTCCTGCACGCGCAGTCGAAGGATCCGAACACCTGCACCTACTGGCGTTATTGCGCCATCGACGGGTACCTCTGCACATGTTGCGGCGGCGGGGTGCATACATGCCCGCCCGGCGCGGAACCCTCGCCGACATCGTGGGTTGGCACGTGCGTCAATCCCGACGACAACAAGGCGTACCTCATCGCGTACCGCGATTGCTGCGGCAAGACGGGGTGCACGCCCACCAAGGAATGCGATTGCAACGAGACCGACCGCGAGTTGCCGATTTACAAGCCTCAGGCCAACAACGACATCATCTGGTGCTTCGGCACGCCCTCTTCCATGTCCTATCACTGCTCGACGGCAGCGCTCGTGGGGCTTGCGACCTGATATGCAGAAAATGCGTTTTGGTGTTGTTGCCGGCTGTTTTCTTGTTTTGTCATCGAGTGCAGCGTGGGGAGCCAGCGCCGGCGGCCCGGGCTTAAAGACCTTCAATGATGTGTGCTCGCTTTGCCATCAGACGCAAGGTGCCGGCCTTGCCGGGCAGTTCCCGCGCCTCGCGGATCGTGCGCGCGACATCGCGCAAACGCCCGATGGGCGCAAATACATGATCTCCCTCGTGCTCTACGGCATGAGCGGTTCCATCACCGTCGATGGCACGCCGATCGTCGGCGTCATGCCGGGCTTTGCGACGACGTACAGCAATGGCGCGCTGGCCGATGTGTTGAACTATGCCGTGCGCCTGGGCGCTGGTGGGGGCGCGCGTGGGAAGGTGATGTCCTTCACGGCCGCTGAAGTGAATGCTCAACGCAAAGACCCGCCGCTTTCGACGGCGGATGTGCACGCCATGCGCCAACAGCTGGAAGCCAGTGGAGCGTTGCCCAAGTGAAAGCCGCATCCGCCATTGGTTTTGGAACTCTCCTGGTTTTGGCCGCTGTGGTATTGCCGTCAGCGCGCGCCGACGAGCGTCTTCTGACTCATGCGGAATCGAGCTATCTCGAAAGCTGCGGCGGGTGCCACGGTATCCAGGGTATTTCCGCCGATGGTATTATCCCGCCGCTGAAAGACCGCGCCGGATATTTTCTGTGCACGGAAAAAGGCCGTGGCTACATCGTGCGGCTTCCCAATGTTGCCTTCGCCAAATGGTCCGACGCGGAACTGGCGGAGATGATGAACTTCGTGGCGTTTGGCCTGGGCGGAGCCAGCGCTCCGGCGGCGGCAAAACGTTACACACCTGAAGAAGTGAAGGACCTGCGCGCCCATCCACTGAACGCACCCGGCCTGCGCGCCTACCGTAAAGTGGTAGTGGGCGAGATGATTCAGGCGTGCAAAGCGCCCGATACAATGGCACGGCCAGCCCTAGGGTACTGATTTAATTGATAAAATAAGGAAAAGCCGCACCGCTCTATTTTCACGGGCATTTCTATCACCCTTAAAGTTTATTTCACATCTGTTCACTTTGAAGAAAGCACTGGGCGCTCTAGATAAAGTTCGCATCAGGTAGATATTTTAGCTTTTTGCTTGGCGGTTCGTGGTTTTGCGGTGTCGGAGGGGGCATCGTAAGCGCGCCGGGGGGTAGCGGAACGCCAGAGCATGCCGTGCACAATGGAACGGCTCACTCGTAGCTTTGGGGAAAGCCAAATGAAATTTCATCAATACCTTCTCGCCACGACTATGCTTGCGATGCCTATGGCCAATGCTTGGGCCGCGCAGACGGCAGCCGCTCCTGCGAATGATGTCGAAGAAGTCATCGTCAGCGGCTCGCGCATTACCATCTCTGGCTATCAAGCGCCGACTCCCGTCACTGTCGTCTCCGAAGAAGTCCTGCAACGCGACGCCAAGATCTCGATCGGCGACGCGATCCGCTCGCTGCCGGCTGTCACCGGCGGCGCCTCGCCCTTTACGCAAGGCAGCGGCGTCATCGCCGCCGGCACCGCCGGCCTCGACACCATCAACCTGCGCCAGCTTGGCACCGGCCGCACCCTGGTCCTGTTCGACGGTCAGCGCGTGAGCCAGTCGGTTGTCACCGGCGAAGTCGACCTTTCCACCATGCCCAGCATCTTGGTCCAGCGCATCGACGTGGTGACCGGCGGCGCTTCGGCCGCGTGGGGTTCGGACGCCGTCTCCGGCGTGGTCAACCTGATCCTCGACAAGAAATTCAATGGCGTGAAGGTCAACATCGATTACGGCAACACCGACCTTTGGGACCATAAGAACTATAAGGCCCAAGCTGCGGTCGGCACCGACTTTGCCGGTGGCAAAGGCCACGTGATCGCGGCGGCCAATTACACCAACAGCCCCGAGGTGGTCTACGCGGGCGAGCGCGACTGGAACACCTATCGCCAGCTTCTGCCGAACCCGGCCTACACCGCCACCAACAACGAGCCGAAATATATCCACGTCAATAACGTTGGCCTGTCCCAGGCGACCAACGGCGGCCTGATCGTCGGGCATGTGACCAACGCCGGTGCGCAGGTCACGACCGGCTCACCGTTCCGCGGCATTCAGTTCGTTGGACCAGGCGCCACCCAACAGCCCTTCAACTTCGGCATCGTGCAAGGCCCCGTCTGCGGCAACTGCAGCGCCGAGGTCGAGAACGCCGCGCTCGACAACCTGACGGTGGACTTCAAGTCGACCACGCTGTTCGGCTACAGCTCTTACGAGGTCACCGACACGATCAAGGCGTCGCTCCAGGTCAACTACGGCCGGGCGATCTCTTGGAACAACAGCGTTCCCAACACGGCCTTCGGCAGCCTGCGCATTGCGAGAGACAATGCTTATCTGCCGGATTCGCTCAGGGCGCAGATGGTAGCGCAGAACATCCCGACCCTGCTCATGGGCACCACCTACCTCAACAACCTGCCGACAAACCCCAAGGATTGGAACTGGGACAACCTTCAGAACACCGTCGGCGTACCGGTCGCCCGGCTTTCGCGGCGTCTGTTCCGTACGGTCCTCAGCTTCGACGGTGAAATTGAGGATGGGTTCTACGGTCAGAAGTGGAGCTGGAAGGCCTACTACCAGCGCGGCCGCACCCACATGTACCAGACGAGCACGAACAACAACATCACAGCCAACTTGGCCGCCGCCTCCGACGCGATTGTAGCGCCGGCGGGCCTCGCGGGCATTCCCCAAGGCACAATTATCTGCCGCTCACAGCTGACTGCTCCGACCAACGGCTGCGTGCCGCTCAATGTCTTCGGCACGGGCACGGTCTCGCAGGCGACGATCCGCTATATCAACGTTGAAGACGGTGAAAACTTCCAGGATCAGCACTTCCACCAGGACGTCTTCTCGCTGGCTTTCAACGGCGAGCTGCCCTTCGCATTACCGGCGGGCAACCCTGCCTTGGCATTCGGCGCAGAACGCCGCCGTGAACAAGGCACGACCGTCGTCGATGCCGGAGCGGCCGTACGCAAGTATGCGCTTGGCAACTTCGGCGCCTTCTACGGCAAATACACCGTGACTGAAGGCTTCGGGGAAATCGATGTTCCCCTCTTGAGGAACACGTTCGTGCAGTCGCTGAGCGCCAATGCGGCGATGCGCATCACCAACTATACGACCAGCGGCACGGTGAACACCTGGAAGGCCGGCCTCACCAGCCAGGTCGACGAGAACATCCGCGTGCGCGGCACACTCTCTCGCGACATCCGGGCGCCGAACCTGAACGAGCTGTTCAGCACCGGCGTGGCGTCCACCAACTCGGCGGTCGACCCGCACTACAACACGAACGTCCCCATCTATACCGTTTTGGGGGGTAACCCGAACCTGACGCCCGAGATCAGCAATACCAAGTCGGTCGGCGTCGTGCTGACACCGTCCTTCGCGCCGCGCTTCACGACCTCGCTCGATTTCTACGACATCAAGATCAAGAACGCGATTGTCGTGGTCAACGGCACCCAGACCTTGCAGCGCTGCAATGCCGGCGAGACCGTCTATTGCAATCAGCTCATCTACTCAAACCCGCCCCTGACTCCGGGCGGGCCAGCGACCCTCAGCCAGATCAACACCGGCTCGCTCAACGCATCGCAAGAGACGGCGCGGGGTCTGGACTTCCAGGCGGATTATTCCATGCCGCTGCTCTCGGGTGATCTCACCACCCGGTTCCTCGGCAACTACATCATGAAGCAGACTCGCACGCTGTTTGGCGTAGTCCAGCGCTGCGATGGGGCATCGGGTGTTGATGCTGGGTGCACCGGCGTACCGAAGCTCCGCGCCACACTCTCACTGACCTATGACCAGGGCCCGGCCTCCTTCACCGCCCAGACCCGCTTCATCGGTAAGTCCAAGTTGGCGAATACCTTTACCTCCAAGGACATCGACGACAACACGGTGCCGCAGTTGGCTTATCTCGACCTGCGCACCTCCTATACTATTAACGAGAACTTCCAGGTCTTCGGTAACGTCGACAACGTTATGGACCAGGCCCCGCCCAACATCCCATCCGTCGCTGGGACCACCGGTTCGAACATTTATTACTTCACCCCGGTGCGCGGCGCGATTTGGGACACCCTCGGGCGGGCTTACCGGGTTGGTATCCGCGCGAAGTTCTAAGCGGACATGATGACCGTGAAAGTGCGTTGCTAAGCGTTTTCGGCTAGAATTGAGAGAGACTCCGGCCCGTGGGGAAGCCTCCGCGGGCCGGACGCTTAACAGGCAATATTTCGAAGGGGACACACGATGAAACGTATGACGGTCCGCGCTTCTCTGTTCTGCATGGCCCTCGGCGTGGGCATGGCGGCTGATGCCGCTGCTCCGGCGCCGGCCGCAGCTCCTGCTGCGCCCGCTCGTGGAGCGGGGGGTGGTGTCCCCGACGGCCAGCCGGAAATCGGGTCATCGTTTACCGCTGTGCGCGGCGACCGCGCCAACGGATGGCTGGGTCAGACGCGCTCTGAAACACTCGGCCTGCACGGCATGGTCACCACCAGCCAGACACTGGCCGCGCAGACCGGTCTGCAGATTTTGCAACAAGGGGGCAACGCCTTTGATGCGGCCGTCGCGACGGCCGCGGTCATCAACGTCGTTGAGCCGGAAGCGACAGGCATCGGCGGCGACGTGTTCGTCATCGCCTGGTCCGCCAAGGACAAGAAACTCATCGCGCTCAATGGCAGCGGCCGCGCGCCGGGCGCCATGTCGATCGATTACTTCAAGAAGAAGGGCTTGGACCGAATTCCCCAGATCGGCATCGACTCTGCGGTTGTGCCGGGCGCCGTCGACGGCTGGGATATGCTGCTGAAGTCCTATGGCACCATGAGTCTCAAGCAGGTGTTGGAGCCGGCCGCCAAGATCGCCGATGAAGGTTTCGGTGTCACAGAGCGCATCGGCAACGACTGGCAGCTGCGTGTGCGCAACCTCAGCACCGATGAGGACTCGGCGCGCGTGTATCTGCCCGGCGGCAAAGCGCCGATGCCTTATACGATCTTCAAGAACCCCGACTTGGCCAAGGCGTTGCGTTTGATCGGCGATAAGGGTCGTGATGCTTTCTATAAGGGTGAGATCGCCCAAGCCATCGTCGCCAAGTCCCAGAAGTTGGGCGGGGCCTTCACTATGGCGGACATGGCGGCTCACAAAGGCAACTGGGAAACGCCGATCTCCACCAACTACCACGGCTTTGACATCTACGAGATGCCGCCGAACACGCAGGGCTTCGCTGTTCTTGAGATGATGAACATCATGGAAGTCTGCGCGCCGAAGCAGGGCTTTGACGTCAAGACCGCCGGTCCGCGCTCGCCGAAGTTCTGGCACCTCTTGGTGGAAGCCAAGAAGCTGGCCTACGCCGACCTTGAAACTTATGACGGCGATCCGACCTTCTCGAAGATCCCCGTGGATAAGTTGATCTCGAAGAAATATGCCGAAGAACAATGCGCCAAGATCAACCCGGCCAAGGCTTCGACGCCGGCCACGCAGCCCATGCCGACGGGCGGCACGGCCTACATGGCGGCTGCCGATAAAGACGGCAACATGGTCTCGTTCATCTACAGCGTCTTCTCTTTCTTCGGCGCCGACGTGACGATCCCGGGCTACGGCTTCCTGCTCAACGACCGTGGCGCGCAGTTCAACCTCACGCCTGGCCATCCGAACGAGATCAAGGGCGGCAAGCGTCCGTTCCACACGATCATCCCGGGCTTCATCATGAAAGACGGCAAGCCGCTCACGGCCTTTGGTCTCATGAGCGGCGACCAGCAGTCGCAAGGCCATGCCCAGGTGCTGTTGAACATGATCGACTTCGGCGCCAACATTCAGGCCGCCAGCGATGCCGCGCGCTTCAATCACAACCAGCGCGGCAACAGGTTGAACCTGGAGACCGAGCTCTACAATCTCATCGGCAACGACATGAAGGCGATGGGGCACGACGTGCATCCGGCCACGGGTCAAGCCATGGGCGGCTACCAGGCTATCAGCCGCGATCCAGCGACGGGCCTGCTGCATGGCGCCTCCGATCACCGCAAGGATGGCGTGTCCGTCGGCTACTAGGCGCGAGAGTCGCGTCCGCGCCGATCAATAATCTGAGGCAACGCCGCCATGTTCTTTGAACATTGGCGGCGTTTTCTTTTGCGGCTCTGCATTCTCGTTTTCTGGCAAAAGTAGCGTTATATACAAACCTACATAACGCCGCTTTTCACTGTGCCTGGAGATAGATGGCGTGAAACCAGCACAACACTGCGGGGCACATTCAGTGGTTTTCGCCAAGCGTTACAGTTGTTACAATCTGTTGCCCCACAGCAACGGCGAATTTTAAAGGTGGCCTCTCATGAGGCGGCGCCCTAGCGGTCGTTGACAGTTACGGAACGAGTGCGGTTATGTGTCCGTCGCGGCCGTTTCGTCGAGGGGGACGTCATGGGACAGCTCAGTCTGGTCCAAAAGCCGATAGATGAGGTGCACACGCGCGATAGGGGCACTTATCTACAATTCTTTGCTGCCAATATTTGCAATGTTTCGGCCAAGCTCATCCGTGCAGAAGCGCCAAAGCTTCCGCCGGACCCTCACTTCAGTGTCATAGCGCGGGCGTTCAACGCCGAGCGCTTCACGATCCTGCGTTCGAAAACGCAGGGCGATAACATCCAGCGCGACCGCACTGTCTCGGATATCCAGGGCGATGAGCTCAGGCGGTATGCGGTCAATTTTCATATCGGCGGCGCTGCCGATGTGAAACAGCTGGGGCGCGAAGTGCACTGCCCCACCGGCTCCATGGTCATGACGTCGGGATCGGAGCCGCTCTCCTTCAAGAAGGTATCAGACCACGACGGACTGACGGTCCTGCTGCCCAGCAGTTTTGTCGAAGAGCGCCTGACCAAGGTTGAAGACATCTGCGCGCGGCGGCTTGAAGGTCCCAGCGGTTTGCAGCGGTTGGTGTTCACCTCCATGGCTTCGCTTCAGGAAGAGGCGAGCGACATGAGCCCGCACGATTTCCAGAAGTCGATCAGCATCCTCAGTGAATTGATCGTGCTGACCTTGGGTCAGCTCTCCGACGTCAAGTCGGGTGCGAGCCCGGTGCGTTCGGCAAATCTCACGCGTGTGAAGCGCATCATTCGCACGCGGTGCGAGGATCCTGATCTGTCTCTAACGAACATCGCGCTAGAGTGCGGCATGTCGCTGCGGTATCTGCACAACCTTTTCCGCGACGACGGCCAGACCATCAGCGAATATATCATGTTCGAGCGTTTGCGCCGGGCACGGCGCATGCTGGAGATCGGCTCGCCGTTGACCACGCGCGTGACCGACGTCTGCTTTGCCAGCGGTTTCTCCAACGTCTCGCATTTCAGCACGGCCTTTAAGCGCACGTTCTCGGTGTCGCCGGTGGATGTCTTGCGTAACCGCTAGAGCGGCCTGGCCAAGTCACCCGTTCTGCCACCCGTACCGAACCTTGCTGGTGCAAAAGCAAGCGCGCGGCGCTCTCGAAAAACACCGCGTCGACATCGCGCTTGCCGCCTATGATATGGGCGCCTAGGCTGAATTTTCGCAAGGATACGGGCAAAGCAGTCATGCGTGTTGTGATCGTTGGGGCGGGTCCAGGCGGACTTACACTGGCGCTCAGCCTTCAGGCTGCCGGCATTGATGCCGAAGTCTATGAGGCCGTTCCAAAACTGAAACCGCTCGGCGTCGGCATCAACGTTTTGGCTGAAGAGCGCGCGCCGCAAGGCCTTAAAGACGTGAGCGAAGTCTTCAGCCGCGAAGAACTCGAAGCCGTGGCCTCAAACTATAAACGCGTCGCGGGCTTCGATCCTCACGCTCTCAATGCGCGTGCGTCGCTGACGCCGCCTCGGCGAGCCATCGCATGAGCGTGCATCGTATCTAAAAGTATTTTGTCGTCGGTCACAAAAGGGAGATTTCATATGATGAGATTTATCGTTCTGGCTGCGGTTTTGTTTCTGGCCGGGCCAGTTTCGGCGGCTGATCAGGACCCGTTCAACGGCGTGTGGGCCAACACGGCTTACCAATCGAGCGGTGGGAAGCAGGGCCAAAGACTGACGATCACTGTGCGAGGAGAAGAGGAAACCTATCTCTCCGAGCTGTTCAGTGCGCAGGGGCAGCGAAGCGTACTGACCTTCGTTGTGCGCTACGACAACATGCCTGTCCCGGGACACTCATTCATCGTTGCGCCGGATGGATCCATCAGCCAGAGGGTCATGTCGGTGCGCGGCCGGCGTGTCGACGCCGCCCATAGAGTTATCGAACATATGGTCGATGGAAAGGTTGTGCGCCGTCTCACGCGGTCACGTGCGGGCGACACGCTCGTCAGTGAGCTCGAAGATTTTGACGCGCAAGGCAAGGTCACAAACACCTCGCATCTGGTCTTTAATCCGGCGCCACCCAAGCCATAACCCGCGGGGACTGCGATGGGGCGCAGCGCCTCAGCGGCCTCTCTAACGTGTCGCACTTCAGTACGGCCTTAAGCGCAGGTTCTTCGCGTCGCCCGTGAACGTCTCTCCCGCGCAACCGCTAGCGTCGTCTGGCGGACCAAGCGCGTGCAGGACGCGGGCCCGGTGCGCGCGTTCGCACCCCCAGACTCTAAGCAATTGATTCAGCATCATAATTCATCAATGGCCCACGCCGCGCCAAAGCGTCGGAGACTCACGCACGTATACGTGTGCAAACAGATTTCTTCATAATGATGTCAATATGATCTAAACTCAACGCGGGGGGCGAATCGGCGTTCAGACAGGTGGGAGGGACCTGAAGGTTCGCAAAAATTCCAATCAGCGCGCGGCGTCGATCCTGACGTCGCATGGTCTTTAAGCCTTTCCCACAGTGGGCCTTTGCCCACGGCTTTGTCTTGCCTTGGGCGGTCGCCACTCAGGCGGTCCGCCTCTTCCGTACATGCTGAGCGATCTCTGGTTCTGACTACGCTTGATTATTTAACCACACAACTTTTGGGGAGTCTGAGATGAAGAAGTTCGGAACGTTCGTTGCACCTACAGCAGCAAGTGTCATCGCGCTACTCACGACAATGCCCACCACCGTTCACGCCGCCGAAGCTGCGCAGAGCGCACAGGCGCCCGGCGTTGAAGAAGTCATCGTCACGGGCACACGCATCGTGCGCGACGGTTACGAAGCGCCGACCCCGCTGACCGTCGTCGACACTGAAGCGCTGCAACGGATGCAGACCGCGTCTTCCATGGCCGAAACCCTCAACACCATGCCCGTGTTCGCCGGCAGCTTCGCGCCGCAGAGCGGTTCGGGTCTCCCCAGTTCGGGCAACGCCGGTATCAACGCGCTCAACTTGCGCAACCTCGGCACCAACAGAACGCTGATGCTCATCGACGGCCACCGCGTCGTGCAGACGCTTCCGAACGGCACCGTCGACATCAACACCTTCCCGCAACAACTGACGTCCCGTGTCGACGTGGTCACCGGCGGTGCGTCGGCGGTGTACGGCTCTGACGCCGTCTCGGGCGTTGTGAACTTCGTGCTCGATCGCAACTACACCGGCGTCAAAGGCGAAATCTCCGGCGGCATCACTGATCACGGCGACGCCGAGAACGGCAAGGTCATTCTCTCGGCCGGGATTCCCTTCTCCAACGGCCGTGGTCACATCCTCGCCAGCGGCGAGTTCACCTTCCAGAGCAAGGTGAACGGCACCGGCGGCCGCGCCTGGAACCAGGGCGGCATCGGGATCATGCAAAACCCCCTCTATGCCGTGGTCAACGGCGCGTCTCCCAGCGCAACCTGATTGGCGCCGAAGGCAAGTTCGATGCTTTCGAGACCAACTGGTCGTGGGAAGCCTATGCCCAGAACAGCGTCACGCGCAGCAGTCAGTACGTTTACGACGTCGTGAACACCATCAACTACCCGAAAGCGCTCGATGCGGTGCGTGATCCGAAAACGGGCACCATCGTCTGCCGCGTCACCTTGAACACCGGCGAGCGCTGCGTGCCTTGGAACTACCTCGGCATCGGCGTCAACGATAAGCTGGCTGAAAACTATCTGTTCGGCGATCCGCACATCAACCAGCGCGCCGTGCAGAACGTGGCCGCGGCCTCGCTCACGGGCAATCCGTTCTCCACCTGGGCGGGCCCAGTGTCTCTCGCCTTTAGCGCTGAATGGCGTCAGGAACGCGGCACCAACAAACCCTCGGCGGAATCGGCGGCCAACAGCTTCCGCGCCGGCAACTATCAGCCGCTGCACGGTGTCTACACGGTGAAGGAAGCCGCGATCGAAACGGTGGTGCCGCTGCTCGGTCAGGGCTCCACCATGGCGTGGGATGTGAACCTCGCGGCGCGCGCCACGGATTACTCGATCTCGGGTTACGTCACCACGTGGAAGGCCGGTACGACCTTTGCACCGATTCCGGATATCCGTTTCCGCGCCACGGCGTCACGCGACATCCGTGCGCCCACCATCGAAGATCTGTTCGCCAACAATCTGCTCGGCTTCGGCAGCGCCTTCGATCCGTTCACCAACACCTCGCCGCAGTTCTTCCGGCGCGTGCTGGGCAACAAGAACTTGAAGCCTGAGAAAGCCGATACCATCAATTTCGGCGCGGTCGTGCGGCCTTCCTTCATTCCGGGATTCAGTTTCTCGGCGGACTACTGGCACATCAATCTGAAAGACGGTATTTCCAACCTGGGTGACCAGAACGCCATCAACCTGTGCTTCGCGGGTGTTCAGCAGTTCTGTAGCTTGATCGAACGCACCAACGGCGTCATCACCTTCATGACGTCCGCGGGGCAGAACTTCGCCACGCAAAAGGTCTCCGGCATCGACTTCGAAGCCAGCTACAAGATGCCGCTGGCCGTGATCTCTGACTCGCTGCCCGGTGATCTGGGCTTCCATGCCAATGCTACCAAGAATATCAGCAACTTCACTAACCCCGGCATCGGCGTGACCACCCAGAGCGTGGGTCAGAACGGCGGCAACGGCGCACCGTACTGGCGCATGACCATGACGTTCGACTACAGCTACGATAGATGGAATGCGGCCCTGACTGCCCGCGGCTTCAGCGACGGTGTGCAAGATCCGAACTGGATCGAATGTACGACGGGCTGCCCGGTCTCGACGGCGCAGAACCGCACCATCGACAACAACCACATCGACGGCGCGTGGTACTTTGATACGTCCATGAGTTACAACTTCGACGTGGGCGCCACGAACATGACGGCCTTCCTGAATATCAGAAACGTTTTGGGAACGGACCCCGTCCTTATCGCCGGGGACAGCGGCGGATTTGCTTACACGAACATCCTGACCAGCCAGGGCAAATACGAAGTATTTGGCCGCGTGTTCCGTGCGGGCATCCGCTTCAAGATGTAACTGAGATGTGCGGAGGGTGAGGCGCGCGCGGCGCTTTCACCCTCCGTCCCGCTCGCGCGCTAAACTCCGCGCGACAGCACATCAAAGGCGACGGTGAGCCGTTCGCCTGCGTCAAAGGGCACGGTGCCGTGCCACATCGTCGAGGGGAACATCACCAAGAGGCCCGGCTTGGGTTCGATCAAACGCGCCGGTGCGAGTCCCAATCCTAATTCCGGCGGAGGTTGGCCGAAGGCCAGCCAACCGGCCGGGTTGGTTTCATCGGCACCGATGGAAGCGGGCAGCGCCACATACATCGCCGAGCTGATCCAGCCTTGGGGATGCGTGTGATTGATGTGAAAGCCGGCGGACGTGAGGCGGACGGACCACGAGCCGGCAAATCCCAGCTCGCCGCGCGGCGCGCCGAGGAAAGGGTGACGCGGATCGCGCGGCGGCAATTGATCGACGTAGCGCTGCACACAGTCTTCAATCGCACGCCTCAGTCTTACGATCTCCGGCTCCGGACGGTTGAACAACGGTCCGGCGGTTTGTGTACCGCTGCGCACGGATTGGCCGATGGGCGCGCACCGCCACGTATGAAGGCGCCTGAGGACGGTGGCGAGGGCTGCCAGGTCAACGTTCACATCGGCGGCAAACACCAGATTGGGCGGGCCCTCCAACCAGTCCCAGCGTTTGTCGCCCAACAGACGCCACGCCGTGCCAAGGTAAGACCACGCCACCGCGCCGCCGGGCTTGGTGACCGTGACCTCGGCCAAGCGCGCCGCCTCTGCGGTTCGCCCTGCGCGGAGCAAATGGCGGATGAGGGCGACTTCCATTTCCATATCGCCCGATTTCATATCGTTCATTGGGCCCAAGCGCGCAAAGGCCGCGTCGGCGCGGGCGATATCGCCGGTCTCG
This sequence comes from Fidelibacterota bacterium, assembly GCA_947472795.1. GTDB lineage: Bacteria > Pseudomonadota > Alphaproteobacteria > Rhodospirillales > Rhodospirillaceae > SHVO01. Next base: position 30,994 of record CANJBL010000001.1, on the reverse strand, counting down.
CTCGCCGCCATGGCTTCGTAGCGGTCGAGAAAATGCGCGCCCTTGAAGACGCTCTGCGCACGCTCCGCACATTGCAGCATACCGGCGTAATCCGGTGCGCGCGACAACGCATCGAAACACGTCAGCCAAAGCTCCTTGTTGGACGGATCGTGCGCCAGCGCGTCCTCGAAGCCATCGAACAGAGAACACTCACCCAATTGCCAACGGAGAAGGGCCTGGGCGCCGTGGCCCTTGACCCAGTCGGGACGCATCGCAGTCAGCGCAGACAGTTCGGCGCGTGCGCCCGCGTCATCGCGTCCTTGATAGAGAGCTCCGGCCAGATCGAGCCGCGCCTCGGGATCATTCATATGCGCGTTGCGTAACTTCCGGTACCAGGCGAGAGCGTCGCCGCCGCGCTCGGCCTCGGCGCGCGCGCGCCCGCGAAGGGCGTGTTTGTCATCCGGCGCAATGGCCAACGCGCGGTCCAAAGCCGTGACGGCTGCGTCGTAAGCGCCGAAGTGCTCCGTCAGCAACGTGCCAAGCTCGACCCAGGCGCCAAGGTGCTCAGGGTCTTGCCGCACGATCTTTTCGAAGATGGCGCGCGCCTGTTCGATGTCGCCTTGCGCGCGATGCGACAGGCCCAGGTCGATCAGTGCCCCAGCGTTGGTATTGGAATTCATAGCCCCACCTTTGAGCGCGCGTTCCCACGCACTGGAGGCAGTGTACCCGACCTCGTTTTCCTTGTTTAACTGGGAAAATGCGGGATTTAGGGCTCTCGGGCGTCAATCACAACAGCTAGGCTTATTGTTGATCGCGGGGGGGCATTGTGATGCGCGCCATGAGAGGTCTTGTTCTGACGGTGGGCCTGACGCTGGCCGCCGCCACAGCGCTTCCGGCATTTGCCGCCGGGCAACGCGCGCGCGCTGCCGCCACCGCTCTTGATCCGGCGACGCTCACCATCGTGCAAGCGCAAGCGGCGTTCACAACCAGGGCGATGACCTCAGAGGCCCTGGTGCGGGTATTCCTCGCGCGCATCGAAAAGTACGAGGCTGCCTACAACGCATTCATTCTCATGAATCCAACGGCGCTCGACGAAGCGCGGGCGATCGACAAGCGGCGCGCGGCCGGCGAGGTTCTGGGCCCGCTGGCTGGAATCCCTGTGGTGGTGAAGGATTCGCTCGACATGGCCGGTCTTCCGACCACGGCAGGCTGGGCCGGGCTTACGGCGTCCGCCGGCGGCGTGAACGCCATTCCGGGCCGTGACGCCACTGTTGTCCGTCGCCTGCGCGCCGCCGGCGCCATCATCCTCGGCAAAACGAATCTGCCTGTGTTCGCGATCAGTGGAGACAATGCCAACGACAGCGCTGCCGGCCCGACGCACAACGTGCTGAACCGCAATTGGGCGCCGGGCGGATCATCGACGGGAACAGCGACCGCCGTCGCTGCGGGCTTCGCTCTTGCCGGCATCGCCGAGGAAACAGGTGGGTCGATCCAGAATCCGGCAGCGGCGCAGGGCCTTGTAGGCATCAAGCCGACGTTTGCGCTTGTCCCCAATGCCGGGGGTCTTCCCCAAGCGGGCTCAACGCGCGATGTGTTCGGCCCCATCGCGCGGACCCTTGAAGACGCTGCCATCATGCTGGATGTGCTCGCCGGCTATTCGCTCGATGATCTGAAGACGACGGCTTCTCTGGGCAACCTGCCGCCGGAGGGTTACGCCAAGGCATTGTCATCAAAACCGTTGAAGGGTGCGCGGATCGGACTCTATGGGCCGGGATGGCACGCGAGTGGTCGCGAACTGACGCCGGAGACACAGACGCTTTATGCGCGCGCACTTGCGGCCCTCACCGACAAAGGCGCGATTGTGGTCGAGGATCCCTTCGCGGGTTCGGGTTTTGCCGATCTCGCAAAAGGAGCCGGCTACGATTGGCGCGGGTCTGAAGCGCTGCCCTATGAACTGGACCAGTACTTGCGAAACCTGGGCCCATCATCCGCTGTGCATAGCCTCGCAGATCTTGACCGGGCGACAAAACCCCTCTTCGGTCCGGAAGGGGCATTGCGTGTTTTCACGAGAAGCCTACCGACGCTGGCCCTGTCTCTTGCCGACCCGACCGTGCCGCCGGATATGACCGATTTCGCGCGGCTGCGGGCCAACTACTTGCGTGTCTTCAACGCCGTGATGAAACAGAAAAATCTCGATGCGCTGCTGTTCCCGCAGCAATTCGCCCCCCTGGGCGATCTCAAAGGTGGCCATGTCAACGCAACGACCGTGTCGGAGATCAATATTGCCGGGCTACCAGGTGTCATCCTGCCGAGCGGCGCCTATGCGGATGGAAAGCCCTTTGCCCTTATTTTTGTTGGCGCCCTGTGGAGCGAAAGCACGCTTTTGAGTTATGCGAACGATCTCGCGCCGGCGCTGCCGCCCCGTATCGTCAACACCGCTCTCGAAACAAAGCCACTCGCGCGTTAGCAGTGCGGCGGCGTGTTACTTAGCAAGGGTAGAAAAGCCCCCATATCCCTGCCTGGCAGCCTTTCAGTAAGTCCGTTCCATTCTCCACGAAAAACCTGTATTGACCTCGCCCTCAATGCTTTTAGGGAACAGGAAGAATGGCGAAAAACGGAGCGGAACTGAGCGACCGTCTTGATGGCGCTAAGTCCGCTAAAAAACGCGAATTGGAACGCTTTCTCGAGAAAGTGGCGAACAAGTCACCCGATTTCGATCGGAAACAGGCAGAGCGCATTGCACTGAATGAGGCCCGTGATGCGCGCCGGGCCGAAGCCGCCGAGCGTAAAAAAGCCGCTCTAGCCCTCGCTGACGAGCAAAAAGCAGAGGCAAAGAGGGCCGCGCAGGAGGCCGAAGAAGCCCGTCTGGCCGCACTTGAAGCGGAAAAAAACAAGGACAAATTGGCTGCCCTGGCCCTCAAGGCCCAACAAAAGGCCGGCCGAGACGCTAAATACGCGGCCCGACAGGCCCGGCGTGACGCGCGGGGGGGTTAGGAGGCCCCTTAAACCCCTATATTCGGTAGGGTTGAAAAAAGCCAAATCCAGCGTATGCTGGGGACAGTCTAGTTCTACGCCTGCCTTGCTTAATGTCCTTCGGGACCTTCCCAAGACGACGATGGATACAAGATCAGAGGCCGCGCGACCTCGCGTAGCCCGTGCGCATTCATGCGTTTTCTTATAGAAGGATAATTAAACATGGCTTCAGGAACAGTTAAGTGGTTCAACGCTCAAAAGGGCTTCGGCTTCATTCAACCCAGCACCGGCGGAAAAGATGTGTTCGTGCACATCAGCGCCGTTGAGCGCGCTGGCTTGTCGACCCTCAACGAAGGTCAGGCGATCAACTATGACGTCGTGAACGAGCGTGGCAAAGACGCAGCTGCTAACTTGAAGGTGTCGTAACCTTTCGACCATCGTTAGAATTACGACGTCTGACAGGAAAGCCCGGCTCTTAAAAGCCGGGCTTTTGCTTTTAGCGGGCTTTTGCTTTTAGCGGGCTTTTGCTTTTAGCGGGCTTTGCTTTGTAAGCGGGCAATTCGTAGGAACTTCCCGAGGCGACGCATAACCGCGTCGTACAAACCCGAACGGTTTCGCGCGGCTTCAAGCAAAATGCTGCGAAAACGTCACTCCCCGCATCTCAGGTTAGGCCCGGAAACACTGGCCAAAGATGACATTGTCGCAACACCCTTGAAGTCACTGTAAGATCAGTTCGAGTTGGTGTTTCATCTGTGCCCCGGACAGTCTGGAGCTTCCAACAGATGTCGACGATCAGGGCAGGCAGACTCAATGCCGACGATGCAGCACATACAATTGATGGCCAAACGCGCGCTCTTACCCTTATTTCTCGTTATCATCTTCGTCACCGCCGCCACCGGCGCGCGCGCGGCTTCAGCGGATCTCGAATTCCGGCAGGGACTATCAGCGTTCAACGCTGGCAAATTTGATGAGGCACTTCGCGTTTGGGGCAAACTCGCCGAGAGCGGCGATCCACGCTCGGAAGCCGGTCTCGGCTTCCTGTACCACCACGGCATGGGCACGAAGGTGGATGAGCGTAAGGCCGTCCTCTGGCTCACGAAGGCCGCCGAACATGGCCAAGCTGAAGGCCAGCTCTTATTGGGAAGTCTCTACTTCTACGGTCAAGGTGTGGCGCAGAGTTACATCTACGCATTTGCCTGGTGTGATATCGCTCAAGAGAGCGGCCAATCCGACGCGTTTCTATGCCGGGAAGCGGCATCGCAAGGTCTCAAATCAGCTGAAGAACAAAGTGAAGCGCAGCGGCTCGGCATCGAATTGCGCGACCGTATATTGCGATCTCGATAGAGAATTTCCACGCAGGATGAAAAAATGTGAGTCCGCCGAATCCAGTTGATTCCCGGGCTTTGTTCCACTCGTTTTCATTCTCTGCGCCAGGATTTTTTCTGTGAGCGCACTACAGACTACGCATGCATCAGGAATAGATTGGCGAATGGGACCGGTTCCGGTAATTTCCGTCGGGGGTCTTCACGCACATCAGGCGTACCCCTCGGTTTTCGAAAGGCAAAGTCATGTCGGATAATCATACGCACGGCGATAACGCGGGAGCCTCAGAAGGTTCGAACGTCAAGGCGTCGCGACGCCAGTTCATCAAAGGCGTTATTGCCTCGGGCGTTGCCGTCTCGGCGACCGGCTATGTCGTCATGGGACGCGGTAACGGTGGCAAGCAATCGGCGGGCACTGTCGAGCGCCTCGTGACGCTGAACGTCAACGGCCGCGAGCGGCGCGTCGATGTCCTGCCTCAGGAAACATTGGTCCACACCATCCGCTACAAACTCGGCCTCACCGGTACGAAGCTCGGCTGCGACCATTCCGAGTGCGGCGCCTGCAGCGTCATGATCGACGATGTCTCGACTTATGCTTGCTCGACGCTGACGCACTCTGTTCGTGGCCGCAAGATCACGACCATCGAGGGCATCGAAGGCCCGAATGGCGAGTTGGATAAAGTCCAAAAAGCAATGATCGTGGAGATGGGGCCCGCTTGCGGCTTCTGTACTCCGGCGCAGGTCGTCACGGCCGTAGCGCTCCTGAAGAAAAATCCAAAGCCGACAGTACAAGAAGTGCGTGTTGGGATGTCCGGCGTGTTCTGCCGCTGCGGCGCCTACGACCACTATCTGAAGGCAATCATGCGCGCGTCGCAGGAGGCTTAAATCATGGCAAATAAACTCGTCGGTAAAGATTTCACACCGCCCGATCTCATTGCGAAACTCACGGGCCGTGCAAAATATGCGGAAGATTTTCGCGCTGAGAACATGGTCTTCTGTAAGACTCTGACCAGCCCGATCCCGCACGCAAAAATCCGCAGCATCGATACTTCGGCCGCGCTCGCCATGAAGGGCGTGCTGGCAATCCTCACGGCCGACGAAGTGCCGCAGTTCCCGCCGCCGCAGTCGCCGATTTTGGCCAAAGACGAAGTCTACTTTGTCGGCGAGCCCATCCTGGCTGTTGCGGCAGAGAGCGAAGCCATCTGCGCTGATGCGATCGAAGCCATTAAAATTGATTTTGAACAGCTTCCGCACGTGACCGATCCGTTGGAAAGCTTGTTCCCCGGCGGTCCCGACGCGCGCTCCACCGGTAACGTCGCCGCCTCGCAAATCAATCTGCAAACCCTCAAATGGGATGCGAAGGATTTTGCCGACGCCGGCGAAGACAAGTTGCCTTTGGGCAAGCCCGCCGAAGAATGGACCTATGGCGACCTCGACGCCGGCTTCAAAGACGCAAAGCTGGTCATTGACGAGAGCTTCGTGTCCGGCGGCTATTCGCATCACTGCCTCGAAACCCGCACTGCCTTCGCCACGTGGGAGAACGGCAAGTGCCTTCTGTACGGATCCAACCAGAGCCAAACCGGCGCGCATGCCAATATCGCGCGCATGATCGGCATTAAGCCGGATGAGTTGATCTTCATCGCCGAATATTGCGGCGGCGGCTTCGGCAGCAAGATCCCCGGCTATCCGAACATGGCCATCGCGGCCCTGATGTCGAAGAAGCTGAACCGGCCGGTGATGCACCGCATTACCCGCCTCGAAGAATATTCGATCGCCATGGCCCGTCCGCACTTCCAGGGCCGTGCGAAACTGGGCTTCGCCGCCGACGGCAAGCTTCTGGCGTGTGACCTTTATATTGTGCAGGAAAACGGACCGACGCTTGGCACCGGCGATTTCCGCGCGGCAGGCACCGCCATGAGCATGGTGTATCAGCCGGCGGCCATGCGCTTCCGCAACGTTCCGGTGCTGACGAACACGATGCCGCAAGGCGCCATGCGCGGCCCCGGCGAAAATCAGTTCGTGGCGGTCATGGAACCCATCTTCGACAGTGCCGCGCGCAAGCTCGGCATCGACCGGATGGAAATCCGCAAGATCAACGCGCCAGACTCCAGCAGCAAGATCGGTCCGGATCGCGGACCGCTCACCAGCGCCTTCCAAAAGGACGCCCTGGAAAAGGCCGCACAGATCTTCAATTGGGACGAGCGCAAGAAGCGTTCGGGCCAGCGCAACGGCACCAAAGTGACCGGCATTGGCATTGGTCAGGGCTATCACACCGCCGGCGGTAACGGCTTCGACGGCCTCTTGCGCATCACGCCCGATGGCGTGCTGCACATCCACACCGGCGTGGGCAACCTCGGCACCTATTCGCAAATGTCCACCGCGCGCGTCGCGGCCGACATGCTCAATTACGATTGGGAAAACACCGTCGTCGAGCGTGGTGATACGCGCAAAGGCTTGCCTTGGAATTCGATCCAGGCCGGCAGTCTCACGGCCTCCACTCAGTCGCGCACAATGTATGTCGCGGCCGTGGATATGAAGGCCAAGCTGCAGGAGATCGCAGCCCAGATGTTGGGCGGCGCGCCCGCGGATTATGACCTCGGCAACGAGAAGGTCGTCAGCAAGAACGGCGGCCGGTCCATCACTTATAAGCAGGCCGTTGAAAAGGCCATGCAGCTGGGTGGCAAGTACACCGGCCAGGAAGTGCCGGCCGAGCTGAACCCCATCACCAAGAGCGCGGTGGCGTTCATTGCCGGCTCTGGCCTGATTGCCGCCGCCAAGGACAAACTTCCGCGCGTCGGCGTCACGCCTGGGTTGACCACAACCTTCGCCGAGATCGAACTGGATCTCGAAACTGGCAAGGTCGAAGTGAAGGAAATGCTCTGCGTCCTGGATTGCGGCACCGTGCTGCATCCCCAGGCGCTGCATCACACCGTCGCCTGCGGCCAGGTCCAGGGCATCGGCATGGCCCACCTTGAGCGCCATGTGTACGATCCCAAGCTGGGCATTCCGGCAGCAGCGATGATTTATCAATCCAAGCCGCCGACCTATCTGGACGTTCCTGCGGAAATTCAAATGGCCGCGGTCGAGAAACCCGATCCCCAGAATCCCATGGGCGTGAAGGGTTGCGGCGAGCCGGTGAAGGGCTCGGGCGCATCTTCCATCTCGTCGGCGATCTCCGATGCTCTCGGCGGGCACCTCTTCAACCGCACGCCGGTTTCCGTGGATATGATCGTCAACCACTTGTCTGGACGGCAGCCGGCTCATAAACCGCTGCAGATAAATACGGTTTGAAGGAGCCTTCGTCATGATCGTCAGAGATATAATGGCCGATTTCGAGCTGTATCAACCGACGCAGCTCAAAGATGCCTTCGCGCTGCTCGACCAATACGGCAAGGACGCCTGGAAGATGGGCGGCGGCTACGACAGCCTGTCGTGGTTCAAAGAGCGTCATAAGCAGCCAAAGGCCGTCATCGACCTGGGCGGCATCGCCGAGATGAAGGGGATCAGTGAAACGGCCGATGGTGTCACCATTGGCGCGCTCACGACCCTGACCGAGATCGAAAACGATCCGATCATCAAGGGCAAGTACCGCGTGCTTGCGGAAGCGGCGGCAAAGGTCGCCAGCCCGCAGATCCGCAATGCAGGGACGGTCGGCGGCAACGTGTCGCAGGACGCGCGCTGCCTTTATTACCGCTATGGCCTGCCGTGCTACCGCGCGGGCGGCAACACATGCTTTGCCGATACGCCGGAAGGCGTGAACCGCGAGCATGCCCTGTTCGAATCTGACCGCTGCGTGGCCGTCAGCCCCTCGGATACGGCTGTGGCCTTGGTTGCGCTTGATGCCAAATATGTTCTGCGCAGCTCAAAGGGCGAGCGCATCGTGAGCGCCGAAGACTTCTTTGTCGGCCCGAAGGTCGACATCATGCACCTGACCTCCACCCGCCCCGAAGAAATTCTGGTTGCCATCAACATTCCCAAGAAGTGGGCGGGCTCCGCCTTCTATTTTGAGAAGGTTGCCGATCGCAACACGTGGGACTTCGCCTTGGTGAACGTGGCTTCAGCCATTGTGGTCAAGAACGGCGTCATCGAGGATTGCCGCATTGTGTGCAACGGCGTCAGCGCCGTTCCGCGCCGCCTGACGGCGGTTGAGTCGATCGTGAAAGGCAAGCCCATGAGCGAAGAGATCGCCAAGTTGGCCGGCCAATCGTCGACCCGCGGTGCGCGGCCTCTGAACTACAACGGCTTCAAGATCCCGTTGATGGCCAATCTTGTCACGCGCGCCATCCGCGACGCGAAGGTGTGAGGGAATGATGCATCCGCAGCTTTTTCGTTATGCCCAAGGGCCCTATGGCGGCCACGAAGTCCTGCTCGGGGCTTCGTTTGATTTGCTGATTTGGTTTGTGCTGGCAGCGATGGCAGTGATCATCTTCCACGCCGTCTATAAGTCAGGCTGAGCGTAGCACTCCGTCGTCGTTGCGCTTTGTAGTCGTTATCAGGGGAGTTTCTCATGAGTGATCCGCACACGAGTGGCAAAGCGGTTCCGCGCCATGATCTTATTGACCGTCTTTACCACTGGGTGATGGCGGCGGCGGTTTTCATCCTGATGGGAACGGCTTTCCTTCCGAAATTCGGCATCAAATTCGAATGGCTCACCGCCCACTGGATCTCGGGCATTGTGCTCGGCGTGATCGTGGTGCTGCATATCTTCCGTGCCATTATTTGGCAGAATTTCATGGCCATGGTGCCGGATGGGAAGGATATCGTCGGCGCGTGGCGCACACTCGTCGGTGCTTTCGCCGACACCCGCGCGCCCGCGAAGCCCGGCAAATACAATGTCGCGCAGAAGTTCTATCACCTTGGAATCGCTATCGTTATTCTTACCCTGATGGGTACGGGTGGCGCGATGCTGTTCAAGATCGACACCCCCTTCTGGAAGCGCAATCCCTATGTCCTGACCGATGAGCAATGGGGCCTGATCTATACGGTGCATGGATTTGCGGCGATGGGCATTGTCGCCATGATCATGATTCACATATATTTCGCGCTGCGTCCGGACGAATGGCATCTCACGCGGACCATGTTCCGCGGCTGGATGACCCGTAAGGAATATGAGAGCCATCATGACACCCTGCGCTGGGTACCCGACACCGAGAAGTGACGGACTTACCCCACAGCCGCGCGGGCGGCATCGCTGGCCGCCGCAGATAGTCTAAAGAGTTTCCGAAAGGACAAAGAATGACATCGCCCCCCATCGCGGGCCCCAAGACCGTGGCCGAAGCGATAGATATGATCGAAGAGACCTACGAGTTCATGTTGTCCTATGCCGCGCGCGGTGTGCGCCGCGAAGAGGACGACCCTGGATCGCGCATCCGAGACTATCTCGAGCGCGCATCAGCCGCCCTATCCGTGCTTGAAGGCATTACGGCTGACGGCCTGGGGCCAGCCGGCAAGAAAGTGACGGGCCCTGCTGCCAAGTTTCTCGACGTCATCCGCGATGACGCCTTCAAAGCAGGCGCTGCCATTCGCTTTGTGCTCGCAGGCGGAATTGGCTCGCAGATCATCGATAATCTGAATGCGTCCATTCATGTGCGGGCACTGTTGACGGATGTATTCCTGCTCGATGAGTCCCTTAAAGTGAGCGGCGCCTAATCTCGGGCCTGTCTCGAACGCTGTGGGATCAGGCATTCCGTGAATAAAACTGCGACGACCTCGGACCTTCGCATTGGCCAAATTGGCCTCGGCGCCTTTGGGACGCGGATTGCGACCCGGCTTCTGTGGTCGGGATTTCACACCCTCCAGGTCTATGACGACCTCGATCAGGCCACCCGCCATTTTTGCAACAATTATGGCGGGACAATCGGCGTTTCGCCATCCTCAATGGCGCAAGGGTGCGACGTTGTCGTCACTGTCCTACCCTCGGCGGCTGACTTGCGCCGCGCCTGTTTCGGGTGGGAAGGGCTGGCCGAGGGACTGGCGCCCGGCGGGGTCATCATCGATTTCGGCCAGACAGATCCCGTCGAGACTCTCGCATTGGCAAAGGAATTGGAGGCGCGGAAAATCCATCTCGTGGATGCTCCGGCTTTCGGTGCGCCCGAACAGGCCAAGGAAGGCAAGCTGACGCTGATCGTTGGCGGCGATGACGCAGCCATCGCCCGGTGCAAGCCAGTTCTTGAAACTGTTGGCAGTAAAATCCTTCGCGCCGGCGCATCCGGTTCAGCGCAAGCGGCCAGTGCCATTGTTGATTATATGCGGGCTGTTGAGCTGCAGGCCACCAGCGAAGCTTTAAGGCTGGGCGAGAAATTCGGCTTCGAAGGCGCAAATCTATTGGATATCTGGGATGCGCTTGGAGGCGGCGAAGTGGATCGCGTCCTGCGCAGTGAGGTCATTACGCGCCGCTTCAAGTCCGGATTGCCGCTGGGCATGCTTCGCAAGAATTTGGATTTGGCATCGGCCATGGCCGCCTCCGCCGAAGTCTCTGTGCCGCTTCTTCAGGCAGCGCGGGTCTCGTGGAAAATGGCCGAACAAAAGATCGGTTGGGGCGCGGACCACACCGCAATCATTCAGTGGCTGGAGAGCATCATCACCAAGAAGCCGGAGCCCGCACCTTCAGCCGAAAGCGCTTCGCCTTCGGTCAACTCTCCTCCGAAGGCCGCATCGGAGACCATCTAAAAATATGGGCGCCACGCGGGGCGCCCATATTCAGAGTAGCTCTTACCCGCGTCTCATTAGCACTTCGACTGCGCCATCTTGATGGCTTCTTCGTCGCTGCCGGCGGTTACTTTTGAAATCTTTTCATCGCCGCTCGAATCGTCGGTGCAGCTGATGCTGTAATCAAACTTGCCCGCTGTCGCGGACGCTTTTTTTGTCTGGATCTGGCACGTCGAGCACGCAGCCTGGGACGGCTGGATGAAAGCGAACGCTGTGCCCGCCAAGAGTGCCGCGATGATCAAAGTCTTCATACCGAATTCTCCCGTCTATACAAAATTAGGAACGCCTGCCGCCAAGGCAGCGGCTCCGGCACCAAAAAACCATTTCTTGGCACGTTATGCAAGGCCAGGCATAACGAGAAACTGGGGCAATACAATGGCGGACCACCTGCAGGTCGACTCTCAAAAAAGAGTGCCTGCTGTTTGCGCCGGTAAATCGAGGAAAATGGCTAAAATCGGTGGTTTGTTACGCAGCCGCCTCGGGAAAGCCCCAATATCTGTCGACTGATGGCCAGTGCCTGCAAGGCAGGCCAACCAGGGCCCTATTTCTTTCCAGCCCACCCTTGATCGCGCGGCAACGCAGGATCGGCACTGATCTTCAGTTCAGCGCAGTGGTGATAGGTATAACCGCCCTCGGGATTGTAGCCGTGCTCAGCCATCCACTGGATGACCTGCAGCGTGCAATTCTCGCAGTCGATATTCGGAATGCGAACATCGGTTTCCCAAATGTGACCGGACGGAAAACGCTCTGCATGGGCGAACAGGCCATCCACCAGAACGGGAGGCTTTGGATTTTTGTCGATCTTGGCCGAGACGGAAAAGGGGCCTTTCTCGGTATTGCGCGTAACGGTTTCGGGGTCCTCCGGCAGACCCGTTGCATCAGCCGCGAGGGCAATACGGTAGTGCCCCGGATGATAAACGGTCTCCATCACCTTGATATGAAGCTGCGTGCCGCCACGAACGGGCGTCACCACGTTGGAGGCCGGCGTGGAGCCGTGCGTCGTTCCGCCGCATGGCTCTGGCTTCTGGGGATTGCCGCGCTCATCGAGGACGAGCGTTGGCGTCGGTTCCATCATCAGAAAGTGCGAGCTCGCCTGCGTCGGAAGGAGAAGGACGAAGGGCGCAAGAAAAGCCGGATGAATTCTCATGTGGTCCCCTCATTATTGCGTCACGAAAAGAGAGTCGCGCACTTTAGCGCCAGCATACCAATCACAATTCAAAGAGTGCACCCGCGGCCCAGCGCCGGCGGGAATTCTCCCTGTTAAAACAGGGAAATCAAGATTCCGCTCATCCAGGGCGCATTCATCCCACGCGAGAGCAAGCCCATCGAACACCACTTTCGCCATAGCCCCTGGACCCACAATGCATTGTTTTCTCTCGTTTATCGGTGATGAAGTAGAGGTAGTCGGACAAAAAAGTCACCATGCGCAAAGCTGCGCAGTGAGCGAAAATGCTATAAGATGGCGTCTCTGATTTGGGAGGATCGGGATGGACTTTAGAACGACCGGATTTCGCGTGCGCGCGGGCCTGCTGGCGGCGGCGGTAGTGTTGCCGGCAAGCGGAGCGATGGCCGCCCAAACATACGGCTACGTGGTGAGTTCGTTATCGACCGCCACATGGAACGACTACAACGCCAATTGCCCGCAGAATATTAACGGCCACGGCCTGGACGTCCGCCGGCGCGACCTCATCGCCATCGGCCTCACCCCCGCGGAAGCCGACAAGATCGTGAAGGGCGGCGACGAGGAAAGTGTGCCGAAGGACATCGCGGGGCGTCTGATCATGCGCGCGATGGTCAACGGCAAGCCGGCCAGCTACTACAGCGCTCCCGAGGCGGTTCCTAATCCGCCGATGATTGAAACGGTCGTCGGTCCGCAAGCCTTCGGGTTCGATCTGGGCGGTAAGGCCACCGACAGCAAATTCACCGATCCCGACACAGGCGCGAAGGTCGATAACCAGCTTTGGCGCGCGGTGGGTTGCAGCGAGAACTTCAGGTTCATTCCGCCGTCATTGCCCTTCACCGAAGAAATTAGCTGGGCCGTTACGATCGATACGGCGCCCGCTTGGATGCTGTCGATCACGGGCGAAGACCTGGCGAAGGACGGTCCCGTCACCGTGACGTTCGAACGCGCCACGCAACATCTCGAGCGTGATGCCAACGGCAACATCATGACCCACGCCACCTATATGATCGATCCGAAGGGCAGGTCGCATAACGTTCTCAAGGGCGAGATCAAGAACGGCTTTCTGACAATCGCCACGACTGACAAATTCTATCTCCAGTCCGAGATGCCGTTTTTTCCCGAGATCGAACTGAACAAAGCGCAACTGCGCTTCCAGGTGATGCCGGACGGCAAGCTTTTCGGCTATTGGGGCGGTTACACCGACTGGAAGCGCTACGCCTATATGCTGACCTCACGCCCCGGCAGCGGTGCTGATGTGCTTGGCCTCTATCATGCGCTGAAGCGCTTCGCTGACGCCGCTCCCGATCCGAAGACCGGGCAGAATACCCAAATTTCAATGACCTTCCGCATGGAAGCAGTGCCTGCATTCCATATGACCTTGGATTCGAAAGTGATGGCGTCGCCCGCAGCAGATGCGTCTGCGGTCTCCGCAATGATGAGAAAAACACCCGAGGCTCGGCCGAAGGGGGGCGAAGAGCCGCCGCGGTTGAAGACCAATTGATGAGAGACACCAGGATTTCAGGAAACCGTATGTATCAGTCCACTACCAAATCGTTTCGCCGCGCGCTGTGCGTCGCCGCCGGCCTGCTGCCGATCGCTTTCTCGTCGGCGTACGCAGCCGAAAACTTAGGCGGCGACCCCAGCGCGCTGTCGTTGCGCCTGAGTCCCGCTCAGTACCGACAGACGATCGCCGACATATTCGGAACCAACATTGTTATCGACGGTCGCTTCGAGCCTGAAGTCCGCGAGCAGGGTCTGCTGGCCATCGGCGCCCGCTGGGCCAACGTCTCGGACACCGGCATGGATCGCTATGACGAGTTGGCGCGCGGGATCGCCGCGCAGGTGGTAAGCCCGAAGAACCGCGGCACGCTGATTTCGTGCAAGCCAAAGTCGGAAACGGGCGCGGACGACGCCTGCGCGCGCGCGTTCATCAGCGGGTACGGGCGGCTCTTGTACCGCCGGACGCTGAGCGAACAGGAAGTCGCGACCCGCGTGAAACTCGCGGCCGACGCAACGGCAACCACCAAGGACTTTTACATCGGCCTCTCGTCGGTGCTGTCCGACATGTTGATCTCGCCGAATTTCCTGTTCCGCTATCGCACCGTCGAGACCGACCCCACGAAACCGAACGAAAAGCGCCTGGATAGCTACTCCAAAGCGGCTGCTCTCAGTTATTTCCTGTGGAACTCGACGCCGGATGACCAGTTGATCAAAGCATCCGAGAAGGGAGAGCTTCAAACTGCGGAAGGGCTGCGCCGCCAGGTGGACCGCATGATCAGTTCGCCCGCGATGGAAAGCGGCATTCGCGCCTTCTTCGCCGACATGCTGCACTTCAGCGACTTCCAGACTGTCGCGAAGGACACGACTTTCTTTCCGCGCTACACCACCAAAATCAACGACCTTGCGCAGGAACAGACCTTGCGCACGATCGTCGATCACGTGCGCGCCAATAAGGACTACCGCGACCTGATCACGACGCGCAGCACCTACCTGACGCGCAGCCTTGCCGCGCTGTACGGCGTGCCGCTCGCCGACACGACCGACAACGGCGAGCCCGACCGTTTCATCAGCTATACCTATCCCGAAGGCGATCCTCGCGCCGGCATCCTCGCGCAGGTGAGCTTCATCGCTCTGAATTCGCATTCCGCGCGCACGTCGCCAACCCTGCGCGGCAAGGCGCTGCGCGAGAACCTCCTGTGCCAGACAGTGCCGCCACCTCCGGGCAATGTTGACTTCTCGGCGGTCGAGAACACCTCCAACCAGGTCCTCAAGACCGGGCGCGACCGCCTGCTCGCGCACTCGGCGAGCCCGGCGTGCGCGGGCTGCCACAAAATCACCGATCCCATCGGCCTCGCGCTCGAGAACTTTGATGCCGCCGGCGGGTTCCGCACGAGCGAGAACGGTGCCCAGATCGATACCAGCGGCGTCCTCAACAGCGTGAAGTTCAAGGGCGTGTCGGACTTGTTGCCGCTGATCCGCAACGACCCGGCGCTGGTGTCTTGCGTCTCCCGCAAAATCTATGCCTTCGGCACCGGCAAGATGCCGCCGCGCGCATCCGAACGCGGATCGGAAGAGTGGGCGGCGATCGAAAAGAAGTTTGGCCAAGACGGCTATAAGGTCCTCAATCTGATGCGTCAGATCGCGCTGAGCGACATGTTCTATGCTGTGTCGCCGGTCGAAGTCGCCGCAGCGAAGTAAGGAGAGATGAAAATGGAAACGTCCATCCTCGCCCGCAGACAGGTTCTGCGCGGCATGCTGGCGGGCAGCGCTGTCTCGGTCGGCTTGCCGATCCTGGATTGCGTCTTGAACGAGAACGGCAATGCGTTCGCCGCCACCGGCAAAGCGATCCCGGAGCGCTTCGCCACTTGGTTCTGGGGCTGCGGCCTCGGCGAGGGCAACTGGGTGCCCAAGGCCGCCGGCGCGGACTATGAGCTGCCGGAGCAGCTCTCAGCGCTCAAGCCCTTCCAGAAGCGCATGCTGCTGTTCAGCGGCTCGAACATCATGCTCGACGGCGCCAACAACAACACCCACACCACCGGCGCGATGGGCATCACGCAGGGTGACGTCAATAAGCAGTTCAAGGCCAGCATCGACACCATCATCGGTGATCATATCGGCCGCGGAACCCGTTTCCGCTCGATCGAAGTGGGATGCGCGGGTGATCCGGGCGCGACCTGGAGCGTGCGCGAGGGCCAGGGGCGTCAGCCGGCCGAAATCTCTCCCATCAAGCTCTATACCCGCATCTTTGGGCCGGAATACGTCGATCCCAACGCCGGGGAGTTCAAGCCCGATCCGCAGGTCATGGTCCGCCACAGCGTGCTGTCGGGTGTCAAAGACGAACGTGACGCGCTGAACGCGAAATTGGGTGCGGCGGACAGGGCGAAGCTCGACAATTACTTCACCTCGCTCCGCTCGCTGGAACAGAAGCTGGAGATCCAACTGCAGAAGCCCGATCCGCTCGAAGCCTGCACCAAACCGGCGGCCATGGAAGGCGTGGACAAGGGCGCGTTGACCCTTGCCACCGAAGCGATGGCCCGCGCCGGCCTCTTCGCCCAGCTCTTGGCGCATACCTTGGCGTGCGGCCAGACCCGCGTGGTCAACCTGGCGCTCACCCAGGGCATCTCGCCGCTGCGCCGCGAGGGTGAATCGACCAACCATCATGCCTATACTCACGAAGAAGCCATCGACCCCGTGCTCGGTTATCAGGTGAAAGTGAAGTGGTTCCACGACCAGTACATGCAGGCGCTGCATGACTATTTAGTCACCATGGACAGCATCAAGGAAGGCGATAAGAGCATGCTGGACCGCATGCTTGTGTTCGCGTTCACGGACCATGGCGCGCCGCGCCTGCACTCCGTGCGCAACTATCCGCTGATGTTCTTTGGCACGGCCAATGGCCGCCTCAAAACCGGCATGCACGTGCCGCGTCCGGGCGACACGACCGTGCGCATCGGGTTCACCGCGCAGCAGGCGATGGGCCTTCCGGTCAGCGCCTGGGGTGAGGGTTCGAACCGCGTCACCTCGCCGATCAGCGAAGTTCTAGCTTAGAAAGGACATAGGTCATGACGAAGCAAAATGCGTTGATCGCCGCAACCGTCGTAAGCCTGCTCGCAGCGCTTCCCGGCGTGGCTTCCGCCGCGTCCCCGGCACCCGTGCCGCCGTCTACGCCCATGGGACTCACGCTTCGGCACGTGACGTACCGCAGCCAACTCCTGTGGACACGCCTTGCCGATGCGAACGGAAAGCCGCTCTATACTTTCGACAGCGACACCGTGGGTGGTGCTCCCACATGTGTTGGTGCGTGCACCAAGGACTTCGAGCCTTACATCAGCGCGCGCGGCGCCGTCGCGACGGGTGACTGGACACTTGTGGCCGGGGAAGGTGGTCGCCAGTGGGCGTATCAAGGCAAACCGCTCTACCGCTATACGGGCCAGGATCCGAACAAAATTAAGGAAACCTCGACGGGGGACCGCGGTCTCGTGCGTACCGACGGCCTCACAGATCCCGCGAGCGACGCCTTCTCGCCGAAAGCCGGCTGGCGCGCGGCAGCTTTCATCCCGGAACCCGCGAACCCGACGCCGGCGGGTATCGAGATGGCGAGCTTACCCGTGGCGAACGGTTACGGTTTCATCCTCGCCCAGACGAAGCTGCCGCTTTACGTGATGAAGAGCTCGCAGAAAAACCCGAATGCGTGGACGCCCGCTTATGCGCCGGCGCTCGGCTTGCCGGTGGGTGACTTCACGATCGTCATGCGCGAAGACGGTAAGCCGCAGTGGGCATACAAGAACCAGCCTCTGTTTACGTACAATGACGACCACAGCGACACTGATCTTAGCGGCGCTCTGGTGGAAAAGGACGCTGAACCCGCGCTGGCCTATCGCCACTTCCAGCCGCGGGACATTACCGTTGGATTTATTCCCACGCGGGGACCGATCATGACCACCGCCAAGGGCATGACGGTTTACACCCAGGCGCGTTATTCCATTATGTATGGTGGCCGGGAAACCCGCGACGGATACCGTCCCGATTACAACGACGGGAAAGCCGTGGGCGGAAAAGGCTGTGTCGATGCGTGCCTCAAGACCTGGACGCCTGTGGCAGCACCCGCGGATGCCCAGTCATCCGGGTACTGGGAAGTCATCACGCGGCCCGACGGCTCGAAACAGTGGGCCTATAAGGGCGTTGCCCTTTACACGAACAAGACGGACAAAAAGCCGGGCGACACCAACGGCAACAACATCCACGACGTTGTGTTCGGCGAGACCAACACGCCCGACTTCTCGGTTGCCGTCGGCGACGTCAGAGGGGCTGGCGCCGGCTTCTACTGGCGCACGGTGACCTTTTTCAATTAGGTCACGTTCTTCAACGAGACCGTTCGGACCCACGCGAAGCTGGGTGCCGCTGCGAGGAACTCCGGCATTCGCCGGTTCCTTCAGTTTTGAGAGAACAACTCTCCGGTCTGGTGACGTTTGGCTGGGGGACTAGGATTCGAACGTGCACTAGCGGGCAGTCTGACGTGGAATTTCTCTCCGCCACTCGCATGTGTGAGAAAAGACGGAGTTGAACGAGTCTCGTTTGACGGCTAGGCATGTTGCACCGCAATAACTCACGAACTCGTTCACAAACTGACTCCCAAAAAGTGCTGAGAAGGCGAGTGCCAAACTTCGATTCGGAGAAAACACGGCCTCATGCGGCCGAAATGCGGATGACGAGCGCGTGGTTGAGGACATCCCGCTTGGCAGAATTTGTGAAAGCGCGTCCGTTGACCGTTAAAGGCACATAGTCCCGAACACCGATTGAATTACAGTGGTGTGACAGTAATCCTCACATGATAAAGTCCGTCCCATGCAAGAAGACGCCGGAGGGTGCGCGCTCTCCTTCTGAAAATGGCAAGGAGTTTATATGGGTGTGGTTCGGGTTGCGATCATCGGTATTGGGAATTGCGCGAGTTCCCTGATCCAAGGGCTTCATTATTACAAATCGAAATCTTCCGACGAAGCAATCGGGGTGATGCACTGGAACATCGGCGGTTACAATGTCACCGACCTTGAAGTCGTCGCTGCCTTCGACATCGACGCCCGCAAAGTCGGCCGGGATGTAAACGAAGCCATATATGCATTGCCCAACTGCACCACATTCTTTGAAAAGAATGTGCCGCCAACGGGCGTGAAAGTGCAGATGGGCCATGTGCTCGACGGCTTTGCGGACCATATGGAAAATTATCCGGTCGAGCGCCGCTTCATAAAAGCCGACGTCACCGAACCGACCCAAGCCGACGTCGTGAAGGTGTTGCGCGACACCAAAGCGGATGTCCTGATCAGCTACCTACCGGTCGGCTCGCAGCACGCCGCCGAGTTCTACATGAACTGCGCGCTGGAAGCTGGCGTCGGCGTGGTGAACTGTATTCCGGTGTTCATTGCCTCTGACGCGAAGTGGGCCGCAAAGTTCGCCGAGCGCAATGTTCCCATCATCGGCGACGACATCAAGTCGCAAGTAGGTGCCACCATCGTGCACCGTGTGTTGACCGACCTGTACGCCAAGCGCGGGGTGAAGCTGCACCGCACTTACCAATTGAACACCGGCGGCAATACGGACTTCCTCAACATGCTCGACCGCTCGCGGCTGCAGTCGAAGAAACTCTCCAAGACCGAAGCGGTGCGTTCGGTCGCGGGCGACCGTATGGCCGATGAGAACATCCACGTCGGACCCAGCGATTACGTGCCGTGGCAGAAAGACAACAAGCTGTGTTTTATCCGCATGGAAGGCAGCTTGTTCGGCGATGTGCCAATGAACATCGAGCTGCGCTTGTCGGTCGAAGATTCGCCCAATTCGGCCGGTGTCGCCATCGACATGATCCGCTGCGTAAAGTTGGCGCGCGATCGCGGCATCGGCGGCGTGCTGGGCGGTCCTTCGGCCTATTTTTGCAAGCACCCGTCGACCCAATACACCGATGACATCGCATACGCGATGACGGAGTCATTCATCGCTCCACTCGCAGGCAATGCACCGATAAAAGCTCTGATCTTGGCGGCGGGCCTGGGCTCGCGCTTGCGTGAACTCGGCGATAGCAAGCCTTTGACTAAGGTGGAAGGCATTCCGTTGATCGAACGCACCGTGCGCCAGTCGATAGAGGCCGGCATAAACGAATTTGTCGTCATTGTCGGTTATATGGCCGCGGAAGTGACAGCGTTCCTCGAAAAGCTGTCACAAGAGTTGAAGGTCAATATTCAATGCGTCACCAATGACGCCTGGAACAAGGGCAATGGACGCTCGGTCTTGGCGGCGCGCGCACTGCTCGACGGACCATTCCATCTCATGATGGCCGATCACATCTTCGATCCCGCGATTCTGCGGGCTCTTCGGGCCAAACCGCTCCACGACGGTGAAGTTCGTTTGGCCATCGACACGAACTTGTCCAACCCGTTCGTCGACATCAATGATGTCACCAAGGTGCGTCAGCAAAACAACCTCGTCGCCGACATCGGCAAGAATATCGAGCAGTACAACGCCTTCGATACGGGCTTCTTCTACTGCACGCCAGCGCTGTTCGGCGCGATCGAACGCAGCATCAACGTCCACAATGATGATTCGTTGTCCGGCGGTATCCGCGAATTGGGCCGCATAGGCAAAGTCGAAGCGGTGGATATCGGCACGCTGGAATGGATCGATGTCGACGATCCGAAAGCCCATCGCCAATCCCTGAGTTTGGTGAGCAAGGCGGCAGGCTAAAAGTCTACGCCGCCTCCCCGGTAAGTACCGCTAAGCGCTTGCCCGACGCGGCGTTCATACGCATGAGGCCAACGACCATCAAGTTGAGGGCGACGACCTCAAGCCATAAATATCCTTCAGGCCAATTCAGCAGAAACGCGATAAAAATTGCAATCGAGCGATTGTTGGCGCTTAAAATGGACCATAGCTTCACCGACCCACGATAGACCTCGCGGTATTTCGCCCCGATTTCTGCCGCCTCACTCCGTCCCGCGCGCTCCATCAAATCGTGCTTGAGCGCGGGCGGCAACGATAGGAATGGCCGCTGTATCCAGGCGTAGTAGCGCATCGCCAAAGTTGCGGGAGACGACATGCGTGCCGTCACATCCGCGACGGAAGCCGACTCCATTTTGCGCCATGAGAGATACACTTCCCGCTGATGCTCGAAAGCAGCCGCTTGAACCGCATGGCTCGCCGCCGCCGCAACGACCAGAATTAAAACCGAGAGTTTGTGAGTGTTCAGAAGTGTCAGCGCGATAGCGAGGTAGATGGCACCGAAGGTAATGTAGTCGCAGGCACCGTCGACAACCTGGCCCGATGGCGACGTTTTGTTGGTCAAACGGGCAAGCTGGCCGTCCGCTCCGTCGAAGATGTGCCACGCGATCATCAGCGCGAAGCCGAGAAAAATAAAATGCTTATAATATGCGATACCCGCGGCAATGCCGCACAGGGCCCCTGCGATCGAAACGGTATTAGGATGCACACCGGCGCGCGCAAGCAAAGGCACGAGACGCGCGCTCAGGGGATGAATGAAATAGAGATTGGTAGCTTCCTCTATCTCCCGGTTGCGGCGAACGTCGTTATTGACCGATGTCACGCTGAATATTTCGGTTGAAAAATGGATTCTAAATGCAATGTAGATTTACTCACGCAGGTGCGGGCATGATATCTCAGGCCGCACTGACACGGAACGGCAATATCATGAGACGAGGCGCAGCAAAAGAATGAGCGCGATGTCACAGGCGGAGGCCGATCACGGGCATATCTCGCGTGGTTCTTGGATTTACATCTCCGGCCTGCTGCTGCGCCTCGGTGCGCGGGTGCCCATGCTGCTGATTGCGGGGCGTGCGTACGGCCCTACGCTTTATGGCGAATACATCATTTGTACGAGCGTCGTGGAGACTCTGGCCGCCGCGGCGACCTTGGGTTTCAAACGCACTCTGTTCACCTTTATGCAGGAAAGCGGAGAAAGCGAAGGCAACGTCGGAATCGCCGTGCGTCACGCCCTCCTGATCGGGATTGGCGGAGCCTGCATCCTGAGTCTGGCGCTGACCGTGCTTGCGCCTTTTCTGGCACCGCTGCTCGGCATCGCCGGAGGAGCAGGCAAACTTGCGCTGCTCGCATGGATCGCGCCGGTGAGTGTGATCACCGACCTTTTTCTGACCGCGACGTTCTTCAACCGGCGTTTGGGCTACGACATATGGGCGCGCTGCGTCGCCGAACCGGTCGTACAGATCATCGTTGCGGGAAGCCTTTATCTTGCCGGCGTCATCGAATGGGGTCTGGCGATTTCGTATGCCGCAGCGCTGATTGCCGCGGCGCTGACCGCCGCGTGGGGATATGGCGATCAGTTCGGTCTGCGGGAGCTATGGGGGCGAATCGAGTTCAAACGCATGTGGAGTATGTCGAAGGTCTCCTCACGCACCAGCCTATTCGATCTCCTAGCTATTTTGATGGGACGGCTCGACATGTTCGTGATCGGGCACTTTTTTTCGGCTGGCCAGGTCGGCCTCTACGGCATGGCGCAACAGTTCATTACTTTGCCCGACAAAGTCGGCAAGAGTTTCGTCCCCATCGCGATGCCCGTAGTGTCCCATGCCATGAATCGCGGCGATTTTAAGCGCGTCCGAGCAGCGCTGGCATCGGTCGCGGCGCGTCAAACTGCGTTGGAGGGTTTCCTCGTCCTCTTGTTTATCGCCGGTGGATCGTGGCTGTTAGAGCTGTTCGGCAAGGGCTTTGGCCCGGCCGCAATGGTGCTTGCGATTCTGGCGGTCGGCACGCTCGTGAACGATATTCTCGCGCTTTCGAGTTTGCCGTTGGTTGTCGCCCGTCCGGCGATAAATCCTGCGGCCTCGGTTGCAACGCTGGTCGTTTACTTAGTTGCCGTGACGGTGATTGGAAATTCGCGCGGGATCGAAGGCATTGCCTTAATCTCGGTCACGGCTGCGCTGATCGGAAACCTATATCGCCTACGGGTATGCTGGCCGATGCTGTATCCGCAGCCGACGCTCGCTACTCCGCCGGTTTAGATTGCGGGCACCCATGCGGCGCATTCCGACTTCCAGTTAATCCCTTGACTGCGGACGTACGACTGAACGTATTCGATGAGCTCTTCCTCGCCAAAATTGGCCATGAGTCTGTCGCTGGTAAATTTGATCGTCCAGTTGTTTGCACGCGAGGAGCGAATGCGCCCTATACCTTGCGTCGCCGGCGACGTCCCGGTACCCGCTTGTGAATAAAGGGTCCTCACGCATATCTGCTACGCCGTCGCTATGTCTCACCGAACTGTATTGCGCGGGACGCGTTGAATTCTCAGGACTTTGGAAAGTTGGCTGTCCCACCCGGATTCGGACTCGCACTAGCGGGCAGTCTGACGCGGAGTTTCTCTCCGCCACTCGCATATATAAGAGAGAACACCGACTTGAACCGAAGCTCTCGCTTGGCGGGTAGTGGTGTTGCTCTGCAACAACTCGCGAATTCGACCTCAAATTTAGCCGACGAAAATGCTGAGAACGCGAGTGCCAAAACCAGCTCCGGAGAAAAACAGGGGCTCATGCCGCGGAAATGCGGATGACGGCCTCCCGGAGAATTATCCGAGCAAAATTATATGCAGAAATGCCCGCAGAACGCCCTGTTTCTGCGCGTCCATCGTGAGTGGCTCGGGAGAAGGAAAATGCTGGCTGGGGGACTAGGATTCGAACCTAGACTAGCGGAGTCAGAGTCCGCGGTCCTACCGTTAGACGATCCCCCACCAAGCGGGCCGTCTCTCACTATATACAATAAGAGAGGAGCCCGGGACGTGGAAGGCCGGGATACTTGTCGAAACCCGCGCCTGATTCAAGGTTTTTCCGGGTTCTCTGCCGCTTTTTTAGCGAATGCCGGGGCCCTTTTCCTCATGGGGGGAAGCCGATAGCATGACCACACGTAGAAACCTTCGAATTGCGAGCCGAAAGCCGCTGGCGCCGGGCGCTGTGGCCTTCTGGAAAGGGTGAGATGACGAACGACCGACGATCTGGCCAGGAGAACGGCCCTGTCACCGGTGGGCTGTCCGCCACGATCCCGCAAGGGGTCGGCGGCCCCGCCTCTGTGGCGCAACCTTGCGCCAGTCCGCCGCCGTGCAGCACCGGCTCGATCTATGCCGCTATCGATCTCGGCACCAACAATTGCCGCATGCTGGTGGCGCGCCCCGACCAGAGCCTTGCCAACAACCCGCGTGCGCGCAACGATTTCCGTGTCATCGATTCCTTCTCGCGCATCACGCGTTTGGGGGAAGGTGTCAGCGGCTCGGGCCGCCTGTCCACGGATGCCATGGACCGCACCATCGATGCCTTGAAGTGTTGCGCCGACAAAATGGAGCGCCGTCGTGTGAGTGCCTCGCGCCAGGTGGCGACGGAAGCTTGCCGCCGCGCGGTCAACTGCGCGGAATTTCTAGACCGCGTCACGCGCGAGACCGGCCTTTCGCTGGAGATCATCAGCGCGCACGAGGAAGCCACGCTGGCCCTCAAGGGCTGCGCCGCGCTGCTCGACTTCGCGACACCGTACGCACTCATCTTCGATATCGGCGGCGGCTCCACCGAAGTGCTCTTTGTGCATATCAATAGCGAGCGCGCACTCGCGGTCGAAGGCTGCATCTCGCTGCCCATGGGCGTGGTCACGGTCGCGGAAGATTGCGGCGGCGGCGATCTCTGCGGGCGCACCTATCAGGCCGTGGCCGAGCGGGTGCAGAAATTGCTGGAGTCCTTCGAAGCTGTTCACGCCATCCGCGATAAGATCGCGAGCGGCGTGGTGCAGATGATCGGCACGTCGGGCACTGTCACCACACTGGGCGGCTTGCATTTGGGGCTCGAGCGCTACGACCGCGCAGCGGTTGATGGCCTCACGCTCGACTTTGAAGCCCTGCACGCCACCAGCAAGTCGCTTTGCAACAAGACCCTCCAGCAGCGCGCCGCCGAGCCTTGCATCGGTTGGCAGCGTGCCGATCTTATGCTCGCCGGGTGCGCCATTCTTGAAGCCATCTGCCGCATGTGGCCCGTGGGCCGGCTCAGGGTCGCGGACCGTGGTTTGCGCGAGGGCCTGCTCATGGACCTGATTCATCCCGCCACGCTGCAAGTCAAACCCGGGCGCATGCACGAAGTGCCGGCGCACGCGCCGCTTCGCCCCTCGTGAAAAATATTGTTCCCATGAAAATTTTATCTGCCACGAGCACCTCGTCTCAATGACGACGACCAAGCGCGGCCCCAAGGGAAAGAAACCGAGTTCTGCCCTGACACCCGGCAGCGGGCGCGGTCTGCACGTGCGCGTGAAAACCGCGCGCGGCCGGCGCACCAGTTCACAAGCGTGGTTGCAGCGCCAGTTGAACGATCCTTATGTCGCCCAGGCCAAGGCGCAAGGCTGGCGCAGCCGCGCGGCCTTCAAGCTCATGGAACTCGACGACCGCTTTCATGTGCTCGCACGCGGCAAGAAGGTGATCGATCTGGGGGCAGCGCCTGGCGGCTGGACGCAAGTGGCTGTGGAGCGTGTGCAGGCCGGCAAGCCCGGCGGCGGCACGGTGGTGGGCCTCGACATCAACGAATGGGCTCCGGTGATAGGCGCCACCTGCATCGTGCTCGACTTCCTCGACCCCACGGCGCCGGACGTTTTGAGAGAAGCTCTGGGCGGCAAGGCCGACCTGGTGCTGTCGGACATGGCCTCCCCCACCACGGGCCACGGCGCCACCGACCACATCCGCATCATGGCCCTGGCCGAAACCGCCTGGGCCTTCGCCGAAGAGGTCCTGGCGCCCGGCGGCGCGTTCATCTGCAAGGTCTTCCAGGGCGGCACCGAGGCCAGCCTTCTGAAACAGATCAAGGCGCGCTGCGGCACCGTGCGCCACGCCAAGCCCCCCGCCAGCCGTAAGGACTCGGCCGAGGTTTATGTGATCGGCACTGATTTTAAAGGCTGATTTCGCATATCAGGCCCTGGCGCACTGGCCTTGTCACCCCATATGAATCGTGGCATAACCCGCCACCTTTCGCGCAGGGCACCCAGCGCAACATAGGCGCCCCAACCACCACGGAGGCCGCATGGAGATAGCCGAAGCACTGACGTTTGACGACGTCCTCCTTGTGCCTGCGGCCTCCTCGGTTCTCCCTGCGCAAGCCAACACCGCGACGCGGTTTACCAAATCCGTCACCCTCAATATCCCGCTGATCTCGGCGGCCATGGATACGGTCACCGAAAGCGGCCTTGCCATCGCGTTGGCCCAGGCCGGCGGCGCCGGGGTCATTCACAAGAACCTGAGCATCGCAGACCAGGCGCAGGAAGTGCGCAAGGTGAAAAAGTTCGAGTCCGGCATGGTGGTGAACCCGGTCACCATCTTCGCCGACCAGACCTTGGCCGACGCTTTGCGCCTGCGCGATCAGCACCGCATCTCCGGCTTCCCCGTGATCGATAAGACCTCGGGCAAGCTGGTGGGCATCCTCACCAACCGCGACATGCGCTTTGCCACCAATCCCAATCAGCCGGTGGGCGAGTTGATGACGAAAGAGCGCCTCATCACCGTGCCCGAAAGTGTGGACCGCGAGCAGGCGGTGAAACTCCTGCACCAGTACCGCATCGAAAAGCTCTTGGTGGTGGACAAGGCCCACCGCTGCGTCGGCCTTGTCACCGTGAAAGATATCGAGAAGGCCCGCGCGCATCCCTTGGCCTCCAAGGACGAGCAAGGCCGCCTGCGTGTCGCCGCCGCCACGGGCGTGGGCGACGACGGATATTTGCGTGCCGAAGCGCTGCTCGAAGCCGGTGTCGATGTGCTGGTGGTCGATACAGCCCACGGCCATTCGGATGGTGTCATCGAAGCGGTGAAGCGCATCAAGCGCATCAGCAACTACACACAAGTCGTCGCCGGCAATATCGCCACACCCGATGCCGCCCGCGCGCTCATCGATGCAGGTGCTGATGCAGTGAAAGTCGGCATCGGCCCCGGCTCCATCTGCACCACGCGCATTGTCGCTGGTGTCGGCGTGCCGCAGCTTACTGCTGTGATGGAAGTGGCCGAGCTCGCCCGGAAGTCCGGCGTGCCTGTTATCGCCGACGGTGGCATCAAGGCCTCCGGCGACATCGCCAAAGCCATCGCGGCGGGTGCCGATTGCTGCATGATCGGCTCGCTGCTGGCGGGCACGGAAGAAAGCCCAGGCGAAGTCATCCTCTACCAGGGCCGCACCTATAAAGATTATCGCGGCATGGGCTCGCTGGGCGCCATGGCGCGCGGCTCCGCCGACCGCTACTTCCAGGAAGAAGTGCGCGACAACATGAAGCTCGTGCCCGAAGGTGTCGAAGGCCGCGTGCCTTACAAAGGCCCCGCCGGCGCCGTCATTCATCAGCTCGTCGGTGGCCTCAAGGCAGCCATGGGCTACACCGGCAACGCCAGCATCCCCGACATGCAGAAGAACTGCACTTTCCGCCGCATCACGGGCGCCGGCATCCGCGAAAGCCACGTGCACGATGTGATGGTCACGCGTGAACCGCCCAACTACCGCCTCAACAACACTTGATCTTCGGGCCGCATCTGCGGGTATCACCATGACTCCCGCTCTCTCCACAAACTCTCATCGTCATCCCGGCTACGCTCAGACGTCGTCCTGGGATTTATTCCCAGGACCCAGGGTAACGAAGTCCTGCATTTCGTTACCCGTATCGACGTTGCCGCAAACCCGGCATGCAGTAACCCTGGATCCTGGGCACAAGGCCCAGGATGACATCGGTGTGACATTGACCCCCGCCCGTCTCACAAACACCAACCGTCATCCCGGACGAGGCGCGCATCAGCGCGCCGCAGATCCGGGATCCAGAGTAACGAAGTCCTGCATTTCGTTATCCGTATCGACGTTGCCGCAAATACTGCATGCAGTAACCCTGGATCCTGGGCGCAAGGCCCAGGATGACATCGGTGTGACATGACCCCCGCTGCGCGCCTCAAAAACACTAACCGTCATCCCGGCTACGCTCAGACGTCGTACTGGGATTTATTCCCAGGACCCAGAGTAACGAAGTCCTGCATTTCGTTACCCGTATCGACGTTGCCGCAAATACTGCATGCAGTAACCCTGGATCCTGGGCGCAAGGCCCAGGATGACATCGGTGTGACATGACCCCCGCCGCACGCTTGCAAGCCTCCATCGAACTGCTCGACGAAGTGCTGGGAACCGACCGTCCCGCCGACGGCGTGATCTCTGCTTACTTCCGCACCCGGCGTTTCATTGGCGCCGGCGACCGGCGGTCCGTGTCCGATCAGGTGTGGCGCACCTTGCGTCACCGCGCGCGCCTGGGCTGGTCGCTGGGTGTCGATCACCCCTCGGGCCGTTTGTTGATCGCCGCCAACCTCGTGCGCGGCGAAGGCAAATCGGTGGACCACGTGGCTGGTCTTTATTCCGGCGCGAAGAACGGCCCGTCGCCTATGGCCGCCAACGAGAAGCGCCTGGTTGAGCGCGCCGCCACACGCGATACCGCAGCCATGCCGCGCGAGGCAAAGCTCGAGCTGCCCTGGTGGCTCTTGCAGAAGTTCGACGAAGCTTTCGGCGCGGAGGCCGACAAGGAACTGGGCGCCCTCGGCGTCGAAGCGCCGCTGGACTTGCGCGTCAACACGCTGAAGGCCAGCCGCGAGCAGGTTCTCGCCAATCTGAAAGACGAAGGTCTCGACGCCACGCCCACGCCATTGTCGCCCATCGGTGTGCGCCTGCCTGCGCGCATCAGCCTCGGCGATCACGCTGGCTTCCGCGATGGCCTCTTCGAAGTGCAGGACGAAGCCTCGCAGCTCTGCGCGCAGCTCATCGATGCCCAGCCGGGTATGAATGTGATGGATCTGTGCGCGGGTGCGGGCGGTAAAACCCTGGCTGTCGCCGCCACCATGCAGAACAAGGGCCGGATCATCGCCTGCGATGTCTCTGTCGGGCGGCTGGAGCGTTCAAAACTCCGTCTGCGCCGTGCGGGCGTGCACAACGCCACGCTGCGGGTGCTGGAAGACAACGACAAGTGGATCAAGCGCCAGGCCGGCACCTTCGACCGCGTGCTGGTGGATGCGCCCTGCTCTGGCACGGGCGCCTGGCGCCGCAACCCCGATGCCCGCTGGCATCTGAAGCCCGAGAACCTCGAGAGCCTGCGCGCCACCCAAGACGGCGTGCTGGACCAGGGCGCGCCCTTGGTGAAGCTGGGCGGGCGGCTCATCTATGCCACCTGCTCGCAATTGCCCGAAGAAAACCAAGACCGTGTGACGGCGTTCCTCACGCGCCACGCCGGGTTCAAACTCATCCCCATCGCCGACGTGTGGAAAAGCGCACTTCCCGGCGATTGCCCCACAACCGCTGACGTTCTCACCCTCAGCCCCGCCCGCACCGCCACCGACGGGTTCTTTGTGGCCGTGTTGGAACGCGTAAATCCATGACCGCCCACCTCCCTTTGCGGCATATTTCCCCCTCACCGCCTCGCTTCGCTCAGCACCCTCTCCCCACCCGGCCGAAGGCCGGTCTATACTTACCTTCACGCGCGTTTACCGCGCGTGGGGAGAGGGTTGGGGTGAGGGGGTCTTATCCGCGCATCGTTTGAAGGTTTTTGATGACCGCCCAGACCCCAGACCGCATTCTCATCATCGACTTCGGCTCCCAGGTCACCCAGCTCATTGCAAGAAGGGTGAGAGAGATCGGCGTCTATTGCGAAATCCACCCCTTCAACAAGGTCTCCGAGGCCAGCATCAAGGCCTTCGCACCCAAGGGCGTCATCCTCTCCGGCGGGCCTGCTTCGGTGCTCGATATCGACACGCCGCGCGCGCCTGACGCTCTCTTCACCATGGGCCTGCCCGTGCTCGGCATCTGCTACGGCGAGCAGACCATGGTGGCGCAGTTGGGCGGCAAGGTGGAAAGCCATGACCACCGCGAGTTCGGCCGCGCCTTTGTCGACGTCAAAGACTCCTGCGCGCTTTTCGCCGGCACCACGGACAAGTGGAAAGCCGGGGCCCGCGAACAGGTGTGGATGAGTCACGGCGACCGCGTCGTATCCCTTCCGCCCGGCTTTAAGGTCGTGGGCACAAGCGAAGGGGCTCCCTTCGCCGCCATCGCCGACGAGGCCCGTAAATTCTACGGCGTGCAGTTCCACCCCGAAGTGGTGCATACCCCCCACGGCAAGGAACTCTATCGCCAGTTCGTGCTGGGCATCTGCGGCTGCACAGGCAATTGGACCATGGGCGCCTTCCGCGCTCAGGCCGTTGACGCCATCCGCAAGCAGGTGGGCAAAGGCAAAGTCATCTGCGGGCTTTCCGGCGGCGTGGACTCTTCCGTTGTCGCGGCCCTTATCCACGAAGCCATCGGCGATCAGCTCACCTGCGTTCTGGTCGATCACGGCCTCATGCGCATGGGCGAGACCGAGCAGGTCGTGAAGGTCTTCCGCGACCGCTTCAACGTGCGCCTCATCGCGCGCGATGCCTCCGACATGTTCCTCGGAAAACTTGCGGGGGAGATTGACCCGGAAAAGAAGCGCAAGACCATTGGCGCCACCTTCATCGACGTCTTCGAGGAAGAGGCCAAGAAAATCGGCGGCGCCGATTTCCTCGCCCAAGGCACGCTGTACCCGGATGTCATCGAGTCCGTCTCCTTCCACGGCGGGCCCAGCGTCACCATCAAATCCCACCACAACGTCGGCGGCTTGCCCGCGCGCATGAACATGAAGCTGGTGGAACCCTTGCGCGAACTCTTCAAGGACGAAGTGCGCGAGCTGGGCCGCGAGCTGGGCCTGCCCGAGGAGATGGTGGGCCGCCACCCGTTCCCGGGTCCTGGCCTCGCTATTCGTATTCCTGGGCAGGAGATCACGCGCGAGCGCCTCGACATTCTGCGCAAGACCGATGCGATCTACCTCGAAGAGATCAGGAACGCTGGGCTATACGACGCCATCTGGCAGGCCTTCGCCGTGCTGCTGCCTGTGCGCACCGTTGGCGTCATGGGCGACGGCCGCACCTATGATTACGCTGTTGCCCTGCGCGCCGTCACCTCAACCGATGGCATGACCGCCGACTTCTACCCCTACGACATGACCTTCCTGGGCCGCGTGGCCAACCGCATCATCAACGAGGTGAAGGGCGTCAACCGCGTCACCTACGATGTGACGTCAAAGCCGCCTGGGACGATTGAGTGGGAGTGAGAGGTGCAGCAGGGCTTCGCTTCGTCGTCCTGCGCGGGGCACCCTCTGGCGGTGCTTGTACGGCGTCAGCGCCTATGGGACCGAATTGGGGTGGTGAGTTAAGGAGGGTTTTGGTCTCATCGCAGTGACGGAGGAACGAAGATGAGATCAAAACCCATGACCACGAAGGCGCCTGCTGAGC